>NZ_JAMYKU010000001.1:0-571685 GCF_040317575.1 Mesorhizobium sp. M1423
GAATGCCGGCAAGGTGGCAGCAATGGCCGGGCTGGCGCTGCCGGTGGAGCCGCGCAAGCGCAATGTCTTCGTCTTCGAGGCGCGCGAAAAATATGACGACATGCCGCTGCTGGTCGACCCGAGCGGCATCTATGTCCGGCCGGAAGGTTCGGTCTACATCACCGGCGGCGCCGAGCCGGAAGAGGGCGAAGGCCCCGCCGACCCCACAGATTTCGAACCCGACTGGCCGCTGTTCGAAGAGGTGATCTGGCCGGTGCTGGCGACCCGCATTCCGGCCTTCGAGGCGATCAAGCCGACGCGCGCCTGGGTCGGCCATTACGACTACAACACGCTCGACCAGAACGCGGTGATCGGTTCGCATCCCGAGGTCGGCAATTTCTTCTTCGCCAACGGTTTTTCCGGCCACGGCTTGCAGCAGGCGCCGGCGGTCGGCAAAGCGCTGGCCGAACTGATCGTCCATGGCGGCTATCGCACGGTGGATTGCTCGGCGTTTGGGTATAGCCGTGTCGCTGAGGGGCGGGCGTTTCGTGAATTGAACGTGATTTGAGGGAAGGCCGCCCAGAATAAGCCGCTCTGTCGAGTTCCCGCCCATCCCCTCTGTCCTGCCGGACAGAGGGGAGGCTGTCCCGCCGATATCAAAAGTCCGCACGCTAGTAGTCAAAACCTGACGCTTGGTACCCGAAACGGAATACCGCTGCCGACTCGTTTCGGACATCTAGGGCAGATACTTAAAGAGCCATGGAAAGCAGGAATTTGACTTGACCTCCACTAGTTGGAAGGCACTTTCAGTGTTGATGTTCGCAATTATCCCATTCTCTGGATGAAGCAACGACCCTGAGTCACCGGAGAACAAACGTATATACTCTGTTCTCCAGCATCAGGAGTTTGAATTACGTCAGCAGAATAATCTGCCAATTATTTTTTCGGCAAGCGAGTAATGGATACTGAAATCAATACTATCGCCGTCCCTCTCGCCGGTGAGGCGAAAGGCTTATGTAGTGTTTTATGCCACGCCCGAAGAGGGTGGGTTAATTCTGTCGGTTCCGCAGCAATATGACGATATCAGTCTGACGAAGCAGACGCTTGAAGCCATCGTTGATAAAGGCCTCATCTCAAAGCCGCTTGAAATTCACCTTGCGTCACGCGCGCACTGAGCGCTTTGCCAAAAAGTACATGGTAGCGTCCGCTTTCCACCCTGAGCGGGCTTACGGCCCCGGAACCAAGCGTCAGATTTCGACCACTAGTGGTTAAGTTCTAACGCTTGGTACCCGATCGTGAGCGCGGCCACATCGCGAGCGCTCCTTCTCCTACAGGCAGAAATGTCTGACGCCATCTGGCCGCAAATGTTATCTCTAGTGATCCGTCCTCGATCGAAGAAGGATGCAGTCAGTGGATGACTGGAGAATCGGGAATATCTGGATAACCAGAATTCTGGAGATGTGCGACCCCCTGCGGACGCCGTCGGAATGGTTTCCCGACTGCACCGATGAAGCGCTCGAACCGCATCTTCATTGGCTCACGCCGCGATTAATATCGCCTGCAACCGGCCGGCTTATTCTTCCCATCCAGAGTTTTCTTGTTCGTACCGGACACCACACCATTCTGGTCGACAGTTGCGTCGGCAACGATAAGACGTTCGCATACTTCCCCCATTGGCATCGCCGCAATGACGGCACCTTTTTGGAGCGCCTGGCAAATGCAGGTGTTGCTCCCGAGCAGATCGACTATGTGCTGTGCACCCATCTTCATGTCGACCATTGCGGTTGGAACACACGATTGGTGGACGGGCGTTGGATACCGACATTCCCGAACGCCCGCTACATCATGGCGCGGCGCGAGTTCGAGGCCGCACAGGCGGCCTCCGGTGATGACGAAGATCGGACCTATGAGGACAATGTGTTGCCAATCGTCGAGGCTGGTCGGGCTGTGCTTGTCGATATGGATTATGAACTCGATGGCGAAGTGTGGCTGGAACCGACGCCGGGCCACACCCCGGGGCACGTAGCCATCGGCCTGAAATCTCGAGGCGTAGGGGCAGTGTTTTCCGGCGATCTCATGCATTGGCCGATGCAATGCATATACCCTGACTGGAGCTTTCGGTACGACACGGACCCTGACCAGGCACGTCGGACGAGATGGGCATTCCTGGAGGCTTGCTCGGACAATGGCCGCATCGTAATGACGTCGCATTTTCCCTTGCCGTCGGTGGGAACCATCTCGCGACGCCAGTCATCATTCTGGTTCGAGGATCAGCAGCCGCCGTAGTCGCCGGGGACGCCGACTGGGCGATCGCCCTCGGCCACCCGCACTTGTCGAAGCGCCGCTCAAGCGCGGCGTCTTTCACTCGGTGGTCGACCTCCAGGGCGGCAATCTACCCCTTCCTCGCCGAGCACAACCAGCAGCCCAGACCCTTCATCTGGACCGCCGACCCCGACAGGATCGCCGCCGCGGTCAAACGCGGGCACCAAACGTTAGATTCGATCCACTAGCTGGCAAGGCAACGCGTCAGCGCTTGCGGTCGAACCAGAACGCGTCGGACACGCGCTTCATGCCGATGCGCTCATAAAAGCCGACGGCGTCGGGCATGGAAATCAGGCTTATGGCAACGGAAGGCCCGAGTTGCCGGCGCGCTTCATCAAGCAGGCCCTTGCCGATGCCGAGCCCTTGCGCCGATTTGCAAACGGCGAGCTCGGAAACGTAACAGACCCACGAGAAATCGGTAACACCGCGGGCAACACCGACCAGCGGCTTGCCTTCTGTATCGAGACGCGCGGTGAGCACCAAATTGGCCCCTGACAGCATCGCGTTCAATCGGGTGTCGTCATCGACGGGGCGATTGGCGCCGAGGCCGGATTCCACCAGAACGCGGCGGAACTCGGCGATGCCGAGACCCGGTTCGCTGGCGTAGAGGACCTTGGATCGCGTTGTCATGTCGACAAAAGTGCACCATGGGCCGGTGGTTTTGAAGCTGTTTTGTACCGATCTTGCGTTTCGATCGACGACAGAGGTCCAAAAACAGCCGCCTTTTATTTGCCCGCGGCTTTGTGTAAACCGGGCGCCAGCAATTTCCCGCAACAAGAAGAAGACGGGCAAGGACATGGAAAAATTCACCAAGCTCACCGGCGTCGCCGCGCCGATGCCGATCGTCAATGTCGACACCGACATGATCATCCCCAAGGATTATCTCAAGACGATCAAGCGCACCGGACTCGGCACCGGCCTGTTCGCCGAAATGCGCTACAAGGACGATGGTTCGGAAAACCCGGACTTCGTGCTCAACAAGCCGGCCTACCGCAAGGCGCAGATCCTGGTCGCCGGCGATAATTTCGGCTGCGGCTCGAGCCGGGAACATGCGCCGTGGGCGCTGCTCGACTTCGGCATCCGCTGCGTCATCTCGACCTCGTTCGCCGACATTTTCTACAACAATTGCTTCAAGAACGGCATCCTGCCGATCACCGTCAGCCCGGAAGACCTGGAGAAACTGATGGACGATGCCTCGCGCGGTTCGAACGCGACGCTGTCGGTCGATCTGGAGGCCAAGGAAATCCGCGGGCCGGACGGCGGCGTGGTCAAATTCGACCTCGACGAGTTCAAGCGCCATTGCCTGCTCAACGGGCTCGACGATATCGGCCTGACCATGGAGAAGGCCGGCGCCATCGCTTCGTTCGAGAAGAGGAACGCCGCTGAGCGCCCCTGGGCCTGAGCGGTACGATGACCCGGCGGCGACAGGCCGGGTTCGTTGCGGCTGAACGGAGGGACAGTCATGACACGTTCGCTTCTTGCCGGCGCCTGCGCGTTGGCGTGGATTCTGATGCCGATGGCTGGCGCGCATGCCCAGACCGACACGGTGCTCGTGCCGGCTGACGATGCGCCCGGCACGGCCGCCGACCAGGGCGCGTTGAGCAATGCGGCCCTAGCCGACAATGACAAACAGGCGCCGATCCCGTTCGAGGGCGGCCAGCTGACCATCACCCAGGAGGAGGAGTACGGGGAACGGGTGCTCGCCTTCGACGGCAAGGAACTGGCGCGCAATTATGACGTCTTCTTCGACAAGATCGTCGAGGTCGGCGGCGTCAAGGTGGCGCTGATCGATGTCGGCGACGGCGGCAATCAATGCGGCCCGGCCAAGGTGATCGTGTGGAAGCCGGAAGGCGGCACGATCCAGACGGTCACGGTCGAGCAGGACGAATGCGGCGCGCCGCCGACCGCGATCTCCGACAGCGCCATCTATTTCGTGCCCTATCTGCTGCCGGGCGATTCCAAGCCGGCGCTGCAATGGTCGCCGACGGCCGGACTGATGACTTCCGGCAATCTCACCTACATGCCGGAGCCGGGCACCGACTGGAAAGACGTCGATCCGTCGAAATACGACAACATCATCGACGCCTTCCACAACGAGGCTGTCTACAAGCAAGCCGAGACGCTGCTTGGCAAGGACATGCCCGACATGGCGACCAGCCTGCTGGTCGGCGGCGGCACGGAAAAAACCGCGTCGGGTGCCTTCTTTGCCAGCGGCTGCGTGCCGCATGATTGCGGCGGCAATGACGGCTTCATGGCGGTCGACCCGGTCAAGCACAAGCTCTATTTCGCCCGCCGCGGCGACAAGCCCGAGCCGGACGCGTGGCCAGCGGTGAGTACATGGCCGGCCGACGTCAAGGAAGCGCTGGACAAGGCGCTGGGGTCGGCGAATTAGGTATTTTTGCAAAGCGCAGTGACCACCACGCCTTGGACGAGAGGGCTTTGTCGAGGCGGGAGACTCATAACAACCGTCAGTTCTATCTGGCCCATGGCGGGATCGGCTCGTTCCCTGCAAGATATCCGCGACGATTTGCGGAGGACCCATGCGAAAACTGATCTCCACCGGTTCGCCCTTTGAGAACACCGCCGGCTATTCGCGCGCCGTGGTGCAGGGCGACTGGTGTTTCGTGTCCGGAACGACCGGCTACGATTATGCGACCATGTCGATGCCGGAGACGGTGGAGGCGCAAACGCGCAATTGCCTGACGACAATCGCCAAGGCGCTCGGGGACGGCGGCTTCGAGATGGCCGATGTGGTGCGGGCGCATTACTATATCACCGATGCGGCTTTCGTGGATGTGGTGTTCCCGATCCTCGGCGAGGCCTTTGGCGAGATCAGGCCGGCGGCAACGATGATCGTGTGCCAGCTCAACAAGCCGGAGATGAAGATCGAGATCGAGGTGACGGCGCTGCGGCGCACAGCCTGATGCCTGTCACGGTTGCGACAACGACACGGTTAGCACGAGGATCGGCCCATGGTGAAGGTCAGACGCATCGTTGCAAACATAGACACGCAGGATATCGCGGCGGCAAAACCCTTCTATCAGGATGTGCTCGGCCTCGATCTCAAGATGGATATGGGCTGGATCGCTACCTATGGCTCGCAAGAGACGATGTCCGTGCAGGTCAGTTTCATGGCCGAAGGGGGATCAGGAACGCCGGTGCCGGACATCTCTATCGAAGTCGACGACGTCGATGCCTCGCTTGAAAGCATGAGGACGGCCGGCTTTATCATCGAGTACGGTCCGGCAGACGAACCCTGGGGCGTGCGGCGCTTCTTCGTGCGCGACCCGTTCGGCAGGCTGGTGAATATCCTTTCGCATCTGTAGACGTTTTGTCTTGAGCATCGGATTTTCCCAAAACCGGTTGCCACTTTTGGGTCCGATGCTCTGAACCGCAGGCTTGCGCGTCGGTCGCTTGGCGTTTAGCAAGGCCGCGTTCATGCGCTAAAATAATCGGGACGGTTCTCATGGCTTCGAAAAATCTTCTCCTGCTTGCCGGCGATGGCATCGGCCCCGAGGCGATGGCCGAGGTGAAGAAGCTGATCGCCGCGATGAACGACAAGCTCGGCAGCGATTTCGTCACCGATGAGGGCCTTGTCGGCGGCTGCGCTTACGACGCACATGGCGCGGCGATTTCCGATGCCGACATGGCCAAGGCAATGGCGGCGGACGCGGTGCTGTTTGGCGCCGTCGGCGGACCGAAATGGGATGCCGTGCCTTACGAGGTGCGCCCGGAGGCGGGTCTGCTGCGGCTGCGCAAGGACATGGAGCTGTTCGCCAATCTTCGACCCGCCATTTGCTATCCGGCGCTGGCGGCGTCCTCCTCGCTCAAGCAGGAGGTGGTCGAGGGGCTCGATATCCTCATCGTGCGCGAGCTCACCGGCGGCGTCTATTTCGGTGAGCCGAAGCAGATCATCGATCTCGGCAACGGCCAGAAGCGCGGTATCGACACCCAGGTCTACGATACTTTCGAGATCGAGCGCATTTCGGGCGTTGCCTTCGAATTGGCACGCACGCGCAAGAACCACGTCACCTCGATGGAAAAGCGCAATGTGATGAAATCGGGCGTGCTGTGGAACGAGGTCGTCAGCCAGACGCAAAAGGCCAGGTATGCCGACGTCAAGCTCGACCATATGCTCGCCGATGCCGGCGGCATGCAGCTGGTACGCTGGCCCAAGCAGTTCGATGTCATCGTCACCGACAATCTGTTCGGCGACATGCTGTCCGACATCGCCGCCATGCTGACCGGCTCGATCGGCATGCTGCCGTCGGCCTCGCTCGGCGCGCCGGATGCGAAGACAAAAAAGCGCAAGGCGCTCTACGAGCCGGTGCATGGCTCGGCGCCCGACATCGCCGGCAAGGGCATCGCCAATCCGATCGCCATGATCGCCTCCTTCGCCATGTGCATGCGCTATTCCTTCGGCATGGTGACTGAAGCCGACAAGCTCGAAGGTGCGATCGCCGCCGTGCTCGACGACGGCCTGCGCACCAGGGATATTCATTCGCCGGGGATGACCGAGGTCGGCACCGCTGAGATGGGCGACGCGATCATCGCCAAGTTCCTGGTCTGATCCTGTGTAGGTCCACGTCCGCTGGGCGACTGCCGCCGATGCGGCGGCACTCCCGCGGTTAGATTTGGACACCCGCCGGCACCGGACCCCACTGGTTTTCACGCGGCTGGGTCGGGATCAGCGCAAAGATCAGGATGATCACGGTGCCGAAGGTCGGGATCAGGAAAAGCAGGAAGAGCCAGCCGGTCAGGCCGATATCGTGCAGGCGGCGCACGTTGAGCCCGAACCACGGCAGGGCTGTCGCCAGCAGGAAGAGGCCGCAAAGGCCGACCGTCACTGCCGGCAATTCACTGTTGTCGAGATTGCCCATGGCGTCGTCGATGAAGACGCCGAGACCTATCGCCACGATCAGCGCGATCGTCCAGAACAAGCAATAGCCCCAATATTCCTTGCGGCGGGCACGGCCGGCGAAGTTGAAATAATTTTCGGTCAGGCCACGCGAGAAGTAGCTCCACAGGCCGGTGGATTCGGCGGGACTGTTTTCAGCGGACCGGCCGAAATGTTGCGGCTGACGTGCCGCGGGCGCATTGCCGGCCTGAGATGGGGCGGCGATTGCAGCGGAGGCGTCGGCGGGTGCACTGGCAGGTTGGACGTGGATCGAAAAAACATCGCGTGCCCGTCCGCCAGCCGGCTGGAATTCGACGGTCGTGCCTGCGGCAACCGACGCTTGGCGGCGCAAGTCCTCGCGCGCGAAGCTGTAGCGGTTGCCATCGGCCCCGGTAATGAAACCGAAGGCCTGGTCCTCGTCATAGTGAAGAACTTCGCCGCGCATGTCCTGCCCACCCCATTGCCCTGCCCCAGACTGTGCAAAGTTCCGGTAGACCGCAAGGGGCGTGCGCGAAATGGAAGGGGCAGGCTATTCACCCCGGCCGTTTCTTCGATTTCTTGTGTTTCGCCGGTCCGCCTTCGAATTTCGCCTTGGCCGGTTTGCCGGCCCAGGGCTTTGCCTCGAATGCCGGGCGCTGGTCAGCCGGTGCGCGCTTCTCGAATTTGGGCGCGTTCTGATCGAATGTCCGCTTGCCGCGGTGCGGCTTCTTGTCGGGGCGCGGCTCCTGATAGCCGGCCCGCGACAAATCCGGCGTGCCGTCCAGCCGCTTGACCGCGATGTTGCCCTGCAGCTTGCGGTCGGGGCCGATCGCGGCGAGGAAGCGCTCGGCCCAGTCCGCCGCGATCTGCACGAAGGTTTCTTCCGGCTGCATCTTGATGGCGCCGATCTCGCGCTTGGAGATGCCGCCTGTCCGGCACAGCATCGGGATCAGCCAGCGCGGCTCGGCATTCTGCCGGCGTCCGACCGACAGCGAGAACCAGACGCTGTCGCCGAAATCGTCGCGGCGGCTCGGTGCCTCGTCCCGGCGCGCAAATTTTTCGCCCGACGGCGTGAACGGTGCGACGTCGAGAAGATCCTCCGGCGCCGAGCGGCTGGAGCGGCACATCCGTACGAAGGCTGCGGCAACCTGTTCGGGTCCGTGCTGATCGAGAAGCGCCTGGACGAAGCCTCGCTCCTCATCCTTCATAGGCTCGCTGAAGACCGGGTCGGCGAGAATGCGCTCGTCATCGCGCCGGATCACGTCGTCGGCCGAGGGCGGGCTCGCCCAGGTCGCCGCAAGGCCGGCACTCTGCAGCAGCCGCTCGGTGCGCTTGCGGGCATTGTTGGGCACGATCAGCGCGCTGACGCCCTTGCGCCCCGCCCGTCCCGTTCGCCCGCTTCGGTGCAGAAGCGTCTCCGGGTTGGTCGGCAAGTCGGCATGGATCACCAGCTCGAGGTTGGGCAGGTCGATGCCACGCGCCGCGACGTCAGTGGCGATGCAGACCTTGGCGCGGCCGTCGCGCATCGCCTGCAGCGCGTGGCTGCGCTCGTTCTGGCTCAGCTCGCCGGACAGTGCCACGACGGAAAAGTTGCGGTTGTTGAAGCGCGCTGTCAGGTGATTGACGGCGGCACGCGTGTTGCAGAACACCAGCGCGTTCTTCGCCTCATAGTACCGCAGCACGTTGATGATGGCGTTTTCGCGGTCGGCCTGCGCGACGCCCAGCGCCCGGTATTCGATGTCGAGATGCTGCTTCTCCTCGCCCGAGGCCGAGATGCGCACGGCATCGCGCTGGTAGCCCTTGGCCAGCGTGGCGATGGAGCGCGGCACGGTCGCGGAAAACATCAACGTGCGGCGCTCGGCAGGGGCGGCGTCGAGGATGAATTCCAGGTCCTCGCGAAAGCCGAGATCGAGCATCTCGTCGGCCTCGTCGAGCACGACTGCCTTGAGCGCCGACATGTCGAGAGAATTGCGGGTGATGTGGTCGCGCAGGCGGCCGGGCGTGCCGACGACGATATGGGCGCCACGCTCCAGCGCGCGTCGCTCGGTGCGCATGTCCATGCCGCCGACGCAGGACGACACCGTGGCGCCTGTCAGCTCGTAGAGCCATTCCAGCTCGCGCGTCACCTGCAGGGCCAGCTCCCGCGTCGGCGCCACGGCCAGCGCCAGGGGTGCCGCCGCGTGGGAAAAGCGCTCCGCGCCGTCGAGCAGCGTCGGCGCCAAGGCCAGTCCGAAAGCGACGGTCTTGCCGGAGCCGGTCTGGGCTGAAACCAGCGCATCGGCCTGACCGAGCTCAAGAACCGCTTTCTGCACCGGTGTCAGCTCGACATAGCCGCGTTTTTCCAGCGCCTTTGCCAGCACGGGGACAATAGCTTCGAAGTTGGACATATGCTTCTTTCGAAATTCGGATTCTTAAATGCCCGGCGACGGGTCTGATGTCGGCAAGCGCCACGACGGGCGCCACGAGCCAAACGATGCCCGTTCGTACTTCGTGCCGCCCTCGTTGTACAGGGCGGGCGATCCGCCTGGTTGCGATTGACTCCTTACGCAAACCGCGTAAAAGCCGGCACCGAACGGGATAGTTTTCGATGCGCGGCCTTTTGATGGCGCTTCTTGCCTTCGACATCCCCGGCCCCAATGCGAACCATTGGGCCGGACGTCTCGGTGCGCCTTTCCGTTCCAGCAAAACCACGTTCTTGGTCAAAAAAACCGGTAAAACGACCACCAAAACGGTCTGATTCCCTTGGCCTAACCACCCTCTCCCGGGTCCGGCCCGGGGTGAAACCCGCATTGGCCGGCGGGTTTTCTCCAGAAACCGAGCGGAGAGGGACAGGAGATTTCGATGAGTTTCAAGGTTGCGATCGTCGGCGCCACGGGCAATGTGGGCCGGGAAATGCTCAACATACTGGAAGAGCGCGGCTTTCCGGTGAGCGAGGTGGTGGCGCTGGCCTCGCGGCGCAGCCAGGGCACGGAAGTGTCGTTCGGCGACCGCACGCTGAAGGTCCGGACGCTCGACCAATATGATTTTTCCGACACCGACATCTGCATCATGTCGGCCGGCGGCAACGTCTCCAAGGAATGGTCGCCGAAGATCGGCAAGCAGGGCTGCGTCGTCATCGATAATTCATCGGCCTTCCGCTACGACCAGGACGTGCCGCTGATCGTTCCCGAAGTGAACCCGGATGCGATTTCGCTGTTCACACGCAAGAACATCATTGCCAACCCGAACTGCTCGACGGCGCAGCTGGTCGTGGCGCTGAAGCCGCTGCATGACTTCGCCACCATAAAGCGCGTCGTCGTCGCCACCTACCAGTCGGTCTCCGGCGCCGGTAAGGAAGGCATGGACGAACTGTTCACGCAGACGCGGGCGGTGTTCGTCGCCGATTCCGTCGACGTCAAGAAGTTCACCAAGCGCATCGCCTTCAACGTCATCCCGCATATCGACGTCTTCCTCGACGACGGCTTCACCAAGGAAGAATGGAAGATGGTGGCCGAGACCAAGAAGATGCTCGATCCCAAGATCAAGCTGACGGCGACCTGCGTGCGGGTGCCGGTGTTCATCGGCCATTCGGAAGCGGTCAACATTGAGTTCGAGAAGCCGATCACCGCCGATGAGGCGCGCGAGATCCTGCGCGAGGCGCCGGGCTGCCAGGTCATCGACAAGCGCGAGGACGGCGGCTACATCACGCCGCTGGAATCGGCTGGCGAGGACGCCACCTTCATCTCGCGCATCCGCGAGGATTCGACCATCGACAACGGCCTGTCGATGTGGATCGTCTCCGACAATCTGCGCAAAGGCGCGGCACTCAACGCGGTTCAGATCGCGGAGCTGCTGGTCGAGCGCGGGCTGATCCAGCCAAAGAAGAAGGCGGCATAACTTCTCGCTCACGGGCCGCATCGCCGCTTCGCGGCTGGCCCTCCGCGGGGGCGCCGGACGGCCGGCGGCCCGCGGTCGCAGGCTTGTGAGATGAGCATTGCGACTAAAATCGCGCTGCGTCCGGCTAACGGGTCGGACGCAGGCGCAATTGCCAGGATCATGCGCGCAGCGCTTTCGTCGTTCGACTGGATGCCGGTCCTGCATACACCGGATGAGGATATGGCCTTCATCAGCGGCACCGTGCTGGCGCAGCAGCACGTGACGGTCGCCGAAATCGACGCGGCCATTGTTGGCTTTGTCGCCGTTGCAGGAGAATGGGTCGAGCAGCTCTATCTGGATCCTGCCTGGACTGGCCAAGGCATCGGCGCCCGGCTGCTGACACAAGCAACCGCGAATTTGCCGGTTGTGAAATTGCATTGCTTTCAGTCGAACTCAGGCGCTCGGCGCTTCTACGAGCGCCATGGCTTTCGCGCGGAAGCTTTGGGCAACGGCACGAACAATGAAGAGCGATTGCCCGACATTTTGTACGTCCGAAGGCATTGATCCTTATCGTGCGGCGTCCGCAGCGAGTTTCTGCAAAACATCCAGCGCCTCCTCCGCCCGGTCGGCGGGCACGAACAGGTGATCGTGGTAGACGACCGAGACCGGATTGACGCCGATGCCGGCGGTGGCCAGCCGCGCGGTGATGGCGGCGAGGAAGCCGACCGCTTCCAGCGACGAATGGACGTTCAGCGTCAGCATCCGGCAGCGGAACACGGTTTTCAGGCCAGCGGTCTTGGCCTGGTCTTCAAGCACGATCAGCGTCATGCCCTCGTGCTCGCGAAACAGCATTACCGGATCGAGCTGGTCGGGAACGGCCGCATCAGGTGGCAACGTGGTGAAGACATGAACGCCGGCAAGCAACTCCGGCGTCATTGCCGCCAGCAACTTTTTCAGGTCGGTCTCTCCGGCCATCGCTTACTTTCGTTGTGCGATTAGGCGGCTGCTGCCGTCGAGCGCTCGGGAGATACCCTTACGGATTTCCAATAACGCCCTCCACCTCACCTCGCAAGGTGGACTTGGCCAGGTTGGTTGCTGGCTGAACTTGCACATCCAAGGTCGCCGTCCCCGGAGTGAAAAAGCACTGGAGGCATGTCGGATGGCCGTCATGGGACGCGTCCTTGGTTCGAGCTGGCAGAAAAGCCAGTGCTCGCAACGACCGGAGGGAACATCAATGACCAAGTCTCAGGCAGCATCCGTCTCACCGCGCGCCCTCTGGGCCGGTCGCGTGCTCAGCGCCGTCATCGTGCTGTTCATGATCTTCGACGGCGTCATCAAGGTACCGCCGCTCGAAATCGTCACCCAGACCATGGTGCAGCTCGGCTGGCCAGCCGATGCCAATGTCTCGCGCATGCTCGGCATCATTGGATTGGTCTCGACAGCACTTTATGTAGTGCCGCGCACCTCGGTGCTCGGCGCCATCCTGCTCACCGCCTATCTCGGCGGCGCCATCGCCACGCATGTGCGTATCGGCAGCCCTTTGTTCTCGCATATGCTGTTCGGCGTCTACCTCGGCGCCATCCTCTGGGGCGGCCTGTATCTGCGCGATCCAAGGGTGCGCGCGCTGATCCCGTTCAGCCAATAGCAGCGACTTCCAAAGCCGTTCGATGGCGGCCACGCCGCCAGAGAGGGCGCTGTCTGCCGCCGCCTTTCTTCTCTTTGGATCAAATCGAGCGCCGCCCGGTCTGCTGCCGATCTTCTTCTTTGGATCAAATTGGCTGGTTGCGAGTTAGGGGGCGCAGCGGCGAGGACGGCACCCTGTTGGAGAGGAACGACAATGAAAAAGGTGATGATCTTGATGGCCCTGCTGGTGCCGCTCGGTGCCTGCTCCCGTACTGAGCAAGGCGCGGCCGTTGGTGGCCTGGGCGGTGCGGCGGTCGGCGCCGCAGTGGCCGGCAACCCGACCAAGGGCGCGGTGATCGGCGGTGCGGCCGGCGCCTTGGCCGGTGCGCTGATCGGCCGTGCCAGCGAAAGCGGCCAGTGCCGTTATCGCGATCGCAATGGCCGTGTCTACGTTGCGAGTTGCCCGGAAGGCTATTGATCGGGCCGCATCATACGGATGGACAGCAAAACGGCGGGCAAAGGCCCGCCGTTTTGTGACTGGTCAGCCGTTTTGTGAAGGGCAATCGATGACTTATTCGGCGCTGGCGGCTTCCGCCTCGGCCGGCGCGGCGGAAGCGGCGGCAACAGCGGCTGCAGCTTCCTCCTGCGCCTTCTTCAGCAGGGCTGCGCGCTCTTGCGCCTTCTTGCCGGGCTCGGCCTTCTTCGGGTTGGCGCGGGCTTCGCGCTTGGCGAGGCCGGCCTCGTCGAGGAAGCGCAGCACGCGGTCGGTCGGCTGGGCGCCGTGCGACAGCCAATGCTTGACGCGCTCGGCGTCAACCTTGACGCGTTCGCCGTCCTTGGGCAGCAGCGGGTTCCACGAGCCAAGCGACTCGATGAAACGGCCGTCGCGCGGCGAACGGGCATCGGCGACGACGACGTGGTAATAGGGACGCTTCTTCGAGCCCGCACGGGCCAGTCGGATTTTCAGTGGCATTTCTTTTCTCCTAAAAAGCTCTGATTGATCGGTTGGTGGCTGGTCCTCAGCCGGTTTTCGTTATGCCGTTGGATGCGGCGATCTGCTCGTGATGGCGGATCACTTCGCGGACGACGAAGTTCAGGAATTTTTCCGCGAAATCCGGGTCGAGATGGGCGTCCTTCGCCAGTTGGCGAAGACGGGCGATCTGCTGCTGCTCGCGTGCCGGATCGGCAGGCGGCAGGCCATGCTCCGCCTTCAGCACGCCGACCGCCTTGGTGCAGCGGAAGCGCTCGGCCAGCATGTGGATCAGCGCCGCGTCGATGTTGTCGATCGAGGCGCGATAATTGACCAGCGCCGCGCGCGCGTCAGCCATGTCCTTTTCTTCGTTCATGGCGCCCTCATTTCTTCTTGCCGAGGCCAGGCAGCCCGCCGCCGGATCCCGGCAAACCAGGGAGCTTCATGCCGCCGGGCAAGCCAGGCAGGCCACCGCCAGCGGGAAAGCCGCCGGGCAGGCCCTTCATGCCGCCGAGCCCGGCCGCCTGTGCCTGCTTCTGCAAGGCCTCGAGCTGCTTGGGGTCCATCTTGGACAGATCGGGCATGCCGCCGCCCATCATGCCGCCTTGGCCGCCCATGCCGGGCATCATGCCGCCGAGCCCCATCTTGGAAGCGAGGCCGCCCATCATGCCGCGCATCAGGCCGCCACCTTTGCCCTTGCCGCCCATCGCCTTCATCATGTCGGCCATGCCGCGATGCATCTTCAACAGCTTGTTGATTTCGGCCGCGTCGGTGCCCGAGCCGGCGGCGATGCGCTTCTTGCGCGAGTGCTTCAGAATATCGGGATTGGCGCGCTCGGCCTTGGTCATCGACGAGATGATGGCGAGCTGGCGGCCGAACATCTTGTCGTCGAGACCGGCGGCGGCCATCTGGTCCTTCATCTTGCCCATGCCCGGCATCATGCCCATGATGCCGCCCATGCCACCCATTTTCGACATTTGCTGAAGCTGGCCGGCGAGGTCGTTCAGGTCGAACTTGCCCGACTGCATCTTCTTGGCCATCGCCGCCGCCTGCTCGGCGTCGATGTTCTCGGCTGCCTTTTCGACGAGGCTGACGATGTCGCCCATGCCGAGGATGCGGTCGGCGATGCGCTTGGGGTGGAATTCCTCCAGCGCGTCCATTTTTTCGCCGATGCCGATCAGCTTGATCGGCTTGCCGGTGACGGCGCGCATCGAGAGTGCTGCGCCACCGCGACCGTCGCCGTCCATGCGGGTCAGCACGAGGCCGGTGATGCCAACACGCTCATCGAAGCTTTTCGCCAGATTGACGGCGTCCTGGCCGGTCAGCGAATCGGCAACCAGCAGGATCTCGTGCGGCGACGACACCTTCTTGATATCGGCCATCTCGACCATCAACGGCTCGTCGATGTGCGTACGGCCGGCGGTGTCGAGGATGACGATGTCGTGGCCGCCGAGCTTTGCCGCCTGCACGGCGCGGCGGGCGATGTCGACTGGCGTCTGGCCGGCGACGATCGGCAGCGTCGCGACCTTGACCTGCTCGCCGAGCTGACGGAGCTGCTCTTGCGCGGCGGGACGCCGCGTGTCGAGCGAGGCCATCAAGACCTTCTTGTTCTGGCGCTCGGCCAACCGCTTGGCGATCTTGGCCGAGGTCGTCGTCTTGCCGGAACCTTGCAGGCCGACCATCATGATGACGACCGGAGCCGGCGCATTGAGGTCGATGGCGACGCCCTCGGCGCCGAGCATCTCGACCAGCTCGTCATGGACGATCTTGACGACCATCTGGCCGGGCTTGATCGACTTGACCACGGCGGCGCCGACGGCCTTCTCGCGCACCTTGTCGGTGAAGGAACGCACCACTTCCAGCGCCACGTCGGCCTCGAGCAGCGCGCGGCGCACCTCGCGCAGCGCCGCCGAGACATCCGCCTCCGACAAGGCGCCGCGGCCGGTGAGGCCGTTCAGGATCGAACCAAGACGTTCCTGTAGCGATTCAAACATTCTTTTTCCTTTTCCCTGGCACCCGGATGATGCCCGAGAGGTAATGCGTTCGCGCCAGCTGTCCAAGCAAAAGCCGGTCCGGGCAAAAGCCCAAAGCCAAAAAGCACCCGGGGGCGCACAGCGCTGCCGGGTGTTGGCCTCCGGGATCGATTTACAGCACTTCACCTCAAAGAGGTTTCGGCGTCCCGGTCGGTTTGCTCGGAGGAATACTCGTCGCGGAATTTCGCGGCGTGTAGACAGGAAATCGGCCGCGGAGTCAAGCTTTGGTCAGGCTTTGCGCCAAATATGCTCAGGACAACCAGGCAAGGCGCATCAGCGCACGCTGCTGGCGCGCGCCATATCCGGCTCGACCTTCAGCGGGGAGCGCGGATGCAAAAGCAGCAGAACGGTCAACAGGCTGCTGACGATGCCGATCGCGGCGATGAGGACGGCGTCTGAAGTCGTCCAGCCGGCGGCTTCGAGCGGCTTGGCGTTGAACAGGGCGAAGGAATTATAGCTTTGCTGGTGCGAAATCAGCAGGAAGCCGGTCAGATTGTTGCCGAGATGGGCGCCGAAGCCGGCACCGAGATTGCCGGTTGCATAGACCAGAAGCGTCAGCAGCAGCGCAAAGGCGGCGATCGAGGCCAGCACGCAGGCATTGATCGCGGCGCTCGAGCCTGGGCTCCAATGTAGCGAGGTGAACAGCAATCCCGGCAGCAGCGCCCAGATGAAAGGGTTCTGGAACCGGCTCGCCAGGCCCCTGAGCAGATAACCGCGAAACAGCATCTCCTCCGACGAGGTCTGCAGAAAGGTCAGCGCAGCGATCGGGATCAGGAATAAAAGCCACGAAGACAGGCCGATCGTACCGCGCGCAATATCGGGCTGCAGGCCGTAAAGCAGGATCTCGGAAAGCAGCGAGGTGATCAGCACGGCGGCCAGCCCTTTCAGGAACCCCGACCATGAAATGCGCCGGCTGACGCCGATCAGGGCCGTCAGCTTCTCGCGATGGATCCAGCGCATGGCAGCCCAAAGGCCGAGCCAGATTCCGGCAAACGAAGCGAGCGCCGCGAGGATGCCCGCTGGAGAGGCCATGAAATCCTGCACCGCTCCTCCACCTGGCGGGGCGGTGCCAGACGACGCCTGCCAAACGGCAAAGGCATAGGTGCCGCCGAACAGCACGGCGGCAGTGGTTCCGAGCCAGAACAGGATGACGACGACCGTTCCAAGCAGAAGGCGCGGCAAAGTGGTCTTCTCGTTGGCGGTGTGCCGGTACTGTTGGAAGGCGGTCGGGTCGATCGTCACGCGGGCTCGCTGGCTGGTGCTTCGGCTCGCATGATCTAGAGCATCGGTCGCAAAAGTAGAAACCGGTATTGCAGCGGCAATGCCGGCTTGTGGCAATGTCGGGGTGTGAGCGGCCGCCATTACAGGGCGACCGCCCTGTTTTGCGCGTCAGCGCACGACGTACACGATACGCCGGCTGCTCGGATCGACCAGCGCCGGCTGGCCGTTCACATAGACGTAGCGATAATCATAATCGGGTATCTCGCGCAGCTCGACGGTGTCGGGCAACATCGCGCCGGTAACCACCTCGCCTTCGAGATAGACCGGATCGAGCCGGTTCGTTTCGACATAGGTGCGGATTTCCGCCGGCGGCCGCCGGATGGGCTCGATCGCCTCGCCGGCAACGATCGCTCCGGTATAGCTGTCGGAATATTCGGCGCTATCGGCAGGCGGTGTCACGACGGCAATGTCGGCGCCGGCCGGACGCTGTGTCAGGACCACACGGCTGCCGCCGAAATCGGCCGTCACATAGTCGGAATAGACCCAGCCTTGGCCGTTGGCCTCGGCGATGGTGCACCATTTGCTGTTGGCGATGCAGCCGTCGAGCGTCGCCGACTGGCCGGCCGCGAGTACCCCGATGACCGGATATTGCGGGCCGGGGCCGGCGCGTACATTGAGATCGGTGATGGCCGAGACGGCGGTTTCGGCCAAAGCAGAGCCCGACATCGCTATGAGCGCTCCGGCCACCGCCGGAAACAATATGCGTTTCATGGTTTTCTCTCCGTTTCACAGTCCCTCGGGACCGAAAACGAAGCAAAGCGGCATGCGTTCCGGCTAAAAAGCCTCCGCCGGCTCACGATTTGTTCCAATAGTTTTCGGCAGGTCAGTCAAAAGCTCGTGAACAAAAGCAAGCTTTTGCGCCGCCACGTCGGAGATTACGAAGGGATACAGATCGGGCAGGCCCATGCAGCGGTTGATCGAGTTGGAAGCTTCCGACAGCACCAGCCAGCGGTCGAGGATCTTTTCGAAAGGCTCCGGCCTGGCGGCGGGTTCCGATGGTGCCGGCTGCAGCTCGCCGCCGGTATCGGCGCGCGGCAGCTCGTTGGCTTCGACGGTCTCCAGCCGGCCGAGCGGGAAATTCAGCGCATGCACCATCTCCAGCGTGTCGGTGATGTGCATGTGATGCGCCCATGTCTCGGCCCAGTCCTCCCACGGGTGCGACGTCGCATAGGCCGAGATATGGCGCTGCTGCCAGTCGGGCGGCGCGCCATCGGCGTAATAGGTCTTCAGCGCTTGTTCGTAGCCGGCGCGTTCGTCGCCGAACAAAGCGCGAAAACCGGCAAGCTTTTGCGGATCGTCACGGATCAGGCGGTCCCAATAGTGGCCGAGCTCATGGCGGAAATGGCCGAGCAGCGTGCGGTAGTTCTCGCCCATCTCGACGCGCCGCCGCTCGCGCTCAGCCGAGTCCGCCTCGGCGACGTTGAGCGTGATCAGGCCGTTGTCATGGCCGGTCAGGATACGCTCGCCACCGGGACCGCCACCGATAGGATCGGCAAGAAAATCGAAAGCGAGGCCGATCTCGTCGCCGGGATTCTGCTTGGGTGCGACCGGCAGGCCGAAGGCGAGCAGCGAATAGACGGCACGCTTCTTTGCCGCCTCGACACGGATCCAGCGGCGGCGATTGCCGTCGACCGACAGATCCGGGATCAGCTGGTTCAGCGTGCAGGCGCGGCAGAAGGCGTGGCCAGGCTCCGCCATCCAGTTGCAGGCGCATTCGTCGGCGTTGGTGCATTGGAAGATGTCGTCGATGCCGGACAGCACAAAACGCGCATGCTCGGGATCATAGAGCACGAGGCTGGCGCAGTTCAGGCATTGCGCGTTCTCGAAATAGAGACGGTGGCCGCAATGCGGGCAGTCGAAAAGCTTCATTGGCGTCTCAAATCATTCGAAATGCGGAGGACGAGGCGAACAGGACAAGGCCAAACGCCTGTCACCGGCCCACGTTCCTGCCGGCCGATGCTATTTTGCCGCAAGCTGGGCCACGACCTCCCTGGCCACTGCCTCGCCCGACAATCTGGCGCCGCCGCAGGTCTGCATCAGCGGACCGGCCAAATGCTCGCCGGCGAAGAAGATCTTTTCCGCCACCGGCTGCATCAGCGTGGCGCGCGCTTGCGAGCGGCCGGGCCGCGCCGCCGCATAGGCGCCGCGCACAAACCGCTCAGCGCCCCAATTGGTCATCATTGCGCGTCCGACATGCTTTCGTATGTCGCCGCCAAAGATGCCGCAGAGCCGGTCGACGACGAAGTCGATGCCGGCCGCCTCGCCCGCCGCCGACATCTCCCAAGCGAAATCGCCGCCGACGAAACCGACCATCAAATCGAAGTCGAAGGGAAAGCAGAGGAAGTAGATGTCGTGCCGGGCCAGCCGCTCGATCAGCAAATCGTCGAACGGCTCCAAGCCAAGCCTCGTGCCGGATATTTCGACCGGCAGCTTGGTCAGCATGCCCATCGGCAGATCGAAGAAGGCAGCGAAATGCCCATCGGGGAGTGCGGGCGAGAACGCAATCTCCTCGAAGGCGAGCACTGCCGGCGAGGCGGTGACGATGACAGCCTTGGCGCGGATGGTACCGCGATCGGTGACGCAGGCTACGCCCGGCCCATCCCAGAGGATCTTGCGCACCGGCGTCGACAGCTCCACCGGCACGTCGGCGCCGAAGCGCGCAACCAGCGTGCCGAAGCCTTCCCTGGTGAAATAGTTCGGATCGAGATCGGCGGCGGCCTGAAAGTCGCGGATCGATATCTCGTCCTCGTCGGCGCCGAAATCCATCGGCCCCGCGAAGGTTGCGGCGGCGCGCGGCGCGTGGCCTTTGGCGAGCAATGCCGAAAGGCGGTCATCGTCGCCTTCCCTCACCTGATGTGCCGCCACCAGTTCGAGCAGTCTTGCGTCGGCCACCTTCATCGCGGCCTCTTCGGCTTCGCTTGCCTTTCGCTCGCGGTAGTAGAGATGATCGACACTCATGTCGTGGTGATGAAGCGTCCAGGCGGCGGCTTTCGCCTCGGGAAAGTAGGGATTGCGGTCTGCCGCATGCAGCCAGGCGCAGCCGATGTCGAACGGCACGCCGAAATGCTGGTCGCTGGTCCAGGCGCGGCCGCCGACGCGGTTCATCGCTTCTAACAATTTGAAGGAAAAACCGGCGGCGCGCAGGGTCTTGGCAGCCGAAAGTCCGGCCGAACCGGCGCCGACGATCACGACATCAACGTCTTTCATGCTTATTCTGTCCCCGCCACAATAATTACTTGATCGTAGGCAAATTCCCGGGCATCCGCCAGTGTGGTGGATTTGAAGTTCCTGCTGTATTGAGTGCATCGGCGCAGCGCCGGGACAGTGACAAGCAGGTGTTTCGCTGGCAAATTCGCAATTGGGAACGTGATTCAGGCAACCAGGAGAGCAGCATGGCATTTCTTGCCAAGGGGAAGATGTTTGTAGTGGCCACGGTGGTGGCGGTGCTTGCGCTGGCGACGGGCGCGCAGGCGGCGGCCAGTTGTGGCAAAAACGGCGCCGGCTTCGAGGCGTGGAAACCGGAGTTTGCCGCGGAGGCCAAGGCCGACGGTGTCGGCTCGAAGGGTCTGGCCGCTCTGGCTCGCGCAACCTACGCGACAAAGACGATCTCCGTCGACCGCGCCATCCATAAGGCTTTCAGCGGCTCGGTCGAAGCTTTCATGAAGCGCCGTGGCGCGTCCGCGATCATTGCCAGGGGCCGTGCGCTGAAGAAGGCCAATGCGGCGCTGTTCGACAAGATCGAACGGAATTACGGCGTGTCGCCGGGTGTGTTGATCGCCATCTGGGGTATGGAGACGGGCTTCGGTTCCGCCATGGGCAACCAGAATACGGTCTCTGCCATTTTAACGCTCGCCTATGATTGCCGCCGTCCGGAGTTCTTCTATCCCCATGCCATTGCAGCCCTGAAGCTGGTCGATCGCGGAGCGTTGAGCGCCTCGTCGGTCGGTGCCGCACATGGCGAGATCGGCCACACGCAGTTCCTGCCCGGAAATGTTTTGACGTATGGCGTCGGCAACAAAAATCTGCGCGACAAGAGCACTGCGTTGGCTTCCACGGCCAACTTCCTCAAGGGCCATGGTTGGCGGGCCGGAGCGAGCGCGCAGGCGAATATGGGCGCAATCGCTGGCTGGAATTCCGCTAGCGTCTATCAACAGGCCATCGCCCGCATGGCCACAGCCATCGATGCCGACTGACAGAAATCTCTATTCGATAGAATGATTCGACAGAAAGCCCGGCCATGCGCCGGGCTTTCTATTTCACGTCGAGCGCGTAGGAGCAGCCGGCGAGAACCTTGCCGGGATGTGAATTTAACGGTTGAGACATTGAGCGCAATGTGCGTGGAAAATGTCATGCCGTCGGCTTCCTCGCTGCTTTCGACGAGCACCTTCTCGCCAAGGAATTTGTCCGGTGTCGAGATTTGCGCTGTGACGCCGAGCGCTCGAGCGAGATCGGGCGCGGAAACATCGTCAAACACCGCCATCGGCCCGGTCGCGGTAAGGACGACGGCCGCCGTTTCGCGCCCGAAGACGCCGACCGTGGCCGGCAGCTCGTATTGCCTGAGGAAAGGATTGCCGGCGGTGACTTCCTTCCAGCCAAGTTTTTCCGCCGCGCCGGGCTCACCGCTCAGCCACAAGGCGAATCCGTTATAGGCCGGCACGTCGGCCCTGCATTCAATCAGCGCGGCGAGGTCGAGCGAGGTGGGATCGAATTCCTCCGCTCCGGCTGCTGCCAGGCCCGCCAGCAACATCAGCGGAAGTCGCGTGGCGCGTCGCAAACTAACCATCGCCGACCTGTCACTTGCCTTTGATGACCTTCCAGATGTCGGTGGATTGGTCGAGCTGAAGGCTGTTTATGTCGGAGAAGCCAATTCGGCCGCTGCGCACCGCATCGCCCAAGCGCCGGCAGAAGAGGCTCGGCATGCGTTCCTGAGAAACGCCCATGAAGGCTGCGATCTCATGTTTGAACGTAATGGTCCATGTAGCGACAGCGGCGATGCATCCCGCCTGGGGATCCTTCTTCGTGATGTCCTGTCCGGTCTGGCAGCCCGCCAGAATGCCGATCATCGCCGTCAAAATCGAAAGACCAAGTCGCATTATTACAGCCCCATTGCCCAAAAAAACAATTGGACAATCCGGCCATGAGGTCAAGCAAGAAAAGCTCTGCAGCTGTCATTAGAAACAACTACATTAGCTCACTAAGAGTATGGATCCAGGCTAAGCAGGATTTTCATGAATATATACTTAGCCTTTACGACCACGCGCCGCCAGCGTGCGCAGCCTCAGCGCATTGAGGCGGATGAAACCTTCGGCATCTTTCTGGTCGTAGGCGCCGCGGTCGTCCTCGAAGGTGACCAGCGCGTCGGAATAGAGCGTCTTCCTCGACTTGCGGCCGGTGACAATGACGTTGCCCTTGTAGAGCTTCAGCCGCACGATGCCTTCGACGTCTTCCTGGCTCTTGTCGATCATCGCCTGCAGCATCAGCCGCTCGGGCGCGAACCAGAAGCCGTTGTAGATGAGCTCGGCATAACGCGGCATGAACTCGTCCTTGAGATGGGCGGCTCCGCGGTCGAGCGTGATCGATTCGATCGCCCTGTGGGCTGATATCAGGATGGTGCCGCCGGGGGTTTCATAGACGCCGCGCGATTTCATGCCGACGAAGCGGTTCTCGACCAGATCGAGCCGGCCGATGCCGTTGTCGCGGCCAAGATCGTTCAGTGTCGCCAGCATCGTCGCTGGCGACAGCTTCTTGCCGTTGAGTGCGACGGGATCGCCCTTGAGGAATTCGATTTCGATCTCTGTGACCTCATCCGGCGCATCCATCGGCGAGATGGTGCGCTGGTGGACGAATTCCGGCGGCTCGCTCCACGGGTCTTCCAGCACCTTGCCCTCGGAGGAGGAATGCAGCAGGTTGGCGTCGACCGAGAACGGCGCATCGCCCTTCTTGTCCTTCGGCACCGGAATCTGGTGCTGCTCGGCGAAATTGATCAGATCGGTGCGCGACTTGAACGACCAGTCGCGCCAGGGCGCGATGACCTTGATGTCGGGGTTGAGCGCATAGGCCGAGAGTTCGAAACGCACCTGATCGTTGCCCTTGCCGGTGGCGCCATGGGCGATCGCATCGGCGCCGGTCTCCCTGGCGATCTCGACAAGATGTTTCGAGATCAGTGGCCGGGCGATCGAGGTGCCGAGCAGATAGGTGCCTTCATAGACAGCGTTGGCGCGGAACATCGGAAAGACGAAATCGGATACGAACTCCTCGCGGACATCGACGATGCGAATATCCTTGATGCCCATCATCTCGGCCTTGCGCCTAGCCGGCTCCAGTTCGCCACCCTGGCCTAGATCGGCGGTGAAGGTCACGACCTCGGCGCCGAGCTCGGTCTGCAGCCATTTCAGGATGATCGAGGTGTCAAGGCCGCCAGAATAGGCGAGCACGACTTTCTTGACGGCTTTTGCTTTCGACATGGTGGGCGGTTCCGCGACAGGATTCTTGCGGGCGAGGTATCACGGCGTTTCGGGGCTGCGCAAGGGAGGAACAGGCGCCTGGGAGCCGCAAGCGCTGGACCAGACGCCGTGGCGGCGAGATGCTGGCGTCGGCGAGGCGCCTGCGCTATAGGCTGCGCCTTCTTGTCCGAGGCCGCCAATGTCCTTCATTCCCGACAACGCTACGCTTATCCAATTCGCCATCGCGACGGTGATCCTGGCGATTACGCCTGGGCCGGACATGACGCTGTTCGTGTCGCGCACGCTGAGCCAGGGCCGCGCCACCGGCTTCGCCTCGATGGCCGGCGCGCTGTGCGGCACGCTGATCCACACCACGTTGGTGGTGGTCGGCGTCTCGGCGCTGATCGTCGCCTCGCCGATGGCGTTCTTCGTGCTGAAGATTTTCGGCGCCGGCTATCTGGTCTTCCTGGCCTGGCAGGCGATCACAAAAGGGTCGGCGTTTTCACCGGAGAAGAAGAGCGGGCCGCAGATATCGCTGGTTCGCAGCTGGGCGGCGGGGCTCGGCGTCAATCTGCTCAATCCGAAGATCATCCTGTTCTTCATGACCTTCCTGCCGCAATTCGTCTCCGCGCATGATCCCAATGCGCCGGGAAAGCTGTTCTTCCTCGGCGCGATGTTCGTCGTGCTGTCGGTCCCGGTGACAGCGCCGATGGTGCTGGCGGCGGAAAAATTCTCGGCGGCGATGAAAGCCAGCCCGCGCGTGACGCGCGTCGTCGACTATCTGTTTGCTGGAGTTTTTTCGGCCTTTGCGCTCAAGATCCTGACGGCCCAGGCGAAATAGGGCGTCCGATTTGACGCCAGCTCCCAGCCGAGCGGCCGGCGCTCAGCCAGTAGAAAATACCGCCGACCATGCCGCAGCCGATCACCGCCAGCATGACGCTTGTGTTGGTAACCTCGAAATTGGCGTCGTTCGTCTGGTGGACGAAGCCGAGGAAGACCGCCGCCACCGCCGCGCCCGCCAGTGCATAGAACAGCCAGTCGCGCCGGCCGAGGATTTCGGAAACCAGGATGGCGATCGCCGCCGGCATGAAAGCGAAATAGGCGACGAACAGCGCGACGAAGGGGACGGAAAAATAGAGGGAAGCCGTCGCCGCCGGCGGTGCCTGCTCCGGCGTGTAGCCCAGGGACGCCAGAAACATGATATTGAGAAATGCGCTGGCCGCCAGCGAGGCGACGCCATAACCGATCAGGATGACGGCGAAGCGGATCAGATAGGCGACGACGCGATTCACGCCTCGCCGTGCCCTGCGATCATCATCGCTTCCAGCGCCAGCCGGTCGACTTTGCGCATGCGCTCGGAGTCCGATTTGAGCTGGCCGCAGGCGGCGAGGATGTCGCGGCCGCGCGGCGTGCGGATCGGCGAGGCATAGCCGGCATTGTTGATGTAGTCGGCGAATTTCTCGATCGTCTCCCAGTCCGAGCACTGGTAGTTGGTGCCCGGCCACGGATTGAACGGGATCAGATTGATCTTGGCCGGGATGCCCTTGAGCAGCTTGATCAGCGCCTTGGCGTCCTCGATGGAATCATTGACGTCCTTCAGCATCACATATTCGAAGGTGATGCGCTTGGCGTTGGACAGGCCGGGATAGGCACGGCAGGCAGCGATCAGCTCGTTGAGCGGATACTTCTTGTTGATCGGTACCAAAAGGTCACGCAGATCGTCATTGGTAGCGTGCAGCGAGATTGCCAGCATGACGCCGATCTCTTCGCCGGTGCGGAAGATTTCGGGCACGACGCCCGAGGTCGACAGCGTGATGCGCCTCTTCGACAGGGAAAGCCCGTCGCCGTCGGATGCAATCAGCAGCGCCTTCTTCACCGCCTCGAAATTGTAGAGCGGCTCACCCATGCCCATCATGACGACGTTGGACACTTTCCGGCCCTCGGCCGGCACGATGGCGCCGTCGGGCGTGTCGCGGTCGGGGAAATCGCCGAGCCGGTCGCGAGCTGTCAAAAGCTGGGCGAGGATTTCTTCCGCCGTCAGGTTGCGCACCAGCTTTTGCGTGCCGGTGTGGCAGAAGGAGCAGGTCAGGGTGCAGCCGACCTGCGAGGAGATGCAGAGCGTGCCGCGGCCTTCTTCGGGAATGTAGACGGTCTCGATCTCGACCGGCCGGCCGGCGCCGCGCGGCGGAAAGCGGAACAGCCATTTGCGCGTGCCGTCGGAGGAAATCTGCTCCTCGACGATCTCGGGCCTGGCAACGGTGAAATGCCTGTCCAGTGCGGCGCGCAAATCCTTGGAGATGTTGAACATGCCGGCAAAATCGGAAACGCCGCGCACATAGATCCAGTGCCAGAGCTGCTGGGCGCGCATCTTCGCCTGGCGCTCCGGCACGATGCCGGCGGCGACGAGGGCGGCCCCGAGTTCGGCGCGCGTCAAGCCGATCAGCGACGGCTTTTCAGGCGTCGTGCGGGTGCGCAACGCGTCACGCGCGCCTTCGGCGGTAAGATCGAATGAAAGGGTCATTGTTGCGCCAATATAAGCGATTTGCGGCCGATTACAGCATCGTGCCCGAAATGAAGCGCGGCGCATAGCACAGGTTGATGGCGGAGTCATGCAGGGGGTTCTTCCTTCTCCCCTTGTGGGAGAAGGTGGCCGAGCGAAGCTCGGTCGGATGAGGGGTGTTCCAGCTTGGCATCCCCTGCACTCCGTCCAGCACCCCCCAACCGTCTTGGCGCTGCGCGCCAATCCACCTTCTCCCACAAGGAGAGAAGGCAAGACCGCACGAACACTGGTTCTTTACGTCGCTGTGTTAGGTCGTGAACGTCCCGGACGAGGACTTTACTTGCACTTGGCGATCGAGGCCAGCGCCGCCGAGATGCCCTTCAGCGAGAAGACGTAGGTGGTGGTATTGCCGCGGCCGGACTTGGCTGACACCTTCATGTCGGTGCCGGTCTTCATCGCGGCGATCAGCACCGGCTCCTCGGCGGCGTTCTCGACCCAGGCCGACTTGCCGCGCGTGAACATCGAAAAAGACTTCTTGTCGATGGTGACGGTGGCCTTGGAACCTTCCTGGAAGGTATAGCCGGCGATGAATTGCGGCTCGTAGGACACTTGCTGCCCCGGCCGCTGGCTGACGAAGAAGAACATGTCGCCATGATCGAGCGTCGGCGGCTGCTTGTCGGTTGGCACGGTCAGGACATAGCAGACCTTGCCGCCGCCCGACGCCTGGTAGCTGTAGGTGCCCCAGGCATTGTGCTGGCCGATCTTGGTTGCCGACTGCGCCAGCGCGGGCGCCGTCAAGGCCACCAGGGCCAGGCTGGAAACTATAGCAATCAATCCGCGCATCGCTTTTCCCGTATTCCACTGGTGCGGCGGCAGGCCGGCTCGGCGTCCTGCCCGTCGCTTCATTTTGATTTAATCTGGGTTACCAAACGGTGAATTTCCCCTGAGAAAAGGATGTTCACGCCAGGAAACCGCCGCCGTCTTCGCGCTGCCGCTTGAAAAAGCGGCTGGCGCAATGTCCCTGCCGCGACTTGGAGGCCACGAAAACGGCAAGAGTTTGACTTTTCAAGCAGCTAGGTCTTGCAGCGATTCTCGCTTTTCTGAGAGCTACGTGACGAATTTCCCGCCAGGCGGTATATGTCTGCGTTCGGCTCCACGGCACTCGGCCAGGGTGCCCTCCTTGGCGGCTTACGGGAGATTTGGCCATGGCCATTTCCGAGACAGTTCTGATCCTGGCGGGCGGCACAGTCGTCCTGGCGATCGTGTTCGGCATTCGTGTCGCCGTCCGCGCGGTGGCCAGCGGCGCGGTGCCCCGGTCGGATGGCGGAGAGGTGGCGGGCGGACCGGGCGCGCCCGACGTGGCGGGGGTCATTGCGCTGCCGCCTTTGATCTTCCTCGGCTTCCTGGCGGCGGCAACCGTGCTCGAGGTGCTCGCGCCGCTCCCGGTCATGGCCGGGCAGGCCCTCGCCCGCTATCTGGCCGGCGCCGTGCTCGCGGTGTGCGGCTTCGTGCTCATCTTTATGGCGGCGGGCCGCTTTCAGGCCGCTGGAACCAACATACCACCGACCTTGCCAACGACGGCGCTGGTCGTCGACGGTATCTATCGGTGGACCAGAAATCCGTTCTATCTGGGAGCGACCCTTATCTATCTGGGCCTCGGTGTCGCGGCCGGAAGTCTTTGGGGTATCGCGCTCGTCATTCCCTTGCTGTGGGTGATCAATACGGGCGTCATCGCGCCGGAAGAGCGTTATCTCGAGCGTAAGTTCGGAGACGCCTATCGCGCCTACAAGACGCGGGTGCGGCGGTGGCTTTGACGGCCGGAAAGTCGGTTCCCGCGCGATTTTTTGCGCCGTACCGGCTCAGCTCTTGTCGGCGATGGCCTGCCTGGCGGCGAGCCGGTGCGCCGGCGTGATGTGGGCGCTGACGGTTGTGATCGCCGCGGTCAGCACAGCGATGTCGTCGGTGAAGCCAAGCCCAAAGATGAAATCGGGGATGACGTCCGTCGGCAGCACGAAATAGCCGAGCGCAGCCAGCAATGTGCCCTTGGCGCGCAGCGGCGTCTTCTTGTCCATGGCGCAGTAATAGGCGGCGACCACCTCCTCCATGAACGGGATCTGCCGGGCAGCCTTCTTCGCCGTACGCCAGAACTTTTCGCGCACTTCGCTCTCATTGCCCAGCTTGCTGCCGAGGCCGAAGAAATCAAAACCGGATTTTTGCGCCATCAACCTCTCCTTGCCGCCGTCGCGTGACTTCACGCGTGACCGCGAGGCAAAATGTGGTGAAAGCCGAACCTCGCTGCAAGGTGCAGATAACGTCAGGTGCCGAAATAGCGGTTCATCTTCCTGGCCAGATCGAAATCCAGCGCGGTCAGGCCGCCGGCGTCGTGTGTGTTGAGGGTCACGTTTACCGTCTTGTAGACGTTCGACCAGTCGGGGTGGTGGTCCATCTTCTCCGCCGCCAACGCCACGCGGGTCATGAAGGCAAAGGCTTCCGAGAAATTCTTGAAAGTGAAGCTGCGGCTGATCGAACCACCATCCTTGGCCAGCGACCAGCCGTCGAGGCCGGCAAGTTCGGCGCTGATCGCCTCTTTTGCTAGTTTCTCCCTGGCCATGTCCGTCTACCGCATGATCCGCGAAGCGTCGGCGGCGCCGGCCAAACGGCTGGCGACGCGGTTGTCGGCACCTGAAAGCGGCCAAGCCTCCTCGACGACGTAAGGCCCGCCGCCGACCGAGTCGCGCGACGACATCAGCACGAAGCGGCCGACCCGGAACGGCAGCGTCGAAAAATTGCCGCGCGCCGACAGATACTGGGCGACGTCGAGCGGGCTCGCATTGCGCAGGCGGGCCAGCGTCACATGCGGCATGAACTTGCGCGGGTCGGCCGGGATGCCGAGCCGCTGGCAGATGCGCTCGATTTCGCTTTGCAAAGCGGAAAGATCGGGCGAAGCGGCGACGCCGGCCCACACCGCATGCGGCTTCTTCTGGCCGAAGGCGCCGACGCCGGACAGCGTCAGCGAGAAGGACGGGCGGTGAACGCGGTCGAGCGCGTTGGCGATTTCGTCGGCGACATGGCCCTCGACATCGCCGATGAAGCGCAGCGTCAGATGATAGTTTTCGACGTCGATCCAGCGGGCTCCGGGCAGGCCGCCCCTGAGCAGGGACAGCGAAAGAGCGGCATCACGCGGTATTTCGAGGGCGGTAAAAAGACGCGGCATGGCAAGCCTCCTGTCCTCGAATCGAACTCTTGCCCTAGCGAATCATCGATATTCAAACGGGGCAAGGGGTTTGTTGGTCGCAGGCCTGCCTAAAAGCTTCCCCGGCGGAAGGTGTTGCGGCGGCGAACCCTCGCCTTCAGGAATTGCCCCGGATCGCTTCAATGGTCTTCTCCACGCTGGGCAGGATACCCTCGACGATGCGGTCGACGCCTCGGGCGTTTGGATGAAGACCGTCTTCGAGCTGCAGGACGGATTGGCCGGCGATGCCCTCGAGAAAGAAAGGATAGAGCGGCACGCCGTATTTTTCAGCCAGTCTCGGAAAGGTCGCGTCGAAGGCCCTCTGGTAATCGGCGCCGAGATTCGGCGCCGCGCGCATCCCGGCCAGCAACACGGCGATCTTGCGCTGCTTCAGCTTTGCCAGCATGGCGTCCAGGTTCTTTTCCGCTATGGCGGGCGAAACGCCGCGCAGCATGTCGTTGGCGCCGAGCTCCAGGATGACCAGCTGCGTGCCGTCCGGCACCGACCAGTCGAGCCGCGACAGGCCGCCGCTCGTCGTATCGCCGGAAACGCCGGCATTGGCGACCGTGACATCGTAGCCCTTGGCGCGAAGCGCGGCCTGCAGCTTTTCGGTGAACCCCTGACCCGGCCCAAGGCCATAACCCGCCATCAAGCTGTCGCCGAAGCCAACGATGGTGAAGGGCTCGGCGCGCGCCGACGAAATGGCGCTGCAGATCGCGAGGAAAAGGGCGAAGGCTGCGGTAAAAGTGTGTTTGAAAGCCATGCGGCAGGCCCCATATGACCAGGAACATCTGTTGGCGAAGGCAGGTTTTCGTCTTTGTCGAGCATCGGATGCTCTAGCCCTCTTTCCCCCATATAGGACGATTTGATTTTGGAAGAAGCCGTCATTTCGCTGAAAGACGTATCGCTGACGCTCGGCGAAGGCGCATCCTCGGTGCATGTGCTGAAGGGCGTCAGCCTCGATGTGGCGAGCCGCGAAGCGACAGGCATCGTTGGACCTTCGGGTTCGGGAAAGTCGACATTGCTGATGGTTTTGGCCGGGCTTGAAAGGGTCGATTCGGGTGCGGTACGAATTGCCGGCGAGCTGCTCAACCGCAAAAGCGAAGACCAGATCGCATCGTTTCGAGGGCGAAACATCGGCATCGTGTTCCAGTCGTTCCACCTCATCCCCAATATGACGGCGCTGGAAAACGTCGCCGTCCCGCTTGAGCTTGCCGGCCATGCCGATCCGTTCGGCGTGGCGGCGCGCGAACTGGCGGCGGTCGGCCTCAGCGATCGCATCACCCATTATCCCGGCGAATTGTCTGGCGGCGAGCAGCAGCGCGTGGCGATCGCCCGGGCGCTGGCGCCGTCGCCTCGCATCCTGATCGCCGACGAGCCGACCGGCAATCTCGACCAGGCGACGGGACGGCACGTCGCCGACCTGCTGTTCGCCAAGGCGGCCGAACGCGGCATGACGCTGGTGCTGGTCACGCATGACCCGGTGCTCGCGGCGCGCTGCTCGCGCCAGGTGTCGATGCGGTCGGGGCTGATCGAGGACGCATCCAAGCCGGCCTCCAGGGCCGGCAAGGTGACCGCCTGATGCCGCTGTCGCGAACGCTGAGGCTCGCCTTCAAGTTCTCGCTGCGCGAAATGCGCGGCGGGCTGTCCGGTTTCCTGATCTTCCTTGCCTGCATTGCGCTCGGCGTCGCGGCAATCGGCGGCGTCAATTCGGTGGCGCAGGCGATTTCCGCCGGTGTTGCCGACCAGGGTCAGACGCTGCTCGGCGGCGATCTCCGCTTCCAGATCAACCAGCGCGATCCGACCAGAGCCGAACGCAGCTTCCTCGGCCGGCTTGGCACGGTTTCGCACAGCGCCAACATGCGCTCGATGGCGAGGCTCGAGGACGGCTCCGACCAGGCGCTGGTCGAGGCCAAGGCGGTCGACGGCGCCTATCCGCTCTATGGCGCGCTGGAGACCCAGCCGGTGCTGTCGCGAGAGGATTTGTTCGGCGAAAAATCCGGCGTCTTCGGCGCCGCCGCCCCGGACCTTTTGTTCGAGCGGCTGACCCTTGGCATCGGTGACCGGTTGAAGCTCGGCAGCGCGACATTCGAGCTGCGCGCCAAGCTGGTCAACGAGCCAGATGCGGTGTCGGATGGCTTCGGTTTTGCGCCGCGGCTGATGGTGTCGACCGACGGGCTTGCCGCTTCAGGCCTGATCCAGCCGGGCAGCCTGGTCGAGAACGCCTATAAGGTCCGCCTGCCCGGCGGCACCACTGAAGTACAGATCAAGGCGATCCAGGAGCAGGCCGCGAAAGAGTTCCCGCAGGCCGGCTGGTCGATCCGCACGCGCAGCAACGCAGCGCCGGCGCTGTCCTCGAACATCGAGCGGTTCTCGCAATTCCTGACGTTGGTCGGGCTGACGGCGCTGGTGGTCGGCGGCGTCGGCGTGGCCAATGCGGTGCGTGCCTATCTCGACGGCAAGCGCGGCGTCATCGCCACCTTCAAGAGCCTGGGGGCTTCGGGCGGGTTCGTCTTTGCCGTCTACCTGGTGCAGATCCTGATGATCGCCGCCCTCGGCATCACGCTGGGCCTTGTGCTTGGCGCGCTGATGCCGTTCGCGGCCAGCGCGGCACTCCAGTCGGTTATTCCGGTGCCGGCGGAAGGTGGGTTCTATCCCGGCGCCCTCGGCATGGCAGCGCTGTTCGGGCTGCTGGTGACGCTGGCCTTCGCCCTGCTGCCGCTCGGCCGTGCTCGCGACGTGCCAGCGACGGCGCTGTTTCGCGAAATGGGTTTTGAGGGCCGCGGTTTTCCCCGCCCGCTCTATGTCGCCGCGGCAATGGCCATCGCGCTGCTGCTCGCGGTGCTGGCGATCCTGTTTTCCGGCGACCGCCGTATTGCCTCGATCTTCGTCGGCGCCACGGTCTTTTCGTTCCTGGTGCTGCGTGTCGTCGGTACGCTGGTGCAGTGGGCGGCGAAGAGAAGTCCGCGTGTGCGCTCGACGGCGCTCAGGCTCGCCATCGGCAACATCCATCGGCCTGGCGCCTTGACGCCGTCCGTGGTGCTGTCGCTGGGTCTCGGGCTGACGCTCCTGGTGACGCTGGCGCTGATCGATGGCAATCTCAGGCGGCAGATTTCCGGCAGCCTGCCGGAACGGGCGCCGAACTTCTTCTTCGTCGATATCCAGAGCGGCGACGTCGATGCCTTCTCCGCGCTGGTCGGCAAAGAGGCGCCGCAGGGCACGCTGATTAAGGTGCCGATGCTGCGCGGCCGGGTGATGGCGCTCAACGGCGTCGATGTCGACAAGGTCAAGGTTCTGGCCGAAGGCGCCTGGGTGCTGCGCGGCGACCGTGGGCTGACCTATGACGCACAATTGCCGGAGAATGCAACGCTGACCGAGGGCAGCTGGTGGCCGGGGAATTATTCCGGCGAACCGCTGGTCTCGTTTTCCGCCGAGGAGGGCAAGGAGATCGGGCTGAAGCTCGGCGACACCATCACCGTCAATGTGCTCGGCCGCAACATCACGGCCAAGATTGCCAATTTCCGCCAGGTCGAATGGGAAACCATGGGCATCAATTTCGTCATGGTGTTCTCGCCCAACACATTCGCCGGGGCGCCGCATGGCTGGTTGGCGACGCTGACCGAGACGAATGCGTCGGCGGCCGACGACGCGCATCTTCTCAACGCCGTCACCCGGGCTTTTCCCGCGGTGACGACGGTCAGGGTCAAGGACGCGCTCGACATCGTCAACCGGCTGGTGGCGCAGCTCGGCACCGCGATCAGGGCCGCGGCGGGCGTGGCGTTGATCGCCTCGGTGCTGGTGCTGGCCGGGGCGCTCGCCGCCGGCAACCGGGCCCGCATCCACGACGCGGTGGTGCTGAAGACCCTGGGTGCGACCAGGAAAACGCTGATCGCGGCCTTTTCGCTGGAATACATGCTGATCGGCCTTGCGACCGCGATCTTCGCGCTGGCGGCGGGCGGTGTGGCGGCGTGGTACGTCGTCGCGCGCATCATGACGCTGCCATCGCACTTCATGCCCGAGGTGGCGGTGGCGACCATCGGCTTTTCACTGGTGGTCACGGTGGGTATCGGCCTGGCCGGCACGTGGCGGGTGCTGGGCCACAAGGCGGCGCCGGTGCTGCGGAATCTTTGAGCCAGAGCCGGTTTTGATTAAATCTCGTTAATGTTTCGACCGGCAAGGCCAATAAAACCGGATCTCCGGCACTTCACGGAGCATTACGTCCGGTTACGGTCTTGTCCTTTACGCCAAGAACCATCATATTTCGGCGCAGGCATGCTGGAGCCCCGCCAGCGGCGCCTGGGTTCAAACGGACCTGACACCGGACGGGGCAGAAGCAATATGAGGATTTCCATGGCTGATCCCGTTCGCAATTATCAGACGCGCGCCGTGCCCGGCGCCGGCGTCGATGCTGCCATCGACCAGGGCCTGCGCGCCTACATGATCAAAGTCTACAACCTGATGGGGCTTGGCCTCCTCATCACCGGCCTTGCCGCGGTCGGCACAATCATGCTGGCCACCACCAGCGATCCCGCCTCGGCGGTTGCCACGTTGCCAAGCGGCGAGATGCTGACCTCGTTCGGCTACGCGATCTTCGGCTCGCCGCTGAAATGGCTGGTGATCTTTGCCCCGCTGGCAGCGGTGATGTTCCTGTCGTTCCGGGTCCAATCGATGAGCGTTTCGGCGGCGCAGACGACGTTCTGGGTTTACGCCGGCCTTGTCGGCCTGTCGCTGTCGTCGATCTTCCTGGTCTACACCACCGCCAGTATCTCGCAGACCTTCTTCGCCACCGCCGCCGCGTTTGGCGGGCTGTCGCTCTACGGCTACACGACCAAGCGCGACCTTTCCGCGTTCGGCTCGTTCCTGGTCATGGGCCTGGTCGGCCTGATCATCGCGATGGTGATCAACATCTTCCTGCAGTCGTCGGCGCTTTCCTTCGCCGTTTCGGCGATCGGCGTGCTGATCTTCGCAGGCCTCACCGCCTATGACACGCAGAACATCAAGGAGATGTATTTCGAGGGTGACGAGACTGATGTCGCCGGCCGCAAGGCGATCATGGGCGCACTGAGGCTCTATCTCGACTTCATCAACCTGTTCATGTTCCTGCTGCAGTTCATGGGCGACCGTCGCTAGTACGGCGTTCTTTGTTGACCATGATCTGTTCCGAAAACCGGTTTCCACTTTTCGGGATCATGGTCTGACTGGACCAGCGAGTTTGGAAAGGGCGGCCCAATGGCCGCCCTTTTCTTTTGTGCCGGCTTTTGCTGTGATATGGGGCAGATGAACGACGTGCATAAATTATGAGCAGCATCACCTTGCGGGCCGCGACGTCGGCCGATCTCGACCGGATCACGGAAATCTATGCCGACGCGGTGACAAACGGCACGGCGAGCTATGAACTCGACCCGCCAAGTCGTATCGAGATGGGAGCGCGCTTCGACAGTTTGGTAGCGGGTGGCTTTCCCTATCTCGTGGCGGAAAAAGGCGGCATTGTGCTCGGCTATGCCTATGCCGGCGCTTTCCGGCCGCGCCCGGCATACCGCTTCGTGGTTGAGGATTCCGTCTATGTCGCGCCCGACGCCAAGGGGCAGGGCGTCGGGCTGCTCCTGATGCAAAGGCTGATCGAGGCAGCCAAGGCGGCGGGCTTTCGCCAGATCATCGCGGTGATTGGCGATGGCCGGCCCGACAGTGCCTCGGTGCGGTTGCACGAGAAGCTCGGCTTTCACCATTCCGGCCGCCTGGAAGGCTCCGGCTACAAGCACGGACGCTGGCTGGACACGGTGTTCATGCAACTGCCGATCAACGGTGGAGCGTCGGTCCCGCCCGATCCGCAATCGCTGCCCGAGCGGAAGTTCCGCAAACAAAAATAAGGGGTTACGCCTCGACCAGCTTCAGCGTTCGGTCGAACACGCCAAGCACCCGGCCGAGTTCCTGGCCACGCTTGAGGATGCGTCCGCCGGCGGCGATGACGGCGAATGCGCCTTGCCGGCGCGCCAGCTTCGGATCCTTGACGATCTGGAAAAGCGGCACTTCGCTGGTGCGACGGAAGACGGAAAAAACGGCGCGGTCGGTGAGATGGTCAATAGCATAGTCGCGCCATTCATTGGCGGCGACCATACGGCCGTAGAGCCTGAGGATCTGGTCCAGTTCGCGGCGGTCGAACCGCACCGGCTGGTCGAGGCGTTCGTGTCTTGCCTCGTGCAGCGGGATCAATATTGCGGATGCGTCCCCATCCTCCGTCCCGCTGCTGCGATCAGTCATGCCTGGATCCTCGCAATGAATCGTACGCCGACCAAAGTTGGCGCTTTCGTTGCCGAATTGCAAGGCCCGGCCGGGCAACGGCAGCACCGCGCGGTTTCTCCAACGTCCAGTCACGTTTGCGAAACGCCTGTTGGAATTGGTGATGCTTCGCCACAATCCTGCCTTTTTTTATCCGTGCTCATGCCCCAATGTCCGACGAATTTACCGGCGTTGCCTGAGACGGTTCGGTCCGGCACCGGCTCGTAAACCCCAAGCCCCCCGCCCACGGGTCTGCGTCGGATCGAACCAACCTCGGTCTTTCCTTGGAAAGATCGGGTGCGACGATCCCAAAACCTAAATGACCGGCGTCAGAAGCAAGCTGACGCCGGTTTTTTTATTGGCTGGAGCCGTGGCGGTGCGATCCATCCGGATAGGCTGTCGTCGGAGGCTTGAGCGCGGCTATCCCTTCTCCCCTTGTGGGAGAAGGTGGATCGGCGCGCAGCGCCGAGACAGATGAGGGGTGTTGGACGGAGTGAGGCGTTGGCGTTCCCTGGAACACCCTCATCCGTCGCCTTCGGCTCTCCCTTCTCCCACAAGGGAGAAGGGAGAGCGCTCTATCTAAGGCTTGCGGATAAAGGCTGCACCCAGGATCGGACCGGGCACGCCGTCCTTGCCGACCGACTGCAGCAGCACGGCGCAGCCGCCCTTCTTGGCGATCTCGCTCATCGGCAGTTCGTAGCGCTGCGCCTTGCCGTGCCACATGCCGGCGGTCTGGATGCTGGAGACGGCGTTCCAGTAGGTCATGCTGCGGCCGGTGTTTTCACCCTTGCCGATCTTGATCGTCTGCGGCGGGTTGAAATAGACGATGACGACATGCGCGTCGGCGGGGCCGGTCACGGCGTCGCCGGCATCGATCATGACGCGATCGCTGGTCCGGCTGACCTTGATGCCGACGCGCATGCCTTCGCCGACCCTCTCCATGCGGGCCAGCGCGCCGTCGACTTCCTTGCGGCTGGCGCCGTTGACATGGCTGCGGCCGTTGATGACGGCTTGCGGGGTGTAGACGGAACGGCTGCCGAAGGCGCGCATATATTCATATTGCCGCTCGGTATTTTCCTTGCGGCTCAGCGTATCCTGCCAGCCGAGGTAATCCCAATAGTCGACATGATAGGCGAGCGCGACGATGTTCTCCTTGGCGGCGAGCTCGGCGAAGAATTCGTCGGCCGGCGGACAGGAATTACATCCCTGGCTGGTGAAGAGCTCGACGACGCCTAATGGCTTGTCGGCCTGCTCGGCGAAGGCGCTTCCGGCAAACGCCGAGAGAGCCAGCGCAACGGCCGCAAGCCGCAATGGTCTTCGAGATGACATGGCCGTTCCGATCCCGCCGGTGATGCCGGCTTTGTTCTGATTGTCGAAATATGTGGCAGAAGCGGCAGTCAACGGGAAGTCACGTTGCGGTGAAATTTTGCCGTTGCAACCGCTGGCAAGGGCGCAATAGGTGGACGCGCACTTCACGATGGAAGCGATTCGGGCGGCAATCAGCATGTGGCAATCTCTCCTGGCGCCGGTCGACCTCTATTGCGAACGGACGGGGCCGGAATTCTGGGCTGAACCGCTCAATGCGCTGAGCAATCTGGCTTTTTTTGCCGCCGGGCTATGGGGTGTCTGGCAGGTGCGCAAGCGCGGCACCGGCGCCTTCGCCGAAGTGCTGGCCTGGTGGGTGGTGGCGATCGGCGTCGGCTCGTCGCTGTTCCACACCTTTGCCACAAGGGGAATGATCCTGGCCGACGTGCTGCCGATTGCAGGGTTCACGCTGGCCTACACGCTGTTCAACCTGCGACGTTTTCTCGGCATGAAATGGGGCAAGACGATCGTCATCTTCGTCGCCTTTTACGCCGTTGCCGGGCTGGTGACCTTTGCCGTGCCGGACTGGCTGCGCCAAGCGTCGAACGGCACGACCGGCTACCTGCCGCCCTTCCTGGCGCTTGCCTTCTTCGGCGCCTGGGTGGCGGCCAGCGGCAATCGTGCCGGCTGGTACAATCTGGCGGGTTCGGCGATCTTCGTCGTGTCGGTCGTCTGCCGGATGATCGATCCGCTGGTCTGCGGCGGCTTTCCGCTCGGCACGCATTTCCTGTGGCACATCCTCAACGGGCTGATGCTCGGCGTGCTGCTGGCGGCGACAGCGCGGTTTGGAAAGCCAAAGTAGGGCAGTAGGTGCTTGTCCTTGCTTCCCCTACTGCCCTACTCCCTTATTGCCCTACTCCCTTAAGCCGCAAGGTCGCGCAGCACGTATTGCAGGATGCCGCCATTCTTGAAGTAGTCGAGCTCGTCCAGCGTATCGATGCGGCAGATGATCGGAACCTCTTTGACGCTGTCGTCGCCATAGGTGATCCTGGCGATCATCTTCTGCCGCGGCTTGATGTTGCTCAGTCCGTCGATCTCGACCAGTTCGTCGCCCTTGAGGTTGAGCGAGGCCCACGAGGTGCCTTCCTCGAAGACGAAGGGGATTACGCCCATGCCGACCAGGTTGGAGCGGTGGATGCGCTCGAAGGACTGGGCGATGACCGCGCGGACACCGAGCAGATTCGTACCCTTGGCCGCCCAGTCGCGCGACGAGCCGTTGCCATATTCGACGCCGGCGAAGATGACCAGCGGCACGCCCTCCTTCTTGTAGTGCATGGCGGCGTCGTAGATCGATTCCTCTTCCTTCGACGGGTAATGGATGGTGTAGCCGCCCTCGCGGCCGTTCTCGCCCAGCATGTGGTTGCGGATGCGGATGTTGGCGAAGGTGCCGCGCATCATCACCTCGTGGTTGCCGCGGCGCGTGCCATACTGGTTGAAATCGGCGACGCCGACGCCGTGGTCGGTGAGGTACTTGCCGGCCGGGGAGGCCGCCTTGATCGAACCGGCCGGCGAAATGTGGTCGGTGGTGATCTTATCGCCGAACAGACCGAGCACACGCGCGCCCTTGATATCGCCGATCTTGCCGAAGCCTGATGTCATGCCGGCGAAATAGGGTGGGTTCTGCACATAGGTCGAATTGTCGTCCCAGGCATAGGTCTGGCCTTCCGGCGCCTTGACGTTCTGCCAGTACTCGTCGCCCTTGAAGACGTCGGCATATTTGCGGGCGAACAATTCGCGCGTGACATTCTTCTCGATGAATTCCTGGATCTCGACTGAACTCGGCCAGATGTCCTTGAGATAGACCGGATTGCCGTTGCGATCCTCGCCGAGCGGCTCGGTGGTTAGATCCTTGGTCACGGTCCCGGCCAGCGCGTGGGCGACGACCAGCGGCGGCGAGGCGAGATAGTTCGCCTGCACGTCGGGCGAGACGCGGCCTTCGAAATTGCGGTTGCCGGACAAGACTGCCGCAGCAATCAAGCCCTTATCGTTGATGGTCTTGGAGATCGGCGCCGGCAGCGGGCCGGAATTGCCGATACAGGTGGTGCAGCCGAAGCCGACCAGGTTGAAGCCGATCTGGTCGAGCTCCTTCTGCAGACCGGATTTCTCCAGATATTCGGCGACGACCTGGCTGCCCGGCGCCAGTGAGGTCTTGACCCACGGCTTCTGCTTGAGGCCGAGCCGGTTGGCGTTGCGCGCCAACAGCCCGGCGCCGATCAGCACGCTCGGGTTCGAGGTGTTGGTGCAGGAGGTAATGGCGGCGATGACGACATCGCCATGGCCAAGATCGTAGTCCGTGCCCTCGACGGCATAGCGCTTGTCGATTTCGGCGGCCTTCTTGTATTCGGTCTCCATGGCCTTGTCGAAGCCGGCCGGAATGTCTTCAAGTGCCACGCGGCCTTCCGGCCGCTTCGGGCCGGCCATCGACGGGACGACACTGCCGAGATCGAGCTCGAGCAGATCGGTGAAGACCGGATCGGCCGAGCCGACGTCGCGCCATAGGCCTTGCGCCTTCGAATAAGCCTCGACCAGGGCGATGCGGCTTTCGTCACGGCCGGACATGGTGAGGTAGCGGATGGTTTCGCTGTCGACCGGGAAGAAGCCGCAGGTGGCGCCATATTCCGGCGCCATGTTGCCGATGGTGGCACGATCGGCCAGCGTCATGTTGGACAGGCCCGGACCGAAGAATTCGACGAACTTGCCGACGACGCCCTTCTTGCGCAGCATCTGCGTGACGGTGAGCACCAGGTCGGTGGCGGTGACGCCCTCCCTCAGCCTGCCGGTGAGGCGAAAGCCGATCACTTCGGGCAACAGCATGGAGACGGGCTGGCCGAGCATCGCGGCCTCGGCCTCGATGCCACCGACGCCCCAGCCGAGAACACCAAGGCCGTTGATCATGGTGGTGTGCGAATCGGTGCCGACGCAGGTGTCGGGATAGGCGGTGGTCTCGCCATCTTCGCTGTTGGTCCACACGACCTGGCCGAGGTACTCAAGGTTGACCTGATGGCAGATGCCAGTGCCGGGCGGCACGACGCGGAAATTGCGGAACGCCTGCTGGCCCCATTTCAGGAATTTGTAGCGTTCCTCATTGCGCTCATACTCAAGCTCGACATTGCGGGCGAAAGCCAGCGGCGTGCCGAATTCGTCGACGATGACCGAATGGTCGATGACCAGATCGACCGGCACCAGCGGGTTGATCTTTTGCGGGTCGCCGCCGAGCGAGGCCATGGCGTCGCGCATGGCGGCAAGGTCGACCACAGCCGGAACGCCGGTGAAATCCTGCATCAGCACGCGGGCCGGGCGATAGGCGATCTCGACGCCGGCAGTGCCCCGGTCGGTCAGCCAGCCGGCGACCGCCTGGATGCTCTCCTTGGTGACGGAACGGCCGTCCTCGTTGCGCAGCAGGTTCTCCAGCAGCACCTTCATCGAATAGGGCAATTGAGCGATGCCGGTGAGGCCGTTCTTTTCGGCCTCGACAAGGTCATAGTAGATGTACTCGGTGCCGCCGGCGGTCAGCGTGCGGCGGCAATTGAAGCTGTCGAGTGATTTGGACACGTGCGATCCCTAACTGTCGGTTGCCGGGGAGGGAACGGACGCCAGTGGGCATGCAAATCACGCGCAAAGGTGCGGGTACGGCCATTTCCGCTATCCGTTCCCAAGCGTCCGGGCCGTTCAAGGCGGCACGCGCGCTGGTTCGGCGCAAATTCGGTTCCCGTGCCGACCGCTGGCACGGATGATGCGGATATAGAGAATTTTCTGGAATAGTTCTAGACACGGAATTGCCATTTTTGCTGCGGCGCACCGAAGCCGCGCTTGAACTTTCGGCGAAGGGGAACGGATGCGGCTGATCGCCGAAAATCTGGGCGGCGAACGCGGCGGCGAGACGGTATTTTCCGGCATCGAATTCGCGCTGGGGGATGGCCAGGCGCTGGTCGTCACCGGGGCGAACGGCGCCGGCAAATCGACGCTGCTCAGGATCATCGCCGGACTGTTGCCGGTGGCGGCAGGCCGTGTGCGGTTCGAAGGTGGTGGCGAAGACTTTCCGTCGGCCGCCTCGGCCTGTCACTATCTCGGCCACCTCGACGCAATGAAGAGCGCACTCACCGTTAAGGAGAATCTGTGCTTCTGGCGCGATTTTTCGGGCGCGGGTTCCAGGGGTGTTGAAGAGGCGCTGGAGACCGTCGGGTTGGGCGGCATCGGCCATCTGCCGTTCGGCTATCTCTCGACCGGCCAGCGCCGCCGCGCCGCGATCGCAAAACTGCTGGTCAGTCATCGGCCATTGTGGCTGCTCGATGAGCCGACGGCGGGACTGGACAAGGCTTCGGAGGAGAGATTCGGCGGACTAATGCGGAAGCATCTCGATGGTGGGGGGATCGTGGTTGCGGCCACGCATTTGCCGCTGGGGCTGGAGGGGGCGAGGGAGCTTGTGATGGGGATGGTTGGATGATGTCGGCGCTCTGTCGCACCCCCCTCTGTCCTGCCGGACATCTCCCCCGCAAGGGAGGAGATTGGCGGTTTCAACGACTCGCCCTCTCTTTCACGTTGAAGACTGACGAAAGCCGAGGCGACATCCAATCTCCCCCCTTGCGGGGGAGATGTCCGGCAGGACAGAGGGGGGTGCCTGGGCGAAAGCATCTCACATCATGCTAGCCCTCTTCCTGCGCGACATCCGCTTAAGTATCCGCGCCGGCGGCGGGGCGCTTACCGGCGTGATTTTCTTTCTCGCCGTTATCGCGACCATCCCCTTCGGCGTCGGTCCCGACCTGAAGCTGCTGGCCCGCATCGGCCCGGCGATCCTGTGGATCGCCGCCTTGCTGGCCTGCCTGCTCGGCCTCGACCGGCTGTTCCAGGCTGACCGCGAGGACGGCTCGCTCGATCTTCTGGTGCTTGGCAACGACCGGCACATGCTGGCCCTGACCGTGCTGACGAAATGCCTGGCGCATTGGGCGGGAAGCGTGCTGCCGCTGGTCGTCGCGGCTCCCCTGCTCGGCCTGTTCATGAACATGGAGCCGGCCGGCATCGGCGCCACGGCGCTGACGCTTCTGGTCGGCACGCCGGCGATCACCTTCATCGGTGCTGCCGGTGCCGCGGTGGCGGTAGCGTTGCCGCGCGGCGGACTGCTGATCTCGGTGCTGGTGCTGCCGCTGACCATTCCCGTACTGATCTTCGGCGTATCGGCAAGCTATGGCGCGGTGGCGGACCCCGATCCCTTCCTGCATCCCTTCCTCATTCTTACCGCGCTGACCCTGTTTCTTGCCGTGCTCGGGCCGGTGGCAGCGGCGCTGGCGCTGCGGCACGGAACGGATTGATGTGGCCGCTGCGCATAGAGAACCCGATCTTTCTCCAGACCATCTACGGCAACTACCCCGATCTGTCCTCCGTCGAGGTTACCGGGGCCAAGATGGACCGCAACGGGCCTAGCATGCACCTTTCCTTCATCTCGACCGTCCTTCCCTACCGGCCCCCCGCCAAATGGGCGGCGTTCAATGCCGTGTCTTTCGGGCTTGAGTTCATCGCGGTCGAATCCATTAGCCTTCGCAAGTTCCAGAGCCATGGCTCCAGTGCAATCAGGATGTGGGATGACGCCGGTAGAATCCTGCTTACCTGCGAAGGGGCTGTCAGGCTGTCCCTGACGTGCCAATACATGCGTATCAAAAACATATCAGGTGTTTTGCTTTCGCAGTGACCTTCGGCTTGCGATAACCGCAAATCTGCCGCAGACCCGTTCATTGCGACAAACAGCCGGTGAGGCTATGAATTTCGCCGTGAGAAGCCTTGGATCGGGAAAATGAGCATGCATGCCCTTTATGTCACCGCCGCCTATGCCATTACGGCCGTGGTGCTGGCCGGGCTGGTTGGCTGGATCCTGCTCGACCAGCGCGGCCGCAAGCGAGAGCTCGCCGAGCTGGAGGCGTCCGGCGTGCGCCGGCGCTCCGACAAGGCAGCAAAATCATGAGCACGGAAACGGAAACACCGGCGCGTCGCCGCCTGATCGTGCTGGTGCCGCTGCTGGTCTTTCTCGGGCTGGCGGGATTGTTCCTGGCGCAGCTGTTGTCCGGGCGCGACGTGTCGGAAGTGCCGTCGGCGCTGATCGGCTTGCCGGCGCCGCAGACCAACCTGCCGGCGCTCGAGGGCACCAATTTGCCGGGCCTCGATTCAAAACAGTTCGCCGGCAAGGTGACGCTGGTCAACGTCTTCGCGTCCTGGTGCGCGCCATGCCGCGACGAGCATCCGGTGCTGCTGGCGCTGTCGCAGGACAGACGCTTCGTCATGGCAGCGCTGAACTACAAGGACCAGCCGGAAAACGCCCGTCGGTTCCTTGGCGATCTCGGCAATCCGTTCCAGGCGATCGGCGTCGACCAGGCCGGGCGCACGGCGATCGACTGGGGTGTCTACGGCGTGCCGGAGACCTTCGTCATCGGCAAGGATGGCAAGATCGCCTACAAGCATGTCGGGCCGCTGACGCCGGACTCGGCGCAGACGCTGCTGCTGCCGGAGATCGAGAAGGCGCTGGCCGTTCCGGGCTGATGCCCGCCGATCGTGATAGGTCGACCGAAGACTCAGCCGTAGATCTGCTTGTGGACCTGATAGAGCATTTCTGAGCGGTCGGCGCGCATGTCGGCGAGGTCGCGGCTGCTGAAGCTGTCGATTTCGGCGACGAGGCGGTTGTAATGCCGGCGCTTGGCGATGCTGGCGCGAGCGCGGCTCATGAGGCTGTCGATGATCATAGCGAGTTTCCTTTTGCGCCGCATTTCGCGGCCAGTTGTTCCTCCCTTGATCGATACGAAGCATGACATAGTTATGGCGCGTTGCAAAAATAAGATGTTGCAATGCACCATTGCGCTGGCCGCATAGCCGGTTAACCGGATGTGACCTGCCGTCCGGGCCAGCATTCGCTCCCCTAATGCTTCTGACGCATCATCGATCTTGCCATATCGATCGCAGGCTGGCTTGATCGCGGCTCGCCAAGCGACTGATACCGGGAGGAACCATGACCAGCGAATTCTACGAAGTTCTCGATCCGCGCTTTTCGCGGCTGTTTAACGGCAACGCACAGGTCGACAGGCTGTTTACCGGCTGCCGATGGGCGGAGGGGCCGGCCTGGTTTGCGGCCGGGCGCTATGTGGTGTGGTCCGACATTCCGAACAATCGCATGCTGCGCTACGACGACACCGACGGCAGCGTCAGCGTGTTCCGTCAGCCGTCCGGCAATTCCAATGGCAACACCGTCGACCGGCAAGGCCGGATGGTTACTTGCGAACATTCCGGCCGCCGCGTCAGCCGCACCGAGCATGACGGCTCGGTCATCACCATCGCCGACAAATGGCGCGGCAAGCGGCTGAACTCGCCTAATGACGCGGTGGTCAAGTCCGACGGCTCGATCTGGTTCACCGATCCGAGCTACGGCATCGATACCGATTACGAGGGCGACAAGGCCGAAAGCGAGATCGGGGCCTGCCATGTCTACCGGGTCGATCCCGGCACCGGCGAGACCGAGGCGGTGATCACCGACATGGTCAGGCCAAACGGGCTCGCCTTCTCGCTCGACGAGAGCAAGCTCTATGTCGCCGACACCGGCCGCACGCATGGCGCCCAAAACCCGGCGCACATCCGGGTGTTCAATGTCGGCCAGGGCGGCAAGACGGTGTCCGGCGAAAAGGTCTTTGCTGACTGCACCGCCGGCCTGTTCGACGGTTTCAGGCTCGATGCGGACGGCCGCATCTGGACCAGTGCCGCCGACGGGGTCCATTGCTACGATCCAGACGGGACGCTGATCGGCAAGGTCAAGGTACCGGAAGTCGTCGCCAATTGCGTGTTCGGCGGCAACAAGCTGAACTGCCTCTACATCGCCGGCACGACCTCGCTCTACATGGTCCGGCTCATGGTCAACGGCGCCAAGACATTTTGAGCGGCCGCCAAGCATATCCAAGGGAGGGAACCATGCCATTCGTGAATATCCGCCTGGTCAAGGAGGTGATTGCCGATGACCCGGCCGGAAAAAAGGCCGCGATCGCCGCCCAGGTGACGGCGGCCATCACCGGCGCCACCGGCCTGACCAGCAACGATGTCTGGGTGGTCTTCGAAGAGGTCAATGCCCGCGACTGGTTCGTCGGCCAGACCGACGTCGAGACGCGGAGACGGAAGGGCTAATCTCCCGACGGAACGGCAGCGAGGCGGAAGTTTGCGAGAGGCCTGCGGGACAGCGGCCCCCTCTGCCCTACCGGGCATTTCCCCCACTTGGGGGGAGATCGGCAGCTTCGTCGCCTGGCCCGTCTTTCAACGTTGGAGGTTGGCGAAAGCGGGGATGACGGCCAATCTCCCCCCTTGTGGGGGAGATGTCCGGCAGGACAGAGGGGGGCGCGAAGGATCGCCGACGCTCGCTTCGCGTTCGCTCTGCCCTGGGATAACGACAGCGCGATGGCCGCCACTTAACGCGAGCGGATGAAGGACGCGAAGGCCGAAACGGCGCGGCGCATTGCCAGCCGGTTTGCCGGTTCCGCCAGGATTTTCTCCACCTCCGGCGGCTTCTTGCCGAGCAGGCCGATTTCGAGCGCTGCTTCCTCATAGAGTGCGAAAGACATTGTCCGCATGATCTCGGCCAGTGCGGCGCGGGCAAACAGCGAGCGCGGCGAGGCGTGGACCAGCATGGCCGGTTTGCCGACGGCTGCATCGCGCGACACCAGCCAGTCGAGCGCGTTCTTGAGGCCGCCTGGTACGCCATGGGCATATTCCGGGCAGGAGACGATGACGCCGTCAGCGACGGTGACCGCGTCGATCAGCGCCGCTGCTTGCGGTGGCGTTCGCTCGCCTTCGTCGTCGGGGTTGAAGATCGGCAGCCGCCCAAGCCCATCGTAGACGGCGACGTGACAGTCCGGCGGCGCGTTTTGCGCGAGTGCCGCGACCAGGGCCGAATTGGTCGAGGCGGCGCGCAGGCTGCCAGAGATGGCGAGGATGTTGAGCAAGGAAATGGAGACCGGCTCGAGCGATTCGTCGCCGGGCACACTACCACATGGTCTCTCTGTATTCCTCGTCCAGCCAGCGGTCGGTCGCCTCGGCCGAATCGGCGAGCGCCAACTGGTCGCGCAGGATCTGGCCGAGCGTCGGCAGCGTCGCGCGGTCGTACCAGCTCTCCGGCTTCCACAATTCGGAGCGCATGAAGGCCTTGGCGCAATGCATGTAGGCGGCCTTGACCGTCACCACGACGACGCTTTGCGGTGCCTTGCCGTCGACCGCCAGCCGCTCACGCAATGACGCATCGACGGTGATGCGGGCATCGCCATTGACACGCAGCGTTTCGTTCATGCCGGGAATGAGGAAGAGCAGCCCGATCGAGGGATTGAGAAGGATGTTCTCCAGCGTGTCGAGGCGGTTGTTGCCGGGCCGGTCGGGGATGGCGATGGTCTTCTCGTCGAGCACTGTTACGAAGCCCGGCCTGTCGCCCTTCGGCGTCACGTCGGCATTGCCGGCGCCGTCGGACGAGCCGATCAGCACGAAGGGGCTCTTGCCGATGAAGGAACGGCAGTGGCCGTCCAATGCCTTCAGTTCCTTGCGGATCGAACCGTCGGTCGGCCGAGGCGTCTTGTAGATCGTCCTCAACTCGTCGCGCGTGGTGATGAATTCCATGCCCCTCTCCTCCTATTCTGACGCAATTCCGGACGGAAAACCGCTACACACTTTTCCTGGAATTGCTCTATTTGCCGGCTTTCTCTTCCTTGGCGGCCTTGTCCTCGAGCGAGTGGCGCAGGATCAACGGCATTTGGCTTAACGTGAAGACAAGGGTAATGGGAATCGTGCCCCAGACCTTGAAATAAAGCCAGGTTTCCTCAGAAAAATTGCGCCACACGACCTCGTTCAGCACAGCCAGAAAAAGGAAGAAAAGCCCCCATCGGAAAGTGAGCTTGCGCCAGCCTTCGGCGTCGAGATTGAAGGCGGAATCAAAGACATAGCCCAACAGCGATCTGCCAAACGCCAACCCGCCAAGCAGCGTGATGCCGAACAGGCTGTTGATGATTGTCGGCTTCATGAAAGCGAAGGTCTTGTCCTGCAGCCACAGCGCCAGCGCACCAAACACAAACACGACGATGGCCGAGACCAGCGGCATGATCGGCCAGCTGCGCGTCAAAATCCACGAAACGCTGAGCGACAGCGCCGTCGCCACCATAAAGAACGCTGTGGCAATCAGGATAGGCTCGCCGATATGGCTGAGGATCGGGAATTTCCCGACAAGCCACGCGCCGCGGATGGTGGTGAAAAAGAACACCAGACCAGGCCCGAGTTCGAGCAGGAATTTCAGGCCGGGGTTCAACGCCTTGCGTCGCGGATCGGACAGGTCGCGTTCGAGGATGGGTGGGTTCATGGGATCCTTCTTACGCACGATCCAATCCAAAAAGTCTGCAACTTTTCGGGATCATGCTCGTCAAGCCACGCCAGCGATCGCCCTGGCGAACTCGCTTGCGGAAAAGGGTTCGAGGTCGTCGACCTGTTCGCCGACGCCGATGAAGTAGACCGGCAATTTGTGCTTTGCCGCGATCGCCACCAGAATACCGCCGCGCGCCGTGCCGTCCAGCTTGGTCATCACCAGGCCGTTGACGCCGGCGACATTGCGGAAGATCTCGACCTGGTTGAGCGCATTCTGGCCGGTGGTGGCATCGACCGTCTGCAGCACGGTGTGCGGCGCTTCCGGATCGAGCTTGCCCAGCACGCGGACGATCTTTTCCAGTTCCGCCATCAGTTCGGTCTTGTTCTGCAGCCGCCCGGCGGTGTCGATGATCAGCACGTCGGAGCCGGCCTCCTTCGCCCGCTCGAAGGCGTCGTAAGCGAGGCCGGCGGCGTCGGCGCCGAGCTTCGAGGCAATGACCGGCGAGTTGGTGCGCTCGCCCCAGATCTTCAACTGCTCGATCGCGGCGGCGCGGAAAGTGTCGCCGGCGGCGAGCATCACCGAGAGGCCGCCATCGGTCAGCTTTGCGGCGAGCTTGCCGATGGTCGTGGTTTTCCCCGTGCCGTTGACGCCGACGACCAGGATGACATGCGGCTTGTGGCTGAGGTCGAGTTCCAGCGGCATGGCGACATGGGTCAGCACCTTCTCCACCTCCGCCGCCATGATGGCGCGGACTTCCGTCTCGGAGACATCCTTGCCGTAGCGGCTGGCGGAGAGCGCGTCGGTAACGCGCAAAGCCGTCTCCATGCCGAGATCGGCGCGGATCAGCACATCCTCCAGGTCCTGCAGCGTGTCCTCGTCGAGCTTGCGCTTGGTGAAGACGCCGGCGATGTTGCCGGACAACTCCCTGGAAGAGCGGGCAAGCCCGTCTCGCATGCGCTGGAACCAGGAGCGCCTCGGCGCCGGTTCGGGCGCTCTTTGCGGCTCGGCCTTCTGCTCGACCTTCTTGGTTACGGTCACCTTGCCGGGGGCAGGTTTTGGCTCCGGCGATGGTTGCGGAATGGCCTCTGGTTCGGGCGCAATCTCGGTCAAGACCGGTTTCGTTTCGACCGGGGCGGGCTGGCGGAGCGGAGGCGGGATTTCGGCCGGCGGCGCTTCGGGCGCTGCGGAGGGGCTCTCGGCGGGCGGTGCGGTATCTTGCAGAGGTTCGCGCTGCCCCTCACCCTTTCCCGTTCCGGGGCGAGCCGCTTGTCTCGCCGGTCCTTCGGACCCCCGTGAAGGACGGAGAGAGGGGGACGTCAGCGTTGCAGCTTCTTCTTCATCGCTTTCAAAAGGAGGCTCGGCCTGCCGATCAGCCCCCTTCTCCCCGTCACCATACGGGGAGAAGGTGCCGGCAGGCGGATGAGGGGCAGCGCCAGCTTCCGATGACCGAGGCTCAGTCTGGACAATCTCCGGCTGCTCCGGCTCGGGAATAACAAGCTCGGCCGGGATTTCTTCCGGCTCCTCAGCAGGCGTTTCCGACTCCGGCTGGATCTCTGGCTCGGGCGGAATGGTTGGTGCGGGTTCGAGCGGTGGCTGCGGCGCGGGCGGCGCTTCCGTCTCGACAGACGGCGGAGGCGCAGTGTCTGCCTCGGGCCGCGACTCTTCGCGTTTCAAAAACTCCGGGACGGCCTGCTCGGCCGCCGGCTTCAGCGCCTCCAGTTCGTCCCATTTGATCGGCGGCAGCGGTGCGGTCTCGTCGGGCCGCTCCTCGACAACTTCCTTCTTGCCGAACGAAAATATCTTCTTGAAAAACCCGGCCATGTCTTGCGCTCTCAGGCGGCGCGGGCGGCAAGCGGCGCGGCGATCAGTCTGATACCGTCATTGCCGGCGATATCAGCCTCGACGATGTCGCCCGGCGCCCCGGCTGACAACACGGCCAGCGTAAACCCTTCGGTGCGGCCGAGCCCATCGCGCTCGACCAGGATCGACTGGCGTGTGCCAGCGAGCGAGGAAAGGTGACGGCGGTAGGCGACCTCGCCGGCGGCGCGCAACCGTGCGGCGCGCTGCTTGACCATTTCGCGGCGAAGCTGCGGCATGCGCGCGGCGGGCGTGCCCTGGCGCGGCGAAAACGGGAAGACATGGAGATGCGTCAGGCCGCATTCCTCGACGATCTCCAGCGAGTTTTCGAACATGGCATCCGTCTCCGTCGGGAAGCCGGCGATGATGTCGGCGCCGAAAACGATGCCGTGGCGCAGTTTGCGCACATCCTCGCAAAAGCGGATCGACTGGTCGCGGCTGTGCCGGCGCTTCATCCGCTTCAGGATCATGTCGTCACCCGATTGCAGCGACAGGTGCAGATGCGGCATCAGCCTCGGCTCGGTGGCGATGGCGTCCAGCAGATCGTCGTCGGCCTCGATCGAATCGATGGAAGAAAGCCGCAGGCGTTTCACGTCTGGCACCTGCTTCAGGATGGTCTTGACCAATTTGCCGAGCTTCGGTGCGCCCGGCAGATCGGCGCCAAAACTGGTCATGTCGACGCCCGTCAGCACGATCTCGGCATAACCACTGCCGGCGAGTCGCTTGACCTGCTCAACCACGGCGCCCATCGGGACCGAGCGCGAATTTCCGCGACCGTAGGGAATGATGCAGAAGGTGCAGCGGTGGTCGCAGCCGTTCTGCACCTGGACAAAAGCGCGCGCCCGGCCCTCGATGGCGTCGACCATGTGGGTGGCCGTTTCGCGCACCGAAAAGATATCGTTGACGCGCGCCTTTTCGGTGTCGTTGACGCCGAAATCCGGCAGCGCGCGATATGAATGCGCCTTCAGCTTCTCCTCATTGCCGAGGACGAGATCGACCTCGTCCATGGCGACGAAATCCTGCGGGCCGGTCTGCGCGGCGCAGCCGGTGACGATGATGCGGGCGGCCGGGTTCTCACGGCGGGCTTTTCTGATCGACTGCTTGGCCTGGCGCACCGCCTCGCCGGTGACGGCGCAGGTGTTGAAGATGATAGCGCCGCCTTCGAGCCCGCCGAGGCCCGCACTTTCGGCTTCACGCCGCATCACCTCGGATTCATAGGTGTTCAGCCTGCAGCCGAAGGTGACGACGTCGATACCCCTGTTGCCACGAGGAGCCATCAGGCGGCGCTTTCGGTGTCGCGCGCCCACGCCCCGGTCGACGGATCGAAGCTGCCGGAAAATTCCCATTCGGCGGCACCGGTCAGGATGACGTGGTCGTCGTCGCGCCACAGGACGTGCAGCGAGCCGCCGCCGGGCGTCATCAGCGTGACGCTGCGGCCGGTGCGCCGGGTGCGGGCCGCGGCGACCACGGCGGCGCAAGCAGCCGAGCCGCAGGCCTTGGTCAGGCCGGCGCCGCGCTCCCAGGTGCGGATGGCCATGGTCTCCGGCGAAGTCACTTGCGCGATGGTGATGTTGGCGCGCTCAGGGAAGATCGGGTGGTTTTCGAGCAGCGGGCCGAAGCGCTCGAGTTCATAGGACCAGACGTCGCGGTCGACCCAGAAGATGGCGTGCGGATTGCCCATCGAGACGACCGACGGCGAATGCAGTACCGGCGCATCGATCGGGCCGATCTGCAGTTCGATCATGCGGGTGTCGCGAAACTCCTCGGCCAGCGGGATGTCCCGCCAGCCAAAGCGCGGCTTGCCCATGTCGACCGAGATCATTCCGTCGGCATGTTCCTCGGCATTGAGGATGCCGGCGACTGTTTCAAAGGCAAATGTCTTCTGGCTGGTCTCGGCGGCGAGCGCCTGGACGACACAGCGCATGCCGTTGCCGCAGGCTTGCGCACTGGTTCCGTCGGAATTCAAGATGTCGATGAAAAAGGCGGTGCCCGGCGTCCTGGGATCGTGGATCGCCATGATCTGGTCGAACCTGGTCGCGGCGTCGGCATTAAGCGCGACGGCTGCCGCAGGCGTTACGCGATCGGCACGGCCACGCATATCGGCAACGATGATTTCGTTGCCGATACCGTTCATCTTGGCGAAAGGGGCCGCGCTTGCCATGGATCGAAAGGTCTCTTGCCGATTTGGCGCCTATATGGCGGATACCGGCCGAAATTACCAGTGCGGCATGCTTTTCAGGTCACCGCGAATACGCCAAGCACGATCAGCAGGAAGATGATCAGCACGATGCCGATGAGGATGCGGGCGCCGGTTGCGGCGGCTCCAGCCAGTGCCGGCATGCCGAGCAGGCTTGCCGCGGCCGCGATAATCAAAAGAATGATGATCCACCTGATCATGAGAGACACCTCGCAGCCGGCAGGTTTGAAACACCTACAAACGCTTCTGCGAGGGCTTGGGTTCCCTGCGGTGGCTGGGCGGGTCGAGGACCCGGCTGTGATATGCAGCTACGGATGCAATGTTGTCATAGTGTTGAATGAACGCTACCGTTGTGTCGATTTGACGTCCGGGAATGGATATTTCGCTGCTAAGCAATCTTGGATCCCTTTTTTCGTCTTACCCAAGATCTTCACCGCACCGAGACCGTAAGCTGACGACGTGTTTGGCGGGCCGGCGATAGAGTTTTCCAATGACTGAGCGTTGGGACACGATCATTATTGGTGGCGGCCAGGCGGGGCTCGCCATGAGTTACTATCTTCACCAACATGAACGTGAGCATGTCGTGTTGGAACGCGCGCGTATTGCCGGACGCTGGCGGACTGAGCGTTGGGATTCGCTTCGGTTTCAATTCATCAACCAGGCAATAGAGCTTCCTGGGGTTTCTTATCAGGACCCTAAACCGGAAGGATTCGCCCACCACACCGCCATCACGCGGTTCATCGAGCACTATGCGGCAAAAATTGCAGCTCCGGTTCGCGAGGGTGTGGAGGTCACGAAGCTCCGACACAGGGATACCGGCGATTATGCGTTGGAGACAAACGCCGGCAGCATGACGGCCCGCAATGTCGTTGTGGCGACGGGCCCTTTCCAGCGTTCGATGGTACCGGCGGCGGCCAAGGATTTGCCTCGATCCGTTTACCAGGTTCACGCTTCGAGGTACCGCAACCCCGACGAGCTTCCCCCCGGAGTGGTGCTGGTGGTGGGCAGTGGTGCATCCGGTAGCCAGATTGCGGATGAACTCCAGCAATCCGGGCGCGATGTCTATCTTTCGGTCAGTCCGCATCGTCGGGTGCCGCGGCGCTATCGCGGCCAGGATGTCTTGTGGTGGTTCGACAAAATGGGACGTTTCGAGATCACTATCCGATAGTTTCCCGGAGCGGCGGTATCCCCCCTCGACCGTCGTAACCGGTGTCAACGGCGGTTACGATATGAACGTCCGCCGTTTTGCACGCGATGGTGGAGTGGTGCTGGGACGTGTACTCGGATGCGCCGATGGAAAACTGTTGGTGGCCGGGGATGCCTCGCAGATATTGGCTGAAGCCGATAGGTCCTATGACGATTTTGTCTCCGCGGCAGAGGCGCTGGCAGAGAAACCTGAAGTCGCGGACCACATCAGCGATGGCAATGAACGCTCAGCAACGCCAATCCTGGCGGAAGTCGGCGGCGCCCGGTCAGTGGATATCTCCGGTGAGAACGTCGGCTCGGTCATCTGGGGAACGGGATATCGCTTCGACTATAACTGGATCGATTTACCAATTTTCGATTCGCGCAACGCACCTATTCAACAGCGTGGCGTGACAGCCTTTCCCGGCCTGTACTTTCTTGGCCTTCATTGGATGCATACCTTCGGCTCCGGCCTTCTTTCATATGTGGGCCGCGACGCCGCCCATATAGCCAGGCATATGGAAGCTTTGCAGCCGCCTTCGCCGTCAGGCCAGCCGCCGCGCTAAACCTCTGGCACGTCCCAGACTTCGCCCGGCTGCAAGGCACGGAAACGATCCCGCGGCAGACCGGCGGCTCCAAGCGCTTCGCCGAGCTTTCTGGCCGGCTCGTCGATCGGCTCGTTGGTGAGCCGGAATGTGCCCCAGTGGCAGCCGGCGGCATAGCCAGCGTTGCACAAAAGCATGCCTTGCACCGCCTCCTCCGGATCCTGGTGATGCGGCGCCATGAACCAGCGCGGCTCGTAGGCGCCGATCGGCAGGATGGCGAGGCGGAAGCCACCATGCTTTTCAGCCATCAGCCGGTAGTTGATACCGCCGTGGAAGCCGGTATCGCCGGCAAAATAGATCTTTGCACTTGGCGTTTCGACGACGAAACCCGCCCACAGCGCCATGCGCCGGTCGCGGGTGCCGCGGGCCGACCAGTGGTGCACCGGCTCGACATAGACGGCAACCCCATTGCCGATATCGACCCGATCGCCCCAGTCATGCGCGGAAAGCCGCATACCGGGAACGGCAGCGCCGATGATGGCGTCGTTGCCGAGCGGCGTCAGCAGCAGCGGGTCGTGCCTTGCCTTCAGGCGCTTCAGCGTGGCGAGGTCGAGATGGTCGTAATGGTTGTGGCTGATCAGCACGAGGTCGATCGGCGGCAGATGGGAAAAGGCGATGCCCGGCGGATTGACGCGTTTCGGCCCGGCGAACGAGATTGGCGAGACACGCCGCGACCAGACCGGATCGGTAAGGATGTTCAGGCCGGCTGTCTGGACGAGCAGCGAGGAATGGCCGACCATGGTGAGGCGGAGCGCTGCACCATCGATCCGCTCGACCGGTCTTGCCGGTGGAAACGGACTCGGATTCGCCGCCGGCCATTTCGAGCGCTCGCCGCTCAATTGCCATTTCAACAGATCGGCAAAGCGACCCGGCGGCCGGCCGTCGGGATTGAAGAACAAGGTGCCGTCGAAATGATCGCTGGGCGGGCCGCTGTAATAGCGGTTGGCGGCTCTCTTTCTCGCGGCCAAGAAATCGGCTCCCTGCAGTTTGCTGATCGCCAAGAGATAATGCCGGAGCCAGCTGGCGCAAGCATTTGAGGTGAACGTCAAGGATTTGGAGCCGGCGCGCCGTATCGCACCGACCCGGAGGTATCAGCCAGGCAATGTGCATTTTGCGATAAATTTGCAACATTAGCGGCGCAAACCGTATTTTAACCATATCGGGTTGAAATTTCGCCACCTTCTCCATCTTGGTGAGAGGGACATTGCGCGGACGGCACCCCCCAGCCGGATCCGACGGAGGTTGAAGAATGAGATTTTCGAAAACCGGCCTGCTGGCCGTATCGCTGGCCGCGCTCGTTGCGAGCGGCTGTTCAACCTCGCGGTTCTCATCAATGGACGAGCAGCAGCCGGCGCCGCTGGAAGCTGCGCCCGCCGGCAAGGTGACTGCAAACCAGCTGCCGCCCCCGGCGACACCCGGCCCGGCCGATCCGTCGAAATTTCCAACCGCGCCGCAGAACACCCAGGTCGCCTCGTTGCCGCCCGACGGGACGGCGCCGGCCGGCGCGGCCGACCTGACCGCCTCCAGCGTCGCCGGCGTGTGGAAGGCAAGCGTGTCCGGCCAGAGCTGTCAGGTGGCGACGCCGCAGACCAAATTCGGCTCGGGCTATCGCGCCGGACCGCTGCATTGCCCGGCGCCGCTCGACGGCATCAAATCCTGGAACGTCGCCGGCAAACAGCTGACGCTCTTTGACGAGAACGGCGGCACGCTGGCACGGCTGTATTCCTCGGGCGGCGACAAATTCGACGGCCAGACTTCCAACGGCCTGCCGATCTCGCTTACAAGGTAATCGAACCGCCCCTATTGTTACGCAATTCCGGACAGAAAACCGCTACACACTTTTCTTGGAATTGCTCCGGAACGACGTGACCGATGCATCTGCGTGACGGCCTCCAGACCCATGCGACCGTCAAGCAGCGCTACGACCATCTGGTCGAGACGGGCGCCATCGGGCGCGACCCGGCGCAGGAGCGGATCGCCGCTGCGCTCGACCGGCTGATCGACGAAATATCGGCAAAGCGGCTGGCGCATAAATCAAGCGCACTTGGGTGGCTGTTCGCCCGCAAGCGCGAAGTGCACGAGGCAGTCAAGGGCCTCTACATCCATGGCGGCGTCGGCCGCGGCAAAACCATGCTGATGGATATGTTCTTCGAGCTGCTGCCGGTGCGGCGCAAGCGCCGCGTGCATTTCAACGATTTCATGGCCGACGTGCAGGATCGCATCCAGAAGCACCGGCAGGCTCGCAAGAACGGCACGGCCAAGGAGGACGATCCGATCCCACCGGTGGCGCGCGCGCTGGCCGAGGAAGCCTGGGTGCTGTGCTTCGACGAGTTTTCGGTCACCGACATCGCCGATGCGATGATCCTGTCCAGGTTGTTTTCGGCGTTGTTTGCCAATGGCGTGGTGCTGGTCGCCACTTCCAATGTCGCGCCGCAGGAGCTCTACCGTGACGGCCTGAACCGTCAGTTGTTCTTGCCGTTTGTTGCTATCTTGGAGCGCCACGCGCAGGTGCTGGCGCTGGACGCCGACAAGGATTACCGCCTCGACAAGCTCAGCCGCATGCCGGTCTACGTCACCCCGGCCGATGCCGCCGCCGACCATGCGCTCGACGACGCCTGGGCGGTGATGACGCATGGCAGGCCGACGGCCGAGACGATGCTGATGGTGAAGGGCCGGCATGTCGTAGTGCCGCGTGCTGCCGGCGAGGCGGCGCGGTTTTCCTTCGCTGATCTCTGCGAGAGGCCGCTCGGCGCCCGTGACTATCTTGCCATCGCCGGCCGTTTCTCGACCATCTTCATCGACCATGTGCCGGTGCTCGGCGAAGGCAAGCGCAACGAAGCCAAGCGCTTCATCCTGCTGGTCGATACGCTCTACGATCATCATGTGCGGCTGGTGATGAGCGCCGCAGCACCGCCGCCGCAGCTCTATACGGCCAAGCGCGGCAACGAGGTCTTCGAGTTTGAGCGCACCGCATCGCGGCTGATCGAGATGCAGAGCCACGACTGGCTGGAGGATTGGGTGGAAAGGCAGAAGGCGCGGGGATCATCGACAGAGGCGCGGCAGGCTTAGGGCTAGGAGCCCGATGCCCAGCAGGCTGATCTGCAGCGCTCCTTCACACCTGTCCAGCCATCGTTAAAAGGGTCCGTCCCGCCGCGTCTATAATCGATAAACATACATCACAAAATCCTCCGCCGGCCCATGCGGCACCTTTCGCGACTCGTAAAGTGCGCGAGCAGCAACATTGTCCGGCTCGGTGCTGACCCAGGCCTCCTCACAACCATGCTCGCGACCGAGTGCGAACATGGCGTCGAGCATCCTCGTCGCAATGCCCTGGCGTTGAAAAGCCGGCGCCACACCGACCTCGTCTATGTAGAGTTCGCTCACCTTGTCCGGGTGCCGGTGGACGATCGCGGCGCATTGGCCGATAACGACGCCGTCGGCGAGGGCCACGATCATGAAATGGCCGGGCGCCGCGAGATAGGCAGAGAGTCGATCCGGCCTGACCGGCTCATCGAAAACCTCGTCGGCAACCCGCATCACAAGGGCGTCATCGCCCGGAGATAGCCTTCTGATTTCAGATGCCATTGTGTAGAATTCCTCTAGCCGGCTTCAGAACTTTTACGTTTACGTAAGTCCCATTGTTTCTAACCGATTGAAATTACTCACTCCAAAATAATCGTTTGAATTTTTGCACGGCCGGGGCTATTGCGTGCGGCGAATTTCGCGGTTCCGCGGCATTCCGGCCTCTTCCTCCGACGCCGTCATCAAATCGTCAAGGATTTGGGCGCCGTCATAGTCAAAGGGAAAACATCCTGACATGGCACGCAACAAGATAGCGCTCATCGGCTCGGGCATGATCGGCGGCACCCTCGCCCACATGGTCGGCCTCAAGGATCTCGGCGACGTCGTGCTGTTCGATATCGCCGAAGGCATCCCGCAAGGCAAGGGGCTGGACATCGCGCAGTCGTCGCCGGTCGATGGGTTCGACTCCAGGCTGACCGGCGTCAACGACTATGCCGGCATAGAGGGCGCCGACGTCTGCATCGTCACCGCCGGCGTGCCGCGCAAGCCCGGCATGAGCCGCGACGATCTTCTGGGCATCAATCTGAAGGTGATGGAGCAGGTCGGCGCCGGCCTCAAGAAATACGCGCCGAAGGCCTTCGTCATCTGCATCACCAATCCGCTCGACGCCATGGTCTGGGCGCTGCAGAAGTTTTCCGGCCTGCCGAAGAGCCATGTCGTCGGCATGGCCGGCGTGCTCGACAGTTCGCGCTTCCGTTATTTCCTGGCCGAGGAATTCAAGGTCTCGGTCGAGGATGTCACCGCCTTCGTGCTCGGTGGCCACGGCGATTCCATGGTGCCGATGATCCGCTATTCCACCGTTGCCGGCATCCCGCTGCCCGACCTCATCAAGATGGGCTGGACCTCGAAGGAGCGGCTCGACCAGATCGTGCAGCGCACCCGCGACGGCGGCGCCGAGATCGTCGGCCTGCTCAAGACCGGTTCGGCCTTCTACGCGCCCGCCGCCTCGGCCATCGCCATGGCCGAAGCCTATCTCAAGGACAAGAAGCGGGTGCTGCCCTGTGCTGCCTTTCTTTCCGGCCAATATGGCGTCAAGAACACCTATGTCGGCGTTCCCGTGGTGATCGGCGCCGGCGGCGTCGAGCGTATCATCGAGATCGAACTGGCGAAAAGCGAACAGAAGATGTTCGACAGTTCGGTCGCCGCGGTGCAGGGTCTGTGCGACGCCTGCGTCAAGATCGCTCCGCATCTCGCGGCCAAATAAGCCGGCAACCAAGCCCGCCAAACAAGCTGGAGACATAGCGCATGAACATCCATGAGTATCAGGGCAAGGCGCTGCTGAAAGGTTTTGGCGCACCGGTGGCCGAGGGCGTGCCGGTGTTCAAGGCGAGCGAGGCGGAAGCCGCCGCCAAGGCGCTGCCCGGCCCGCTCTATGTGGTCAAGAGCCAGATCCATGCCGGCGGCCGCGGCAAGGGCAAGTTTAGGGAGCTCGGCGCCGATGCGAAGGGCGGCGTCAGGCTGGCGAAGTCGGTGGCCGAGGTCGTCGCCAACGCCAAGGAGATGCTCGGCCATACGCTGGTCACCAAGCAGACCGGCCCGGCCGGCAAGCAGGTCAACCGGCTCTACATCGAGGACGGCGCTGACATCGAGCGCGAGCTCTATCTGTCGATCCTGGTCGACCGCTCGGTCGGGCGCGTCGCCTTCGTCGTCTCGACCGAGGGCGGCATGGACATCGAGGCGGTCGCCCACGACACGCCGGAAAAGATCATCACCGTCGCCATCGACCCGGAAAAGGGCGTGACGGCCGACGATGTGAACACGCTCAACGCCGCACTGAGGCTCGACGGCGACGCCGCCAAAGATGGTGGCACGCTGTTTCCGATCCTCTACAAGGCATTTGTCGAGAAGGACATGAGCCTGCTCGAGATCAACCCGCTGATCGTCATGAAGAGCGGCCGGCTGCGCGTGCTCGACGCAAAAGTGTCGTTCGACAACAATGCGCTGTTCCGCCACCCGGACGTGCTCGAATTGCGCGACACCACCGAAGAGGACGAGAAGGAGATCGAGGCGTCGAAATACGACCTAGCCTATGTCGCGCTCGACGGTAATATCGGCTGCATGGTCAACGGCGCCGGCCTTGCCATGGCGACGATGGACATCATCAAGCTCTACGGCGCCGAGCCGGCCAACTTCCTCGATGTCGGCGGCGGCGCGTCTAAGGAAAAAGTGACGGCGGCGTTCAAGATCATCACCAAGGATCCGGCGGTCAAAGGCATTCTGATCAACATCTTCGGCGGCATCATGAAGTGCGACATCATCGCCGAGGGCGTCATCGCCGCAGTCAAGGAGGTCGGCCTGCAAGTGCCGCTGGTTGTGCGGCTGGAAGGGACCAATGCCGAGCTCGGCAAAAAGATCATCAACGACAGCGGGCTGAACGTGGTGTCGGCCGATGACCTCGATGACGCAGCCAAGAAGATTGTCGCGGCGGTGAAGGGCTGAGTCTGTGCCTCCGCACAAGATAAACCTCGTCGAGGCGGCGGATACGAAGATCAAGAAGGTCTTCGATCCGCATATTGCCGGCGACGTCAACGATTCCCAGGTCAAGATCGCCAAGTTCGGCGACGTCTTCGATTGGCACGCGCACGACAATGAAGACGAGGCCTTCCTGGTGCTGCGCGGCCGCATCGCCATCGATTTCCGCGACGGCACGGTGGAGCTTTCCAGCGGCGAGTTCATCGTCGTGCCGCGCGCCGTCGAGCACCGGCCGCGCTCGCTGAGCGAAGAACCTGTGGTGCTGATGTTCGAGCCGGCGACGACGCTCAACACCGGCAACGCCAAGAGCGACCTGACCGTCGCCGAGCTGAAGCGGTTGTGACGATGAGCGCGCGGCCTTCCCCGATCAACGGTTTTTGAAAAGGACCACCATGTCCATTCTCGTCGACAAGAACACCAAGGTGCTGGTGCAGGGCCTGACCGGCAAGACCGGCACGTTCCACACCGAACAGGCGCTGGCCTATCACGGCACGAAAATGGTCGGCGGCATCCATCCCAAGAAGGGCGGCGAGATCTGGACCGGCGCCAAGGGCGAGGCACTGCCGATCTTCGCCACCGTAGCCGAAGGCAAGGCGAAGACCGGCGCCAACGCTTCGGTCGTCTACGTGCCGCCGGCGGGTGCCGCCGAAGCGATCCTGGAAGCGATCGAGGCCGAGATCCCGCTGATCGTCTGCATCACCGAGGGCATACCGGTGATGGACATGATCAAGGTCAAGGCGAGGCTCGACCGCTCGAAATCGCGGCTGATCGGGCCGAACTGCCCCGGCGTGCTGACCCCCGACCAATGCAAGATCGGTATCATGCCCGGCAACATCTTCCGCAAGGGCTCGGTCGGCGTTGTTTCGCGCTCGGGAACGCTTACCTATGAGGCGGTGTTCCAGACCACCAATGTCGGTCTCGGCCAGACCACCGCCGTCGGCATTGGCGGCGATCCGGTCAAAGGCACGGAGTTCATCGACGTGCTGGAGATGTTCCTTGCCGACGATGAGACCAAGTCGATCATCATGATCGGTGAGATCGGCGGCTCGGCCGAGGAAGACGCCGCGCAGTTCCTCAAGGATGAGGCAAAGCGTGGCCGCAGCAAGCCGATGGCGGGCTTCATCGCCGGGCGCACGGCGCCGGCGGGCCGCACCATGGGCCATGCGGGCGCGGTCATCTCGGGCGGCAAGGGCGGCGCGGAAGACAAGATCGCGGCGATGGAATCGGCCGGCATCAAGGTATCGCCGTCGCCAGCACGGCTCGGTACGACGCTGGTCGAGGCGATCAAAGGATAAGTGAGTAGCGAGTAGTGAATAGCGAATAGGAAAAACAGAGTAACGGCGCGAACCAGGGAAATCCCTACTCGCTACTCTCTATTCGCTCTGAAAAGGAGACGGAGCAGGCGCTCCGCGGAAAAAAATGGCAAGACAAGATCAGGCCAACGACCAGTTTTCGCTTACCTCTTTCCTCTATGGCGGCAATGCCGATTATATCGACGCGCTTTATGCCGCTTATGAGGACGATCCCGCGTCGGTCGATCCCGAATGGCAGGACTTTTTCGCGGCGCTGAAGGACGACGCCGGCGACGTGCGCAAGAATGCCAAGGGCGCCTCATGGGCCAAGCCCTCCTGGCCGATGCAGGCCAATGGCGAGCTTGTCTCGGCGCTGGACGGCAATTGGGGCCTGGTCGAAAAGCACATCGAAAAGAAGGTCAAGGACCGAGCGGCCGGCAACGGCGCAGCCCTTTCCGACGCCGACGTGCATCAGGCGACGCGCGATTCCGTCCGCGCCATCATGATGATCCGCGCCTTTCGCATGCGCGGCCATCTGCATGCCAATCTCGATCCGCTCGGCATTGCCAAGCCGCTCGAGGATTATAACGAGCTGTCGCCGGAGAATTACGGCTTCACCGAAGCCGATTACGACCGGCCGATCTTCCTCGACAATGTGCTCGGGCTGGAATTCGGCACCATCCGGCAGATGCTCGACATCCTGACCCGGACCTATTGCTCGACGCTCGGCGTCGAATTCATGCATATTTCCGATCCCGAGGAGAAGGCCTGGATCCAGGCGCGCATCGAGGGCGCCGACAAGGAGATCTCCTTCACCGCCACCGGCAAGAAGGCGATCCTGCAAAAGCTGGTCGAGGCCGAAGGCTTCGAGCAGTTCATCGACGTCAAGTACAAGGGAACCAAGCGCTTCGGCCTCGATGGCGGCGAGTCGCTGATCCCGGCGCTGGAGCAGATCGTCAAGCGCGGCGGCCAGCTCGGCATGAAGGAGATCGTGCTCGGCATGGCGCATCGCGGCCGGCTGAACGTGTTGTCGCAGGTGATGGCCAAGCCGCACCGCGCCATTTTCCACGAGTTCAAGGGCGGCTCGGCCGCGCCCGACGAGGTCGAAGGCTCGGGCGACGTGAAGTACCATCTCGGTGCCTCATCCGACCGCGAGTTCGACGGCAACAAGGTGCATCTGTCGCTGACCGCCAACCCATCGCATCTGGAAATCGTCGATCCGGTGGTGATGGGCAAGGCGCGCGCCAAGCAGGATTATCTGTTTGGCCGCAGCCGCGAGGAGATCGTGCCGCTGGAAGAGCGCGCCAAGGTGCTGCCGCTGCTGCTGCATGGCGATGCCGCTTTTGCCGGCCAGGGCGTGATTGCCGAAATCCTTGGCTTGTCCGGCCTGCGCGGCCACCGCGTCGCCGGCACGCTGCATTTCATCATCAACAACCAGATCGGCTTCACCACCAACCCGCGCTTTTCGCGTTCGTCGCCCTATCCGTCCGACGTGGCCAAGATGATCGAGGCGCCGATCTTCCACGTCAATGGCGACGATCCGGAAGCCGTGGTCCATGCCACCAAGGTGGCGATCGAATTCCGCATGAAGTTCCACAAGCCTGTCGTGGTGGACATGTTCTGCTACCGCCGCTTCGGCCACAATGAGGGCGATGAGCCGGCCTTCACCCAGCCGATCATGTATCGCAAGATCCGCAACCAGAAGACGACCATGCAGATCTATGCCGACCGGCTGATCGCCGAAGGCCATATCAGCCAGGCCGAGCTCGAAAAGATGAAGGCCGACTGGCGGGCGCATCTCGAGCAGGAATTCGAGGTCGGCCAGCACTATAAGCCGAACAAGGCGGACTGGCTGGACGGCGCCTGGTCCGGCCTGCGCTCGGCCGACAACCAGGACGAACAGCGGCGCGGCAAGACCGCGGTACCGGTCAAGACGCTGAAGGAGATCGGCAAGAAGCTGACCGAGGTGCCGAAGGATTTCGAGGCACACAAGACGATCATCCGCTTCCTCGACAACCGCCGCCAGGCGATCGAATCGGGCGAAGGCATCGACTGGTCGACGGCCGAGGCGCTGGCCTTCGGCGCCATCCTGCTCGACGGCAATCCGATCCGGCTGTCCGGACAGGATTCGGAGCGCGGCACCTTCTCGCAGCGCCATTCCGTGCTCTACGACCAGCGCGACGAGACCCGCTACATCCCACTCAACAATCTGTCGGCGGCGCAGGCCGGGTTCGAGGTCATCAACTCGATGCTGTCGGAAGAGGCCGTGCTCGGCTTTGAATATGGCTACTCGCTGGCTGAGCCGAAGGCGCTGACGCTGTGGGAAGCGCAGTTCGGCGACTTCGCCAATGGCGCCCAGGTGGTATTCGACCAGTTCATCTCGTCGGGCGAGCGCAAGTGGCTCAGAATGTCGGGCCTCGTCTGCCTGCTGCCGCACGGCTATGAAGGCCAGGGGCCGGAGCATTCGTCGGCCCGGCTCGAGCGCTTCCTGCAGCTTTGCGCGGAAGACAACATGCAGGTCGCCAACGTCACGACGCCGGCCAACTACTTCCACATCTTGCGCCGGCAATTGAAGCGGGACTTCCGCAAGCCGCTGATCCTGATGACGCCGAAGTCGCTGCTGCGCCACAAGCGGGCGGTGTCGACGCTGCCGGAAATGTCGGGCGAAAGCGCCTTTCACCGGCTGTTGTGGGACGACGCCCAGCTGCTGTCGGGCCAGGCCATCAAGCTCACCAAGGATTCGAAGATCCGCCGTGTCGTGCTCTGTTCGGGCAAGGTCTATTACGACCTCTACGAAGAGCGCGAGAAGCGCGGCATCAACGACATCTACCTGCTGCGCGTCGAGCAGCTCTATCCGTTCCCGGCCAAGGCGCTGATCACCGAACTGTCGCGCTTCCGCAATGCCGAGATGGTGTGGTGCCAGGAGGAGCCCAAGAACATGGGCGCCTGGTCGTTCATCGATCCGTATCTCGAATGGGTGCTGGCGCATATCGACGCCAAGCACCAGCGGGTGCGCTATACCGGCCGGCCGGCCGCCGCCTCGCCGGCGACCGGATTGATGTCGAAGCATCTCGCCCAGCTTGCCGCCTTGCTCGACGACGCGCTTGGTGAATAGAACAGAACTGGGCGGATAAAACAGAACCGAAAGAAACGGACAGGCACAATGGCAACCGAAATCCGCGTCCCGACACTTGGTGAATCCGTCACCGAGGCGACCATCGGCAAATGGTTCAAGAAGGTCGGCGACGCGATCGCCGCCGATGAGCCGCTGGTCGAACTCGAAACCGACAAGGTGACGGTGGAAGTGCCGGCCGCCGCCGCGGGCACGCTCAGCGAGATCGCCGTCAAGGAAGGCGAGACGGTTGGCGTCGGGGCGCTGCTCGGCACGATTTCGGCAGGCGCCGGCGCGGCAGCCAATGCTGCCGCCGCTCCGGCAGCGAAGCCGGACGCGGTGTCGCAGGCCTCGGCTCCGACCGCGGCCTCGAGCGTCCAGCAGGCCGCGGCCGAGACGGCCAAGATCGCCGGCGACGCCGGCGCGATTGAGACACGCACAATGCCGCCGGCGCCGTCGGCGGCAAAGCTGCTGGCCGAGCACAATCTTGCGGTCGACCAGGTCTCGGGCTCGGGCAAGCGCGGCCAGGTGCTGAAAGGCGACGTGCTCGACCTGATCGCCAGGGGCGCGCCGTCGCAGCCGGCCGAAATGCCAAAGGCAGCACCTGTGCCGGCACCTGTCGCCGCGCGCGCGCCGTCCTCGGCCGACGATGCGTCGCGCGAGGAGCGCGTGCGCATGACCAAGCTGCGCCAGACCATCGCGCGCCGCCTCAAGGAAGCGCAATCGACCGCCGCGATGCTGACCACCTTCAACGAGGTCGACATGAGCGCGGTGATGGCGCTGAGGAGCAAATACAAGGACGTGTTCGAGAAGAAGCACGGCGTGAAGCTCGGCTTCATGGGTTTCTTCACCAAGGCCGTCACCCATGCGCTGAAGGAGATCCCGTCCGTCAACGCCGAGATCGACGGCACCGACATCATCTTCAAGAACTACGCCCATATCGGCGTCGCCGTTGGTACCGAAAAAGGCCTTGTCGTGCCGGTCGTGCGCAATGCCGACCAGATGTCCATCGCCGAAATCGAGAAGGACATCGGCAGGCTCGGGCTTGCGGCGCGCGACGGCAAGCTATCGGTTGCGGATATGCAAGGCGGCACGTTTACGATTTCCAACGGTGGCGTTTACGGGTCGCTGATGTCGACGCCGATCCTCAATGCGCCGCAGTCGGGCATTTTGGGCATGCACAAGATCCAGGAGCGGCCGGTGGTGGTCGGCGGCCAGATCGTCATCCGGCCGATGATGTATCTGGCGCTGTCCTACGATCACCGCATCGTCGACGGCAAGGAAGCGGTGACGTTCCTGGTGCGGGTCAAGGAAAGCCTGGAGGATCCCGAGCGGCTGGTGCTCGACCTCTAGGGGCGGCCCGAATGAGCCGGAGAATGGATCTGCGCCACCGGATTGGTTCCTCTCGTTTCCGGTCCGGTTTGTTTGTCACGATCTCCGCACTCGGCGTGCAGACGGTCTCCGCTGCGCTTGCCGCCTGCCCGCTCGAACTGGCCGTCTACGGCGACACTGAAAACGCAGCCGAGATCGATTTCAGGCCAACCGGCGAATCGGCCGCCGTCACCAACAGTTTCAAGATGGTGCTCGACAAGGGCGTCGTTCTCGACGGAATCGTCATGTGGACGGAGGGCGTGGCGCGGCCGCATGGCTCACTGATGTACAAATGCCCGGCCGGCGACGTCACCGGCGACGAGCTCGCCGCCTGCACTGTGTGGGAGGGGGTCATCTATACGGCCGACGACCAGGGCAATATCGCGTTGCTGCCGGGCGAAGGAAAGGATGCGCCGAAGAAGCTGATCCTGCCCGATCTGGGGGCGTCGTTGCAGATGTCGGCGGCCTATGGCGCCAACGGCTTTTCCAAGGTGCCCTGGGACGTCTTTGCCCTGAAAGGATGTCAGGAATGAGCGGAAAAATCCTGCTGGTGACCGGCGGCAGCCGCGGCATTGGCGCCGCTACATGCAGGCTTGCCGCCGAGGCCGGCTACCGCGTTGCGGTCAATTACGCGTCGAATGCAAAAGCGGCCGAAACGGTGGTCGCCGACATCGAGGCCGGCGGCGGAGAAGCCTTTGCCCTCAAGGCCGATGTCGGCAGCGAGACGGATGTGCTGGCCATGTTCGAGGCGGTCGAAGACCGCTTCGGCGGGCTTGATGCGCTGGTCAACAATGCCGGTGTCGTCGACAGCCTGTCACGGGTCGACGAGATGTCGTTCGCGCGGCTCGAGCGCATGATGCGGATCAATGTGATTGGGCCGATGCTTTGCGCACGCGAAGCGGTGAAGCGCATGTCGACCAGAAATGGCGGCAAGGGCGGCGCCATCGTCAATTTGTCTTCGATCGCGGCAAGGCTTGGCGGGGCAGGTCAATATATCGACTACGCAGCCTCCAAGAACGCGATCAACGCCTTCACTGTCGGCCTGGCGCGGGAAGTGGCCGAGGAAGGCGTCCGTGTCAACGCGGTCAGCCCGGGCATCATCGACACGGAAATTCATGCCTCCGGCGGGCAGCCGGATCGCGCCGAGAAAATGGGCCGGGTGGTGCCGATGCAGCGCGCAGGCACTGCCGAGGAAGTCGCGGCCGCAATTCTCTGGCTGCTGTCGGACGAGGCCTCCTATACGACAGGCGCCAATCTGGAAGTCGGCGGCGGCCGCTAAAGCAAAGGGACAGTATCATGGCCTATGACGTCGTTATCATCGGATCGGGACCGGGCGGCTATGTCTGCGCCATCAAGGCGGCACAGCTCGGCCTGAAGACGGCGGTGGTCGAAAAGAACCCGACCTTCGGCGGTACCTGCCTCAACATCGGCTGCATCCCGTCAAAGGCACTGCTGCATGCGTCCGAGATGTTTGCCGAGGCCGGCCATTCCTTCGACGCGCTCGGCGTCGAGATCGGCGCGCCCAAGCTCAATCTCGGCAAGATGATGGCACACAAGGATGCGACGGTGACGGCCAACGTCAATGGCGTCGCCTTCCTGTTCAAGAAGAACAAGATCGACAGTTTTCGTGGCACCGGCAAAGTAGTTGCGGCTGGCAAGGTGTCGGTGACCTCCGATGACGGCAAGGTCGAGGAGATTGAGACCAAGAACATCGTCATCGCCACCGGCTCCGACGTCGCCGGCATTCCCGGTGTCAAGGTCGATTTCGACGAGAAGGTGATCGTGTCGTCGACCGGCGCGCTGTCGCTGGACAAGGTGCCGGGCCATCTGGTGGTGGTCGGCGGCGGCGTCATCGGGCTGGAACTCGGCTCGGTATGGGCGCGGCTCGGCGCCAAGGTCACCGTGGTCGAGTTCCTCGACACCATCCTGGGCGGCATGGATGGCGAGGTCTCCAAGCAGTTCCAGCGCCTGCTGTCGAAGCAGGGCTTTGAGTTCAGGCTGGGCGCCAAGGTGACCGGCGTCGCCAAGGCCAAGAAGGGAGCGACGGTCACCTTCGAGCCAGTCAAAGGCGGGGCGGCCGAGACGATCGAGGCCGACGCCGTGCTGATCGCGACGGGACGACGGGCCTATTCGGACGCTCTCGGGCTTAAGGAGGCAGGCGTCGACGTCGACGAGCGCGGCTGGGTCAAGACCGACGGCCATCTCAGGACCAAAGTCCCCGGTATCTACGCCATCGGCGATGTCATCGCCGGCCCGATGCTCGCCCACAAGGCCGAGGACGAGGGCGTGGCGGTGGCCGAAACCATTGCCGGCCAGGCCGGGCATGTGAACTATGACGTGATTCCGAGCGTCGTCTACACCACGCCGGAAATCGCTTCGGTCGGCAAGACCGAAGAAGAATTGAAGAAGGCCGGCGTCGACTACAAGGCGGGAAAATTCCCGTTCAGCGCCAATGGCCGGGCGCGCGCCATGCTGCACACCGACGGCTTTGTGAAAATCCTGGCCGACAAGGCCAGCGACCGCGTGCTCGGCGTCCACATCGTCGGCTTCGGCGCCGGCGAGATGATCCACGAGGCGGCGGTGCTGATGGAATTTGGCGGCTCGTCGGAAGACCTAGCCCGCACCTGTCACGCCCATCCGACAATGTCGGAGGCGGTCAAGGAGGCGGCACTGGCGACGTTCTTCAAGCCCATCCATATCTGAGCAAACGCGGTGAATCGCAAAGCTTAGAGATTGGCTGAAACAGCCGCGATTCGTCATCCCAGGGCGGAGCAGGAGCGGAGCGATGTCGCGGAGACCCTGGGATCCATGCCGTTACCTAAGCGGCAGTGTTCCGGCGAACCAGAATCGAGTGCCTCTTCCATCGGCTGGTAACCGGTGATTCTGCACCACTGCATTCTTCGGCGGATGTCACGGCATGGATCCCAGGGTCTGCGCTCCGCTTTGCGTTCGCTCCGCCCTGGGATGACGAAGCCATCGACGGCTGTTCCCAAAAACAAAACGGCCCGCCTTTCAGCGGGCCGTTCATATATTAAGTCGGCAGTCTGATTACTGAGGGGCCGGTGCTGGTGCCGGGGCCGGGGCCGGGGCTGGCGCGGGTGCAGGTTCTGCCGGAGCGGGAGCCGGAGCGGGTGTTGCCGGAGCTGGCGCAGGAGCCGGTTCGGCTGGCTTCATCGGCTCGGCAGGTGCTGGAGCCGGAGCCGGTGTGCTGGCTGCGGGCGGTTCGGCAGGCGCAGGTGCCTCGCTACGTCTTCCAAAAACATAATAGGCGACAATTGCCAGGATAACGACGACCAGGGCAATCAGCCAGCCGCTGCCGCCGCCGCGTGGCCGTGCGGTACCCGGTGAGGTGAATGGGTCGTTCGGATTGGGTGTGTTCGCCATAAAAGTGTCCTCCGTGGATGAAAAACATCAAGTAATAGCCATCAACGTACAATCGTTGAATCGGTTTCACATTAGGCGTTGAAAACGCCGAAAACAGGGCAATTCTGATCCGGAATCGCTTGCAGGCATGCATTTTCACCGCAAAATGGGTTCGATCGAGCCAAACCGAACCTTTTTCAGTTTCTTGGCACGAAGCGCGGGTGGTCCGCCGTCGCGCCACGGCAATGATTCGGTGTGCAACTCCGCCGTGTTGTTCAGTTGACGGCGGTCACCGTATAGCCAGTCTTGCGGAAACCCTCGACCAAGCCTTGCTCGCCGGGAAGGTGCATGGCGCCGACCGCCATGAAGACATTGCCGTTGGCGAGGATCGGCGCTGCCCGATCGACCATCACCTTGTTGCGGCTGGTGATCATGGTCTGCTCGAATTCGGCGTAACCCGATTGGTCGTCGACCTGTTCGGGGATGACGGCCCGAAACAGCGGTACGTACATGCCAGTGTCGCCACGCCGGTAAAGCACGATCATGGTTTCGTTGACGTCGTTCACCTTGTCGCCAAGCTTCAGCGTATCGACCAGCCCCTTCAGGTGAAAGGCGATCGGCAGCGAAGCCATGGCGCGCAGCTGGTCGGCGATTGTCTCCAGCCCCTCGACTGATTTGCCCGAAGCCTCGGCGTCCTTGGCAAGCTTGACGTCGAGCACCGGCGCGCCGCCAGCCTGGCGGGCGACTTCGCATGCAGGCAGCGCCACCATCGCCGACAGCAACCAGGGCTTCATCTTGGCGACGGTCGCTGGCGGGATGCCACGCGCATCGAGCGCCTTGTTGACCACCGCCGCATCCTGCGGCGACAGCAGCGACGAAAGCGTCGTCTTGTCGGTGAACATCATCAGATCCGGCTCTTTCAGCAGTGCGGCCATCATCTTCTGCTTGTCGAGCACTTCGGTGGTCTCGATGATGACGGTGCCAGCCGCATCGAATGCCTTCTGCGCGGCGGGCGGCAGCGTGGTGACGCGCGGGTCGGTAACGTGCATGGTGCCGAACAGGAAAGACGGTTTTTCGCCTGATTTTTCGAGCTTCCACAGCAAGCCCTTGCCGTTCGGCGTCACTGCCGCGTCCGCCTCGATCTTGCGGTAGGTGGCCGGGTCGTCCTTTTGCAGCGCGCCCAGCATATCGGTACCGGCGCAGACCGGGATCTCGGCGCGTGCTTTGCCTGCGGCGAGCAGCGCGATGATGAGGAAGGAGAGGAAAAACAGGGCGTTGAGCGCGACAAGCAGCTTCAGCGACACATGGGTCGCGCGGTCGGCGATGGCGATGAGGCGTTTCATGCTGCGGTTCTAGGCGCAAAAAGCGGCAAAACGGTTAATCGGCGCATCAAAATTGTTGCGAGATGGCCACCAATCAAGCATCCATCACGCACGCGGATGAGCTGCTTCGTAAATCTCGAGCAGCCTGGCGGTGTCGACACCGGTGTATATCTGGGTTGTCGACAGGCTGGCGTGGCCGAGCAACTCCTGGATGGTGCGCAGGTCGCCGCCGCGCCCAAGCAGATGCGTTGCAAAGGAATGGCGCAGCGCATGCGGCGTCGCCGTGTCGGGCAGGTTGAGCGCCGAGCGCAGCTTGGCCATGTCGCGCTGAACGATTGCCGGGTTCAGCGGGCCGCCGCGGGCACCGCGAAACAGCAGGCCCTTGGGATCGAGATGATAGGGACACAAGCGGCGGTATTCGGCAATCGCCCGCAGCGCCACCGGCAGCACCGGCACCAACCGCGTCTTGCCGCCCTTGCCGGTGACGCGCAGCACGGTCTCACCAGGCGAGGACAGATCGGCGCCCGACAGGCCGAGCGCCTCGGAAATGCGCAAGCCGGACCCATAGAGCAGGGTCAGCACGGCGGCGTTGCGCGCGGCGATCCACGGCTCCTCCGCCAGTTGGCCTTCCACCGAGACGACGTGTTTTGCATCGCTTGCGGTCAGCGGCTTGGGCAGCGATTTCGGCTGTCGCGGCGCGCGCAGGGCTGCCGCACCTGCCGCATTGGCGAGGCCGCGCCGTTCCAGGAAACGCAGCAGCGAGCGGATGCCGGCTAGGCCGCGCCCGAGCGTGCGGGCGCCGGCGCCCTCGGTACGGCGGGCAGCGAGAAAGCCGCGCAGATCGGCGGGGCGCAGATCGGCGATGTCGGAAATGCCGGGCGAGCCGCCGCAATGGCCGGTCAGGAAATGCAGCAACTGGCGCGTGTCGCGCTCATAGGCCTCGACGGTTTCGGGCGACAGCCGGCGTTCGCGCGCCAGCATCTTCAGCCACGCCTCGCGCGCCGCCTGAAGATCGGGTTTTGCCGGTATGAGGAATTCCCGCATTGCGCTCTTCCAATTCCCAACCATCTTCCGGCACTCGGGTTAGGAAGCGGTGAAGAGCGGCATCATTGAAATGACGACGGGCTGGGGCTAGAGCAAGGCAAAGGATTTTCCGCAGATGAGCAAGCCGCAAAACCCCGTCCAGATGGCCGTGATCGGTGCCGCGCACGGCATCAAGGGCGAATTGCGCGTCAAGAGCTTTACCGGCGACCCGCTGGCGCTGGCCGATTACGGTCCGCTCTACGCCAGGGATGGCCGCGCCTTCCAGATCGTCGATATCAGGCCTGCCAACACCGTGGTGGTGGTGCGGTTCAAGGGCGTCAGCGATCGCAATGCCGCCGAGGCGCTTGCCGGCACCGAGTTGTTCGTCGACCGTTCAGTGTTGCCGGATGAGGGCGAAGAGGATGAATTCTACCATGCCGACCTCGTCGGGCTGGAGGTCAAGGATGACACTGGTGCGGTCATCGGAAAGGTCGTCGCCGTGCATAATTTCGGCGGCGGCGACATTCTCGACGTGACGCTTGCCGAGCGCAAAGGCGTGCTCATCCCGTTCACGCAGGCCGCCGTTCCGGAAGTGTCGATCGCCGGCGGCTTTGTCCGCATCGATCCGGCCGCCGCAGGGTTGGTCGAGAACGAGGACGGCGAGCCTGCCGGTGACGACGGTTTCGACCCCAAGGGCAGGCCGCGCGGGCCGAGGGACGCCGGAGGCAACCGGTGAGTTTTTCGGCTTCGGTGCTGACGCTCTATCCCGAGATGTTTCCCGGCGCGCTCGGCCTGTCGCTGGCCGGGCGCGCGCTCGAGACCCGCATTTGGTCGCTCGAAACGATCCAGATCCGCGACTTTGCCCGCGATCGTCACCGGACCGTGGACGACACGCCGGCCGGCGGCGGCGCCGGCATGGTGATGCGGGCAGACGTGCTGGCCAGCGCCATCGACCATGCCTCGCCGCCGGGCGATCCACGTCCGCGCCTGCTGATGAGCCCGCGCGGCAAGCCGCTGAACCAAGCACGCGTGCGCGAGCTCGCCGCCGGGCCGGGTGCGGTGATCGTCTGCGGCCGCTTCGAAGGCGTCGACCAGCGGGTCATCGAATCGCGAGGCCTCGAGGAAGTCTCGATCGGCGACTTCATCCTGTCCGGCGGCGAGCCGGCGGCACTTGTGCTGTTAGACGCCGTGGTGCGGCTGCTGCCCGGCGTCATGGGCAATGCGGTGTCGGGCGACGAAGAGAGCTTTGAGAACGGCCTGCTCGAACATCCGCACTACACGCGGCCGCAGGAGTTCGAGGGCCGGCCGATCCCGGAGGTGCTTACTTCGGGCAATCACAAGAAGATCGCCGCCTGGCGGCGGGCCGAGGCGGAAAAGCTGACGAAAGAGCGAAGGCCGGATCTTTTGGCCGCTCAGCCCTTGTCGAAATAGTAAAACGCCAGGAACAGGCCGACCGCGATGACGAAGCCGCGCACCGCGTTCTGTGGCACGCGCCTGGCGATCCAGACGCCGGCATAGCCGCCCAGCGCGCCGCCTGGGATCATGATGATCGCCTGCAGCCAGGCGATGACGCCGCCGGAGACAAAGACCAGGATGGCGACCGCAGCTATGACAACGGCCAGCATGTTCTTCAGTGCGTTCAGCCGGTGATAGTCGCCGGACTGGGTGAGGCCGAGCGTCGCCAGCATCATGACGCCCATGCCGGCGCCGAAGAAGCCGCCATAGACGGCGGTGGCGAACTGCGCCAGCGATCCGACCAGCGAACCCACCGCGGCCTCATGCTCCGGCTTGGGCGCCGGCTTCAGCCATGGCCCGGCAGCGAACAACGCCGTCGCCGCCAGCAGCAGCCACGGCACCAAGGCGCGGAACGCCGGGTTGTCGAGCCCTAGAAGGATGAGCGCGCCAGACAGCGCACCGAAAGCCGAAATGAGGCTGAGCAGCAGTGCGCCGCGCCAGAAATGCTTGATGTCGTGCCAATAGGCGAGCGTCGAGGTGATGTAGCCAGGAAATTGCGTCACCGACGATGTCGCATTGGCGACGATCGGCGGCAGGCCGGCCAGGGTCATGGCGCCAAAGGTTATGAACGTGCCGCCGCCGGCAACTGCGTTGACCGCGCCTGATAGAAAGCCGGCGAGAAAGAGCAGGACCGCGTCCAAGATTGGCATGAGGGGTGTCGTCGCTGGAGGAAAATGCTTATCTTCCGGCTTAGAAAGCTTGACGCGCGGGCGCAACCCCCTGGACCACAAGCGATCATGGGATTGCCACAGCGGGCGCCAGTCAAAAGAAGCAGCGCCAAAAAAGAAACAGCGAAGGCGTGACAAAGCGCCGAAATAGCTGTATGTGCGCGCCGAACCGGAAGAAAATCTGCCAAGAGCGATCTTCTGGCCCGTCAACAATGACGGTGTAGTCGCCCCTGCCCGATGTTCTCGAACAGACGTTCTCGAACGAAGGGCATAGCCGAGCGGTCGATGCGACTGCAAGGCGAGTGTCGGACGCTCTGACTGTCGGAAGAACAAGAAGTGGATTTATGAGATGGATATCCTCCGTCAGCTCGAGGCCGAGCAGGCCGCCAAGATCGAAGCCAAGCGCAAGCTTCCCGAATTCCAGCCCGGCGACACCGTGCGCGTCCAGGTCCGCGTGACCGAAGGCACCCGCACCCGTGTCCAGGCCTATGAGGGCGTCGTCATCGCCCGCGCCGGCGCCGGTTTCCAGGAGAGCTTCACCGTTCGCAAGATCTCCTACGGCGAAGGCGTGGAGCGTGTGTTCCCGGTCTATTCGCCGATGGTCGAGGGCGTCGAGATCGTGCGCCGCGGCAAGGTGCGTCGCGCCAAGCTGTATTACCTGCGCGATCGTCGCGGCAAATCTGCCCGTATTTCGGAAAACACCGGCGTGCGCGCCCGCAAGCTGAACGACGAAGAGCGCGATGCGCTGAACGCCGAGAAGGCGCGCATCGAGGCCGAGAAGGTGGCCGCCGCCCAGGCGCTGGCCGCCGAGAAGGCAGCGCAGGACGCCGCCGAGAAGAAGGCCGCCGACGAGGCAGCCAAGGCCGCGGAAACAGCTGCCGCCGAATAAGGCGTCTTCAAAACCCATGTTTTCGGAAAGGCGGCTTCGGCCGCCTTTTTGTTCGCGAGGTGGATTCGATTTTGCCAGTCCCGCAATCGATACGGATCGTTCCGTAATGCCGTCGTTGAAAGCATCGGAAATCCATTTTCGTGCCGAGCGGCGCATCGGAGCGGCTTGCAAGGCGCCTGCGGAAAGCTAAAGTCGGCGCCGGATTTTCCTGCATGCCTCGGCCGATCGAGGCGGTTCAGTTCCTGGGGAGCATAGTCATGATCAATTCGAAACTGCTGCTGGCCGGCCTGCTGGCTTGCCTTCTTGTGCCTGTCGCGGCTATGGCGCAGGCGTTGCCCGACCTCGGCGGCAAGAAAGTGGTGGTGGTGACGGAAAACGCCTATCCGCCGCTGCAGTTCATCGATGCCAAGACCGGCAAGCAGATCGGCTGGGAATATGACGCGATGAACGAGATCGCCAAGCGGCTGAATTTCAAGGTCGAGTACCAGAATACTTCCTGGGACGCGATGATCCAGGCGGTTTCCGACAACCAGTACAACATTGGCATGACCGGCATCACCATCAAGGACGACCGCAAGCAGAAGGTCGATTTCTCCGACCCGTATATGCGCTCGGAACAGTTCATGCTGGTGCGCGGCGACGAGAAGCGCTTCAGCGATGCCAAGACGTTCGCTGCCTTCAAGGACGGGCTGATCGGCGCGCAGGCCGGTACCACGCCGTTCTACACCGCGGTCTACAGCGTCCTCGACGGCAATGAACAGAATCCGCGCATCAAGCTGTTCGAGACATTCGGCGCGACGGTGCAGGCGCTGAAGTCCGGCGACGTAGACGTCGTGCTCACCGACGGCACTGCCGGCAAGGGCTATGTCGATGCGTCCAATGGCGGCCTTAAGCTGATCGGCGGCCCACTCGGCACCGAGGATTTCGGCTTCATTTTCCCCAAGGGCTCCGACCTGGTGAAGCCGGTCAACGCGGCAATCGCCGCGCTCAAGGCCGACGGCACGCTCGACGCGCTCAACAAGAAGTGGTTCCTCGACTACAAGATGGGGCAGTAGGACTTTTGTCGCGGGTGCCCGGTGATGCGCGGGAACTCGTGCTGACTCTGGGCGACTCTGTCACCGGTATTGCTTGATGCCGCCGGCGCCCCCAGCCTCCGCCAAATCCGACTTCCCGTGGTGGCTTGCCGTGGCCGTGACGATCGCCTTGGCCGCCGCCATCTTCATCGCCGCCAGCGACCTCTATGCCCAGGTGTTCGCGACCGTCGCCAAGGGCATCGGCGTCACCATCTTCGTCACCGTGGTCGCCTTCACGCTGGCTTGCGCCATCGGGCTTGGCGTGGCGCTGATGGGGCTGTCGGGCTCACGCTGGCTCAGCCAGATCGCCCGCTTCTACGTCGAGATCATCCGCGGCGTGCCGATCCTGGTGCTGTTGTTCTGGATCGCCTTTGCTGGCGCGCCGGCCTTCGTCGCGGCATGGAACGCGCTGACGGCGCCGCTGCAAAGCGCCGGCCTGTTCGGTGAGCTGCTGGTACGCGACGTGTCGCTGCTATGGCGCGCCATCATGGCGCTGACCATCGGCTATTCCGCTTTCATCTCGGAGGTCTTCCGCGCCGGCATCCAGGCGGTCGAGAAGGGTCAGATCGAGGCGGCGAAGGCGCTCGGGCTGACGCGCACGCAGCGCTTCCGGCTGATCGTCTTTCCGCAGGCGATCCGCACCATCCTGCCGCCGCTCGGCAATGATTTCGTCGCCATGGTCAAGGATTCCTCGCTGGTCTCGGTGCTCGGCGTCGCCGACATCACCCAGATGGGCAAGATTTACGCCGCCGGTTCGTTCCGCTTCTTCGAAACCTATTCGATCGTCGCCTATATCTATCTCATCCTGACCGTCGGTCTGTCGCTGGCGTTGCGGGCGCTGGAGAAGCGGCTGCGGCACCAGCATGGGGAATAGAAGGCAGGCGAAAACGGCGCTACCATCGAACGAATGCGACCGGGGAGAACCATGATCATCCACAAAGCCAATGCGGCGCTGGAAGCGGTCTACACGGCCGACACGCCTGAGGCGCTCGCCAAGGCCTATGCGCAATGGGCTGCGACCTATGACGGCGAAACCGCGGCGCTCGGCTATCTCCTGCCGTTCCTGATCGCCGCCTGGGTGACGCGCCACGTGCCGTCAGGCGAAGGGCCGCTGCTGGACGCCGGCTGCGGCACCGGCCTGTCGGGGCCGTCGCTCAAGGCGCTCGGCTACCACGACATTGCCGGGCTCGACCTGTCGGAGGACATGCTGAAAATCGCCGGCAGCCGGCAGGCCTACAGCGAGCTGAAACAGGCGATGCTCGGCGGGCCATTGCCCTGGGCGGACGGGTATTTTCGCGCCTTCTTCTCGACCGGCGTGTTCACCATCAGCCACGCGCCGGCGTCCGGCCTGCGTGAACTGGTACGCATCACCAGGAAGGGCGGCCACGCCATCTTCACCGTCCGTGACCAGGTATTTGAAAGCGGCGGGTTTCAAGCCGTGTTTGACGAACTGGAGCAGGCGAAAAAATGGCGGCCGGTCGAGGAGAGCCCATGGTTCCGCTGCTATGCGATCGCCGAGCCCGACGCGCTGGTGAAGACGTTTGTGTTCGAGGTGCTGTGAAGCGCCTGCGAAGGCCGCCACGATTGCTGAAAAGCCAAAACATTGATAAGAGCAGCGCCATGGAAGAGCTTTTTGGCGATCCGGCCTATAAGGGTTTCGTGCTGCAGGACAGAAAACGCCTGCCGTCGCGATTTTCGGCGCGCGTCTGCGGGGCGCTGACCAGCCGACTTAGCTAAGGCAGACTCGCCAGGCTGTTTCGCCGGGCCGACCGGCGTCCTTTTCCTTTTTTTAAATCGACGGATTTACGCAAATGAGCGCACCGCGCACCCTCTACGACAAGATTTTCGACGACCATGTGGTCGACCGCCAGGACGACGGCACCTGCCTGCTCTACATCGACCGCCACCTCGTCCACGAAGTCACCAGCCCGCAGGCTTTCGAAGGCCTGCGCATGACCGGCCGCAAGGTTCGGCATCCGGAAAAGACGCTGGCCGTGGTCGATCACAATGTGTCGACCTCGCCGGAACGCAAGTTTGGAATCAAGAACGAGGAAAGCCGCATCCAGGTCGAGGCGCTGGCCAAAAACGCCAAGGATTTCGGTATCGAATACTATTCCGAGAAGGACATCCGCCAGGGCATCGTCCACATCATCGGGCCGGAGCAAGGCTTTACGCTGCCCGGCATGACCATCGTCTGCGGCGACAGCCACACCTCGACGCATGGCGCGTTCGGCGCGCTGGCGCATGGCATCGGCACCTCGGAAGTCGAGCATGTGCTGGCGACGCAGACGCTGATCCAGCGCAAGGCCAAGAACATGCTGGTGCGTGTCGACGGCGCGCTGCCGGAAGGCGTCACCGCCAAGGACATCATCCTTGCCATCATCGGCGAAATCGGCACGGCCGGCGGCACCGGCTATGTCATCGAATATGCCGGCGAAGCGATCCGTGCGCTGTCGATGGAAGGCCGCATGACGATCTGCAACATGTCGATCGAAGCCGGCGCCCGCGCCGGCCTGATCGCGCCCGACGAGACCACCTTCGCCTATGTCAAGGACAAGCCGCGCGCCCCCAAGGGCGAAGCCTGGGATGCCGCGCTCGCCTATTGGAAGACGCTGCAGTCCGACGAAGGCGCGCATTTCGACAAGGTGGTCGTGCTCGACGCGGCAAAGCTGCCGCCGATCGTCTCCTGGGGCTCCTCGCCCGAGGACGTCGTTTCGGTCCAGGGCAGCGTGCCGAACCCGGACGACATCACTGATGAGAACAAGCGCACCTCCAAGCAACGCGCGCTCGACTATATGGGCCTGACGCCGGGCACCAAGATCACCGATATCGAACTCGATCGCGTCTTCATCGGCTCCTGCACCAATGGCCGCATCGAGGATCTGCGCGCCGCCGCCAAGGTGATCGAGGGCAAAAAGGTCAATCCGCGGGTCAGTGCGATGATCGTGCCGGGCTCCGGCCTGGTCAAGGAACAGGCCGAGGCCGAAGGTCTCGACAAGATCTTTGTCGCCGCCGGTTTCGACTGGCGCGAGCCGGGCTGCTCGATGTGCCTTGCCATGAACGACGACCGGCTGAAGCCGCATGAGCGCTGCGCCTCGACCTCGAACCGCAATTTCGAGGGCCGCCAAGGCTTCAAGGGCCGCACCCATCTGGTGTCGCCGGCAATGGCGGCAGCAGCAGCGATCGCCGGCCATTTCGTCGATATCCGCGAGTGGAAATAGCGCAGGGCACGCAGTCGGATATGAGTTGCCCGAGCCGCAGTGCGGTTCGGGCATTTCTTCAGCTGGGGCGCCTGACGAATTCGTGGAATCCCTCACGGCGGCCGGGTTGGTCCTTTGCGACGACCAGCGCCAGTTGGCGCTCGTCGAAGAGCTTGAACCATTCGTCCCATTCGACCAGTTCATAGCCGCCGGCATTGATCGGGCGTTCGGCCTCGTCCTGATCCTGGTAGGCGTGCTGGCCGAAGACCAGCCTCAGCATGGCCTGGGTTCCGGCTTCAGGCGACACGTCGACGATCGCCGGAAAGCCGGCGCGCGCCGCGGCCCATGAGCGAATTGCATCGTGATCGGTCAGCATGATCGTGTCGGCCATCAGAGCGTCTCCTGGTTGCCGTCGTGAAACGCCGCCCGCCGTTCCCGGTTCCGTCCAGCAGCTTCACCGATGCATCCGTCGTATATTCGCCTTCGCTTAACCGCTTGTTTGGGCTTCCGCTCTAAGGTCTCCTCAGGGGAAGCGAGGGGAACTTACAGCGCTTGGACACCGGCCTGCTCATAGCGCTGCTCAATCCAGGCATTGCCCTCACACTCGGCGCGGCATTTCTCGTGCTGTGGTTCTATCAGCGCCACCGTCCCTATCTGATCGTGCTGGCGGCGGGCTACTCGGCCTCGGCCGCAGGCTTCCTGCTCCAGTATTTCACGCTGCCGGTCGGTATGGCGCCGACCAAGCTCATGTCCATCCTATGCTTCACCTTCGCGACCTGCTGTCTCGCCGGCGCGGTCATCGCGCGCTACGGGCGGCGCGTGCCGTATCCAGCGATCGGCATTCTGGCGGGCGGCGGCCTGGCCGCGGTCTCATGGTTTCTCTTTGCCCGGCCGGATATCACGTGGCGGATCCTTGCCATCAATTTCAGCTTCGGCGGCATCAGCCTGGTTGTCGCCGCCGAGTTGCGCGTGGTGCGCAACAACGGCCCGACGGAGATGATCCTGTTCGTGCTGTCGCTGCTTTCCGGTCTGAACTTCCTGGTGCGGACCCTTGCCGTCGTCATCGCGCATGGTCCATTTACCAGCTATGAAGGGCTTTACTCGTCGTCCTATTGGACGACGGCACTGCTGTCGCATGCATTGCTGTCGCTGCTTATCGCGCTTTGCCTGTTCGGCGCCGCCGCGCTCGATGTGATGAAGGCCCTGAAGACCGAAACCCTGACGGACCCATTATCGGGCCTGCTCAACCGCCGCGGCTTCGAGGAGCGCGCCATGCTTGTCCTGCAGCACTGTGCCACGGCGCGATTGCCGGTTGCGCTGGTGTTGGCCGATCTCGATCATTTCAAGGCGCTCAATGATCAGCATGGCCACGCGGCCGGGGATCGCGTCATCGCCGACTTCGCCGCCAAGCTTCTATCGGCTGCAGGCACGCGCGGCGTTGCCGGCCGCATCGGCGGCGAGGAGTTCGCCGTGCTCTTGCCGCTCAGTGACCTTGGCGCGGCAAGACTGTTTGCCGAAGCCATTCGCACGCTCTATTCGGCGGGCAGAATCGACGGGCTTCCGCCCGACACAAGAGTGACCGTGAGCTTCGGCGTGGCCGCCCGTACGGGCGACGAAGGGCTGGACCCGCTGATGCGCCGTGCCGACGAAGCGCTCTACAAAGCCAAGAGGAATGGCCGCGACAGCGTGTGCCTGTCCTATCAGCGGCCTGAAACGGTGTTCTTTCCCGATCGGACCAGTGCCGGCTGAGCGTCAGCGGCGGCCTCGAATTAACGTCTTTTTCGCGCCTCAGTGGTTTGCTGTTCGGCGGGGAGTGCCAAAAACGCGCAATGGGCAGCGCCAATTTCATCCTGGTGATCAACCTGTTCGTTGCCGGGCTGCTGGCGGCGGCCTTCATGACGATCGCGGTCTATGACGCCGGACGGGTGTCGGCGCGCTGGCTGGCGTTCGGCTATGTGCTCGGCATGGCCTATTTCGCCATCGAGTTCAGCATTCCCGCCTTCGACAATGCGCGCCCCGTGGTTGTCGCCGCCTTTGCCGCTTTCCTTGGCGCAACCGTCGCCTTCAATGGCGGGCTTGCCCAGAAATACCGCGTTTCGCCGCCTTGGCCGCCGATGCTGTTCTTCCTGGTCTTCGCCACCCTCGCGGTCTATTTCGTACAGGACCTGCCACGCCAATCCTTTCTGCGAATGGCGGCCTACCAGCTTCCCTATGCGGCCATGCAGTTCACCGGGCTGGCGATCGTCTTGTCGTCCAGGCAAAGACGCGAGCGGCTCGACTATATGCTGATGGCTGTCCTGGCGGCCAGCACCTTGCAGTTCGCCAGCAAACCCTTCATCGCCCATGCGCTTGGCGGCTGGGGCGCCAACCCGCAATCTTATGCGCAGACCAGCTACGCGTTGGTGTCGCAGTCTATCGGCACCGTGTTCGGCCTGGCGCTTGCGCTGGTGACGTTGGCTATCCTGGTCCGCGACGTGCTCGCCGAGGCGACGTCGAAATCGGAAACCGATACGCTTTCACGGCTGCTCAACCGTGGCGGCTTCGAGCGCCATGCCGAGATCGCACTGCGCGACGCCATGCGGCGGGCTGTCTCGGCGGCACTGGTCATTGCCGATCTCGACCATTTCAAGCGCATCAACGATACGTACGGCCACGCGTCCGGCGATCGGGTCATCGAGACCTTTGCCGGTTTTCTCCGCGATGCCGCGGCCGACCATCATGTCGCCGGCCGGATCGGCGGCGAGGAATTCGCTATTTTCCTGCCGGGGACCAACCTCGCCGCCGCCCGGCTCTTCGCCGAGGGCACGCGTACCGCCTTCGGTGCCACGCCCATCGACTGCCTGCCGGCGGATCATCGCTGCAGCGCCAGCTTCGGCGTTGCCGAGCTTGGTCCGGGCGAAAGCTTTTCCGACCTGCTGCGGCGCGCCGACAAAGCGCTCTATCAGGCGAAAGGCAGCGGCCGCGATTGCGTGCGTGTCTCGGTGGGGTCGGCTGTTGCCTTGCCGGCGCCGTCGACAAAGGGCGGCGTGGCCGTCAGCGGCAGGGGCTGAGCTCCGGCATTTCGCCGTCGGAGAGGCCGTACATATAGCTGCGGCCCTTGACGAAAACCGGCGGCCTGTAGCAGTCGCCGTCGCGGACATCGTCCGATTCGTTTTCGTAGATCACGTCGGGCTGGCCGGCGCTGGTGTAGTCGGACAATTCCTTGGCCAGCTTGCCCTCGCCAACGAGGATACGCTTGTAGCCGGCGGCGCTGTCGATGACGAGATTGCCGAAGGAATCGGCATAGACGCGGTCATGATGGCGCGTTCCGGCGAATGCCGGTGCGACGACGCCGACGGCGAGCGCCGCCAATAGGAACCAGGGAAGGCGCGATCCTGCTGAATTCGAATGCATGGCGTGCTGCTCCATTGCTGGGAGGCAAGCCTCCTCGAATCAGAAATTAACCTTTTATTAACCTTTGTTAAGAGGGCAACCGCCGCCGCCGCGAGGTCTCGGAAAACATGGTTAATACTCGGTCGCCCACCGGCCATCATTCGGCCATGCCTTGTTCCCACCATCGCCGGCATCGGGCGCGACTCAAAAAGCATGAAAATCCGGCGGCTTGCCGGAGCATCGCGGCGGGCTCGATGCGCGCGGGGGAAAGCAGCATATGAGGTTACGCCGCACGTTTCGGATAGCGCTGGCCGTCTCCTCGCTGCTGGCTGCCGCCGCCTGCGCGCCGCAGACCAGTGGGCCTAAGCTCGAAAATACCGCCGTCGCTCCCGCTGTCGGCGAGTCGTCGGCGCCACAGCCGCGCAAGGCAACCTACAAATGCGCCGACGGGAGCATGATGGCCATCGAGAACCTCGGCACGTCGGTGCGCGTGCTCGGCCCGGACGGCAGCAGCTCCGAGCTGCCGGCCTCACCTGCCAATCAGACCAGCCGTTACGGCGAGGCGCATGACGCGATCGTGATCGACGGCCGCGACGCGCTGGTGATGAAGGGCGGTGCCTCACCGCTGGCCTGTAAACGCTGATCCGTCCGGTGCGGCAGCCATATTTTGCAGTGCAGCGACATTGTGCCGGCTCAAGGCGACAGTCCTAATCGATTGAAGCTGGAAGCCTCGCTTTCATAAGACTAAATTACGTTTTCAAAACGATTTTCCGGCTTTGACGCGGTGCAAAAAGAGCATTAGAAACCGGCTGTCCGAAGTCGCAACCGGAAGCGGCAATGCCGCATTTCCACCTGAGGCTCCAGAGACGCCGAACTGGGGGAGCCATGAGCAAATCACCAGCCACCCGCGAATTTACCAGACGTGAACGGCCGCTTTCACCGCATCTGACCGTCTATCGGCCGCCGATCACGATGACAATGTCGATCATCCACCGCATCACTGGCGGGGCGCTCTATTTCGGCACGCTGCTGGTCGCGCTGTGGCTGATGGCGGCGGCGAGCTCGGAGGCGACCTTCAATGCCGTCAACTGGGCCTTCGGCTCCTGGCTGGGGCGGTTGGTGCTGTTCGGCTACAGCTGGGCGCTGATGCACCACATGCTGGGCGGCGTGCGCCATCTTATCTGGGACACTGGGGCAGGGCTGGAAAAGCATACGGCCTCGAGGATCGCCTGGGCGACGCTGGCCGGCTCGGTCACGCTGACGCTGCTGATCTGGATCGCCGGCTACATGGCGCGGGGGAGCCTGACATGACAGGCAAAAACACCGATATGCGCACGCCGCTGGCCAAGGTCCGCGGCCTGGGTTCGGCCCGCGAGGGCACCGGCCATTTCTGGCGCCAGCGGCTGACGGCGATCTCCAACATCCCGCTGGTCCTGTTCTTCGTCGGCTTCCTGATCGCACTCAACGGCGCCAGCTATCTCGAGGTGCGCGCCGCACTTGCCAATCCGTTCGTGGCACTGGTCCTGGCGCTGGTGCTGTTGTCGGTGCTCTACCACATGCGGCTCGGCATGCAGGCGATCATCGAAGACTATGTGCATGGCGAGGGCACCAGGTTGGCGCTGCTCGCGCTCAACACATTCTTTCCCGTAGTCGTCGGCGTCGCTTCGGTCTTCGCCCTGCTTAAACTGGCATTTGGAGGCTGATTTTTGGCCAAGGACGCGAAGAACGCCAATACGGCTTCCGCCTATAGCTATGTCGACCACAAATTCGACGTCGTGGTCGTCGGCGCCGGCGGTGCTGGCCTGCGTGCCACGCTCGGAATGGCCGAGCAGGGCCTGCGCACCGCCTGCATCACCAAGGTTTTCCCGACGCGCTCGCACACGGTCGCCGCTCAGGGCGGCATCGCCGCCTCGCTCGCCAATATGGGGCCCGACAACTGGCAGTGGCATCTCTTCGACACGGTCAAGGGCTCGGATTGGCTGGGTGATACCGACGCGCAGGAATACATGGTGCGCGAGGCGCCGGCGGCGGTCTATGAACTCGAGCATTACGGCGTTCCCTTCAGCCGCACCGAGGACGGGAAAATCTACCAGCGGCCGTTCGGCGGCATGATGATGAATTTCGGCGAAGGGCCGCCGGTGCAGCGCACCTGCGCTGCCGCCGACCGCACCGGCCACGCCATGCTGCATACGCTGTACGGTCAGTCGCTGAAGCACAATGCGCAGTTCTTCATCGAGTATTTCGCGCTCGACCTGATCATGGAGCCGGACGGCACCTGCACCGGCGTCGTCGCCTGGAACCTCGACGACGGCACCATCCACCGTTTTTCGGCCAAGATGGTGGTGCTGGCGACCGGCGGCTATGGCCGCGCCTATTTCTCGGCCACCTCGGCGCATACCTGCACCGGCGATGGCGGCGGCATGGCCGCACGCGCCGGCCTGGCGCTGCAGGACATGGAGTTCGTGCAGTTCCACCCGACCGGCATCTACGGCGCCGGCTGCCTGATTACCGAGGGCGCGCGCGGCGAGGGCGGCTATCTCGTCAATTCCGAGGGCGAGCGCTTCATGGAACGCTACGCGCCGTCAGCCAAGGATCTGGCTTCGCGTGACGTGGTCTCGCGCTGCATGACGCTGGAGATCCGCGAAGGCCGTGGCGTCGGCCCGAAGAAGGACCATATTTTTCTCCACCTCGACCATCTCGATCCGGCCGTTTTGCACGAAAGGCTCCCGGGTATTTCAGAGTCGGCAAAGATTTTTGCCGGCGTCGACCTGACCAAGGAACCGATCCCGGTGCTGCCGACCGTCCATTACAATATGGGCGGCGTGCCGACCAATTACTGGGGCGAGGTGCTCAACCCGACCGCCCTGAACCCGGACCAGGTGTTGCCCGGGCTGATGGCCGTCGGCGAGGCCGGCTGCGCCTCGGTGCACGGCGCCAACCGGCTGGGTTCGAATTCGCTGATCGACCTGGTGGTGTTCGGCCGTGCGGCGGCGATCCGGGCCGGCAAGGTGATCGACCGCAACGTCGCGATCCCGTCGCCCAACGAAGCCTCGGTCGAAAAGATCATGGACCGCTTCGACCGGCTGCGCCACGCCAACGGTTCGACGCCGACAGCGGTTTTGCGCGAAAAGATGCAGAAGGCGATGCAGGAGGACGCGGCGGTGTTCCGCACCCAGGAATCGTTGGAAAGCGGCTGCAGGCGCATTTCGCAGATCTGGGGTGAACTCGGCGACGTCAAGGTGTTCGACCGCTCGATGATCTGGAACTCCGACCTGGTCGAGACGCTGGAGCTGGAAAACCTGATGGCCAACGCCATCACCACCGTCTACGGCGCCGAAGCGCGCAAGGAAAGCCGCGGGGCGCACGCGCGGGAGGACTTTTCGGCGCGCGACGACGCGAACTGGCGCAAGCATACGCTGGCCCGGCTCAACGAGGCCGGCGAGGTAGCGCTCAGCTACCGGCCGGTGCACACCGAGACGCTGCTTAAGGAAGCAGACGGCGGCATCAACCCGGCCAAGATTGCGCCGAAGGCCAGGGTGTATTGATCATGGCGCTGGCGGCAGCTGGATATTCCGGCACGCCCCTTCCGGCCAAGCTCGGCCTGAAGGACAGGATGATTGCCGCCTTCGTCGCCCTGCCGCCCGAACTCGACGATCTGACCGACGCCGTCGACTTTGCCCACGTCGACCGGCTGGCTGACTGGTCGGCGATCTCTGGCGTTCATGAGAAATACGATGCCGTGCATGCTTTCGCCCGGCGGCGTGTCGAAATCGAGGACCGTCTTGGCGACGTAGAAGCGGCGATTAAGCGGCACGGCATGGTTTGGGTGTCGTGGCCAAAGAAGGCATCGAAAGTGCCGACCGACGTCACCGAGGACGTTATCCGCACCGAGGCGCTGAAGCTCGACCTCGTCGACGTCAAGGTCGCCGCCATAAACGGGATCTGGTCCGGGCTGAAGCTCGTCATCCGAAAGGACCTGAGATAATGGTCGAACTCACGCTTCCGAAAAACTCGAAGATCATGGCCGGAAAAACCTGGCCGAAGCCGGAGGGCGCGACCAACCTGCGCGAATACCGCATCTACCGTTGGTCGCCGGACGATGACGAGAACCCGCGCATGGACACGTATTTCGTCGACATGGACGATTGCGGGCCGATGGTGCTCGACGCGCTGCTCTGGATCAAGAACAAGATCGACCCGACGCTGACGCTGCGCCGTTCCTGCCGCGAAGGCATTTGCGGCTCCTGCGCCATGAACATCGACGGGTCGAACACGCTGGCCTGCACCAAGGGCTGCGACGACATTTCCGGCGCGATCAAGGTCTACCCGCTGCCGCACATGCAAGTGGTCAAGGACCTTGTGCCCGACCTCACCAATTTCTATGCCCAGCACGCCTCGATCGAGCCGTGGTTGAAGACGGTGTCGCCCGAGCCGGCCAAGGAATGGCTGCAGAGCCATGAGGACCGCGAAAAGCTCGACGGGCTCTACGAGTGCATATTGTGCGCCTGCTGCTCGACCTCCTGCCCGAGCTACTGGTGGAACGGCGAGCGCTATCTCGGCCCGGCGACGCTGCTGCAGGCCTATCGCTGGCTGATCGATTCCAGGGACGAGGCAACGGGCGAGCGGCTCGACAATCTCGAAGACCCGTTCCGGCTCTATCGCTGTCACACGATCATGAACTGCGCCCAGACCTGCCCCAAGGGGCTCAACCCGGCCAAGGCGATCGCCGAGATCAAGAAGATGATGGTGGAGCGACGGGTTTAGCAGCAGATGAAGCAGCTACCTGCCGATTTTTCATCTGACGCCGTCGCGGCGATCCGGGCGCGACTCGATGTCGTGCGAACGCAAGGCGTGACGATCCTGTTCGCCATCGAAAGCGGCAGCCGCGCCTGGGGGTTCCCGTCTCCCGACAGCGACTATGACTGCCGTTTCGTCTATGTCAGGCCGGCATCGGATCACCTTGTGTTGGAACAGGCACGCGACGTGATCGAATTTCCCATCGAAGGCGAGATCGATGCCGGTGGCTGGGATCTGCGCAAGGCCTTGCTGCTCGGGCTCGGCGGCAATGCCGTCATCGTCGAATGGGCAAAATCATCAATCGTCTACGAAGAGGTCACGGGATTTCGGCGGCGCCTTCTCGACCTGCTTGCCGAGATCGTCGATCCGGCAAAAGTAGCGCGTCACTATCTCGGCCTGGCGCGTTCACATGTTGCCAAGATCGGCAGCTTTTCCGGCGAGGTGAAGCTGAAGAAGCTGTTCTATCTCATTCGACCACTGGTCGCGTTGGACTGGATGGAGCAGCGCGGCCTCGCCGGTCTACCGCCGATGAACCTTGGCGAGTGCATCGACCAAATCGAGATGCCAGCGCAGGCAAGCGATGAAATCCGCAGCCTGATCGACCGCAAAAGCCAGACGCGGGAAATGGGGACCGGTCTCATCCCGACGGCGATCGCGCGCTATCTTGAGGCGCGCTATGGTCACCACGAAATGAACCTTGCCGGCGTGATCCGGGATGAAGCCCGCCAGGCTCGAAACCGTGTCCTTGCAACCGACTTTTACCGCCGGGAGGCTGAACTTCAATGAGCGATGAGCTTCCCATCCTCTCCCCCATCGAGGCGCGTGTGCTCGGCTGCCTGATCGAGAAGAAGGAGCTGACGCCCGACGTCTATCCGCTGACGCTCAATGCGGCACTTGCCGCGGCCAACCAGAAGACGGCGCGCGAGCCGGTAATGTCGGTCGAGCTTGCCGAGGTTAGAAGGGCGCTTGGCCAGCTCGAGCAGAAGGGCCTGGTCAGGCAGGTGTTCGCGTCGCGCGTCGAGCGCTATGAGCATGTCGTGGCGCAGCGCTTTTCCCTGACCTCGGCGCAGATCGCGCTGCTCGGCCTGTTGTTGCTGCGCGGCCCGCAGACGGCCTATGAACTGCTGGCGCGAAGCGAGCGCATGGCACGGTTGCCGTCGATCGAGGAGCTTCGCGGCAATCTCGATCTGCTGATCGGCCGCAGGCCGCCGCTGGTGCAGCAGATCGACCGCGGCCCGGGCCAGCGCGAGGACCGTTATGTCCAACTGCTCAGCGGGCCGGTGCAGCTGTCGGCTGCCGCGGCGCCCCAGCAATCGCCCTTGCCGGCCTCGGATCTGGAAATGCGCGTGCAGGCCCTCGAGCAGGAGGTCGCGGCATTGCGCGCCCGCCTCGACGCGCTGACCGGCGAGGGGCACTGAATCGCGACCTCATCTCCTGCTGTAGACGCCGCTCGCCTCGCCTCCCGGATCGACCAGCCGCAACTGCCGGCCATTCAACTGCCAGCTCAGCGAGACCGGCTTCAGGTCGCCGGCGCCGAACTTCCAGGTGCCGGTCAGATCGGGCCGGCAGCCATTGACGGATTTGTAGGTTCCGGCCTTAGGCGTGAAGACCAGCGTCGAGCCGTGCACGGTCGTCGTGCCCGTCTTCAGCGTCAGCGACTGGATCTGGCCGCAGCCGTCGACCAGCGAGGATTCGAACAGCGCATATTGCGTGCGCCCGTTGGCGCCGAAGGTGAAGGAGATGCTGCCGCCGCTGCCCGGCGCACAGTGGCCGAGCGTCGTGCAATGATCGCCGCTGGCGACTGCAAAGCCCCATTTGCCGACAAGTGCTGGTGGTATCGAGCCCTGGCGCGAACGGGCTGTCTGCCCCTTGCCTTGGCCGGCGGCATCGGCCGGGCCGACGGCCAGGCAACCGGTCAGGCCCGCCAGTGTGACAAAAACCGCCAGGCGCGCGGGTGAGGAGCCGGTCAGCATCCCTTGTTCGCGATAAGCTTGTGCAGATGGGCAAGCCGCGTGGCTATGACATTGTTGACGATCGCCATCTTGCCGGGGGGTGCCATGCCGCCATATTTCTTCGGCGAAGGCCCATGGTTCCTGGCCTCCTCGTAGCCGGCGGCCTGTTGCCGCAACTCGGCACAGGACATGCCGGCATATTTCGCCTGCTCCTGCGGGCTGATGACACCCGATTGCTCCATGCCGATGGAGTTTGCCGCCGCCATGCCGCCGAGGCCGACAGCCGCGGAAATCGGATTGAGGCCGACGCAGCCGGAAAGGCCAAGGCACAGCATCGGCGCCGCCAAAAAAGCATATCGCAGGCTCATGGCTGACGCTCCCTGATGCGCGGCGGCAGCTTCAGGTCGCGATGATCGGTGGCGGTTTTTCCGAGCGCAAGCGACAGGAGATAGACGCGCGGATTGAAGCCCGCCGAGGCGAGCGCCGACAGCGTCCTGAGCAGTTGCAGGTGATACATCGAACCCCCTTGTGGTCATTGCCGATGGATTTCCGGTTTTGGAAACGGGCTGCAAACTACGTCCGATGAGAACAAGCCGGCTTGGACGAGACGGCCCTAAAAACGGCCTAAACGGCCCTGTATTGACGTTTTAGGGGGCTCGGCGCATATCAGCGCGCTCTCGGGCTGGGGATGCCGATGAATGCGACGACCTCGTTCAGGCTGATGACGGACGCGTTTCCGGAGCAGGATCGCGTCGAGGTGATGCGCGAGGTCTACGGCCGCACGGTCCTCAAGGTCGAGCTCGATCCGCTCGCACCGACGCGTGTCGACATGAAAGTGCGTGCGCTGCCCGGCCTCGGCATTGCCACCGGCACTTCCTCGGAATTCCGGGCGCATCACTCGATGCCGCTGATCGACAGCGACGACCTCATCCTGTTGGCGGCGCTCGATGGCGCGAGCGTCATGAAGCATCGCGGCCGCGAGGAACCGATCGGCAACGGCCGGGCGCTGATGATGAGCGGCGAAGAGGTCGGCCTCAACCTCATCCAGCCGGGCGGCATGCGCTTCGTCAATATGAGCTTCTCGCTGAGGCAGCTTTCGCCGCTGATCGGCGATCCGGCTTCGGTGCTTATGCAGCCGTTGCCGACCACGAGCGGGGCGATGCGGCTGCTGCTCGACTATGTCCAGTCGATCCAGGATGCAGACGATGCGCTGACGCCGGAAACCTGGCAGCTGGCCGCGACTCACATTTTCGACCTTGCCGCGCTTGCCATGGGGGCGACCAGGGATGCGGCCGAAATCGCGCGTGGCCGCGGCGTGCGGGTGGCGCGATTGCGCGCCATCAAGGCCGATATCCTCGCCCATGGCGGGCACGGCGAGCTGTCGGCGGAAGACATCGCCGCCCGCCACCATCTCTGCGCCCGCTATGTGCGAAAGCTGTTCGAGAGCGAAGGCACGTCGCTGTCGGACTTCATGCTGCGCCAGCGGCTAGTGCGCGCGCATCGCATGCTGGGCGATCCTTCTCATGCCGACCGCAGCATCACGGCAATCGCCTTCGATGCCGGCTTCAACGACCTTTCCTATTTCAACCGGGCGTTCCGCCGGCGCTATGACGCGACGCCGTCGGACGTGCGCGCTGCGGCCTTAAAGAACTGACATTGGGTTACGCCCGGGCATGATGGGAGCCCGTGGGGCCCCCGACTCTCAAGACTGGGTTCCTCGCCCACCGCGAAGCGGGGGAGAGGTGGGCGCGCAGCGGCCCGGGAGGGGGGGGGATATAGCGGGGGGGGCCACACCGGGGGGGGGGGGGGGGGGCGCCCCCAACCCCACGGGGGGGGTGGGGGGGCGCCTAGGGGGCGGGAGAGGGGGCTTAATAGAGCGCGGTTCCCCTCTCCGTCTCGGCTTCGCCGAGACACCTCTCCCCACTGTCGTGGGGCGAGCAACCCAAGCTGGAATAAAGCCGCGATCTTCCCTCTATCCTGCCAGCCCCCGCAAGGGAGATCGGATGGCCGCTATGCTGTCGCCAATCATCGACCGGCTGTTCGATGCAGGTTTGCTTACGGCTCACCCGAGACTGGCGTCGAGCGATACTTTGATGGCGCCGAGCGCTTTCGAGACTGGGCATTCGGCCTTGGCCTTTTCGGCCAGTTCCTTGAACTTGGCGGCATCGATGCCCGGCACCTTGCCGACCAGCGTGATCGCGCTGCCGGTGATGCCGGTGCCGGGGACCAGCGTTACCACGGCCTTGGCGTCGAGCTCGGCAGCCGGAGTGCCGTTCTCGGCGAGGAAATGCGAAAGCTGCATGGCGTAGCAGCCGGCATGGGCGGCGGCGATCAGCTCTTCCGGGTTGGTGCCGGATTTGCCGCTCTCGTCCTCGAAACGCATCTTGGCAGAATAGGGCGTACCTTTCAGCGTCCCGCTCTGGGTTTCGAGCGTGCCTTTGCCTTCCTTGAAACTGCCTTTCCAAACGGCGTTGGCGGTGCGGTCCATCAATTCCTCCTTGATTGTCGTGATTGAGCCCGTGATCGGCATCCAGTCGACTATAGCGCGCGCTGGAGCGAAGGCCACCCGCGCTTTCGTATCGGCGGCAGCGTGACACATCATGGTCAAGCAAAAAATCGCTCGGGAAAAAAATCGCGAAAAAAATATGCGTGCAAAAATGTCGACTTCCATCTGTCCCGGCCGTCCTGCGGGCGGCCATGGAATTGGTGGCTGGATGGAGGATCACATGAACAATCTGTTTTCTGCTCACTGGACAAACACCAGCCACAGGGCCGGTGAACAACAAGCCGACTGGTCGCGCCTGCCGCCTTCCGGCTTCGGCCGGCTGCTTGCGGCGATTGCCATTATCGGGATTGCGGTGTCCTTTCTGGATTATGCAGCGGGGCTCGATCATACAGCGGGCAAAGGCCCGGCCGAGATTTCCCTAGCCTCGGCTGCCGCTTCAACCCAGGAATGGAGGTAAAGATGAAATACGTTTGCCTGGTCTACGGCGAAGAAAAAGATCTCTACGCAATGACGCCTGCGAGGCTGGCCAAGCTCGACGCCGATTCGCTGGCCTATGACAGGTCGGTGGCGCAAAGCGGCCGGCTGATCATCGCGCAGGCGCTGCAATCGGTGCAGACGTCGAAGACCGTGCGCCGGCGCAAAGGCAAGCGGCTGGTCACGGACGGCCCCTTCGCCGAGACCAAGGAGCAGTTGCTCGGTTTCGTCATGATCGAGGCCGGGGACCTCGACGAGGCGCTGGAGATCGCCGGCGGCATTCCGCTGGCAGAAATCGGCACGATCGAGGTGCGGGCGATCTACAATGTGCCGGGGTCGTAGAGATGTCGGGGCCGGCGACTGGCGCAGGCTTTCGTTTTCTTCAATTGACGCAACTTTTGCGTGTTGAAGCGAAACGACACTTCTCTTGTCGTCGCCTGAGATTGGGGATCTTGGGCATGCATATATTGATTGCTGCAATCGGCCTGCTGGGGGCAGCGGCGTTCTGGTGGTACCGGCTGAAGACCATGAACGACGCGGCGCGTGAGGTTGCCGACGTCGTTGGCCGCGTCCAGGGCAATGTCCGCCGCAAGAAACTGCGCAAGCAGGCGGCGCTCTCGCCGTTGACGGCGATCGACGATCCGGTCGTGGCGGCGGCGACGCTGATCACCGCCATTGTTTCCGAGCATGGTCCGGTGCTGCCGCAACGCGAAGCTGCCATTCGATCGGTGATCTCGGAGATTGCCGACAAAAAGCAGACCGATGAAGCGGTGATCTACGCCAAATGGGCGGCCTCGCAAATCGACGATGCCACGGTCGTCATCGACAAGCTGGCACCGTTCCTGCGCGAACGCCTCGACGCGGCTGAAAGGAACGATCTGCTACAGATGGTCAGCCGTGTCACGGAAGTCGGCGGGCAAAGCCAGCAGATTTCCGACCAGCGCATGCTCCGGCTGCGCCAGAAGCTCGGTTTCGAGGTCAATTAGGGTGTGCTGATATTCAGGTGATGCCGGCCTGCAAAGGGTGGCTTCCTGCGCTTCCTATTCTCACGTACCCAAACGCACGCTCCGCTCCGGTTCTCGGAAGCCACTGTTGGTCGCTTCGCGCCCCGTCTTCGACTCCGGCTCGGCCTGACCTGAATCTCAACACATCCTGGCATGTCTGTGAGATGGATCAGATCGCCTCGCCCTTCAACAGCTTCGGCGTGTCGCCGGACAGACCTGACGCCTGGCGGATGAAGAACCCCTTCAGCCGCGGCATGCGTTCGACAAGGCCAAGACCGACGTCGCGCAACGTACGCAGCGGGCCGAAATCGTTGGAAAACAGCCGGTTCAGCACATCGGTGGTGATGCCCATCTGCACCGTATCGAAGCGCCGCCATTGCTGGTAGCGCTCAAGCACGTCGAGCGCGCCGATGTCCTGGCCGAGCCGGTCGGCCTCGACCACCACCTCAGCAAGTGCCGCCACGTCCTTGAAGCCCAGATTGAGGCCCTGGCCGGCGATCGGGTGGATGCCGTGGGCGGCGTCGCCGGCCAAGGCGATGCGCGGCGCAACGAAGGCGCGCGCAATGGTCAGCCCGAGCGGCCAGGCGCGGGGCTTGTCGGCGATATGGATTTCGCCGAGCTTGAGGCCAAAGCGGTGCTCGAGCTCATACTCCAGGACCAGGGTGTCGCCTGCGACCAGCTTTTCGGCATCCTGCGACCGTTCGACCCAGACGATCGACGAACGGTTGGTGCCGTCCTTGCCCGGCTTGAGTGGCAGCGTGGCAAAGGGGCCGGCCGGAAGAAAATGCTCTTCGGCGCGGCCGTTGTGCGGCCGCTCATGCGCCACCGTGCAGACGATGCCGGACTGGCCATACTCCCATTTCACCGTTTTGATGCCGGCCATGTCGCGCAGCTTCGAGTTGACGCCGTCGGCGGCGACCAGCAGCCGCGCCTTAAGCGTCGCGCCATCGGCAAGATGCACGGTGATGCCGGCGCCGTTGGTATCGAAGGCGCGGACGGCGACGCCCTCGATGATGCCGATGCCGAGCTGTTCGGCGCGCCGGCGCAAGGCGCCGTTCAAATCCTTGTTGGCGACCATATGCGCAAAGGGTTCGCCGGGCGCGACCTCGCCGTCGAAGGTGAGGAACACCGGACGGACCGGATCCGTTGTGCGCGAATCGGTGACGATCATTTCGGTGATCGCCTGCGCCTCCGGCGCGATCTCGTTCCAGACGCCGAGCTGGTCGAGCATGCGGCACGCGGCGGCTGCAATCGCCGAGGCGCGGCCGTCCTTCTGCCAGACGCCGGCGGGTGCTGCGTCGACGACGGCAACGGCGAGGCTCGGCCGCGCCTGCTTCAGAGACACGGCGGCGGCCAGGCCGATATAGCCGGCGCCGGCCACCAGAACGTCGAGCGAATTCTTGCTGTCCACCATGGCAATTCCTTTCGCAGCCTGACTGTCGCCGGGCATTCCGCCCTTGACTGCCCGCTGTTCCTGTCGGAAACCGCCATGGTAATTTTGCGGCGAGGTCAAGATGACGGCAGCCATGGACGAGCTTCTCGGCATTCTCGACCTCGAGCAGCTGGAACACAACCTGTATCGCGGTCGCAGCCCCAAGCTCGACTGGCAGCGCATCTTCGGCGGCCAGACCATCGCCCAGGCGCTTGTCGCCGCGCAGCGAACGGTCGAGGCCGAGCGCCATGTGCACTCGCTGCATGGCTATTTCATGCGACCGGGCGACACCAAGGTGCCGATCATCTACGAGGTCGACCGCATCCGTGACGGCGGCTCCTTCACCACGCGCCGCGTCGTCGCGATCCAGCACGGCCAGGCGATCTTTTCGCTGGAAGCCTCATTCCAGCAGGATGAGGTCGGCCTGGAACATCAGGTGCCGATGCCGCAGGACGTGCCGGCGCCCGACACATTGCTGTCGCAGCGCGAATTGCTGGGCAAGTTCGGCGAAGCCGTGCCCGACGGCATCAAGCGCTATTGGGAGCGCGACCGGCCGATCGAGATGAAGCCGGTGATGCTGAAGCATTACACCAGCCGGGAAAAGCTCGAGCCGAAGCAGAACATCTGGATCCGCACCACCGGCCCGGTGCCGGCCGACCGCGCCACGCAGGCGGCCGTGCTCGCTTACCTCTCCGATATGACGTTGCTCGACACCTCGACTTTTGCCCACGGCCGCGCCATTTTCGATCGCGACATCCAGGCAGCGAGCCTCGACCACGCCATGTGGTTCCATCGCAGCCACCCGCTCGACGACTGGATGCTGTACACGCAGGACAGCCCGTCGACGCAAGGATCGCGTGGCTTTACCCGCGGCTCGCTATTTGCCCGCGACGGCACGTTGATCGCCTCGGTTGCCCAAGAAGGACTCATCCGGCTGAAGCGGCCGCCTGCCGAGTAGGCATTTTTCGGAATTTGCCTATTTTTTAATCATTTGCATTGACGCGACTGTGAACAGGCAGCCGACAAACCTTCCCGATTTCGTTGTTTAACAACAGCTTAACACCCTGCTTCGGCAATTGGCACGGAGCTTGAATCCTAGCGGGCACTCTCCGGCTCTCATGGGGATCGGCGAAGTCGTGCAAACGCGGGGACCCGCAACAGCAAAGGGTGAAACCTTATGAAGATCGTGATGGCAATCATAAAGCCGTTCAAGCTCGACGAGGTGCGCGAGGCGCTCACCGCAGTCGGCATCCAAGGCCTGACCGTCACCGAAGTAAAAGGCTACGGACGTCAGAAGGGGCACACGGAAATCTATCGCGGGGCGGAATACGCGGTCAGCTTCCTGCCGAAGATCAAGATCGAAGTCGCGGTCGCCGTCGACATGGTCGACAAGGCCGTCGAAGCCATCACCGCGGCGGCCAAGACCGGTCAGATCGGCGACGGCAAGATCTTCGTCTTCGGCATCGACCAGGCGGTGCGCATTCGCACCGGCGAAACAGACACCGACGCGCTTTGAGCCGCGGACACGTATTCCAATGGAGAGTTCAATGAATATTCCTTCCACCTTGAAGTTAACGGGACGCGCGGCCGTTTGGGGCTCGCTCGCTCTCGCTGCACTGGGCACGGTTGCTGCGTTCGCGCAGGAAGCGGCTCCGGCAGCACCGGCAGCGGCGCCGGCATTCACCGTCGACAAGGGCGACACGACGTGGATGATGATCTCCACTATTCTGGTGCTGCTGATGACCATTCCCGGCCTTGCCCTTTTCTACGGTGGCCTGGTTCGCGCCAAGAATATGCTGTCGGTGCTGATGCAGGTCTTCACCATCACCAGCGTGGTCATGATCGTCTGGGTTTTCTACGGCTACAGCCTGGCCTTCACCCCCGGCAACGCCTTCGTCGGTGGCCTTTCCAAGATGTTTCTGGCCGGCGTCGACGTGACGACGGTGTCCGAAACCTTCACCAAGGGCGTGGCCATTCCCGAACTGGTGTTCGTTCTCTTCCAGATGACCTTCGCCTGCATCACGCCTGCCCTGATCGTCGGCGCTTTCGCCGAACGCATCAAGTTCTCCGCCGTGATCCTTTTCACCATCCTCTGGGTCACCTTCGTATATTTCCCGATCGCGCACATGGTGTGGTTCTGGGGCGGCCCGAGCGCTTATAGCGATCCGTCGGGTCTCATCTTCGGCTTCGGCGCCATCGACTTCGCCGGCGGCACCGTCGTTCACATCAATGCAGGCATTGCCGGCCTTGTCGGCGCGCTGATGATCGGCAAGCGTATCGGCTACCAGAAGGACGTTATGGCGCCGCACTCGATGACGCTGACCATGGTCGGCGCCTCGCTGCTGTGGGTCGGCTGGTTCGGCTTCAATGCCGGTTCGAACCTGGAAGCGAACGCCTATGCCGTGCTGGCCATGGTCAATACGTTTGTCGCCACGGCGGCGGCGGCAGTGACCTGGATCGTGCTTGAAACGCTGCTGCGCGGCAAAGCATCCATGCTTGGCGCCGTTTCGGGTGCTGTCACCGGCCTCGTCGCCGTGACACCTGCCGCCGGCTTTGCCGGACCGATGGGCGCCATCGTGCTCGGTCTCGTCGCCACTTGCGTCTGCTACTTCTTCGTCTCGGTGGTGAAGAACAAGTTCGGCTACGACGACAGCCTCGATGTTTTCGGCATCCACTGCATCGGCGGCATCATCGGCGCGCTCGGCACCGGTATCCTGGTCAATCCCGCTCTCGGCGGCGCCGGCATCGTCGATTACTCGACAGCCGACTTCGCCGCCGGCTACGCCGGCACGGCCACCCAGCTGATGTCGCAGTTCAAAGGTGTGCTGGTGACAATCCTGTGGTCGGGTATCGGCAGCGCGATCCTCTACAAGATCGTCGACCTGATCGTCGGCCTGCGTCCGACAGCCGATGCAGAGCGCGAAGGGCTCGATCTCACCTCGCACGGCGAAGTGGCCTATCACCCGTAAGCTCGTCCGGGGCGGCCCTCGGCCGCCTCGCGACGTCCCATCCCGTCGTGATGCTCCCGCAAGGGCTCACGCCTTGAGGCCCGGAAATCTTCCGGGCCTCTTTTTGTGCGCGGATGGCCGTGACGGCTCGATCACGATCGCTTGATCAAGGTGCTCGATCCGTCGGCGGCGTGAAACATCTGCCGCAGCGGCTCCAGCGTGCCCGCCATTTTCGCCGAGTCAGCGTGGTTGCCAATGCCTGTCGCAGGATCACCGCCGCGTTTGAACAGGAAGTCAGGCATGACATCCTGCGCCCGTTCCGCAGACGCAGGCTGCCCATGGTTAATGCGCCCTTAACCTTCCCGCCGCTAGTCTGACAGCCGAATCTGCCGTGTTGCGCGTCCGCGCCCGGCCGGGCAACGACAGACGAGGAAGAGCATGCGTTCAGGGGCTTCAGCACCGCTTGCGCTGGCCGATACGGGGCACGGCATCCGGGCGTTCGCGAGGCGCCAGGTCGGGCGGCTGGTCGGTGCCGGGCTGTTTGCTCTGGTTGGCTTCGGCGTCGCCGCCCTTGCCACCTGGAACGTCGCCGATCCGAGCTTCTCGCACGCCACCGATAATATCGTCACCAATGCAATGGGTTATGCCGGCGCCGTCTTTTCCGACATTGCCATGCAGTTCTTCGGACTCGCCGCCGTTGCGGCGCTGGTGCCGGCGGTGATCTGGGGATTTCTGCTGTTTACCGCGCGCGGCGTCGACCGGCTGCCGAAACGGGCGCTGGCCTGGTTCGGGTTTTCGCTGCTTGGCGCGGCAATTGCCGGCTGCGTGGTGCCGCCCAAGACCTGGCCGCTGCCGACCGGCCTCGGCGGCGTCTTTGGCGACATGGTGCTCAACATTCCCGGCCTGGTCATCGGCGGCTATCCGACCGGCCTCGTCGCCAGCGTGCTTGCCGTGCTCCTTGCAGCACCGGCGCTGGGGCTGTTTCTGTATGGTTCGGCGCTGATTTCACGCAAGAACGGCTTTGCCGTGCTTGATCAGCCCACTGCTGCCGATCCGCAGGACGACCTGCTTTTCGACAATGAAGAGGACGAGGGCGACGAAGGCATATTGGCGCTTGGCGCCATCACCCATTGGTGGCTGTCGCTGCGGGCCTATCTGCGTCGCCGCGCCGCGCGCCGGCGCGAGCGCGACGATTTCGAGCCGGAGATGGAGCCGCGGGCCAGCGCCTGGCGGCGGGCGGCAGAACGGGTCGAATCGGCCGAGTTCGCCGAGGCGCGGATGAGCCCGGGCGGGCGCGCCCGCGTCGAGCCGGAATTCTTCGCCGCCATGGTCAACGACCGCAGTGCCTCGATCGACCCCGACGATGCCGATGTCTTCGATAACGACGACAATGACGACGACACGGATTTCGCGCCCGAGCCGGCCGGCCAACGCCGCGCCGCGCCGACGGCGAAGGTGCAGAACTTCCGTTCCGATGCGGCGACACGCGTCGAGGCGCCGGCGCCGCGGCCGGCACCCGGCGCCCGGGTCCAGCGCGAGGCGCAGACCTCGCTGATCGGCTCGGAAAAATTCGAGATGCCGTCACTGCATTTCCTGTCGGAACCGAAGAACGTGGTGCGCGACGCCAGCCTGTCGAAGGACGCGCTGGAGCAGAACGCCCGCCTGCTCGAGGGCGTGCTGGAGGATTTCGGCGTCAAGGGCGAAATCATCCATGTGCGCCCGGGTCCGGTCGTCACGCTTTACGAGCTGGAACCTGCGCCCGGCATCAAATCGTCGCGGGTGATCGGCCTGTCCGACGACATCGCCCGCTCGATGAGCGCCATCGCCTGCCGTGTCGCCGTGGTGCCTGGCCGCAACGCCATCGGCATCGAATTGCCGAACGCCAGGCGCGAGACCGTCTATTTGCGCGAGATCATGGCCAGCCGCGATTTCGAGACCACCAAGGCCAAGCTGGCGCTGGCGCTGGGCAAGACCATCAATGGCGAGGCGGTCATCGTCGACATCGCCAAGATGCCGCACGTGCTGGTCGCCGGCACCACCGGCTCGGGCAAGTCCGTCGCCATCAACACCATGATCCTGTCGCTGCTCTACCGGCTGACGCCGCAGGACTGCCGGCTGATCATGATCGATCCGAAAATGCTGGAACTCTCGGTCTATGACGGCATCCCGCATCTTCTGACGCCGGTGGTCACCGATCCGAAGAAGGCGGTGGTGGCGCTGAAATGGACCGTGCGAGAGATGGAGGACCGCTACCGCAAAATGTCGAAGGTCGGCGTCCGCAACATCGACGGTTTCAACGCGCGCGTGCAGCAGGCCGAGAAAAAAGGCGAAAGAATCTCGCGCACCGTGCAGACCGGCTTCGACCGCCAGACCGGTGAAGCGATCTACGAAACGGAGAACCTCGACCTCGAGCCGATGCCCTACATCGTCGTCATCATCGACGAGATGGCCGATCTGATGATGGTCGCCGGCAAGGACATCGAAGGCGCAGTGCAGCGCCTGGCGCAGATGGCGCGCGCCGCCGGCATCCATGTCATCATGGCAACGCAGCGGCCGTCGGTCGACGTCATCACCGGCACCATCAAGGCCAACTTCCCGACCCGCATCTCCTTCCAGGTGACATCGAAGATCGACAGCCGCACCATCCTGGGCGAGCAGGGCGCCGAACAGCTGCTCGGCATGGGCGATATGCTCTACATGGCCGGCGGCGGCCGCATCCAGCGCGTGCACGGTCCCTTCGTTTCCGACGACGAGGTGGAGAGGATCGTCGCGCATCTGAAATTGCAAGGCGTGCCGGAATATCTCGACGCCATCACCGAGGATGACGACAAGGATGATGATGAGCCGTCGGGCAAAGGCAGTGGCAGCAGCGGCGACGGCGGCAATTTCGAGGATTCCGACGATCCCTACGACCAGGCGGTCGCGGTGGTGCTGCGCGACGGCAAGGCCTCGACCAGCTACATCCAGCGCCGGCTCGGCATCGGCTACAACCGCGCCGCCTCGATCATCGAGAAGATGGAGAAGGAAGGCATTGTCGGCCCGGCCAACCATGCCGGAAAACGCGAAATCCTGGTGCCGACGGAGGACGACAAGTTCTAGAGCGCATCCGCGCCGGCAACTTTGAACCTCTCGGCGCGTTGCAACGGATGAGCGCTGCGCGCCCGCCAAACTTAAGCCCAACTGGGGGGCCAGACCAATATAACGAGCAAGCAATCAGATGATGGTGACCGGCATGAAAAACGCATCTTTCGCCCCAAGCAGGGATTTCGCCCCAACCCGCCGACAGGTGCTCGGCCTCGGTCTGGTCCTGGCCGGTGCCGCGGCCGTCAACGTCGTGCCCGGCTTCCAGCTGCTGGCGTCGGCGCAAGCAGCGGTTCCGGCGACGGCGCAGAAGATCGCCGATCATTTCTCCTCGGTCAAATCGATGAGCGGCGAGTTCGTGCAGTTCGGGCCAAAGGGCGAGCAGACCGGCGGCAAGTTCTTTCTGGAACGGCCGGGCAAGATCCGCTTCAACTATGACGGCGCCTCGAATTTCAGGGTGATTTCCGACGGCAAGTCGGTGGTCATCCTCAACAAGAAGCTGCGGACCTCCGACCTCTACCCGCTGTCGAAGACACCGCTGAAGCTGCTTCTCGACGACAAGATCGATCTGTCGGGCGGACGCGTCAGAAGCGTTAAGGAAGAAAACGATCTCACCACCATCCAGCTTGCCGACAAATCGGTGTTCGGCAATTCGAAGATCACCATGATGTTCGATCCGAAATCCTATGAATTGCGGCAGTGGACCATCACCGATGCGCAAGGCAAGGACACGACGGTGATGATCTTCAACACCAAGGAGGGCGTCAGTTTCGCGCCCGACACCTTTGCCATCGACTATACGGCCAACCGGGAACTGAACACCAAGTCGCGCTAAGGTGTGTCGATATTCAGGTGATGCCGGCCTGCAACGGCGGTTTCCTGCGCTTCCGGCCTTCGCCGGCCAAAGCATTCATGAGCGGTCGTGGCAGTTAAGGCTACGGCCGGCGTAGGCCGGTGCTCACGTACCCAAAAGTACGCTCCGCTCCGGTTCTCGGAATCCACCATTCTGGTCGCTTCGCGCCCGTCTTCGACTCCGACTCGGCCTGACCTGAATCTCAGCACACCTTGGGCTTGGTTCCTGTATTGATATTTCTGGAAAGTCATGGGCCGCGCCCCCAAGGCGCGGCCGGCTTGTTTTTGCGGTGCGCGGCTGGCAGTAGTTTCCGCGATTGACTTCCGTCGGGCCATCCGGCGGATCTTGCGTTGTCCGGAACCCCACATGCCCTTTTCCGTCGCTACCTGGAACATCAACTCCGTCCGGCTGCGCATGCCGATCGTCGAGCGTCTGCTGGTCGAGCAGGCGCCGGACGTGCTCTGCCTGCAGGAAACCAAGGTTCCTGACGAATTGTTTCCGGAGAAGGCGTTCCGCAAGCTTGGCTACGAGCACATCGCCTTCCATGGCCAGAAGGGCTACCACGGCGTTGCGACGGTGGCACGGCGGCCGATCGAGGTGGTCGAAAAGCGCCGCTTCTGCGAGATCGACGACAGCCGGCATCTGTCGGTCACCGTCAAGGCTGGCGGCAAGGCGATCCTGCTGCACAATTTCTACGTGCCGGCCGGCGGCGACGAGCCCGACCCGGCCGTCAACCGGAAGTTCAAGCACAAGCTCGATTTTGTTGCCGAGATGAACGCCGTCCGCGCCGAGCATGACGAGGTTTCCGGCTCGATCCTGGTCGGCGATCTTAACATCGCGCCGCTCGAGCACGATGTCTGGTCGCACAAGCAGCTGCTCAACGTCGTCAGCCATACGCCGGTCGAGACGGAAAATTTCGAAGCGATGCGGCTCGCCGGCGACTGGGTCGACCTGATGCGGCTCAATGTGCCTTACGAGGAGAAGCTCTACACCTGGTGGAGCTATCGTGCACAGGATTGGCAGGCGTCAAATCGCGGCCGCCGCCTCGACCATATCTGGTCGTCGCCAAACCTGGTGCCGCAGTTTGCCGGCTATGAAATCCTGCGGCCGGCGCGCGGCTGGGAGCGGCCCTCCGACCATGTGCCGGTGATCGGGCGTTTCAACCTCGATTAGCTTTGTCTCGCCTTAACAATTCAGCGAAACCTGAAGCTATCCGCGATGTAGTCGGGGCGGGCGTTCAGCGTGGCGAAAACAGTCTCCAGATCAGGTGTCTCCGCCAATATACCGGACAGGACCAGCGTCGTCGCGACGCCGACGCCGTTGCCGCCGGCGATGTCGTGCTCGACGCTGTCGCCGACGCAGACCGCGTTGCCGCGCTCCGGGTTGCCCGCCAGCGCCAGCGCTGCCTCGAATATCTGCGGATAGGGCTTGCCGATGCGGGTGACGCTGCCGCCGAGGTTCTCATAGAGATCGGCCAGCCGGCCAGCGCCGAAGCAAGGCCCGACGGCAGTCAGCATGATCTTGTCGGGGTTGGTGCAGAAGCACGGCACCTGGCGCTTCGCCGCCGGACCGAGAAGCCGGCGATAATGGTCGAGGTCGTAGCGATCGCCCTCGCTGGCGGAAATCAGTACCAGTTCTGCATCGTCGCCGTCCTTGGCCAGGACGAAGGGCAGGCCGTCGACAGCCGAACGGTCATTATCGCGGCTGATCAGCAGGCATTTTGTCTGCGGGCGCAGGGTCCCCGATGCCGCCATTTCGTGGAAGGAGCGCCACGCCACCTCGCCGGAGGAGACAAAATGGTCCCAGCTTCCCGGTGCGAAGCCGAGCTTCAGCAGGCGGCGCTCATTGGGTTGCGCCCGCTTGCCGGAATTCGAGATCAGCACGATGGTCTTGCCGGCGCGCTTGAGTGCCGACAAGGCTTCGATAGCGCCTGGATAGGCGCTGGTGCCGTCGTGCAGCACACCAAATTGGTCGAGCAGGAACACCTGATAGCGCTCGGCCAGCGCGGCGATGCCGTCGAGGTGCTGAATTATCTTGGCCGTCATAAAAGCCCCGCTGCGCCTGCGCCCATCAGCGCCAGCCGCGCCGTGCCGGCGGCGGCCTCCTCCGAAAGAGCCGGCACGAGAGCGACGCCAAGCTTGCGCTGCCGGATCGCCGTCCAGGCCGGATTGGCCGCACCGCCGCCGACGCTCCTGACCGATGTAAGCCGGGGTGCGCCGAGTTCGGCAAGCCGGCGATAGCCGAGCGCTTCGATCGCCGCAATACCCTCGAACATCGCTTTCAGATAATCGGCGTCGTCGGCGGGCCGCGGCTCGAGGCGGGGCGGCAGCGCCGGATCGGCTATGGGGAAGCGTTCGCCCGGCGCCGGCAGCGGGTAATAATCGAGGCCGGTCTCTGTCGCCGGGTCGATCTTTTTGCTGAGTTCGACAATGCGGGCGACGGGGAAATGCTGGGCCAGCACCTTGCCGCCGGAGTTCGAGGCACCGCCCGCCAGGTAGGTGTTTCCCAGCCTATGGCTGTAGATGCCGAATTGCGGCGCCGAGATCGGCCGGTCGGAGAGGATCTTGATGGTCAGCGATGAGCCGAGCGCGGTGACGCCGGCGCCCGCGGCAGTCGCACCGGTCGCCAGGAACGACGCGCATCCATCGGTGGTGCCGGCGACGACAACCACGTCGCGCGGCAGGCCGAACATTTTCGCAGCGCTGGCGGTGAGCGTGCCCGTGACATCGCCCGGCCGCACGATTCGGGGCAGGAATTCCATGCGCATGCCGGTCGCCGCGATCCAGTCCGGCCAGCGCCGGGCCTCGACGTCGTAGCCGGTTTTCAGCGCGTTGTTCTCGTCACTGACATCGAAGCGGCCGGAAAACTGTCCGGCGATCCAGTCGGCCTGGTGCAGCACAGTGGCGACGCCGGGCAGGTGCTGGAAAGACAGCGCCTTGGCGAGACCGGACGTCGCCCCAAGTGCAGCGCTCGTTGCCGGTGCCGCGCCGGCTATTGCAGTCAGAATAGTGTCGTCAGCGACCTTGTCGTTGTACATCAGCGGTTCGGCCAGCGGCCGCCCGGAGCCGTCGACCGGCAGCAGCGTGCCCGACGTACCGTCGACGGCGATCGAGAGCACTGCCGCGCGATCGATACATTTGAGCACTTCCGCCAACGTCGCGCCGACCGCCTCCCACCATACGGCGGGGTCGCGGCCGTTCAGCCCAAATCGCTCAAGGGCAATTGCGGAATGCGCGGCGATGGAAAAGTCCGGGCGCATTGCGACGGCGCGCGCGCCGGATGTGCCGATGTCGATGCCGATGGCAAGCGGGCCAGTTGATAGCGGGCTTGACGAACGCGGCATGTCAGCTGCCTCCGGCATTGAGTTTCTGGCGATATTTTTCGGCGTCCCAGTTGATCAGTTCGTCATTCTCCGCCGCTGTCAGATAATTCAGCTTCGCTGCGACATCGACCCGCGCCGTCACGTCGGCGAGGCAGCGCTGCATGGCGTCGGCGCCGGCGCCGGCGTCGCCGCGCATCAGCACGCCAAGGCCGGGAAACAGGATCGCCACGGGTGCGGCGCCGCAGCGCTCGATCACGCGCTTCACATCCTCGCCCGGTCCCGCCACGACCGAACCCTCGCCGAGAAAGATGACGTGGTCGGGGTAGAGGCTGCCACCCGAAGCCATGCGGCAGCTTTCGGGGTCGATCGCCACCGCATGCGCCTCCACGTCGGCTGGCAGTCTGTAGCCGCTGCCGCCGGCGCGCGCCGTCAGTGCGGCAATGTCCGGCTCAGCCACCTGGCGCGGCGGCCGCGCCAGGAGCCGGGTTACGCGGCGCAGCAGCATGTCGGCCGCGGCGACGGTCTCGGCTGCAACGACCAGACCGTGATTGCCGAGGATCAGGATGTCTACGCCTGGCCGCAAGCGCTCGGCGATCCCTTGGGCAAGCGGCAGCCCCGGCCGGCGATAAGGAACATAGGTCCATTGGTGGCCATCGAGCCGCCTGGCGACCTCGGCCTCGCAATCGGCCTGCACGGCCAGCGAAATGGTCTCGACGCAGTGGACATGCAGGACGATACGCTGCGGCATCAGCGCATGCACCGTGGTCTCGATCGACGGGCGCAAGCCGCGTGGATTGAGGGCGCCGATGGCAAAGGCCTGCGGCTGTTCGGCGGCCGGGTCGCGCCGTTCGATGGCTTCAAGCAATGGCGGGATGCTGACCGGCACCATGATGTCTGCGGTAAGCGCGTCCTTCAGCCAGGTACCGGAGGCCTTGATCCAGAGCGTGTCGCCGGCTTTCAGCGAGGTATTGCCGCCGGCGGCCTGGGTCAGATGCGGGTCGCTGCCGATGACGGCCGAAAGCGACCGCAGCGCTGCCAATTCCTGCGCATCCGCACTGATCGTCATCGAAATTCCTCCACAAACCGGCCGCGTGGCCACGGCTTTGGACGGCCCGTTGCCGGGACTAAGACCGACGCTGGTATCGCAGATGCGAGTAAGTTACGTCAACAGTGATGTTATCGCGTCAAATCACGCTTGCAATCCGAGGCCCGTTGAGTAAGTTGCACCAATTGCCGTGCAAAATGGCAATGCCGTGCAAAATGGCTTGGGAGGCAAGCGCATTGGGAGGTAAGGGTTGAGCGACTCCGGCCGCCAGCGCCAGATTGTCGAGCTTTTGCGAGACCGGCCTTTCGCATCGGTGCGCGAGCTGCAGGAGCGGCTTGGCGTGTCGGCGGCGACGGTGCGGCGCGACATCGACAAGATCGACGAGGCCGGCGAAGCGCGCAAGGTCTATGGCGGCATCTCGGCGCTCGATGGCGCTTCGCAAGTTGGCGTCGCCTATGCCAGGCCCTATGACGAGAACCGCGACCTCGCCGTCGAGGCCAAGCGGCAGATCGCCGCTCTCGCCGCCACCATGGTGCGCGACGGCGACGCGGTCATCGTGCATGGCGGTTCGACCTGCTTCCATCTCGGCGTCAAGCTCGCCGACCGCAACATCCGGCTCTACACCAACTCGATGCCGCTCGCGGCCTATCTCAGCGATCACGGCCATTGCAGCCTGACCGTCGCCGGCGGCGAACTGCACCGCGAGCCGGGTATCATCCATTCGCTGACCCAGACGGTGCCGTTCTACGCCTCGAAGTTCTTTCTCGGCGCGCAAGGCATCGGCCAGGAAGGCCTTCTGGAATCGCACCCGCTGCTGGTCCGCTCGATCGTCGAGCTCAGCCTCTGCGCCGACCAGATCGTCGTGCTGGCCGACAGCCGCAAACTGTCGATCCACGCCCGCAACGTGGCGCTGCCGCTGTCGCGGATCGGTACGCTGGTCACCGATGAGGGCCTGTCCGACACCGACGCGCGCATGCTCGAAGATGCCGGCGTCATGGTGCGCATCGCCGCTTCCTCGGGAGGCGCCCAGTGAAAGTAGCCGTCCTCGATTTCGGCAAGACCAATTCGAAGCTGTTCGTCTTCGGCCAGGACGGACGCATCCTCGACGAGCGCCGCACCCAGCCGAGCTGGATCCGCAAAAACGGCTTCAGCGTGCTCGACGAGGCAACGCTGCACGACTGGGCGGCCCGCGCCATCGATGACGCCGTCGACACGCATGGCGTGGAAGGGCTGATGGTATCCGGCCATGGCTGCACCTTCGCGTTGGTCGACGACGCCGCGCTGACGCATCCGATCCTCGATTACGAGCAGGAACCGCCGGCCGAGATCGCCGCGCAAATCGATCGCCGCATTCCGGATTTTGCCGAGACCTTTTCGCCGCGCCTGCCGCTTGGCTTCAACTACGGCCGCCACATGTTGTGGCTGAAGGAGGTGGAGCCCGGTGCCTTCGCCGCAGCGAAATCGATCCTCGGCTACCCCCAATACTGGAGCTGGCGCCTTGGTGGCCGGCCGGTATCGGAAGTGTCCTATCTCGGCTGCCACTCGCATTTATGGGCGCCGCGCAAACGCGATTTCAGCTCGCTGGTCGATGGCGAGGGCTGGCGCGGCCAGATGCCCGCCTTCGAGCGTGCCGGCGCGGTGATCGGCGAGCAGCGCTTCGGCCGAGTCGCGAAGCCGGTCGCCATCCATAATGGCGTCCACGACAGCAATGCCGCGCTCCATGCCTACCGCCGGCAGCAGCTCGGGCCGGTGACCGTGGTCTCGACCGGCACCTGGGTCGTCGTTCTCAATCCGGACTGCCCGCTCGACGCACTCGACGGCGAGCGCGACATGCTGGTCAACGTCGATGTCGATGGCGGCCCGGTGCCGACCATCCGCTTCATGGGCGGCCGCGAATTCGCGACGATCAGCGCCGGCTGGCAGGGCGCCATCGCGCCGTCATCGATACAGCGGGTGATCGACGCCGGCATTATGGCGCTGCCGAGCTTCGCGCCCGGCGGCCCGATGGCACACCGGCGCGGCGAACTGGTCGGGCGCACGCCCAACGCCGACGAACGCGCGGCCATGGCGCTGCTCTATGTCGCGCTGATGGTCGATTTGTGCCTCGAGCTGATCCATTCCGATAATACCGTCATCGTCGACGGCGGCCTGAACAATGGCGGGCTGCTTGCCGCGCTGCTGGCGCAAGTGCGTCCCGGGCAGGCCTTCCTGCAGGGCGCAACGCTGGAGGGCAGCGCCACCGGTGCCGCAGCACTTGCCTTCGAAAGCGTCGGACGCGAGTTTGCCACCGAGGCGCCGGAGGCGGTGCATGCGGCAAGCTTCAGCGGCCTTGCCGGCTACCGCAACGACTGGCGCGGCCTTGCCGCCGATCGGGGTGCCCCCAGAGCAGCTGCGGGAGGTGCGCGATGAGCGCCATCGCCCGGATCGAGACGGTGCGCCAGCCGGTGCTGGAGATGCGCCACATCTCGAAGACATTCGGCCCGATCCGCGCCCTGCACGATGTGTCGCTGACCGTCCATGCCGGCGAGCTGCACGCGCTGATGGGCGAGAACGGTGCCGGCAAGTCGACGCTGATGAAAGTGCTGTCCGGCGCCTACCGGCCGGATCCCGGCGGCGAGATCCTGATCGACGGCATGCCGGCCGCCACCGGCGACCCGATCAAGGCACGCGCCGCCGGCATTGCGGTCATCTACCAGGAGCTGTCGCTGGCGCCCAATCTGTCGGTGGCGCAGAACATTTTCCTCGGCAACGAGCCGCGACGGTTCGGCATCGTCGATCGCGAGCAGTGTAACCGGCGCGCCAGCGACATCATCGCGCGGCTCGGCGTGACTTTTTCAGCGCGCACCCCGGTCACCAGCCTGTCGCTCGGCGAACGCCAGTTGGTCGAAATCGCCCGCGCGCTGTCGACCAATGCGCGCATCATCGTCATGGACGAGCCGACCACGTCGCTGACCTCGCGTGAGACCGACCGGCTGTTCGAGGTGATCGCGACGCTGAAGTCGCAAGGTATTGCCATCATCTACATCAGCCACCGCATGGAAGAGGTCTACCAGCTCGCCGACCGCGTCAGCGTGCTACGCGACAGCGGCTATGTCGGCACGCTCGACCGCGCCGATCTGAACGCCTCACGCCTGGTATCGATGATGGTCGGGCGCGATCTGTCGACGTTCTACAAGAAGGATCACCGCCCGCCGGACAGCAAGCGCGCCGTCGCGCTGTCGGTGCGCGGCATGTCGGACGGCAATCTCATAAAGAATTGCTCCTTCGACCTCCACAAAGGCGAGGTGCTGGCACTGGCAGGCCTGGTCGGCTCGGGCCGCACCGAACTGGCACGGCTGATCTTCGGCGCCGACAGGCACATATCGGGCACGCTGGAGCTCGGCGGCAAACCGATATCCATCGGTTCGCCAAGCGAGGCGCTGGATGCCGGCATCGCCTACCTGACCGAGGACCGCAAGCAACTTGGCCTGTTCCTCGACATGTCGATCTCCGACAACATCAGCATGGGCGTGCTGGCAAGGGACGCGAAGGCCGGCGGTCTGCGCGACTTCGCGGCTGCCGAAAAGCGCGCCGCCAAGGCGGTGTCCGAGCTCTCCATCCGCACCAGCTCGGTGCAGGCCAATGCCGGCTCGCTGTCGGGTGGCAACCAGCAGAAGGTGCTGCTCGCTCGCCTGCTGGAAACAGAGCCGCAGGTCGTCATCCTCGATGAGCCGACCCGCGGCGTCGACGTCGGGGCGAAGTCGGAAATCTACCGGCTGATCGACAATCTGGCCAAGAAAGGCATCGCCATCCTGATGATCTCCAGCGAGCTGCCGGAGGTGATCGGCATCGCCGACCGCGTGCTGGTGATGCGCGACGGCGCCATTGCCGGCGAGGTGACGGCGCTGGAGGGCGAGCCACTGCGGCAGGAAGCGATCATGGAACTTGCAACGGGAGCGGCTCAGCGATGACCGACAAGGTGGCCGACACGATGAAAGCGGACGACCGGGCGGTCGGCAGGAGCACAAGGTGGCGCACCGCCATCGCTGCGCTCGGCATGCTGCCGATCCTGATTCTGCTGGCGGTCGGCTTCCAGTTCATCAACCCGCGCTTTTTCACCCAGACCAATCTGCTGATCGTCATGCAGCAATCGTCGATCAACATCGTGTTGGCGGCCGGCATGACCTTCGTCATCCTGACCGGCGGCATCGACCTGTCCGTCGGCTCGATCCTTGCCGCCTCGGCGATGGTGGCGGTGATGGTGTCGCTGGTGCCCGATTGGGGACTGCTGGGCGTGCCGGCGGCCATTCTCGTCGGGCTCGGCTTCGGCGTCATCAACGGCCTGCTGATCGCCTACATCAAGCTGCCGCCCTTCATCGTCACGCTGGGATCACTGACCGCCGTGCGCGGCGTCGCCCGGTTGCTTGGCCAGGACACGACGGTGTTCAACTCGGACCTGCCGTTCGACTTCATCGGCAACGGTTCGCTGTTCGGCGTTCCATGGCTGGTCATCATCGCGCTGGCGGTCGTGGTGCTGTCCTGGCTGGTGCTCAAGCGCACCGTGCTTGGCACCTGGATCTACGCCGTCGGCGGCAACGCCGAGGCCGCCAGACTGACCGGCATCAAGGTGCCGCTGGTGCTGCTCTTCGTCTACGGCGTTTCCGGCCTTCTGGCCGGCCTTGGCGGCGCCATGTCGGCGGCCCGGCTCTATGCCGCCAACGGGCTGCAGCTCGGCCAGTCCTACGAACTCGACGCCATTGCCGCGGTCATCCTCGGCGGCACCAGCTTCGTCGGCGGCGTCGGCTCGATCTGGGGCACGCTGATCGGCGGCCTGATCATCGCCGTGCTGTCAAATGGGCTCATCCTCGCCGGTGTTTCCGACATCTGGCAGTACATCATCAAGGGATTGGTCATCATCGTGGCGGTCGCCCTCGACCGTTACCGGCTCCAGGCAGGAGCAAGAACGTGATGGCCCTTAGTCGCCGGCGTCCATCGAGCCGGTTTCATGTGTAACGCACCGTGAGAGGCGCGGGCATCAGGAGGAAAATAAAACTATGAAGATCATCGCTAAACTGCTCTGCGGCGTCGCCCTTGCGGCCGCCGTCATCGCGCCGGCATCGGCCAAGGACCTGAACAAGGTCGGCATCTCGGTCGGCCTGCTCGGCAACCCGTTCTTCGTCGCCACCATCAAGGGCATCGAGGACGCGGCCAAGAAAATCAACCCGAATGTGCAGGTGACATCGGTATCGGCCGACTACGATCTCAACAAGCAGGTCTCGCAGGTCGATTCCTTCATCGCCGCCGGCGTCGACGTCATCATGCTCAATGCCGTCGATGCCAAGGCGATCGCACCGGCGGTGAAGAAGGCACAGGCAGCCGGCATCGTCGTTGCCGCTTTTGACGTTTCGGCGCCGGGCGCCGACGTCACCGTGATGACCAACAATGTCAAGGCCGGCGAAGAGGCGTGCCAGTATCTGGTCGACCATACCGGCGGCAAGGGCGACTACGTCATCCTCAACGGCCCGGCTTCGTCGTCGATCCTGGAGCGGGTCAAGGGCTGCAAGGACGTGCTGGCAAAACACCCCGACATCAAGATCCTTTCGGACGACCAGAACGCTGAAGGCTCACGTGACGGCGGCCTGAAAGTGTTCCAGTCGCTGCTGACCCGCTTCGACAAGATCGACGCGGTCTTCGCCATCAACGATCCGACGGCGATCGGCGCCCAGCTTGCGGCCAAGCAGCTCAACCGCTCGGAGTTCATCTTCACGGCGGTCGACGGCGCGCCCGATATCGAGAAGGAACTCGCTTCCGGCACGTCGATGATCAAGGCCTCGGCCTCGCAGGATCCCTATGTGATGGCCGGCCAGTCGCTGACGATGGCGGCTGACCTGCTTGCCGGCAAGGAGCCGGCCGAGCCGACGGTGCTGCTCGACCCGAAGCTGATCACGGCCGACAATTTGAAGGATTACAAGGGCTGGACCGCAGCTCGCTAAACCTCCCAAGCGTGGGGCGGCCGGTATGACCGGCCGCACCTTTTTTGTCTGAGCAACGGATTGCCAAACACCGATTTGGACTTGGGTCCGCTACTGCTGGAATAACCGGAGACAATCATGTCGCGCATCGGAATCCACTCATTCGTCTGGTCGGCGAGCTCGACGCAGAGCGATCTCGAGCGGACGCTGGCCAACACCAGCGAAGCCGGCTTCGACCTGATCGAATTCTCCTATCTCGACCCCGCCAATGTCGACATTGACGGCTTGGCCAAGCGGATAGCCGATCTCGGCCTCGGCGTCGCAATCAGCATCGGACTGCCGGCCGACGGCGATATTTCGAGCGCCGACAAAACGATTGCGGCGCACGGCGTCGAAATCCTGAAACGTACGATCGCGCTGACTCGCGATCTCGGCGGCCAGAAGGTTGCCGGCATCCTCAGCACCAGCCACGGCTTGCAGAGCGAGGCGCCGACGCGCGACCAGTGGAACCGCAGCGCCGGCACGCTTGCCGAGGTGGCGGAGACGGCAAAGTCAGCCGGCGTCACCCTCAACCTCGAGATCGTCAACCGCTTCGAAAGCAACCTGCTCAACACCGCCGCGCAAGGCATGGCCTTTATCGAGGACAGCGGCTCCGACAACATCTTCCTGCATCTCGACACGTTCCACATGAACATCGAGGAGGCCGATGTCGGATTGGCCATCCGCAACGCCGCAAAGAAAATCGGCTATGTCCATATCGGCGAGAGCCATCGCGGCTTCCTCGGCACCGGCAATATCGATTTCGCCGGGATATTCGATGCGCTGACCGCTATCGGCTATAGCGACGACCTCAGCTTTGAATCCTTCTCGTCGGAAATCGTCGACGAGAACCTGACGCGGAAAACCGCGATCTGGCGCAATCTGTGGACCGACAATATGGAGCTGGCCAAACATGCGCGCCGCTTCATTGCGCTCGGACTGGAGACGGCGCGGCGCAAGGCCGAGCTTGTTTCCGCAACGCACCGGCCTTGAGAACTCGCAAATTCCGAAATCTGGTTAAACCAGAGGCGCTACATTAGCCGGCAAAACGCGGGCCAAGTTCCTCGATCCGGCGGATCATCGCCTGGAAATCCTCCAAGATGCGCTGGTGCAAGTGAACCGCCAGCTCCGGGTATTCCTCGAGGATGCGGCGGAACATCTTGCGGCTGAGCCGCAGCACTTCCGAATCGATTTCGGCGGAGGCGCTGGTCAGCCGGTTGGTGTCGGCGATCAGCGCCAGTTCGCTGAGTATCGTGCCGGGACCGGCGGTGCCGATCGGGATGCGCTCCCCGTCGTGCTCGCGATAGAGCACGATGCGGCCGCTGACCACGATGTAGGCCGAATCAGCTTCGTCGTCCTCGCGATAAAGCTTGTGGTCGGCTTTCAGCATGGTGGTTTCGGCGCCGAAGGCGAGCAGACGCAGCTGTTCCTGCGTAAAGCCCTCGAAGAGCCTCACGGTGGACAGGATGCGGATGTCGTCATCCAGCGCCATCTAGCTATGTCCCCGAACCGTCAGTCCCACTCCTCCCTAGAGCGCCGCGCGTCCCCCGGACGCGCAAGGCGTTTCAAAAATCGGTTCCGCTCCTTGGACCCGATGCCTCCGCGAGTTCGATCCAGACCCACCTCCAGCTCAGGACCGTACCCGAAAAGCGCCCCGCCCGGATCGCTTATTTGAATAATGAAATGTTTAAGGAACCAGCTTGTAGCCGCCGCTTTCTGTCACGAGAATTTCCGCGTTGGAAGGATCGCGCTCGATCTTCTGGCGCAGCCGGTAGACGTGGGTTTCGAGCGTATGCGTGGTGACGCCGGAATTGTAGCCCCAGACTTCCTCCAGCAGCACGTCGCGGGTCACCACCTTCTGGTCGGCGCGGTAGAGATATTTGATGATCGAGGCTTCCTTTTCGGTCAGCCGCACCTTGGCGCCGCGCGGGTCGATCAGAAGCTTCTGGCTGGGCTTGAACGTGTAGGGGCCGACCGAGAAAGTGGCGTCCTCGCTCTGTTCGTGCTGGCGCAGCTGGGCGCGGATGCGGGCTAGCAACACGGCAAAGCGGAACGGCTTCGTCACATAGTCGTTGGCGCCGGCCTCGAGACCAAGGATCGTGTCGGAATCGGTGTCGTGGCCGGTCAGCATGATGATCGGCGCCTTGTAGCCGCCCTTGCGCAATATCTTCACCGCCTCGCGGCCATCCATGTCGGGTAGGCCGACATCCATGATGAGCAGGTCGATAAGCCCGCCGCGCGCCGCGGCGACGCCTTTGGCGGCGGTCGCTTCCTGCAGGACATCGAATTCCTCATAAAGCGACAATTGCTCGACAAGGGTGCCGCGCAGGTCGTCATCGTCGTCGACGATCAGAATGGTGCGTGAAGTCATGGATCAATCCGTTGTTTTGAAAAGAGATTTCAGTTGACCGCTGCCTGTTTATGCGGAAGCTGACCGGCACAACAGCCGTTCACAGTGATTTGTTCCGTGGCACGATCATACAAGAAAAAACACGATCGCAATGCAGTCGGCGCAATTTTGCCGAAAGGGCTCACCGTGCTCACCGTGCGCGCGCGGCCCGGCCATGCCAGCCAGGGCTTTCTACAGGCCGGCAAACTCGTGTTTCCATGTGCGCTGGGGCATGGCGGCATCTCGGCCGGCAAGCGCGAGGGCGATGGCGCCACGCCGCTCGCCTCGATGCGGATATTGTCGGGATATTTTCGCGGCGACCGTTTTGCCGGCGGCCGCAGGACGCGGCTGGCGATGACGCCGATCGGCCGCGACCTCGGCTGGTGCGAAGTGCCTGGGGACCGCAACTACAACCGCCCGGTCAAAATCCCCTATGGCGCCAGCCATGAGCGGATGCTGCGCACCGACGATCTCTACGATGCCTGCCTGGTGCTGGACTGGAACATTGTGCCGCGCCGGCGCGGGCGCGGCAGCGCCATCTTCTTCCACCTGGCGCGCCCCGGCTTCACGCCGACACAAGGCTGCGTCGCGGTGACGGCCCGCACCATGGCGCGGCTGCTCCCGCTGCTGTCGGAACGGACGGTGGTGAGGGTAGTGAGATAGGGCAGTAGGGGAGTAAGAATAGAGACAGGCGCGGGCGCGCCGCTTAGCTTTTCCTACTGCCTACTGCCTACTGCCTACTGCCTACTGCCCTACTGCCCTACTGCCTTGTTGCCCTACTCCTCTGCCACCCTGTGTCGAGAAGACCGAGCCGGCCGAGTTCGCGGTCCATGGCTCGCCCGATGTCCTTGCGTTCGCCACCGATGTCGCGCAGCTGGCGATCGGAGAGATCCTCGACATTCTCATAGGGAAGACTGACCGCGATTTTTGCATGCCGAAGCCAATCAAGCACGGCGCGCAGCCAGGCCGGGCGGAGGGTTACAGAGCGCAAGGCGATGTCAGACATGGTGCAATCCGCTTCTCCGGACATCAAATCCGGTTTGATGTTTCTTCGATGCTCAGATCATGGCGGATTGAAATTCAAACGGGAAACGAGTAGTTTTTTCTGCATCTTCAAGTTTTGTTTGAGGATTGGAATGCTCGACCGAACCCTCCTCGTCTGGCCCTGATGGCGCGCCTGCTGCCTGGAACCCGTGCGCTGCGGACGCTGGAGGCGGCGGCCCGGCACCTCAATTTCACCCGCGCCGCCGACGAGCTCGGCCTGACGCCGGCAGCGGTCAGCCACCAGATCAAGGAAATCGAGGATCAGCTCGGCATCATGCTGTTCACACGCACCAGCCGCACAATCCGGCTCACCGAGGCGGGTGCGGTGCTGTTCGAGGCCTCGACCGACGCGCTCGACCTGCTTGGCCGCGCGGTCTCACGGGCGCAGAAGACGGCGCGCGGATCGGCGCTGCTGAAGGTCACCCTCGATGCGCAATTCGCGACGAAGTGGCTGATGCGGCGCGTCGACGATTTTCGCAAACAGCATCCGGCAATCGAGCTGCGCTTCGATATCAGCTATGAGGTGCGCGATTTCGACCGCGACGATGTCGATGTCGGCATCCGTTTCGGCGCCGGCAAATATCCGGGGCTTCGCTCGCACCGGCTGTTCGAAAACGTCATCATTCCCGTCTGCAGTCCGGCCTTGCTGCGGTCAGGGCCGCCGCTCAAGGAGCCACGCGACCTGTTCCATCATACGCTGGCGCATATCGAGTGGTCGCGCCAGGGCGTCACCTGGCCGAACTGGAGCATGTGGATGGCGGCGGCGGGCGTCGACGATTTCGACGACAGCCGGACCATCGTGTTCGGCAATTCGACGGATGCCGTGCAGGCCGCGCTCGACGGCAACGCGGTTGCGCTCGCCGATTTCGCCATGGTGGCAAACGACCTTTCGGAAGGCCGGCTGATCCGGCCCTTTGAACTCGGCATCAAGGTCGCGCCCGAATTCGCCTATTTCCTGGTCTATCCCGAAAGTGCGGCGAACGATCCGCGCATCGTCGCCTTTCGCGATTGGCTTCTCGAGGAAGTCGCCAAGACCCCAACCTAAAGGTCAGCCTGTCGCCGCCTAAAGGGTCAGCCTGTCGCCGCCGCGCCGAACCAGCCGATCACCGCGCCGATGAGAAGCATCACGCCGAGCCAATGGCCGACATCGATGAGCGTCAGATCCCAGCCGAAACCTTCGTAGCGATGGTTGACCGAAAGCGTCGTGGCGACGAACCCCAGCCAGAGAACGAAGCCGAAGATCACCCCGGCAAGCAGGCTCGGTTCGCCGCCGGTCACTGCGCCGATGATCAGCGACATGACCAGCGCCATGACAAGCTCCGCGACGAAGGAGACGACGAAGGGCAGCATCGACTTGCTCATCGTCGCCGGATCAAGCTTGGCGGCCTTCAGCCACGGCTTGCTCAAGCCCATATACCAGGCCGCGCCGAACAGCCACGCCACCACGGCGGCGACGATTACCGCCAGCCAATTGATTGCTGAAAAATCCATGATTCCCTCCGGTCGATTGCGCGATGGAACGCCTGTTCGGCGATGCCGTCAAGCAAGGCACCAGACGGTGGTGCACTTGACCTCGGCGTCCTCCAGCGCGCGGGTCACCGCCACTTCGTAGACGGCAAGCGGTTCCAGCCCGGCATTCGGCAGATAGGAGCGGCCGGGATCGCCGACGAGGATGTCGGCGCCGCGCGCCTTCAACGCCGCGAACCACGGCATCAGCCTGTCGGCGAAAGCTTTGTCGTAGAAGACGTCGCCGGCCAGCACCAGATCCCAGCCCGCATCGGTGCCGATGCAGTCGCCGGCGAGGAATTCTATCTCGACGCCATTGGCCTCTGCATTGAGGCGGATCGCGGTCGCGCAGAACGGGTCGATATCGGCGGCGATCACCTCGGCAGATCCGGCCATCACTGCTGCAATGGCGACAAGGCCGGAGCCGGAGGCGAAGTCGAGCACGCGCCTGCCGCGCACCGCAGCCGGATTGTCGAGGATGTAGCGGGCAAGGCCTTGGCCGCCGGCCCAGGCGAAGGCCCAGAAGGGCGGTGGCAGGCCGATTTCGCTCAGCTCATCCTCGGTCCGCTGCCACAATTCATGCGCCTCGTCGGCCAGCTGCAGGCGTATCTCCGGCACATGCGGCGGCGCCATGAGCGCCGTGTTGTCGAGGATGAATTTCTTGGCGCTGTCCGGCGTCAGCGCCGTCATGGCGCCGGCGTCAGTCCGCTCATGCGGCAGACCTCCTGCCATTCGGCAGGCGTCACCGGCTGCACCGAAAGCCGCCCGAGCCGCACCAGCGCCATGTCGGCCAGCTTTGGATTGGCCTTGGCCTGTTCCAGCGTCACCGGCTTCGGCATGTCCTTGAAGGCGCGGATATCGACGCACTCCCAGCGGGGGTCGTCGGTCGTGCTGTCCTGATGGGCCAGGGCGCAGACTTCGGCGATGCCGACGATGTCGAGCCCGTCATTGGAATGGTAGAAGAAGCCGAGATCGCCGATCTGCATCGCCTTCATGTTGTTGCGCGCCGCATAATTGCGCACGCCGTCCCATTGCGTGCCGGCCTTGCCCTTGGCCTTGAGGTCCTCGAAGGAGAAGACCGAAGGTTCGGATTTGAACAGCCAGTAGTTCATTGTGTTGCTCCTCCTCAGGTGCCGCCGCGACTAAAAGCGCGTCGCGTTCGACCGGCGTCAAGCGACGCGCTTTTTAGGCTCTTGTTTTATGCATGTCGTTATCACAAAACCGCTGCACACTTTTGCGCGACATGCATTAGATATCCGCCGGTTTGTTGAAGCTCCAGTTCCACTGCCGGATTTCGACGCTTTCGAACAGCCCTGCCTTGGTATAGGGATCGGCCGTCGACACGGCTTTTGCCGCAGCCAGATCGGGCGCCTCGACAACGACGAGGCTGCCGTTCGGCTTGCCGTCTGCGTCGAGGAACGGGCCGGCGAAGGCCAGTTTCTTGTCGCCGTTCAGCCCTTCCAGAAAGGCAATATGCTCGGGCCGCGTATCGAGCCGCACCTGCAGGCTTCCTGGCTTGTCCTTGCAAATCAACGCAAACAGCATCTTTCCATCTCCGCAATCGTTCGGGATCACATGTCGGTTTCGGTTTTGAGCGGCCTGGTCATCAACGCCGACACAGCCTGGTCTATGGTGACGGTGCCGTCCAGTATGGCGGCGACGGCGGCGATGATCGGTGCATCGATCCGGCGCTCACCGGCGATGCGGGCGGCGATCGCCGCCGTCGGCACGCCTTCCGCCAGAGGCAGGCCGGCAAGCGGCTTGCCTTGCCCCAGTGCCAGCCCATAGGCGAAATTGCGCGACTGCGCGGACGAGCAGGTGAGCAGCAGGTCGCCGAGGCCGGAAAGCCCCATCAGCGTCTCCGGCTTTGCGCCGAAGGCGGCACCGATGCGGCGCAATTCGACGAAGCCGCGCGTCACCATTGCGGCCTGGGCGCTGGCGCCGAGCCCGGCGCCGGTGACGGCACCCGCGGCAATGGCAAAGACGTTCTTCAGCGCGCCGCCGATCTCGACGCCGATCAGGTCGTCGCTCGAATAACAGCGCAGGTTTTCAGCCGAAAAACGGGCGGCAAGGTCGGCAGCCAGGGCCTCGTCGCGAGCGGCGACCACGACGGCCGTCGGCAGGCCTTTGGCGACGTCGGTGGCAAAGCTTGGGCCCGACAGGGCGGCGACCGGATTTGCCGGCAGGATTTCCTCGGCAATGGACGACAGCAGCGCGCCGGTGTCGCGCTCGATGCCCTTGGCGCAGAGCACCAGCGGGACGCCTTTCGGCACATGGCTGGACGCGGCCGTCAGCATGGCGCGTAACGATTGCGCCGGCGCCACCGCCAGCACGCAGTCGGCGTCGGCGAGAGCCAGTTTGATGTCACTTGTCGCCGCGATGCCGGGATCAAGCGCGATGCCGGGCAGATAGCGTGGATTTTCGCCGCGACCGATCGCCGCGACACTGTCCTGGTCGCGCGCGAACAGCCGGACCGAATGGCCGGCACGCAGCATGGCCAGCGCCAGCGCCGTGCCCCAGGCGCCGCCGCCGAGCACGGCGACGCGCCAGCCGCTCGTGGCTTTGCGCTTCATGGCTTTGCTCGTCACGCCTTGGCCCCGCGCCGGCCCGAGCCGACCATCGGGGCCGAGACGCTGTCCAGCGGCCAGCGCGAGCGCGGCACGAAATCGGCGGCGTTTTCGCCTGATATGCCGGCGCGCAGGCGCTCGATGCCGGCCCAGGCGATCATCGCCGCATTGTCGGTGCAGAGGTTAAGCGGCGGGGCGACGAAGCTGAACCCGGCCTGCTCGCACAGCGCTTGCAATGTCGCCTTGATCGTCCGGTTGGCGGCGACGCCGCCGGCGACAACCAGCGCAGGCTCAGCCTTGTCCGGGAATTGCTGACGGAACCTGGTCAGCGCCCGCGAAACACGGTCGCCGAGCGCATCCGCCACCGCCGCCTGGAACGAGGCGCAGATATCGGCGACGTCCTGGTCGCTCAGCGGGGCAATCGCGGTTGCCGCCTGGCGCACCGCGGTCTTGAGGCCGGAGAAAGAAAAATCGGGCTGCACCGAGCCCTTCATCGGGCGCGGAAACGCAAAACGGGCCGCGTCGCCATTTGCCGCCGCCTTCTCGACATTCGGTCCGCCGGGATAGGGCAGGCCGAGCATCTTAGCCGTCTTGTCGAAGGCTTCGCCAAGCGCGTCGTCGATGGTCGTCGCCCAGCGCTGGTAGTCGCCAACGCCGCGCACGGCGACGATCTGGGTATGGCCGCCGGAGACCAGCAGCAAGAGGTAGGGAAAGTCGAGCCCGTCGGTCAGCCTGGCGGTGAGCGCGTGGCCTTCGAGATGGTTGATGGCGATCAGCGGTTTTTTGGCTGCCGCGGCGATGGCTTTTGCCGTCATCAGGCCGACGATCAGCCCGCCGACAAGACCGGGACCGGCGGTGGCAGCAATCGCATCGATGTCGGCGAGATCGACGCCGGAATCAGCAAGCGCTGCCTCGATGATGCCGTCCAGCGCCTCGACATGGGCACGCGCGGCGATCTCCGGCACGACGCCGCCGAAAGCGGCATGCTCCTCGATCTGGCTGAGCACGATGTTCGACAGGATTTGGGGCGCGCTGCGATCGTCCAGCGCCACCACGCTGGCGGCGGTCTCGTCGCAACTCGTCTCGATGCCCAGAACGCGGATCAATTCGTCGCTGTCTCCAAGGATTGTACGGCCTGCCTTTCCCCGATAGGAGAAAGCCGGGAAGACGGACCTCGATCCTGCCGGGGGTTATCACGGACGGCGCGCCATGCAAACAACCTTGAAAATCGGAACACGCGGCAGCCCGCTGGCACTGGCGCAGGCGCATGAAACGCAGGCCCGGCTGATGACGGCGCATGGCATGCCGGCCGAGGCGTTCGAGGTGGTCGTCATCTCGACCAGCGGCGACCGCATCCAGGACCGGCCGCTGTCCGAAGCCGGCGGCAAGGGCCTGTTCACCAAGGAGATCGAGGAGGCGCTGCTGGCGCGGCGCATCGACATCGCCGTGCATTCGTCGAAGGACATGCCGACGCTGTTGCCCGAGGGGCTGGAGCTGGCCGCCTTCCTGCCGCGCGAGGACGCGCGTGACGCCTTCATCGGCAAGGCGGCGCGAACGATTGCTGGCCTGCCGCAAGGCGCCAGGGTCGGTTCGTCGTCGCTCAGGCGCCAGGCGCTGATCCGGCGGATGCGGCCGGACATCGACGTGGTGATGTTTCGCGGCAATGTGCAGACGCGGCTGCGCAAGCTCGACGAAGGCATCGCCGACGGCACCATCCTCGCCTATGCCGGGCTGAAGCGGCTCGGCCTCGAAGATGTCGTCACTGACCTGATGCCGCTCGACGTCTTTCCGCCGGCGCCGGGACAAGGCGCGATCTGTATCGAGAGCCGCATCGGCGACCGCGACGTGGAAGCGATGCTGGCAGCGATCCACGACGTGCCGACCGGCCAGGCGCTGGCCTGCGAGCGCGCCTTCCTGGCGGCGCTCGACGGGTCCTGCCGCACGCCGATCGCCGGCCATGCGACAATATCGGGCGGAACGGTTTCCTTTGCCGGGCTGATCATCTCGCCCGATGGCACGCAGTCGCATGAGGTCAGGCTTGAAGGGCCGGCGCAACAGGCCGCGCGCATCGGCACGGAAGCCGCGGCGACCGTTCGGGCCAAGGCCGGCGAAACATTCTTCGACGGCTGGACCTGACATGCTCCGCGTCCTGGTGACGAGGCCCGAACCGGGCGCCTCGCGCACGGCGCGCCGGCTCGCTGACGCCGGGTTTCAGGCGATCCTGCTGCCGCTGACCGAAACGGTGGCCCTGCCGGTCGATGCGGTCGCGGTCGCCGATACCGCCGCGGCGGTCGCAGTTACCAGCGCCAATGCGATTCGCCATGCGCCGAAAGAGGTGATCGCGGCGCTCGCCGGCTTGCCGTGCCATGCCGTCGGCAGGAAGACGGCGGAAGCCGCCCGCGCGGCCGGGTTTCTGTCGGTTAGCGAAGGCCCGGGCAATGCCGAGGCGCTGGCCGATGCACTTGCTGGTGGTTACGCGGGGCAGACCATCGTCTATCTCTGCGGGCGGGTGCGGTTTCCGGGCTTCGAGGAGCGGCTGCAGGCGGCGGGCGCTCAGGTCCGCGCCGTCGAGACCTACGACACCGTTGTGCTGGATTACTCCGACGAGGCCGTTCTTGCGCGCCTGTCCGCCCAGCCGGTCGAGGCGGTGCTGCTCTATTCGGCCAAGACGGCCACCGCTATGCAGGCCCTGGCTGGCCGGCCGGCGCTGCGCGGTTTTTTTGAAGAGACGCGCTTTTTCGCATTGTCGGGACGTATTGCCGCGGCCTTGGATGATGCCGCTGGCGAAAGGATCCGGATTGCGCCTGAGCCCAGCGAAGATGCCTTGCTGGGGCTTTTGCAGGCGCGGCGCTGACCGGCATCCGCCTGTTCCGGACGTTGGCATACCTCCTGCCGGCATCCTCAATTTATTCCGCAGCAGGCGCTGTCGGCGAAGCTGCCGATCTCCCCCCTTGCGGGGGAGATGCCCGGCAGGGCAGAGGGGGGTGCTGTCCCTCCGACCTGTCAGCCAATCGAGCCCTCCATTCCCGGTTGGGGGATGGGTTTAGGTAGACGTTGGTGCTCTGTCACACCCCCCTCTGGCCTGCCGGCCATCTCCCCCGCAAGGGGGGAGATCGGCAGCTTGGCGGGCAGCCACCAACCTGAGACAATTGCGCTCGAGCCACATTTTGTTCTTGCTTTGTGCCGGCAGCTATGCTACTAATTTGCGTATGGTGCTGATTCGCCCCACCGACCCGCCGCCGAGGCGGGTTTTTCGTTTCTGGCCCCGCATGGCATCTCCCAAAACCGCTGCGGCGTTTTGCCAAAACTGAACTCCAAGCCGTGGCGTCATCACGCCGCCCCTTTTCACCGCTTGGTGATGTGCTAGACCCTTTCAACCATCCCGAAGCGAATTTTGCGGAGCCCGAGCATGGTCAAGACGCCGAAGATGCGGCATTCCAAGAGCCGCCGTGAACCGGTGACCATCGAGCTGGAGCCCGGCGCCGTCTCGCGAGTCGCCGACGAACAGGATGCCAGCTCGCAGCAGCCGGCCGCGGCGCAGACCGACGAGGCGCGGGCCGAGGAAGCGGCGAACGCATCGCAGCCGGAGCCGCCTGAGGAGCCGGTGCATGCCGACCAGACCGATCTCGAACCATGGGAACATGCCGACGCAGCCGCGCGGGCCGGCACGCAAGAGCCGACGGACGCAGGCGCCGATTCTGCCAGGGAAGCGGAAATCCCTTATCCCGCCGGCTCGGATGCGCCGGCCGGTCGCTCCACGGCTTCCGACTACAGTTTTGAGGATGCATCCGCCAATGTCCACGCAACCGAGGCCAACAGACCGGGAATACCAGGTTCCGGCGAGACAACAGCCCGGATGAGGGACGAAAACATGGCAGCGCAGCCGAAGCGGAGCGGCATCAACGGCATCGCCGCCGGTATTATCGGCGGCGTCATCGCGCTGGCCGCGGCCGGCGGGCTGCAATTTGCCGGCCTGCTCGGCGCGCCGGGGTCGGGCGGCGTATCGCTCGACCCCGTCAATGGTGAGATCGCTTCGCTGAAACGCGAGGTCGCGGACCTCAGACAGGCCGACGCCAACAATGACGCATCGGCCAAGGTGGACGGGCTGTCGTCGGCGCTGGATCAGGTCAGGGCGGACGTCACGGCGCTGAAATCGGCGGTCGAGCAAGGCGGCGCCGGCGACAATGCTGGGCTTGCCGCACTTGGCGACAAGGTCCGGCAGATCGAGACGGCGGTCGCGGGCCTCGGCAAGGCCGGCGGCACGGCGCCGGTCGATCTCGGGCCGCTCAACGAAAGGCTGGCCGCGCTCGACGCGCTGGTGAAATCGGCCGGCGAGACGGCAAAGGCGCAGGAAGGCCGGCTTGCGGCGCTGGAACAGTCGGTTTCACAGCTCTCGGGCAAGGTCGATGCACAGGCTTCGCAGCCGAAGATCGCGCTGGCCATTGCCGCCTCGGCGCTCAAGGCAGCGCTCGACCGCGGTGCGCCGTTCGCGACCGAACTCGAAACCTTTGCCGCGATCTCACCCGATGCACCCGAGATCGCGACGCTGCGCGCCTATGCCGAAAAGGGCGTCCCAACGCGCGCCGAGATCGCCGCCGAAGCGGACGCCACCGCCAACGCCATGGTCGCTGCCGCGACGCCTGTCGACCAGAATGCGGGCATCCTGCAAAAGCTGCTGTCGAGCGCCGAATCGCTGGTCAAGGTCAGGCCGATCGGTGCGGTCGAGGGCGCCGGCGCCCCGGAAACCGTCGCCCGCATGGAGGTCGCCGTCAATCAGGGCGACTACGCCAAGGCGCTCAGCGAATACGAAACGCTGCCTGAAGCGGCCAAGGCCGCCGGCGCCGACTTTGCCGGCAAACTGAAAGCGCGGATGGAGGTCGAGACGCAGATCGATTCGCTCATCGCTGGCGCGATGAAGGCGTGAGGAACCCGATGATCCGCATCCTCGCCTTCCTTGCCGTCGTCTTTGCGCTCGGGCTCGGCTTCGCCTGGCTGGCCGACCGGCCGGGTGAAATGCTCGTCACCTTCAACGGCTATCAATACCAGGTCAGCCTGATGGTCGCGGCGGTGGCGATCGTTGCCGTGGTTGCCGCGGTGATGATCGTCTGGTGGCTGGTCAAGGCGCTGTGGACCAGCCCCTATACGATCTCGCGCTATTTCCGCGTGCGACGCCGCGACCGCGGCTACCAGGCGCTGTCGACCGGCATGATCGCCGCCGGCGCCGGTGACGGCGCGCTCGCCCGCAAGAAGACCAAGGAAGCGGCAAAGCTGATCCGCTCCGACCAGGAGCCGCTGATCCAACTGCTCGACGCGCAGGCCTCGCTGCTCGAAGGCGACCATGAAGGCGCCCGCGAAAAATTCGAGACCATGCTCGACGATCCCGAAATGCGGTTGCTCGGCCTGCGCGGGCTTTACCTCGAGGCCGAGCGGCTCGGCGACCGCAACGCAGCCCGCCACTATGCCGGCCGGGCCGCCGCGGTGGCGCCGCAACTGGCCTGGGCGGCCGAATCGACGCTGGAAGACCTGACTGGACGCGGCGATTGGGACGGCGCGCTGAAACTGGTCGACGCCCAGAAGTCGACCCGGCAGATCGAGCGCGACGCCGCTAACCGCCGCCGCGCCGTGCTGCTCACCGCCAAGGCGCAGGCGCTGATCGACAGCGATGCCAATGCCGCCCGGACGGCGGCGCTCGAAGCCAACCGGCTGCGGCCGGATTTCGCGCCGGCGGCGGTCGTCGCGGCGAAATTGCTGTTTCGGCAGAACGACGTGCGCAAGGGCTCGAAAATCCTCGAGGCGGCGTGGAAGGCCGAGCCGCATCCGGAGATCGCCGAGCTCTACACCCATGCCAGGCCCGGCGATGCCGTGCTCGACCGGCTGAACCGGGCAAAGAAGCTGCAGGACCTGAAGAAGAACCATGCCGAGGCCTCGCTTGCCGTGGCGCGCGCCGCGCTCGATGCGCAGGATTTTTCAACCGCCCGCCGCGAGGCCGAAGCCGCCATCCGCATCGATCGCCGTGAAGGCGCCTATCTGCTGCTGGCCGATATCGAGGAGGCAGAGACCGGCGACCAGGGCAAGGTGCGGCAGTTGCTGTCGAAGGCGGTGAGAGCGCCGCGCGACCCGGCCTGGGTCGCCGACGGCGTCGTCTCCGACCGCTGGGCTCCGGTATCGCCGATCACCGGCAGGCTCGATGCATTCGAATGGCGAGCGCCGATGGAGCGGCTCGGCCAGTTGATCGACAGCGATGAGGATACGCAGGAGGCATCGGTGCCGGCAATTGCGGCTTCAGCCAAGCCGGTACAGGAAACAGCCGAGGCGATCGAGCACACAGCGGTTGCTGCCGAGACACCGGGCACCGCGACCGAAGCAAAGACCGAAAACCGTGCCGGCGAGGATCATGTGACACCGGTCGCCGCGGCGGCGTTTGCCGCGGTGCCGGACGATGCCGAAGCCGTCGAGCCGGCGCAGGAGTTGACGCGGCTGCCCGACGACCCCGGCGTCGACCCCGACGACGAGGCGGGTAAATCGACGCGCCGGTTTCGTTTGTTCTGATCCGGGTCGAGTGGACCCGGTCTTATTGGGAATGATTTGATGTTCGAACGCGTTCTGTCGTTTCTAAGGGACCTGCCGTCCGGTAGTGGCGCCAGCGCCAGCGCCGACGATCCGCGCGTTGCCGCATCCGCCCTGCTTTTCCACGTGATGAACGCCGACGGCGTGCGCCAGGATACCGAATGGGAACGGTTCAAGAAGGTGCTGGCGGAAAGCTATTCTATCAGCGGCGACGAACTCGATGCGTTGGCGGCTGCCGGCGAGCGGGCCGACAATGAGGCGATCGACCTTTACGCCTTTACCAGCGTGCTCAAGCGCCATCTCGACGCCGAGGCGCGAAAGGCCTTTATCGGCCTGATGTGGGAGATCGTCTATGCCGATGGCGAGCTGCACGAACTCGAGGACAATACCGTCTGGCGGGTCGCCGAGCTGATCGGCGTCGAACGCCGCGACCGCGTCGAGGCGCGCCTCAAGGCGGCGGCCGCGGCTCCTGGTGCTGCCGGAACGTCAAGCGACGAATAGACAGGATCCCGCCTTCCAATGCCGCCCAAGCCAAGCCCGAGACCAAAGATCCTGATCGTGCTGCATCAGGAGCATTCGAGCTCGGGACGGGTCGGCCATATGCTTATCGAGGAAGGCTTCGATCTCGACATCCGCCGCCCGCCGCTCGGCGAGGCCTTGCCGCAGACGCTTGATGGCCATGCCGGCGCCGTGGTGTTCGGCGGGCCGATGAGCGCCAATGACGGCGACGAGTTCGTCCGCCGCGAGACCGACTGGCTCAAAATTCCACTCAACGAGAACCGGCCGCTGCTTGGCATCTGCCTCGGCGCGCAAATGCTGGTCAAGCATCTCGGCGGCAGGGTCGAGGGCCATGGCGAGGGCCTCGTCGAAATCGGCTGGTATCCGCTAAAGGCGACTGAAGCAGGCAGCAGGCTGATGCATTGGCCGGAGATGGTCTATCAGTTCCATCGTGAGGGCTTTTCGCTGCCGAAGGACGCGACGCTTTTGGCGACGGCCGAAACCTACCCCAACCAGGCCTTCCGCTATGGCGACAATGCCTGGGGCATCCAGTTCCATGGCGAATTGACCCGGGCGATGATGCAGCGCTGGGTGGTGCGCGGCGCCCATCGCTTCGAATTGCCCGGCGCGCAGCCCGGCCGCGACCATCTCGGTGGCCGGCTGATCTGAGACATGCACCTCAAGCGCTGGCTCGGCGAGTTCCTGCCCATGATTTTTGGCGCCCAAAAGTGTGCAGCGGTTTTGGGAAAACGACATGCACAAACAAACGAACTAAAGCGCGTCGCGCTTTAGTTTCGCCCCCTGAGATGACGCACCTTGCGCAGCTGTGGGAACAGCACCGCCCATAGACCGGCGACAGCGATCGCGCCGACGCCGCCGACCACCACGGCCGGAACCGTGCCGATCAGCGCGGCCATGGTGCCGGCGCGGAATTCGCCGAGCTCATTGGAGGCGCCGACAAACACCTGGTTGACGGCGTTGACGCGGCCGCGAACGTCGTCCGGCGTCCACAGCTGGATCAGCGTCTCGCGGATATAGACGCTGAACATGTCGGTGGCGCCGAGCAGGGCAAGGGCTGCGATCGACACCCAGGTGATGGTCGAGAGGCCGAACAAGACGGTGAACGCGCCGAACAGCGCAACGAAGCCGAGCATGACAAGGCCGGCATGGTTGCGGATCGGGTGTCCGGCCAGCCAGATGGCGACGCAGATGGCGCCGACGCCGGGCGCCGAGCGCAACAGGCCGAGCCCCCATGGGCCGAGTTCGAGGATATCGCGCGCATAGACCGGCAGCAGCGCCGAGGCGCCGGACAGGAGCACCGCGAACAGATCGAGCGAAATCGCGCCTAGCACGATCTTTTCGCTCCAGATATAGCCGAAGCCGGCGAACAGGGTCCGTACCGTCGGTCTGTCGGTCCGGCTGCGCTGGGCGGGCTTCGGGATGGTGAAGATCAGCACGGCGGCGATGAGCATCAGCGCGGCCGCGGTGGTGTAGGCGGCTTCGGCCGAAAGCCCGTAGAGCAGACCGCCAGCGACCGGCCCGACGATGGTTGCCGTCTGCCAGGCGGACGAGTTCCAGGCGATGGCGTTGGCGAAATCCTCGGGCGGCACCAGATTGGCGAACAATGATGACGAGGCCGGCCCGAAGAAGGCGCGCGCGATGCCGAACATGGCGAGCACGATGAAGACCGGCATCGGCCCGGAGAGGCCGCGCAGCGTCAGCAACAGAAGCGCCAAAGCGCAGCCCGCCTCGACCAGCACCGCCAGCGCCATGATCAGGCGGCGTCCAAAACGGTCGGCAACGTCGCCAGTGACCAGCACCAGCAGCAGCGAAGGCAGGAACTGGACGATGCCGACAAGCCCAAGGTCGAACGGGTCGCGGGTCAGATCGTAGATCTGCCAGCCGACGGCGACCGACACGATCTGGGTGGAGAATGTCGAGAGGAAGCGCGCCGCCCAGTAGCTCAGGAACGGCCGATGGCGAAAGGCGGCATAACGCTGGTCAGGCGGTACTTGGGATTCTGTGGTCATGGATCAGGCCCCGTGGCGGCGATGTCGGCCGGCGGGGCACTTCCACGATGGGCGCTGGTCCGGCCAAGAGAGCCTTTAGCGCAGTTCAGCGCAGGGCGCGCGCAAAAATCCGGCCTGGATCAACAATTTCCGCTCCGCCGGGCGTTGCCGCTGGCGGAGCGACCGGACCTGCTCCGAACGCTTTAGGCCGTCGCCTTGGCCTTCCTGCCCCTGCCCTTGACGGGCGCGGGCGGGGCGGCCTTGCGGCCGAGACCGATTGCCTTGGCCAGCTGCGAACGCGAGGCCGCGTAGTTGGGGGCGACCATCGGGTAGTCGGACGGCAGGCCCCATTTGGCGCGATAGGCGTCGGGCGTCAGCCCGAAATGGACGCCGATATGGCGCTTCAAGGATTTGAACTTCTTGCCGTCCTCGAGACAGATGATGTAGTCCGGCGTCACCGATTTCTTGGGATTGACGGCAGGCGTCAGCGGCGCGGCGACCGGCACTGCCGGTTGCCCGAGCCCGCCTATGGAAGCGCTGACGCTGGCGATGAGATCGCCGAGGCCGGAAGCCGGCAAGCGGTTCTTCTCGACATATGCGGACACGATATGGGCGGTCAGCTCAAGCAGGTCGATGTCTTTGCGAGCGTTGTTGTTGTCGTCGGTCAATCTATTTCTCCGTCCGTGGGGGTCGCAGAAATTCCTAGTCGGCAAATCTGCGCAATGCAATGACGCCGCACCACGTCACACATTATTTTGAATAATAATACTAACGGCAGCGCGGGATTAACAACCCTGAGCCGGTGCTCGATAATATCAGACAATCAGCAATATCAGATAATCAGGGATTTGTCGCGCCACAGTCGAAATCCGCCCTCGAAGGCGCGTGTATTGTCGCCGCGTCTGCAATCGGCGGGCAAGTCGGCGAGTTCCTCGACATTGCCGCCGCCGATGACCACGTAATCCGGCTGCATGGCGGCGCGAAGCCGGTCGACCACGTCAAAGACGTGTTTGCGCCATTTCTTCTTGCCGCGCTTTTGCAGGCCGCGTTCGCCGACATAGTCTTCGAAACTGCCGCGCTTCTTGTAGGGAAGATGGGCAAGCTCCATCGGTTGGGCGACGTTGTCGACGATCATCGCGGCCCCGAGGCCGGTTCCGAGGCCGAGGAACAGCATGCGGCCGCCTTCATAGCTGCCGACGGCCTGCATCAGCGCATCGTTGACGACCTTCACCGGTTTGCCGAACTCAGCGGCGAAATCGCAGCCGACCCAGCCCTTGCCGAGATTGGCGGGTTCGGTGAGCGGCCGGTTGTGGTGCACCGGACCCGGATAGCCCATCGAGACGACATCGTATTGCAGCCCTTCGGCCAGCGTCTTCACCGCCGCGACCATCTGCTGCGGCGTCAGCTCCGGTCCGGAAGCGGTCTTGCGCTCGTCGCCGCCGGCGCTGGTGCGGATCTTGACGTGCGAGCCGCCGATATCGATCGCAAGCACGATCTTTTCGGCGTCGGGTGCCGGTCGCTTCACCGCTTTGGCCATCGCTTTCGCCTCCCAGAAATCATTTCGATGGATTGATCCAGCCGTTCGGCGGGCCGAATCCAGTCATCGCTTCGGTCGGCCCCCAGGTCTTTGGCGCGTAGATCGCGGGCGGCGTGGTGTCGCCGAGCACCAGGCCGACGATGCGCCAGGCGAGCTCGCTCGCGTCCTGGCGGGTGAACAGCTGGCCGTTGCCGTTCATAGCGTCGCCGATCAACCGCTCGTAAGGCGGCATGTCGCCCTTCGAATCGTCGAGCGCGGTGAGCTCGACCTGCTCGCCGACCATGTCGTCGCCGGGCGCCTTGCGCCGGGCTCCGATCGAGATCGCCACCTGCGGATCGATGCGGAAGCGCACGTGATTGCAGTCGCCGGGCTTGATTGGATCGAAGACGTCGAGCGGCGGCCGTTTCAGCCGCACGATGACCTCGGTGGCGTGCACCGGCAGGGATTTGCCGGCGCGGATGAAGAACGGCACATCTTGCCAGCGCCAGGTATCGACGAAAAAGCGCACCGCCGCGAAGGTCTCGACCGGCGAGTTCGGCGCCACGCCCGGCTCGTTGAGATAGCCGTCGAACTGGCCGCGCACGACATCGTCCCTGGTCAGCGTCCGGATCGCCCGCAGCACCTGCACCTTCTCGTCGATCAGATCGTCGGCCGAGCGGCCGACCGGCGGCTCCATGGCGAGCAGCAAGAGGATGTTGAGCAGATGGTTTTCGATGACGTCGCGGATGCAGCCGACCTCGTCATAGAAGCGGCCGCGGCCCTCGACACCGAAATCCTCGGCCATGGTGATCTGCACGCTCTCGACGAAGTTGCGGTTCCAGATCGGCTCGAGGAAGGAATTGGCGAAGCGGAAATAGAGCAGGTTCTGGATCGCCTCCTTGCCGAGATAATGGTCGATGCGGAAGATCGACTTTTCGTCGAAGACCAGATGCAGTACCCGGTTCAGCCAGCGCGCCGATTGCAGATCATGGCCGAACGGCTTTTCCACCATCAGGCGTGCGCCCTGGGCGGCGCCCGACTGCTCCAGTCCCTGGACGACGACCTCGAACATGGCGGGCGGCACCGCCAGATAGTGCAGCGGCCGCTGTGCGCTGCCGAGCGCGGTCTTCAGTTTATCGAAGGTCGCAGGCGCCCGGTAGTCGCCGCTGACATAGCGCAGCAGCGACGCGAGCCTTGCGAAGATCTTCTCGTCGATGCTGCCGATGGCGTTGACGATGCCGTCGCGGGCGCGCGCCTGCAGCTTGGCGATATCCCAAGGATCGAAGGCGACGCCGATCACCGGCTCGTTCAGCGTTCCCTTGGCCACCATGGCGTAGAGGGCGGGGAAGATCTTCTTGTGGGCGAGATCGCCGGTGGCGCCGAAAAGCACCAGCGTGTCCGATCGTTCCTGGCTCATGGGCGTGCCTCCCTGTCGCCCGTCACGAGCCGGCCTTGGGTTTTTCGACATGGCCGCCAAAGGCATAGCGCATGGCGGACAGAAGCTTGTCGGCGAATTCGGACTCGCCTTGCGAGGAGAACCTGTCGAACAGCGCCGACGACAGCACCGGCGCCGGCACGCCGGTGTCGATCGCCGCCTTCAGCGTCCAGCGGCCTTCGCCGGAATCCGAGACCCGCCCGCCGAACTGTGTCAGCGACGAATCGGCCTTCAGCACGCCGGCCGTCAGGTCGAGCAGCCACGAGCCGATGACGCTGCCGTGCCGCCAGACCTCTGCCACCTCAGCGATGTCGATGTCGAACTGGTAATATTGCGGGTTCTCGAGTGGACTGGTTTCGGCGTCGGCGGTGCGCTGCCGCTTGCCGGCGTTCGCCGACTTCAGGATGTTCATGCCCTCGGCATAGGCGGCCATGACGCCATATTCGATGCCGTTATGGACCATCTTGACGAAATGGCCGGCGCCGCTCGGCCCGCAATGGAGATAGCCGAAGGGAGCGGTTCCGGCATCCTTGCCGGGGGCAGGCGAAGCGGCGCCGGCGCCGGGCGCCAGCGTTGCGAAGATCGGATCGAGATGCTGGACCGCGCTGTCGGGGCCGCCGATCATCAGGCAGTAGCCGCGCTCGAGGCCCCAGACGCCGCCGCTGGTGCCGACATCGACATAGCTCAAGCCTTTCAAGGCCAGGCGCGCGGCGTGGTCGACGGCCTCATGATAATAGGAATTGCCGCCGTCGATGATGATGTCGCCCGACTCCATCAAGGCGGCCACCTGGTCGACGATCCGGCCGGTGATCGCCGCCGGCAGCATCAGCCAGGCGCTGCGCGGCTTGGTCAGCTTGCCGACGAACTCCTCCATCGAGGCGGCTCCGACCGCGCCGGCGGTCACAAGCGCCGCGACGCTCGCCGGGTTAATGTCGTAGACGACGCATTCGTGGCCATCGCGCAACAGGCGCCGAACCATGTTGGCGCCCATCCGGCCCAGTCCCATCATTCCTATCTGCATGGTCTCGTCCTGCCTTACTTGAGGGATCGATGATCTAGTGGCTGTGCGGTATCGCCGATGCCGACAGAAAAGTCAGCATTCTCCCAACGGCCGGCATCGGACCAGAAGAATGTGAAGACAATGCTATTGCCCGGAGCGGCGTCGGCAACCGGCAACTCTGCGAGATGGATACCGAAAAGGTTCGCGGCGGTCTCGGTGTCATGGACGGTTGCCCAATTGTCGCTGCTCCAATGAACCACCGCCCGGGCCAGAAGTTCGATGCGCAGCGCCTTGCCTGCCGGGACGGTACGGATCTTGTGGTTGAAGCGCCATGCCCTGAGGCACGACACCGTCCTGCCCTCGATATAGCGCTTGACGCCTTGCGGCGGCATGTCGAACACGGCGCCGTCGCGCAGCGAACGCAGCAGCTTGATGTGCTCGGAATGCGCCCAGACCAGCGGCTTGGCGCTGCCGGAGGGGCCGCCATGCCGCAATTCGCGCTCCGGCATGTCGGGACCGTCCCAGACCTGCTCCGGCAGCAGGCCGCCCGGCCCGGCGGAGCCCTCAAACGTGGCGAGCAGGCGTGCCGCACTGTCCCTGCGCCCTGCCGCCAGCTCGTAATGGGCGCGCTCGCCGACCAGCAGCGGCCTGGGCCGGCCCTGGCCGGTTCCATCGAAGGGTGCGCCGTCGGCATGCTCGCCATAGCCGTCGCCATTGTAGCGGTACCAGAGCGGCCCCTGCGGCAGTTCGCAGCGCAATTGCGCGTCGATGACCTTGACCGTGTCGAGGATGCGCGGATCGTCGGCTGCCCTCAGGCCGAAGCGGACCAGCGCCAGCGCATCCGGGCTGACGATCGCTTCGGCTGGGCGGTCCGCATCACCGGGCGGGCGGTTCTTGATCGGCACAAAGCCGTCCTTCGGCGATGCGGCGCCGGCGGTGTCGGGCGGGGCGATGCGGACATAGTAGCCTTCGACGCCGGCTTCCTCGCATGCGGCGGTGCCGGCGACGTAGGTCCAGCGCTCGATCTGATCGTTCCAGATATCGGCGGTTTCGCGCAGATAGTTTGCCGGCTCTGTTTTGCCGGCGGCATCGAACATGTCCGCAGCCGCAAGCAGCGCGGCGATCTCGACGGCAAGCGTGAACGGGCTGTAGCCGGCGTCTTCCTCCCAGCGGTCCTCGCCGGTGACGGGGCCGTTGCGTACGACATAGGCGGCAGCGCGCTCGATCATCGGCATGAAGGAGGAGAGTACCGCAGGCGGCAAATGCCCGGCGCGGCGCAGCGCGTCGGCGAGCAGCAGCGGAAAGGCGCACTCGTCCATCTGGATGCCCGGCCAATAGACCGACCCGTCGAGCCAGGCGTTCTGCGGCCAATGGCCGTCCGGCTGCTGGATCGAGCGCAGATAGCCAAGGATGCGCAAGGCTTCCGCCGGGTCGCCGGCGGCGAGGAATCCGCCGGCGGTTTCGACCAGATCGCGCGGCCAGACCAGGTGATAGCCGCCGAGATCGTCGTCGCCCTTGTTGAAGCCCCACGGGATCGACAGGCTGGCCACGGCTGCTCCGGTCGACGAGCGGTGTGTCGCCAGCACCGCCGTGCTGAGGCGGTAGGGATTGAGGGCGGACACCGCATGCCGATCCAGCGGCAGCAATCCGGCCTGCCATTGGCGCCATTTGTCGACGTAGGATCCGGCTGCGGGCCCAAAACCTTGGTTCAGGCTGGCGAAAGCAGTTTCCGCCGCCTGTTGCGGCGTCGTGCCGAAGCCCAGCGCCAGCAACATTTTTGGGTTCGCAGCCGAAAAGGCGATCTCACCGGTCAGCGCGACATTGCCGTCCTCGGCCCTGCGGCAGGCCGGATCGAGCCGGCCGCTTTGACGAAGCTGCTGCCAGCCGTCGGAGACGCCGACATAGCCGGCCGCGCACGCCTTCCACGGCCGCGACGAGGCGAGCGCCAGGCAGACGCCGCGTCCCGATGCAAACAGAACAGGCTGTCCTTCATGGTCGTCGATCCAGGCAGTGTTGTCCTTGCCGGCATTGACGAGGTGCGGCGCCAGCAGCGCGTAGACGCGGTAGTCGCTGGCGGCACCCTTGAGCGACGTGAACATGATCTCCTGCAGCAAGACGGGACGTTCCGGATCGGTGAGGACGCGCTTCTCGATCCGGTAGCTTCCATCGGCTGCGGTGTTGACCAGCCGATAGGCAGGCACCCCGTCCTCGAGGGGTTCGATGCGATGTTCGGCGTCGCGCTTCTCTTCGGAGAAATAGCCGTCGGGTCCGGTGACGATCAGCCCCAGATCACGGGTGCATGCGCTGTCGAGGCGGGAATAGTAGATCTCGTTGAGGATACCGTGGCTGATGGTGAACCAGATCGGGCAGGCCGGCGACAGCGCGGTGCCGACGCCGCTCTTGGCGCTCGACGTCCAGCGCGCCGGAATGCCGGGTGCACCCGGGGCAAGGTTCACTGCCATTTAATCGGTCTCCATCGCCATCCCTAGACCAGGAGTCGAACCGGTTTCAATGATTGCACCGCAAGTTGATCGTCGGCCATGGATTGATGTTGACAGCTTGCTGGCTATCTGCATTTGTCTGATAATAGATAAAAAACAGCATTGTGAGCGTATCAGCCATTAGCCACCAGCCAGCCATTAGCCACCAGTAAGACAGCAACTCACGGGAGGAGTATGACATGAAGAAAATATTCGTTTTGGGCGCCCTTGCAGCGATGCTTGCCGCAGGCACCGCGCTTGCCGATACCAGCGGCAAGAAGATCGCTTTCTCCAACAATTACGCCGGCAATTCGTGGCGGCAGGCGATGCTGGACAGCTACGGCATCGTCACCAAGAAGGCAGTCGCCGACAAGGTGGTCGGCGCCGCCGACGTCTTCACGACGGCCGACAAGGAAGTGCCGACGCAGGCAGCCCAGGTGCAGAACCTGATCCTGCAGGGCTATGACGCGATCGTCATCAACGCGGCATCTCCGGATGCCCTCAACGGCGCCATCAAGCAGGCCTGCGACGCCGGCATTGTCGTCGTCTCCTTCGATGGCATCGTCACCGAACCCTGCGCCTACCGCGTCGTCGTCGACTTCAAGGACATGGGCAAGCAGGAAGTCGAGCAGATGGCCAAGTTCCAGCCCAAGGGTGGCAATCTGCTGGAAATCCGTGGCCTTGCCGGCACTTCGATCGACGATGCCATCCATGCCGGCATCCTCGAAGGTGTCGCCGCCCATCCCGAGTTCAAGATCGTCGGCTCGGTGACCGGCGACTGGGACCAGACCACGGCACAGAAGGCCGTAGCGACGATCCTGCCGTCGCTGCCGGATGTGGTCGGTGTCGTCGACCAGGGCGGTGACGGCTACGGCGCGGCGCAGGCCTTTGCCGCCGCCGGCAAGCCGCGCCCGACCATCATCATGGGCAATCGCCAGGACGAGTTGCAATGGTGGAAAGAGCAGAAGGAAAAGGACGGTTACCAGACCTGGTCGGCTTCGATCGCGCCAGGCGTATCGACGCTTGCCTTCTGGGTGGCGCAGCAAGTGCTCGACGGCCGCACCGACGTGCCGCACGACCTGCTGGTTCCTTATCTCGCCTTCACACAGGACGATTTCGAGGCAGCGTTGCCGAAGATTCCGAAGGGCGGCGTCGCCAGCCACGAATACACGCAGGAAGACGCCGTCGCGGCGATCAAGGCCAACATCAAGTGAGCATGGCACTATTGTTGCCGCCACAGATAACCGGGTATCGTTGAGGCATGCCCGAGGCCAGTGCAGACATCATCAGGCCTGACGGCGCCGAAAAACATTTCGGCGCCGTCAGTATGGACATCATAAGACTGGACGGAGCCGAAAAACATTTCGGCGCCGTCAGGGCGCTCGACGGTGTCGATTTCAGCGTTCGTGCCGGAGAATGCGTCGGTCTCGTCGGCCATAACGGCGCCGGAAAGTCGACGCTCATGCATATGGTGGCCGGCACGCTTACCCCCGACAGCGGGCAGATCGCGGTCCGCGGCGGCGTCGAGGCAAGTTATTCGGTGCCGCGCGCACAGCAGCTCGGCATACGTTGCGTTTTCCAGGAACTGTCGCTCTGCCCGAACCTCAGCGTCGCCGAGAATACGCGGATCAACCACGCCTCGCTTAATGGCTTCGGCTGGCGGCGCAAGGCCGCCCATCTGATTGCCGCCAAGCTCGACGAGATATTCCCCGGCCACAGCATCTCGGCATCCGACATCGTCGGCGATCTTTCCATCACCAGCCGGCAGATGGTGGAGGTGGCGCGCGCCTTCACGGTCACGCAGGAGCCGCTCGAACTGGTCATCCTCGACGAGCCGACATCCTCGCTCGATGCGCATACCGCCGGCCAGCTGCTGGCGTTCGTGCGCCGCTTCATCGCCGCCGGCAAGAGCTGCATCCTGATCTCGCATGTGCTGGGCGAAGTGCTCGGAAATGCCGATCGCATCGTGGTGATGCGCGACGGCAAGGTGGTCGCCGCCGGGCAGGCCGACGCCTTCGACCGCGACAGGCTGGTGACGGCGATGGGCGGAGCGGAGGCGCGCGAGAAGGCCGCCGCAGAGATTGCGAGCGGCAAGCCGGAGCCCGGTCCGCTGCGGGTCCGGGCGCGGCCGGCGCGACAGCAAGACGGCAATGAGCTCATCGCCCGTGCCGGTGAGATCATCGGCCTTGCCGGACTTGCCGGGCATGGCCAGACCGACCTGTTGCTGGCGATCTTTGCCGCGGCTTCCCGCGCCAAGACCGGCATCGAGGTCACCGCGCCGGTGGCGCTGGTTGCCGGCGACCGCCAGTCGGACGGGATTTTTCCGCAATGGTCGATCGCCGAGAACATCGGCATCCGTTCGCTGGCGCGATTGCGCAACGGCCTCTTGATCTCACCGCAGCGCGAAGCCGAGCTCGCCCAGCTGTGGCAGCGGAAAATCGGCATCCGCACGCCCGACATGAACAACAACATCTTCTCGCTGTCCGGCGGCAACCAGCAGAAGGCCTTGTTCGCGCGGGCGCTCGGCTCCGACGCCAAGATCGTGCTGATGGACGATCCGATGCGCGGCGTCGATATCGGAACCAAGCTCGAAGTCTACGATCTCGTGCGCGAAGAAGCTCGCCATGGCCGCACATTCCTCTGGTACACCACCGAAACCGAAGAGCTCGACAATTGCGACCACATCTATGTGTTCAAGAACGGCCGGATCGTCGCCAACCTTCGTCGCGACGAACTGACGGAGGAAAAGATCATCCAGTCCTCGTTTGGCGACGCGGCCTGAGATGACGGCGGCATCCATCGAGAATGGGCTAAAATCGTCGGCTCGCGCCACGAGGCGGGCGCGCATGCTGCGCAGCCTGCTGCCGGCACTGTCGTTGGCGCTGGTGCTCATCGCTATCGCCTGGCTCAACCCGCGCGCCATCAGCTATTTCGGCTTCAGCCTGATGCTCAATCTGGCGATCCCGATCGCGCTGGCGACGATCGCGCAGATGTTCGTCATCGCCGGCAACGAGCTCGATTTGTCAATCGGCACCTTTGTCGGCTTCGTCGGCTGCGTCACGGCGACATGGCTGAAGGACGCGCCGTTGCTCGGCGTCGTCATCCTGCTCGGGTCGATCGGTGTCTACGCGCTGCTCGGCGCGCTGATCCATCTGCGCAACCTGCCCTCGATCGTGGTGACGCTCGGCATGAGTTTCGTCTGGCAGGGCCTGGCCATCCTGATCCTGCCAAAGCCCGGCGGCAAGGCGCCGGACTGGCTGCTGGCGCTGATGGCCTTCAAGCCACCCTTCATTCCGTTCCCGATCATCGCGGCATTGCTGATCGCGGCGGTCGTCCACTTTGGCCTGATGCGCACCTCCTATGGTGTCATCCTGCGTGGATCGGGCGGCAATTCAGCCGCACTCAAGCGCGCCGGCTGGTCGCTGCTCCGTACCAAAATCGCGCTGTTTGCGCTGACCGGCCTGTTCGGCGTTTTGTCCGGCATGGCGCTGATCGGCATCACCACCTCGGCCGACGCCAATATCGGCAATGGCTACACGTTGCTTTCGATCGCCGGCGTCATCCTCGGCGGCGGTGAGTTCGTCGGCGGCCGGGTGTCGCCGATCGGCGCCGTCATCGGCGCGTTGACGCTGGCGCTGGCCGCATCGCCACTGCTGACGTTCATGCACATTCCGCCCGACTGGCAGGTTGCCGCCAATGGCGCCATCCTGATCATCGTGCTGGCGGCCCGGGTGCTGATCAGCCGCAGGGAGAGGTGAGCATGGTCTCGCTGCGGACACTGCTCGCCAGACCCTGGATCTGGTCGTTCTTCGGGGCGCTGCTGGTGTGGCTGGCGACGATCGCCTTCACCGGCGGCTATGGCGGAGGCGGGATGATCACGGCGGCGCTGTCGCTTGCCGTCTTCACCGTCATCGTCGGCGTCGGCCAGATGTTCGTCATCACGCTCGGGCCGGGCAATGTCGACCTGTCGCTGCCGGCCAATATCGGCCTTGCCAGTGCTGTCGCCATGAAGGTCATGGACGGCAATGATGCGATGATCGCGGTCGGGCTGCTGGCCGCGCTTGCCTGCGGCATGGCGATCGGTGCCGTCAACTACCTTCTGATATGGGCGCTGCGCATTCCGCCGATCATCGCGACGCTGTCGGCCAGCTTCGTCATCCAGTCGGTCGACATCAGCTATGGGCGCGGCTTGCAGATCAAGCCGCCGCCGGGCTTTGCCGATTTCACCAACTGGCAGGTGTTCGGCATCCCGGTGCTGGCGATCCTGACCGTGCTGTTCACCATCGGCGCCGGCATCGTTTTGCAGCGCATGATCTACGGACGCTCGGTGCTGGCGATCGGCCAGAACATCCGCGCCGCCTGGCTGGCAGGCGTCAATGTCGGCCGCACCCGCTTCCTCACCTACACGCTGTCGGGCGCGCTCGGCGGCCTCGACGGTGCACTGCTCGCCGGTTATTTCCGCGGCGCCAATGTCGATATCGGCAATGAGTATCTGCTGGCGTCGATCGCGGTCGTCGTCATCGGTGGCACGTCGGTAGCCGGCGGCAAGGCCAATGTGCCGGGAGTCTGGGGCGCGGCGCTGTTCCTCGTGCTGCTGTTGACCATGCTCAACACGTTCGGCGTAAGCGTCGGCGTGCGCCTGGTGCTGACCGGGCTGATCATCGTCGGCGTCATCACCGCGGCCGGCGGGCAGAAGGCGCTGCGCTAAGGCAAGGCCACCCGGCGGCGAGAGGATATCGATCCGGCCCGCAAACATGTGGTTCCCATCCGCATGCCAGCGCTGTAAATCCCGTCGGGCTCCTGGCCAACATCATTGTATGAGGTTTGCGTGCCCGATTTCGTCAGCACTACAAGGCACGGCAACGTCGCGCTGGTGACCATCGACAATCCGCCGGTCAACGCGCTGAGCTTCCATGTGCGCGAGCCGTTGATGCGGGCGCTCGTTTCCCTGCGGGACGAGCCGTCGGTGGGAGCAATCGTGATAGCCTGCGCCGGGCGGACCTTCGTCGCCGGCGCCGACATCACCGAATTCGGCAGACCGGCGCAGCAGCCGGAATTGCGCGCCATTGTCGCCGTGCTGGAAACCATCGCCAAGCCGACGGTCGCCGCCATTCACGGCACTGCGCTCGGCGGTGGCCTGGAACTGGCGCTCGGCTGCCATTTCCGTGTTGCCGACCGAGCGGCAAGGCTCGGCCTGCCGGAAGTCAAGCTCGGCCTGCTGCCGGGCGGCGGCGGCACGGTTCGCCTGCCGCGCTTGGTTGGTCCGCTGAAGGCACTCAGCATGATCCTTTCGGGAACGCCGATCAATGCGGCCGAGGCGCGCGCCGCCGGTCTGGTGGATGCCGTCTTCGATGGCGACCTGACCGCGCAAGCGGTGAGTTTCGCCAGCGAAACGGCCGCGAAAGGCGGTCCGTTCACGCCGGTGCGTGACCGCAACGATCGCCTCGACCAGGCCGACTTGCCGGCCTTCGACAAGGAGGCGGCAACGCTTGCGGGCAAAGCGCGCGGTCTCGAGGCGCCGATAGCCTGTGCGCAGTCGGTCCGCAACGCCCTCACGCTGCCCTTCGACGAAGCGCTGGCGGCCGAACGCGACCTGTTCGTCAAGCTTGTCGCCGGCGACCAATCGCGCGCGCAGCGGCATTTGTTCTTCGCTGAACGTGAGGCGGCAAAGCTTGCCGGCAAGGATGTCGTCAGGCGCAAGATCGCCCGGATCGGCGTCATCGGCGCCGGCACGATGGGCGGCGGCATCGCCATGGCGTTCGCCAATGGCGGTCTTCCCGTGACCTTGCTGGAAACAACGCAGGAAGCGTTGCAACGCGGGCTGGCGACGATCGACAAGAACTATGCCGTTTCCGTCACCCGCGGGTCGCTGAGCGAAGACGCCAAGCGCCAGCGGCTGGCTTTGTTCAGGGGCAGCACCGACTATGCAGACCTCGCCGATTGCGACCTGATCGTCGAGGCTGTGTTCGAGGAAATGGCGGTCAAGAAGGAGGTATTCGGCAGGCTCGATGCGGTGGCCAAACCGGGCGCGATCCTTGCCACCAACACCTCTTATCTCGACGTCAACGAGATCGCCGCTTCGACGTCGCGGCCGCAAGATCTCCTTGGCATGCATTTCTTTTCGCCGGCTAACGTCATGAAGCTTCTGGAAATCGTCCGCGCCGACAAGACCTCGCCGGACGTGCTGACGACCATCGTCGATCTGGCGCGGCGGATCGGCAAGGTGCCGGTCGTCGTCGGCGTCTGCCACGGCTTCGTCGGCAACCGCATGCTGGCGGCGCGGGGTGCGGAACTGGAGGCGCTTCTGCTCGAGGGTGCAATGCCGCGCCAGGTCGACCAGGTGTTCACCGATTTCGGCTGGCCGATGGGGCCGTTCCAGATGAGCGATCTCGCCGGCCTCGACATAGGCTGGCGCAACCGCAAGGCGCGTGGCCAGACGGCTGACATCGCCGACACGTTGTGCGAACAGGGCCATTTCGGCCAGAAGACCGGCAGCGGCTTCTATCGCTATGAGAACGGTTCGCGCACGCCGCTGCCCGATCCCGAGGTAGAAGTGCTGATCCGCGGAAAGGCTACCGAGCGCGGCATTGCACCGCGGGCGATCGGCACCGAGGAGATCATCGAGCGCACGCTCTATCCGATGATCAACGAGGGCGCCAAAATTCTCGAGGAGGGGATAGCGGCCCGTGCGTCCGATATCGACGTCGTCTGGGTCAACGGCTATGGCTTCCCGGTCGGCAAGGGCGGACCGATGTTCTGGGCAAGCCTCGAAGGCGTGGACAAGATCATCCGGCGGCTGGATCACTGGCACCAGCAGACCGGCAAGGACGTCTTTCGGGTGGCACCCCGGCTCAGGCAGATGGCCGAAACCGGTTCCTGGGACGGCGCTGCCGGCTGAACTCGGGACTACCGAATCCGTGCGTCCATGATCTCGACAAAACGTGCGAACAGACCCGCCTGCGACTTTATCTTGAGCTTGCGGTAAATGTTGCGGCGATGAACTTTTACGGTTCCCGGCACGATACGCATCGCCCTGGCGATCGATTCCGTTGAATGGCCCTGAAGCACCAGATCGACGACATGCTGTTCGCGCGGCGTGAGCGAAAGGCTCTTCCAGATGTGAGCACGTTCGAACTCGCTGACCGGAGCAATCGCCTCGTCCTGCTTCGTCTCTGCCGGTGCGTCAGCCGGCAGATTAGGCCAGCGCATCCTGACGAGGCTGATCACCGCAGGCGCCATGTCGCGCAGCAACCTGGCATCGGCGGTTCCGAATGGTCCCGAAGCGCGCAATCGCATTAGCGAGACCACCAGCGCGTCTTTTCCCGGCAGCGGCACGAAGAAGCCGACCTCCTCCGCAAGTCTGGTCTGGGTGTAATAGGAGCGGTAATATTCGCTGGCATAGAAGCGATCCGGCGCCAGTTCGCGCATGCGCCAAAAGCCTTCCTTGCGCTCGACTGCCGCATGGTGGAACGGGTCGAGCAGATAAGGCCCTTCCTGATAGAGCGCGACGAAGACATGGCTTTCGGCCGGCGAGAATGTCTCGAACAGCAGCGGCGGGCGGGAGGCGCCGCGATAGCCGAAGATCACACAATGATCGAAGCTGACATGCTGCCGGAGCCAGGTGACCATCGCCTTGCCGAAAAGCTCGCCGCTCGTCTCCTGCGTCGCTGCGATGAGCGCAGCGAGCCGGCTGTATTCATCGCTCCGTGAAACGCCCAATTCATACCCCTCCAGGCGAGAAAATAGACGAAATATACCACCTGGGAGGTATATACTAGCCGCCATTGGCTCTGATAGCGTTTCGAGATCAACTAGCCGCTGGAGCCCGCAGCTTTGACCGCAGTGCCCGACATCGAGTTTCGCGGGGTCACCAAACGCTACGGCAGCGTGATCGCGGTCAGCGGCATCGATCTTGCCATCCCGCCGTCTGCCTTCGTCGCCTTGCTCGGGCCGTCCGGCTGCGGCAAGACAACCTGCTTGCGCATGATCGGCGGCTTCGAACAGCCAAGCGAAGGCGCGGTATTCATCCGTGGCCACGACATGGCCGGCACGCCGCCCTATCGGCGGCCGGTCAACATGGTGTTCCAGCAATATGCGTTGTTTCCGCATCTGGATGTCGAGGACAACATCGCCTATGGCCTGCGCCAGGCGCGGCCGCGCCTGTCGTCGCGCGAGATCAGCCTGAAGGCAGGCGAGGCGCTCGCCATGGTGCGGCTTGCCGGCTATGGACGCCGCAAGATCCATGAGCTTTCCGGCGGCCAGCAGCAGCGTGTCGCCCTGGCGCGGGCGCTGGTCAACAAGCCGGCGGTGCTGCTGCTCGACGAGCCCCTGGCGGCGCTCGACAAGAAGCTGCGCACCGATATGCAGATAGAACTCCAGAACCTGCAGCGCGAGATCGGCATCACCTTTGTCCTGGTCACCCACGATCAGGAAGAGGCACTGTCGATGAGCGATTTCGTCTGCGTCATGAATGGCGGGCGCATCGTCCAGCTTGGGCAGCCGAGTGAAATCTATGACGAACCCGCCGACCTCTTCGTCGCCGACTTCGTCGGCAAGACCAATCTCTTGAGCGGCAAGGTCGTCGGGCTCTCGGGCAGGCTTGTCGAGGTGGCGCTTGCCGATGGCACTGTCATTGCAGCGCGCAAGCGGACTCCGCTAGCTCAGGGTGAAGCCGTTTCGGTCAGCCTGCGCCCTGAATCGCTAAGCCTCGGCGCGCCCGGAAGCGGCCGGCTGAACGGGCTTGTGCGCAACCGGATCTTTCTCGGTTCGACCGCGGAATATGCAATCGAGGTCCAGGGCATCGGGACGCTGCTCGCAAAAGCCGATCATCTGATTGGCGGTGGAAATCTCTTCAGGCCGGGCGAACCCGTTGCCATCGGCTTTGCAGCCGGAACGCCGCTGGCGTTTCCGGAGAATAACGGGACCAACCAGAGGGAAAACAAAAATGTCGAAATCATATCGTGACGGACTGCCGATAAGCCCTGAAAAATTCGTCGACCAGTTGATGCGCCTCAAGCGCGGTTCCATCGGCCGCCGCGAGTTCCTTGGCCTCACCGGCCTCGGCATCGCAACGGCGGTAATGGTCCGCGAGCTCGGCATCATGCCGACGCCGGCTTTCGCCCAGGAGGGTCTTGGCGACCGCATGTCGATTGCCACCTGGCCCAATTATCATGACCCGGCGACGTTCGAGAATTTCAAGGCCGAGACCGGCGTTGCCGTCGAGGTCAACGTGTTCGGGTCAAACGAGGAGATGCTGGCCAAGCTGCAGGCCGGCGCCTCGGGCTGGAGCCTTTTCGTTCCGACCAACTACACGATCTCGACTTACAAGAAGCTTGGCATCATCGAAGCGCTCGATATGGCCAAGCTTGCCAATTATGACGGCTCGCAAGAAGACCCGCGCTTCACTGGGGAAGGCACGATCGACGGCGTGACTTACGCTGTGCCGAAGAATTGGGGCACCACCAGCTTTGCCGTCAACACCAAGAAACTGACCAAGCCGATGACGAGCTGGAAGGAATTCTGGGACACGGCCATGGCGGAGGGCGACGGCCGGACCATGGTCCATGATTACCAGCTGACCACGATCGGCAACGCGCTGAAATATTTCGGCTTCTCGTTCAACTCGCTGAAGCCGGACGAACTCGCCAAGGCGGAGGAATTGCTTCTGAAGGTCAAGCCGCATCTGTTCGCTGTCTCCAGCGACTACCAGCCGTCGATGCGTGCCGGCGACGCCTGGATGACGATGTGCTGGACCAATGACGGGGCGCAGCTCCATCGCGACATTCCCGAAATCGCCTATGTGCTTGGCAAGGAAGGCGGCGAGATCTGGACCGACTTCTACGCAATCCCCAAGGATGCGCCGAACAAGCCTGCCGGCTATGCCTTGCTCAACTATTTGATGAATCCGAAAGTCGCGGTCAAGGAGCACCTGGCCAACGGTGCGCCTTCCACCGATGCGCGGGTCAATGCGCTGCTGCCCAAGGAGGTGCTGGACAATCCGATCCTCTATCCGGCGGCGGATCTGCTCAAGCCACTCGAATTCGGTGCAGCCGCGACCTTGACCGACCCGGGCCGGGCCGAATTGATGGCACGCTTCAAGTCGGCTTGAACCGGGCGGACCAAAGGTCCGATGCAGGCAACTCCCCCGGCGGACAGATGTCCGCCGGCATCGGGGCGATTTTTCAATGCGCAGCAATGTTCTTCGTCACAATCTCCTGACCGCCCTGCTGCTCGGTCCGGCGACCGCATGGCTGTTGGTGTTTTTAGTTTTGCCGTTCGTGGCGATCGCCGTTTTCAGCGTCGGCGAGCGGGCGCCGGAAGGCGGCTATCAGGCCGCTTTCACCTTGGCGCAGTATGCCAATCTTCCGGCGCGAGCGACCGCCTTCTGGAACACCATGGTGCTGGCGCCGGCCGGTGCACTGGCCTGTCTTCTCGTTGCCTATCCGGTCGCCTATTACCTCGCCTTGCGCGCGCCGGAGCGGTGGCGGCTGATCCTGCTTGCGCTTGTCGTCATCCCGTTTTGGACCAGCCTGCTGATGCGGACTTATGCCTGGATGTATGTGCTTGGCGGGCGCGGCGTCCCAGCTCTGCTGGCCAATGTCGGGATGGAGGATGTGCGGCTGATCAATACGCCGGGAGCGGTTCTGCTCGGCATCGTCTATGGTTATCTGCCGCTGATGATCCTGCCGATCTATGTCAGCCTCGAGCGGCTCGATCGCCGGCTGCTGGAGGCCTCCGCCGATCTCGGCGCGACGCCGATCTCGACATTCCTCGGCGTGACGCTGCGGCTGTCGCTGCCAGGTGTGATGACCGGCTTCTCGCTGGTCATGATCCTGTTGCTCGGCGAATATCTGATCCCAACGCTACTCGGCGGCGGCAAGGTCTTCTTCATCGGCAACGCGCTGGTCGATCTGTTCCTGCAATCGCGCAACTGGCCGTTCGGATCGGCAATCGCCATAACCCTTGTAGCGGTTTCCGTGGTCGTGCTGCTTGCCGCGAACCGCATTTCGACACGGCTTTCGGGTGCCCGCCGGGTGGACCTGATCTGATGCGTGCCTTCGTCGTTGCGGTCTTTGCCTTTCTCTACCTGCCGATCGCGCTGGTGGTGCTGTTCTCGTTCAACGCCGGCCACCACGCCAGCGAGTTCACTGGCTTCTCGGTGCAATGGTACGGCAAGGCACTGGCGAACCCGTTCCTGGTCGAAGCGCTGAAGAACAGCCTGTTAATCGCCACGACCAGCGCCTTGCTCGCGGCACTCTGCGGCACCGCGGCGGCGCTTGGCCTGGCGCGTGTCGGCGCGCGGACGCGAGCCGTCTTCGATGCGCTTTTGGGTGCTGCGATCGTCGTTCCTGGCGTCGTCATCGGCATCTCGACGCTGGTCGCGCTGGTCCAGCTATTCGGGGTGGTCAACCCGTTTGTCGCTTCGCTGTGGCCGAACGATCAGCCACCGCGCCTGGCGCTCGGCTATGGCTCGATCATCGCCGCGCACGGGCTGTTTTCGATGGCGCTGGTGGCGATGATTGTCGGCACGCGCCTCGGCAGCCTCGACCGCAACCTGGTCGAGGCTTCGAGCGATCTTTACGCCACCCCGCTGACGACGTTCCGCAGCATCGTGTTGCCGCAGATCATGCCGGCGGTGATTGCCGGCTTCCTGCTCGCCTTCACATTCTCCTTCGACGATTTCATCGTCGCTTTTTTCGTCGCCGGCGCGCAGACGACATTGCCGATCTATGTCTTTGCCTCGATCCGGCGCGGGGTCACGCCGGAGATCAATGCCATCGCGACGATCGTGCTCGTCGCCTCCGTTCTGCTCGTGGTGCTCGCCCAATGGCAATTGCGCCAGCGAAAACCATCCCACTGAAAGACAAAAACATGATTCTGAAAGATCGCATCGCCGTGGTGACGGGCGCCGGGTCGGGGATCGGGCGTGCCGGCGCCATGATAATGGCCAGGGAAGGCGCGCTCGTGGTGATCGCCGACAGGGACCAGGCGGCGGGGGAAGCAACCGCTTCCGACATTCGTGCGGCCGGCGGTCGGGCCGAAGCCGTCGCCACCGATGTCGGCGACGATGCGGCGGTCGAGCAGCTCGTCGCAGGAACGCTCCTCCGGCATCGGCGGATCGACATCCTGCACAATCATGCCGGGATCCAGGTCGGCGGCACGCTGACCGAAGTCGGCGCCGACGGCATGGATGCCTCCTGGCGGATCAATGTGCGGGCGCAGTTCCTCGCGGCCAGGCTGGTCATGCCGTCGATGATCGCGCAAGGCGGCGGGGTGATCCTGAATACCGCCTCGAATTCGGGTGTGTTCTACGACCGCGAAATGATCGCCTACGCAACCTCAAAACATGCCGTGGTGGCGATGACCCGGCAGATGTCGCTCGACTATGCCAGGCACAATGTCCGCGTCAACGCGTTGTGCCCCGGCTGGGTCGACACGCCCTTCAACGAACCGTTTATCGCGCAGATGGGCGGGCGGGCGGCGATCGAAAACTATGTCCGCACCAAGATCCCCATGCAGCGCTGGGCCAGCGCCCAGGAAATCGCCGAAGCGATCCTGTTTCTCGTTTCCGACCGCTCGTCCTTCATGACCGGGCAGGCGTTGGTGATCGACGGCGGTGAAAGCATCGGCTGATCCGCAGCTCCCGGCGGGCGGGAGCTGAAATTCCCTTTGGCCTAACGGCCGGCGGCAAGATGTGCTTTCGTCTCAAGGAGAATGCGGCCAACATGGCTGGGCCGGGAGCAGAAATCGTCAGCGCAAAGGGAAGCTGCATAATGGCCGAGGCCTATATCTGCGACTATATCCGCACGCCGATCGGCCGCTTCGGCGGTTCGTTGTCGGCGGTGCGTGCCGACGATCTCGGCGCAATCCCGCTGAGGGCGCTGGTCGAGCGCAATCCCGGCATCGACTGGGCTGCCATCGACGACGTCGTCTATGGCTGCGCCAATCAGGCCGGTGAGGACAATCGCAACGTGGCGCGCATGGTACTGCTGCTGGCCGGCCTGCCGAAGGAGATTTCCGGCTCGACCGTCAATCGCCTCTGCGGTTCGGGCATGGATGCCGTCATCATCGCAGCGCGCGCGATCAAGGCCGGCGAGGCGGAGCTGATGATATCCGGCGGCGTCGAATCGATGTCGCGCGCACCGTTCGTGCTGCCGAAGGCCGAGACCGCGTTTTCGCGCAATGCCGAAGTTCACGATACCACGATCGGCTGGCGCTTCGTCAATCCACTGATGAAGAAGCAATACGGCGTCGATTCGATGCCGGAGACGGGCGAGAACGTGGCGGAAGAGTTCGCCGTCTCTCGCGCCGACCAGGATGCGTTTGCCGTGCGCAGCCAGGACAAGGCGGTCGCCGCACAAGCCAATGGCCGGCTGGCAAAGGAAATCACGCCGGTGACGATCGCGCAGCGCAAGGGTGACCCGATCGTCGTCTCGAAGGACGAACATCCGCGCTCGGGTACCACGATCGAGGCGCTGGCCAAATTGCCGACGCCGTTCCGGCAAGGCGGCACGGTTACGGCCGGCAACGCGTCGGGCGTTAACGATGGTGCCGCGGCGCTGATCGTCGCCTCGGAAACCGCCGTGAAAAGATACGGGTTGACGCCGATCGCCCGCATCCTCGGCGGTGCCACCGCCGGCGTGGCGCCGCGCATCATGGGCATTGGTCCGGTGCCGGCCACGCAGAAGCTATGCGCCCGGCTCGGCCTGGAGCCGCAACAATTCGATGTCATCGAGCTCAACGAGGCCTTCGCCTCGCAAGGCATCGCCGTGCTGCGCCAACTCGGCATTGCCGAGGATGCGGAGCACGTCAACCCGAATGGCGGCGCCATCGCGCTCGGCCATCCGCTCGGCATGTCCGGGGCGCGCATCACCGGCACGGCGGCATTGGAACTGCGCGAACGCGGCGGCCGCTACGGCCTCGCGACCATGTGCATCGGTGTCGGCCAGGGCATAGCGGTGGCGCTGGAGAGATTGTGAGCGAGCAACTCCGGCCGTTCTGAAGGTGCGGCTGCGCGAATTCCCACGTCGTTCCGCCCTTCAAATTTGACCATGTGGACAAAAGCCGGGCACCGTTCCATAGTTCCTTCGCTGATATTCCAGAGAAGAGAGCCGGCTCGACACGGCGCCAATCAGAGGGGCATGCAATGGACAACGGGAAGAGCAGAATCCAATCGAAACGCGAAGGGCTTTCGCGACGCAACGTGCTGGAGCTGGGCGCGCTCGGCCTTGCGGCGGCGATGCTGCCGGGCAGCGCCTTTGCTAAGACCAAGAAGCTGAAAGTGGCGGCGATCTTCGCCACGCCGATCGAGGAGCCGTGGGACAACCAGATCCACGTCGCCCTGCAGAAGGCCGAGAAGGAACTCGGCATCGAGTACAAATGGTCGGAGAAGGTGCAGACCGCCGATTTCAGCCGTGTCATGCGCGAATATGCGCAAGGCGGCTATGAGCTGGTGCTGGGCGATGCCTTCGCCGCCGAGCGCGAATCCCGCAGGACCGCCAAGCAGTTCCCGAAGACCGCCTTCCTGTTCGGCTCCGGCGCCGGGCCGGCCGAGCCGAACTTCGGCGTTTTCGACAACTGGATTCACGAGCCGGCCTATCTGTCCGGCATGATCGCCGGAAAGATGTCGAAATCGGGCACGATCGGCGCGGTCGCGGCTATGGGCATTCCGGAAGTGAACCGGCTGGTCAACGCCTTCTTTGCCGGCGCCAGGGAGGTCAATCCCAACATCAAGAAGAAGGTCGCCTTCATCGGCTCGTTCTTCGATCCGCCAAAGGCAAAGGAAGCGGCTGTTGCCCAGATCGACGCTGGCGTCGACGTCATCTATGCCGAGCGCTTCGGCGTCATCGAAGCGGCGGCGGAGAAGAAGATCCTCGCCATCTCCAACATGTCGGACCAGTCGAGCCTCGGCCCCGACACGGTGATCACCGGGCCGGTCTGGGACATGTATCCGACCGTCGAGCAGGCGATCAAGCTGGTCAAGGCCGGGGTCTTCACCGCGCAGGATTACGGCGATTTCTCGCGCATGGCCAAGGGCGGCTCCTACCTCGCGCCGTACCATAAATTCGACAAGACGCTGCCGGCCGAGGTCAAGGAATTGGTCGAGAGGAAGAAGGCCGAGATCCTCGACGGCAATTTCCGAGTCGACGTGGACGAGAATACGCCGGTCTCGGACTGAGTGCGCCCGCCCCTCCCCCTTGAGGGGAGGGTGGCCCGCAGGGCCGGGTGGGGTCCTCCGCGACGCGCTCCGTCTCTTAAGTCAAAAGTCGAGGCGGTTGAGGCGACCCCTCCCGCCTCGCTTCGCTCGGTACCTCCCCGCAAGGGGGAAGGGTATCCGCGCCATCTCTCACCAGGAGTGCCCTTGCCCGCCCCTCTCATCGAAATGCGCGGCATCACCAAGAGCTTCGGCGCCGTCAAGGCGAACGAGGCCGTCGATCTCAGCGTCGCGCCGGGTGAAATCCTCGGGTTGCTCGGCGAAAACGGCGCCGGCAAGACGACGCTGATGAACGTGCTGTTCGGCGCCTATGCGCCCGACGCCGGCGAGATCCTGGTGCAGGACCGGCCAGTGGCGATCAACAGCTCGGCCGATGCGCTGGCCGCCGGCATCGGCATGGTGCACCAGCATTTTCATCTCGCACCGCGACTTTCGGTGCTGGAGAACCTCTTGATCGGCATTCCCGGCAGATCGGGCCGGATCGACCGCGCCGGGGGGCTGGCGCGGCTCGCCGAGATCGGCCGCCAGCATGGGCTGGCGCTCGACCCGGACCTTCCCGTCTCGGCGCTGTCGGTCGGCGAGCAACAGCGGCTCGAAATCGTCAAGGCATTGTTTCGCGGCGCAAGGCTGCTGATCCTCGACGAGCCGACGGCGGTGCTGGCGCCAACCGAGGTCGACGGACTGTTTTCGGCGCTGCGCTCGATGGCGGCACAGGGGCTCGGCATCATCTTCATCTCGCACAAGCTCAACGAGGTGCGGGCGCTGACGCATCGCTGCGTCGTGCTCAGGCACGGGCGCGTTGCCGGCCGCGTCGATACGCCGGCCAGCACGACATCTTCGGAGATGGCGCGGCTGATGTGCGGCCACGAGATCGTGCCTCCGGCCAGGGGACCGTCGACACCGGGTCCGGCGGTGCTGACCCTCGATGGTATCTCGACATCGCATCATTCCGGCATGGCGCTGCGCGATGTGTCGCTGTCGGTACGCGGCGGCGAGATCCTCGGCATTGCCGGCGTCTCCGGCAACGGCCAGCGGGCGCTTGCCGAGGTCATCTCCGGCGTGCGAGCGCCCGATGCCGGCCGCATGACGATAGCCGGCAAAGCCGTTTCGCGGTTCTCGCCGAGCGCAGTGCAGGCGCTCGGCCTCGGCCGCATCCCGGAAGACCGCATGACGACCGGCCTGGTCACCAATCTGCCGCTTGCCGATTCGATGGTGCTGCCGCGCATCGGCACGGTGGCGTTCAGCCGCAACGGCCTGCTCAGACAGGATGCGATCCGCGCCTTCACCGAGGCGCAGATCAAGGCCTATGACATACGCTGCCCCGGACCGATGACGCGCGCCGGGGCGCTTTCCGGCGGCAATCTGCAAAAGGCGCTTCTGGCGCGCGAACTCGCCTTCGACCCAAAGGTGCTGATCGTTTCGCAGCCGACACGCGGCCTCGATATCGGCGCCGCGCGCTTCATCCACGAAAAATTCCTCGACATGCGTGCCAAGGGCTGCGGCATCATCATCATCGGTGAGGACCTGGAAGAGTTGCTGATGCTCTGCGACCGCATTGCCGTAATGTATGAGGGCCGCATCGTCGGCACGCTGGACAGCACCGATGCCAGCGTCGCCAGACTCGGGTTAATGATGACTGGGGCGGAGGGAAAAGCCTGATGTTCCGTCTCGAGACCCGCACCTCAACGCCCGCGTGGTTCAATCTGGCGCTGCCGCTGCTCGCCGTCGGCGCGACGCTGATCCTGTGCAGCGGCCTTATCGCACTGGCCGAGGCCGGCGTCGTCGAGGCTTATGGCGTGATGTTTTCGGCGTCTTTGGGCGACAGCTACGCCATCACCGAAACGCTGGTGCGTGCCGCGCCGATGATCTTCACCGGCCTTGCCGTGGCGGTCGCCTTCCGCGCCAAATTCTGGAACATCGGCGCCGAAGGGCAATTGCTGGCCGGTGCGGTGGCGAGCTGTGCCGTCGGCGCCATCCCGATGCCGGGGCCGCTCGCCATGTTGCTGATGGCGCTGGCGGGCGCCGCCGCGGGCGCGGCCGTCGCCCTGATCCCCGCCACGCTGCGAGTGAAATTCAGGGTCGATGACGTGGTCAGCTCGCTGTTGCTCAATTCGGTCATTTTTTACGCGCTGATGGCGCTGATCGAGGGCCCATGGAAGGATAGTTTCAGCGGCTACCCGATCTCGCCGCCGATCGAGGATTCAGCGAATTTCCCCGTACTCATCGAAGGCACGCGGCTGCATCTCGGCGTCGTCGCGGCGCTGGTCGCAGCACCGGTCATCTGGTTCGTGGTCGCGCGCACGACGCTCGGCTTCCGCATCAGGGTCACCGGCGAGAACCCGGAAGCCGCGCGCTATGGCGGCATCAATGTCGAGCGGGTGCTAATTTCGACGGCGCTGCTGTCTGGCGCATTGGCCGGCCTTGCCGGCGTCGGCGAGGTCGGCGGCGTGCATTTCCAGGTGATGAGCGACATCTCGCCGGGCTATGGCTATTCCGGCATCGTCGTCGCCATGCTGGCGAGGCTCAATCCGCTTGGCGTCGTGCTGGCGGCGATCTTCCTTGCCGCCGTCATGACCGGCGCCGAGGCGATGTCGCGGGCGACCGGCGTTCCGGCCTTCCTCAGCGATGTTATTCAGGGAACCGCGCTGCTCGCCATGCTGGTGGCGCTGCTGTTCACCGCCTATCGCATCCGTCGCGTCGGAGCCGCCAGATGAGCGTGGTGCTGCAGCAGATCTTCCAGGTCGGCTTCCTGGCCGCCATCATTCGCATCGCCACGCCGCTTGCCTTCGCGACGCTGGGCGAAATGTTCTCCGAGCGCGCCGGCGTGCTTAATCTCGGCATCGAAGGCATCATGCTTTTGTCGGCAATGACCGGCTTCACCGCGGCGAGCCTCAGCGGCAGCCTCTGGCTTGGCGTGCTTGCGGCGGTGCTGACCGGGGCGCTGATGGGCGCCGTGCACGCGCTGTTCACGGTGGCGCTCGGCCTCAGCCAGCATGTCTGCGGCATCGGCGTGACGCTGTTCAGTTCAGGTCTTGCCTATTTCCTCTACCGGCTGATCTTCGGCCAGCAATCGGTGCCGCCGAACATCAAGGGGTTCGAGACGCTGCCGATCCCGATACTATCCGGCATTCCGGTGCTCGGGCCGGCGGTGTTCAACCAGTTTTCGCTGGTCTACATGGCGATGCTGTCTATTCCCCTGGCCGCCTTCGTGCTCTACCGCACGCCGTGGGGTCTGTCGGTTCGCATGGTCGGTGAAAACCCGCGCGCCGCCGATTCGGCAGGCGTCAGCGTCATCGCGACGCGCTCCCAGGCGGTGATCCTCGGCGGCGCCTTGATGGGGCTTGCAGGCGCCTTCCTGTCGATGGCGCAATTCAACGCTTTCACCTTCGGCGTGGTTTCCGGGCGTGGCTGGGTGGCGATCGCGCTCGTCGTCTTCGGCCGCTGGGATCCATGGCGCTCGGCAGGCGGCGCACTGCTGTTCGCCTTCGTCGACGCGCTGCAATTGCGCATGCAGGCAAGTGGGCTCGGCCACATTCCTTATGAGGCGTTCCTGATGCTGCCCTTCATCTTCACCATCGTCGCCATGGCGGTGATGTCGCGCAATGCGGTGGCTCCTTCGGCACTGCTCAAGCCGTTCCGGCGCGAAGAGCGGTAGCGGCGCGCCGTCCTTCACATCGCGGTAAAGCCGTTATCCACGAACAGATGGGCGCCGTTGACGAAGCTGGCCTCGTCGCTGGCCAGGAACAGGGCTGCCCTCGCCACCTCTTCCGGCTCGCCGATCCGGCCTTGCTGCGCGGCCATTGCCGCGTCTGAGACATCGACGCCAAGTTTGTCGAGATCGGCGACCTCGCGCAGGCCATGCGGTGTCCTGATGAAGCCGGGGCAGACCGCATTGCAGCGGACGTTGCGGTCGCGGAATTCGACGGCAATGGCACGCGCGAACATGTGGCAGGCACCCTTGGTGGTGTCGTAAAGCACCTCCATCGGCGTCGCCGCCACCGCCGAGATCGACGAGGTGCAGACGATGGAACCGCCGCCGGCGGCGATCATGCCGGGCAGCACGGCGCGCGTCATCAGGAACATCGAACGCACATTGACGGCATGCAGCCAGTCCCATTCCTGCAGCGTGGTCTCCAGGAAGGGTTTGATGACGATGGTGCCGGCATGGTTGAACAGAACCGTAACCGGGCCGAATTTTTCCATCACGCCCTTCACCGCCGCTTCGACCTGCCGCTCGTCCGATACGTCGGCGACCCAGTGCTCGGCGATATGGCCGCGTTGCCTGATTGCCGCTGCGGTGGCAGCCGCCGCTTCGCCGTTGCGGTCGACGATCGCCACCTTGGCGCCCTCGGCCGCGAAAAGCTCCGAGGCCGCACCGCCCATTCCCGTCGCGCCGCCCGAAATGATGGCGACCTTGCCGGCCAGTCTTGTGCCCATGTTTTGCTCCCTGCTGCCTTGCCGTGACGTCGCGGCTTCCGCTCAAGCAGCGATGCTATCCCGTATCCATTGGATGGCCAAGGAGCCACACACACATGGACTTGACGTTTTCTGCCGTCTTCCCCGGCACGCCCAAAAGCCAGCGCTAAGCAGCAAAAACACCAATTGTCTGCGGTTTGGGGAAAATTGTTCTAAAGATCGCGCGAAAATAGCACTCGACAAAGTCTACTGATTTTATAGATTAAGCGCCGAGACGGAGGTCGATATGTCCTATAGCCAGAACGCTCAGACTGCCCGCAAAGGCCAAAGGCTGGGTTCCGACCAGGTGTGGCGGCCGGCCTATGCCGGCGCTTTCGCCTACCTCGTCTTTGCCCTTGCGTTCGTATTCACCGGGGCAGTGGTACTGGGGCTGATCCCCTGATTAGTAAGGCTCTGATCGTCGAGGCTTGCTCGGGATAGCGGCCTGCCGTTTGCAGAAATTCCGGAGTTGAATGAACCGAATGCCGGTGCGCTTTTGCGCGCCCTGATTCAACGTGATGGAGGAGATGGCAATGCCGATCGAGTTCACGCATGTTCCCGGTAAGATCCACGCTGCCGACGCCAGCTTTTTCTACGACTTTGTCGAGACCGCGACGAAGCTGTCGCTGATCGAGGATGCCGGATTCCAGAAGATCGTCATCGACGACCAGGCCGGGCTGCTGACCAATATGGACCTTGCCGCCCAGACGCTGGACCGGACCTCCTCCCTCGAGGTCGTGCTCACCCATTGGGCAGGCGTGATCGAACCAACCGTGGCGGCGCGGCAGCTCGCTGCCCTCGACGCGAGGAGCCGTGGCCGGCTGTCGCTCAGGATGCTCAGCGAGCCGCTGAGCGACGACGATGCCGAGGCACGTCCGGCCGGCCATACGGTGGTCTGGCAACGCATCGACGAATATCTGGTGCTGCTGAAGCGGTTGTGGTCGAACGACAGGCCGTTCGACCATGAAGGCGCCTTTTACAGCGTCAACGGCGGCTATGTGCCGCGCAAGGGGCCGCATGGTGCCGACGTGACCATCCGCATGGGCGGACAGTCGGGCACGGCGCTCAGGGTCGCGGGCAGGCATGCGGATGTGTTCGAGCTGGCGCCCGGCTCGCTTGCAGAAATCCGACAGTCAATGGAGCGCGTACGCGGCGCTGCCGCCGAACACGGTCGGGCCGGCAAGCTGCGTTTCGCGCTTCCCGTCCGAATCCGTTCGGAAGACAAGCCGGCCGCTTCCTGCCAGAAGGCGCTCGAACTTGCCGGGCCGCCGGCGCAGGTCGCGCTGTCGCTGCTTTCCTACGCCGCTTTGGGGATCAAGGAGTTCATGATCGTCGGCGTCGACAGGCCGCGCGAGATTGCGACTGCCGGCCGCGAGGCGATCGCACTGCTGCGCAACTCGCTGGCGCGGCGCGAGGCCGATATCCCTCAGCCGGGGGCGTTTGCGTCCCGTGCGACACAGGGCGCGAGAGCCGGCTGCTGAAGAGCCGCCGTCGTCCCGCGCCTTGCTGACGGGTCTACCACCATTCCGGGAAAGCCGCGCAGGCGGCCCTGGCCAGCGTCGGTATTTCCTGATCGGGAACGGAGCTGTAGGGCCAGAGCAGTCGCGGGCCGAGTGGCGCCCAGCCGCCGGCCGCCGCCATCGCCTTGTCGAGCGCTGCATCGCTGACATTGTAACGGGTGCGAAACGGTAGGACATGTGCGGCGAGGAAGGCCTGTATGCGGGCCTCGACCTCGGCAGCGGCGGCCATGTCGGTGCGGATCATCTGCCACCACTGTACCGCACCCTTCGGGTTGAGGCAGGCAACGTTGGAATAGCTGCCATGGGCTCCCCCAGCATAGCCTGTCGCCAGCGTGTGGCCGGGGACGAAGACGGAGAATCCGTCCAGTTTGTGGCGCATATCGGCATACCAGTCGGCGTCACCGCCCGGCAGTTTGGCGCCGACCAGCGACGGCACGGCCGCGCGCAGCCGGGCGATGCCTTCGAGTGTCAGGCGACGCTTGGCGTGCGGCGGGTTGTAGAGCACCAGCGGCGTTTCGGGCGCGGCCTCGCAGAGGCGGCCGACAAAACGCATGACCTCGTCGTCGCTGGGCGGCCACCAGTCGGGCAGTGTGAATTGCACCGCCGCCGGGCCAAACGCCGAGACCCGCGTCAGCCGCTCCAGTGCGACGCGCGGATTGGACTGGCTGATGCCGATCTGGAAAGGAAGGCGCGCGCCGCCGGCTGTTGCGGCGACCAGCCCACAAAGCCGGTCGAATTCGGGCTCGGTCTGGCAATGGAATTCGCAGGCCGTGCCATTGGAATAGACGCCGTCGACGCCTGACGCGCAAAGCCGCGCGATCGTCTCTTCCGTCGCCTGCCAGTCGATCGCTCCGCGATCGTCGATGGCCAGCATCACCGCGCCCCAGACGCCGCGCGGTGCGTGTGCGGGCAAGCGGGCCAGATGGTCGTCGAGGTCAGCGTGCACCGGCGATCTCGTGTTCGTGGCGGGTTTCGTTCGACGCGAAGGCAGCCTCGATAATGCCGATGATCTTGCGTGCATAGAGACCGTCGACCGGCACCGGCGTGTCGTCGGCAATGGCATCGCGCATCGCGCTCCATTCGCGCACCAGCGCGTTGTGCATCCAGTTCGGTTCGAATGAACCGGGCAACTCGGTCCAGACCGTATCGCGTCCAAGCATCGTGCCGCGATCCATGTCGATGCGCAGCGTTCCCTGCTCGCAGACCAGATCCATGGCGTAGGTGGTAGCGCCGGTGCGATAGCCGATGCTCTGCACCTGGCCGATGCCGCCGCCGGCGAAGCGCAGCCCAAGCAAGGCGCTGTCGTCTGCTTCCTGGTCATGGAACTTGGCGCCGAGCATGCCGCTCACCGACACGACATCGTCATCCATCAGCCAGACCAGGCGGTCGAGCGCGTGGATGCCGGCCGTCAACAGCATGCCGCCGCCGGTCGACTTGCGCAGATGCCAGTCGCGGCGATTGTGCTCCATCCATAGCTTGATGATCCAGCTCGATCCGATGAGCGGCCGGCCGAGCTCTCCTTGCTCCAGCTTCTGCCTGGCTGCCATGCAGGGCAGGGCGAAATGCATGAGATGGGCGACCATCAGCTTGACGCCGCTATCGGTTACGGCGGCGTTGATCGCGTCGCAGGCAGCCGCCGTCGGCGCCATCGGCTTTTCGAGCAGGATGTGCTTGCCGGCGTTTGCTGCGCCGATGGCCATTTCGGCATGGAGATGGTGCGGGGTGGCAATGAGGACCGCGTCGACCTCCTTGTCGTCCAGCAGCTTGCGCCAATCAGTGTAGCCGCGGCCGCCATATTCGGCGGTGAAGCGCTGCAGCGCATCGGCATTTCCACGAGAGGCGGCGACGAGACGAATCCCTCCAACCTCACGGATTGCCCGCGCATGGGCTGCGCCGAAATCGCCGGCGCCGATAATTCCTATTCCAATCATGATCCTGCCTTTTCATAAGCGGCGTCGATCAGCAACATCGCCGTAACATAGTCCTCGATGGACGCCGACGGAGGCGCGTTTCTCGCGAGCCGGTCAAGCGTATCGCGCATGAAAAGACGATAGCGCATTGCCGGCAGTTCAACCGGCAGATCGAGGATGATAGCATCGTCGAGCGTGGCGCAGATGGCACGGTCGCCATGATCGACCAAGGTCGCATTGGCACTGACGATGCGCCACTCGAAGTCACCGCCGGGGCGCATCGAAGCAAAGGTGTAGCCGGCCTCGACGATGAACACCGCGCCGGCCTCGTCTTCCAGCACCAGCAGCGCATGGTCCTCGACCGGGCCGGGATGAATGCGGTTCGCGATCGAAACGCTTTTCAGGCCGAGCTTGCCGGTTGCGAGGCTGAGTGCCGCGTCGACGCCGTGTATGCCAAGATTCCTCAACGCACCCCCGCCGCCAACCGCCGGATCGACGACCCAGGCGACACCGTCGGCGATGTAGCGTTGCGGCGGGCCGTTGACCAGCCGGAACTGGCAATGCGCCACCGGCCCGGCGCGACCTTGCCGGCGCAGCCGTTCAAAGCCGGCAACGGCCGGCCCGAAACGGTTGGGCAGGGGAACAGCGACAAAAGCCTGGTGCTGCCTGGCAAGCTCGCGCAGCGCCATCAGTTCCCTCGTATGGCTGGCCGCCGGCTTCTCCAGGATCAGCGGTATCCCTGCCGCGATGATCGCGCGTGCCCGCGCCGGCACCATCGAAGGGTGCCCCATCAACAGGATCGCATCCGGCGGGCTGGAGAGTATCTCCGTGAAATCTTTGATAAACGGCAGATCGTGGTGCGCGGCGAACCCATGCGCTTGGCCAGGATCCTCGTCCCAGATGCCGGCGATCTCCGCACCGTAAAAGCGTGCGGCGTCGAGGTGCATTTCGGCGTGCCAGTGGCTCGAGCCGGCGAGGGTAATCTTCATTCGAAGGCAGCAGGTTTGTTATGGGCTTGCAGGATATCCTACAAGTAGCTATACGACAAGCGGGCAGGCTAATCCGGCGGATGATGAAAGCAGTGGGATGGCGGAACTGAAGTCGATCGAACCGTTGAGCAGACCGCCGCTTCTTCACGTCACCGTGCAGGAAAGCCTCAGGGCCTATATCGAAAGCAACCAGCTCAAGGCAGGCGATCCCTTGCCGCCGGAAACGTTCCTGGCGCAGCGGCTCGGCGTCGGCCGCAACTCCGTGCGGGAAGCCATCAAGGCGCTGGAATCGATCGGCATCCTGGAGACGCGGCGCGGCATCGGCGTCTTCGTCAAGGAGTTCTCGTTCAAGCCGCTGCTGGATAACCTGGCATACGGCTTGCAGGATTCGCTGCGCGATGTCGAAGAGCTGCGCGAAATCCGCCGCGTGCTGGAAACCGGCCTCATCGCCAAGACGATCGAGATGATCAGTGCCGAGGATATCGAGGCGCTGCGCCAGTTGACCGAGCGCATGCGGCAACGTGCCGAGCGCCATGAGAGCTTCGCCGAAGAGGACCAGCAATTCCACCAGCTGCTGTTCCGCTGCCAGAACAATCACATGCTGAGCGCACTGATCGACATCTTCTGGACGGCGTTCGACAAGGCCTCGAATTTCACCAATCTCGATAATCCGACGCCGCTGGCGACATGGCGCGACCATCACGAGATCGTCGAGGCTGTCGCCGCCAAGGATGTCGACCAGGCGCGTCGGCGGCTCGACGACCATTACCGGGGGATCCAGCAGGTTATCGCCAAAAACCGAGCAAGCTGAAGAACAACCTGAATATGCCAAGGGAGGAAACCATGCGCATCAGGACCATCGCATTCTCAGTCGCCGGGCTGCTGCTCGCCAGCATTGCCCCATTGACCAATGTCCAGGCACAAAGCGCCAAGACCATTGCGGGCGGCTTCGACGTCGGCCCGGGCGGTTTTCCCAAGAACTTCAACCCGCTGGTCGCGACCGGCGGCTACACCTGGCTCAGCACCTATTTCGAACCGCTGGTCATCTTCAATGCCGGGCTGACCGAGATCGAAGGCGACCTCGCCAAGGACTACAAGATCAGCGACGACCAGCTGAGCTATACGTTCAACCTGGTCAACGAGACCTGGCATGACGGCAAACCGTTCACCTCGAAGGACGTCAAGTTCACCCTCGAGCTTGCCAAGAACAAGGCCTCCGGCAGCCTGTTTGCCGCCCGCCTCGCCAACATCGCCTCGGTCGATGCACCGGATGACCACACCGCAGTGGTGAAGCTATCGAAACCGAACGGCTCGTTTCTATCCATCCTCTCGCAGCTAATGATCCTGCCGGAGCATGCCCTGGCCGCTCTGCCGCCGGAATCACTGGCGACAAGCACCTGGTGGTCGACCGCTCCGGTGGGCACCGGCCCGTTCAAGTTCAAGCGCTACGTGACCGACCAATATGTCGAACTGGCAGCCGATGACGACTATCGCAGCGGCAAGCCGAAGGTAGACGTGCTCATCAACCGCTATTTCGAGTCGCCGGCGGCGGCCGTCGCCGCGCTCCGCGCCGGCGAGATCCAGTTCACCTATGTCGAGCCCGACGATGCGGCATCCTTCAAGAGCGACAGCAATTTCAAGGTGATCGAAGGTGCCTCGTACGTGGTCAACTATATCGGCCTGAACCAGAAGGTCGACCTGTTTAGGGATATCCGTGTCCGCCAGGCGATTATGTATGCGATCGATCGCAACGCCATCATCGACAGCCTCTACGGCGGTGCCGCCAAGCCAGCCAATTGCGGCTATGTCGCGCCGCATCTCGTTCCGGCAGACCTCGAACCCTATGCCTACGATCCGGCAAAGGCCAAGGCGCTGCTGACCGAGGCGGGCTGGGACAAGATCAATGGCGACAAGCCGATCACCTTGCTGACCTATTACGGCTCGCCGCAAGCCGCCAATGTGATGGCCGCTGTCCAGTCGATGCTGGCCGAGGTCGGCATCAATGTGGTGCCGCGCGTCGTCGATACGCCGACCTACAATGGCATCGTCTACAAGCAAGGCACGCCGGACTGGAATGCATTTCCGATGGTTTATGCCGGCCTGCAGAACGGCCCCAACCCGGCCGGCCTCAATCCCGGCCTCAACAAGTCGCAGATTCCGCCGGCAGGCTTCAACACCATGCGCATCGAGTTCGACGACCTGAGCACCGCGTTGGACGCCGCGCTCGGCCAAACCGATCCGGCCAAGCTCGATCAATCCTGGCAGGAGGTCTGCAAGGTCATGAACAAGGAGCTACCCTGGGCGACGTTGTGGGTGGCCAACCGCTATGGCGTGGCCTCCAACAAGCTGCGTGACTTCGTCTGGACGCCGGCGCCGGGCGGCGGTCCTTATGCAGCTCACCCCGAGCGCTGGGACATCCAGTAAGAACTCCGCAACCAAGCGAGCAGGCGGAACCACTTTGGCGCCGCCTGCCACGGCCACGGAAAGCCCATGTTGAGCTTCATCGCCCGCCGCAGCGCCACAGGACTGCTGATGCTGGTCGCGCTCAGCGTCCTCATCTTCATCCTGCTGCGGCTGGCGCCGGGCGATCCGATCGACGCCTATATCAACCCGTCGGTCCCCATGTCGGCTTCCGACCTCGAGGGCCTGCGCGAACGGCTCGGGCTCGATCGGCCGCTTCCCGTGCAATATCTCGCCTGGCTGCGCGCGGCGCTGAGCGGTGACTTCGGCTATTCGATCCAGCGCAGCGGCGTTGCCGTGCTGCCACTGGTCATGGAACGCATCGGCCCGACGGCGCTGCTGATGGGCACGGGCCTGGCGATCGCCATCGTGCTCGGCATTTCCGCCGGCATTTTCAGCGCGGTGCGCCGTAACGAACCGTCCGACATCGCGCTGTCGGTGCTGTCGTTTATCGGTATCTCCAGCCCGGCTTTCCTGACGGCGCTGCTCGGTCTCTATTTCTTCTCAGTGCTGCTGCGCTGGGCGCCGTCCGGCGGCATGCAGACGGCCGGCGCGCCGTTCTCGATGACGGATGTGCTAGCGCACCTCATCCTGCCCGCTTGCCTGCTATCGATCGGCCATGCCGCGCTGATCATGCGCTACATGCGCGCTTCGCTGCTGGAAGTGCTCAACCAGGACTACGTGCGGACGGCGCGCGCCAAGGGCGTGCGCGAGTTCTGGGTGATCATCAAGCACGCCACCCGCAATGCGCTCTTGCCGGTCATTACCCTGATCGGCTCGACCGTCGGCATCGCCGTCGGCGGCGCCATCTTCCTGGAAAGCGTGTTCAACTGGCCGGGCATGGGACTGCTTCTGGTCAGCGCCGTCGGCACCCGCGATTACCCGGTGATCATGGGCGCTACCCTGGTGATCGGCGTTTGCGTCATCCTGGTCAACCTCTTGACCGACGTCGTCTATGCCGTCGTCGACCCGCGCATTCAGGTGGCATGATGGCAATCACCGCGCCAGATCCTACAGTTGACCCGACAGCCGTGCCGCAAGCCAAAGGCCCGCTTCGCCGCGCGTTCGACCGCTTTTTTGAAAACCGAGCGGCACGCGCCGGGCTTTTGATCGTCATCCCGATCCTGTTGGCGGTTTCGACCTATCCTCTGTGGTGGCCGTTCGGCCCGAACGCCATCGACCTCAGGGCGATGAACAAGGCGCCGTCCGCCATTCATTGGCTGGGCAGCGATGGCGTTGGGCGTGATGTCATGGCACGGTTGCTGCAAGGCGGGCGGATCTCACTGCTGGTTGCCATCTGTTCGGTTGCCATCTCGACCGTCATCGGCTTCCTGATCGGCGCCGTCGCCAGCTTTGGCGGGCGTCTCGTCGACGGAACGGTGATGCGCCTGGTCGATCTGGCGATGACGCTGCCGCCGGTGATCTTCCTGCTGGTGCTGGCTTCGATTGCCGGCACCGGCATCGCCCCGACCATCCTGGTGATCTCGCTGCTCTCCTGGCCAGTGCTGTCGCGCATGGTGCGCGCCCGGCTGCTCGAACTGCGCGAGCGCGATTTCGTCGTTGCGGCCCGGGGCATGGGCGCGGGGCTGCCGCATCTGCTGTTCCGGCATGGCCTGCCCAATTGCATCGATATCCTGGTCGTCTACGCCACCTTGCAGATCGCCAACGCCATCCTGCTTGAGGCTGGCCTGTCCTTTCTCGGCCTGGGCATCGCACCGCCAGAAGCCAGCTGGGGCAACATGCTCAATCTCGCCCGCTCCACCGTCGTGCTGGAAAATTACCCCTGGCAATGGATGTTCCCGGGCGCCGCACTGGTGCTCACCGTGCTCGCCATCAATTTCATCGGCGACGGCTTGCGCGATGCATTCGATCCTCGCTCCGATCTCAACTGACCTCAAAGGTTCATCAAAATGCCCCTGTTTACCGGCGTCGTGCCACCTGTCGTCACCCCGCTCAATGCCGATTTCAGCATCGACTTTCCCTCGTTCACCCGCACCATCGAGAACCTGCTCGACGGCGGTGTCCACGGGCTGTTCGTGCTCGGCTCGACCAGCGAGGTGGTCTTCCACGACGAGGCGGGCCGCAGGGCCATCCTCGAGCACGCGGTCAGGGTCAATAACGGCCGGGTTCCGATCTTCGCCGGGGTCATCGACCCGACGACCGATCGTGTGATCAATCACGCCCGCATCGCCAGATCGGCCGGCGTCGACGCCATCGTCGTCACCGCGCCGTTTTATACCCGCACCAGCCAGCCGGAGATCGGCGACCACTTCCGCTATATCAAGGATGCGATCGACATTCCCGTCATCGCCTACGACATCCCGGTCTGCGTTCACATCAAGCTGGAGCGCAAGACCACGGTCGGCCTCGCCAGGGAAGGCGCCATCGCGGGCATCAAGGATTCCAGCGGCGATGACGGCAATCTGCGTTACGTGCTCAAGGATATGGCCGATGACCCGGGGTTCTTCGGCATGACCGGCTCCGAGATCCTGGTCGACAGCGTGCTGGCCATGGGTGCGCATGGCGTCGTGCCGGGCCTCGCCAATGTCGACCCGCATGGCTATGTCAGGCTGTGGAAGCTGATGCAGGCCGGCCAGCATGCCGAAGCCCGGCTAGAGCAGGAGCGGCTGTTAAAGCTGTTCGAGATCGTCTGGATCTCGCTCGGCAGGACAAGCGCCGGCTCGGCCGGCGTCGGCGCCTTCAAGGCAGCGATGAAGAGCCTCGGCATCATCGCCTCGAACACCATGGCGCGGCCGCAGCGCAGCCTGAACGAGGAGGAAACCGCGAAGATCGACATGATCCTTCGCGACGTGGGGCTGCTCCGCTGAGTGTCGCGCCGATCCTCTCGATTTCCGGCCTGCGCGCGGTGTTCCGCATTGCGGGGCGCGACATCGCGGCGGTAACGGATGTCGACCTGACGATCGGCTCCGGCGAGACGGTGGCGCTCGTCGGCGAATCCGGGTCCGGCAAATCCGTCACCAGCCTGTCGATCATCGGCCTGTTGCCGAAAAGGGTCGGGCATATCGCCGAGGGTTCGATCGCGCTGCGGCGCAAGAACGGCACGGTCACCGAGCTGACCAGCCTCGATGCCGAGTCGCTGCGCAAGATACGCGGCAACGAGATCGGCATGGTGTTCCAGGAGCCGATGACCAGCCTCAACCCGGTCTACACGATCGGCGAGCAGATTGCCGAGCCGATCCGCATCCATCTCGGCAAATCGCATCGCGAGGCAGAAGCAGACGCGGTGCGGCTGCTGGAGCAGGTCGGCATTCCCGATCCGAAGCGGCGGGCGCGACAGTATCCGCACGAGCTGTCGGGCGGGATGCGCCAGCGCGCCACTATCGCCATGGCCCTGTCCTGCGATCCAGGCTTGCTGATCGCCGATGAGCCGACAACCGCGCTGGACGTCACAATCCAGGCCCAGATTCTCGATCTTTTGGCCGAGCTGCAGGCGCAGCGCGGCATGGGCATCCTGTTCGTCACTCACAATCTCGGCGTCGTAGCCGAAATCGCCGACCGGGTAGCGGTGATGTATGCCGGGCGTATCGTCGAAACAGGTCCAGTGAGCGAAGTGTTCACCCGTCCGCGTCATCCCTATACGGCAGGGTTGATGCGCTCGGTGCCGCGGCTCGGCGAGGCCATGGCGCTAAAGATGGCGGGGACGCCGCTGCCGACCATTGCCGGAAATGTTCCGTCGCTCGCCTTGCTGCCCAAGGGCTGTTCCTTCGCGCCGCGCTGCCCGATGGCTATCACTGCCTGCCGCGCCGCGGTCCCGCCACTATTTGCGGCGACGCCGACCCAGCAAAGCCGCTGCCTGCGCTGGGAGGAGCTCTGATGGAGGGCGCCCCGTTCCTATCGGTCAAAAACCTGACCAAGCATTTTGCGCCGACCGCGTTTTCGCGCGGCCCCATCGTCAGGGCACTGGAGGATATTTCGTTCGAGGTCAGGCGTGGTCAGGTGGTCGGGCTGGTCGGCGAATCCGGCTCCGGCAAGACCACGATCGGCCGCTCGGTGCTGCGTCTGATCGAGCCGACATCCGGCCAGATCAGCTATGGCGGCACCGACATCACCAGGCTGGGTGCCGCCCAGTTGCGCCGCCAGCGCCGCAAGATGCAGTATATTTTCCAGGATCCCTTCGCCAGCCTGTCGCCGCGCATGACCATCGGGCAGATCCTCACCGAAGGCTTGGACATTCAAGGCATTGGCAGGAAATCCGAGCGGCGGGCGAAGGCCGAGAAGGCACTTGCCGCGGTCGAGTTGCCGGTCGACGCCTATGATCGCTACGCCCATGAATTCTCGGGCGGCCAGCGCCAGCGCATCGGCATCGCCCGGGCGCTGACGCTCGAGCCGGAATTCATTGTCGCCGACGAGCCGGTCTCGGCGCTCGACGTCTCGATCCAGGCCCAAATCATCAATTTGTTGCGCGATCTGCAGCTCCGGCTTGGGCTGACCATGCTGTTCATTTCGCACGATCTGGCCGTGGTCGAGTACATCTGCGACACGGTCATCGTGCTCTATCTCGGGCGCATCATGGAGGTTGCGCCGGCGGCCGCGCTCTATGCCCGGCCGCAGCATCCCTATACGCGTGCGCTGCTGTCGGCCATTCCGTCGCTCGATCCGTTGGCCAGGCAAGACCGGCAGGTGCTCAAGGGCGATATTCCCAGCCCGGCAAACCCGCCGTCGGGCTGTGTTTTCCGGACCCGTTGCCCGTTTGCGCTGGAGGCTTGCGCCGGGGCTATGCCGCCGCTGAGGGCGACAGCCGAGGGTCATCTGAAGGCCTGCATCCGCGACGACATCGCTTAGGTTTTTTGCCCTCGGCCTACGGGAGAACTTGGGCGAGATGGACAAGGTCGTCGGCCACAAAGTCCCAGCTCTCACGAGGCGAGAGATCGGTCGTCTGCGCCGGACCATGCTCTTTTGGACGAGCAACAAAAGCGGTTCCGATACCGCACCTTCGTGCCGCAGCCAGGTCGTCGTTATGCGCGGCGACTAACACGGCCTCCGAAGGTCGCACCCCCAGGATCTCCACTGCGCGGAGATAAGCCTGTGGCGCAGGCTTGTAGGTGCCGAACACATCCGAGCCAAGGACGGTGTCCCAAGGCAGGCCGGCGCGCTTGGCCATGTCCAGCAACAGCCGGGTATTGCCCCCCGACAAGGGCGCGATGATGAAGCGTTCCTTCAGCCTCGCAAGGCCTTTCAGCGAATCGGGCCACGGCTCCAGCCGGTGCCAGGCGAGATTGAGTTCTTCAAGTTCGGTGGCCGGCAGCGCGGATGGGGTTAGCCCGAACTGGACGAAGGCGGCGTCCAGATTCTCCTTGTTGATCACGTCGAGTGAAACGAAAGGCCGGTGCCCCGTCCGCACCGCCTCGGTCGAGGCGTCATAGCGCAACGCCCATGCATCCGCGAATTCACCGGGATCGACCTGCTGTGCACCGTTTCGCGCGAGGAAGGCGCCAGCCTCCCTTGCAATACCGTTGCGCCAGTCAACGACGGTTCCCAGAACGTCGAAGAATAGAACTCGAGTAGCGGTCATATTGAGCTTTCCGGTCGGGTTGCGGTGGGTGTCCTGCCGCATCGGTCGCGATAGGACGGATCGGCCTCGTCGAGCTGCTGATCAGATAGTCGAAATGTTTAAAAGCCTGATCGCGAAGGGCGGTTCCCCCGACCTCATTGAAACGTCGTCGACGCCAACCCATATGCAATCCGCGTCGGATGTTTCCTCCCATTCGTCCGGCGCGTTCCCCTCTGAAGGTTTTCGACCTTCACATCTGGCCGGGCTTCGCAGCCCGGCCTTTTTTCTGCGGGGTAGGTGAGCGAGCCGAGATCATGGCGCAGGCGAGCCCAGCGTATCGATGCGTTTGGTCAGCGCCGCGGGATCGCCAAGCACGCGCAGCGTCTTCCGCCGAGCTGTGCCGCCGGCGGCGATCGAGACGCCCGATGCCGGCACGCCAAGCGCTTTGCCGACCAGCTTTTCCAGCGCTCGATTGGCGGCTCCGTTTTCCGGCACGGCGCGGACGCGGGCTTTTAAATAGCTTCGCCCATCCGCCGATGTTTCGATCCCCTCCAGCCTGTCCATCGCCGCTTTCGGCGTTAGCCGAACGAAAAGGTCGATGCCGTCGGCGCGAGGTCGAAAGAAACGGTTCGTCCCGTGACTCACATCGATCCGATACCGAACATCGGCTGAACCGTCGTGTCTAGGAACACGCTGATAAATGTCAGCGCCAGCAACAGGATGATCGGCGAGATATCGATGCCGCCAAGGTCCGGGAGGACGCGGCGGATCGGCCGCAATGCCGGCTCGGTCAGTCGATAGAGCATGTTGCCGATCGAGTCGACAAGCTGGTTACGCGAATTGACGACGTTGAAGGCGTAAAGCCAAGAGAAGATAGCCGCGCCAATCACAATATACCAATAGATATTAATCGCGGCATGCAGCGTGTAAAAGACTGCGATCATCGGTTGCTCCTTGCGAACGCCCGACATGTAGCCACTGCAGGGGAAAGCGGCAAGAGCCGCCTCTGCCGCATGGCGAAGCCGGACCAGCGGCAGGCGAGAATTCGGCAGCAAGCGCAGTCTTGACAGGAAACCGCAGCGGCCGATAAAAGCCCCATCCGCTGGACGGGGCTGTAGCTCAGCTGGGAGAGCGCGTCGTTCGCAATGACGAGGTCAGGAGTTCGATCCTCCTCAGCTCCACCAGCGGATTTTTCGAATCCCCTTGCCTGGTTGCATGCCGAAGACAGCGGCCTTGGGCGCTGTTCCGCTTGCGCAAGCTTACTCGGGCAGGGGCGATTTCGCGACGCCGAGAGAAGGCCGCTCGCGACTTGCGGCCATCGACCGGCGTTTACGAACGCGTTAGGCATCGGGCGGCAAAGATCAGCCTCTCAGGTCGCTCGTCCGGCAGGCCAGAGGGCGTTGCCTCCTTCTCCAACCTTCCGAACGACCCCCTAACCTTGCTGCGCTGAGCGTCGCTTCGGCACCATGACCACCTCGAAAAACGCCCCGTAAGCCATCCGTAAGCCACGTTATCGGAACCTCACCCCGTCGATAAAAGTCGATTGCCGCAGGCCCTTCGCCTGTGTCCATCGATCAGGCGGCGGGGGTTTGAAATGGCGGCTACTTCAGCACTTCGAGACAAAATCCGCGACGCCGGACCGAGCGCGCAGAGCGGTTCCAAAAGTTCTCAGCGCGGCCGGCACACAGCACCGCCGGCAGCCTGCAAGCGCAGTTCCAGCGCGTCTTCAGGGCGTGCCGGCCGAAGCCCGCCAGGCTCTCGCAAACAGCTTGAATCGGCACATGTCTGCAATCGGCTCTAGGGGGAAGAGCCGATGTCGAAGCTTCACGCCAACCTGCTTCTCCTGCTTGCCGCCGCTTTGTGGGGTTTCGGCAATGTCTCGCAGAAGACTGTGCTCGGATATCTCGACCCGCTGAGCGCGGCCGGCATGCGCTGCCTGATCGCCGGACTTCTGGTGCTGCCGCTGATGATTGGAGAAAGCCGGGTAGCGAAGACCAAAGGTTTTCGCGCCAGCTTGGCAAGGGTCGGCGCGCTATTCGCCATTTCGATCGTTCTGCAGCAGATTGCCTATCTCGGCACCTCGGTCACCAATGCCAGCTTCCTGATCAGCACCGCGACCGTGATGACGCCGGTTGCAGCGTGGGTTCTGGTCGGGGAGCGGCTGACCGCGACGGTCGGGTTTGCCGCCGGCATGACCCTGATCGGCGCGCTGCTATTGTCTGGCGGCATCGCCGGCTTCAATGGCAGCGACACGACGGTGGTGCTGTCGGCCGCATGCTATGCATTGTGGACGGTCGAGCTCGGCCGCCACATGCAAACCCATGGGCGCCCGTTTGCCACCATGGCGGCGCAGTTCCTCGGCACTGCGGCGGTCACCCTGCCGCTAGCCCTCTCGCATGGCAATTTGTCGGTCGCGACGGCACTCGATGCCTGGCCGCAACTGCTTGTGCTCGGCGTGTTCTCGACTGCCGCCGGCTTCGGCATCCAGACCGTTGCCCAGCGCTTTACCTCTGCCAGCCACGCAGCGGTGATCGTCAGCGCCGAAAGCCTGTTCGGCGCGACTGGCGCCGCCCTTTTTCTCGGTGAGCGGATCTCGCCCATGGGGGCTCTCGGCGCGATGATGATGCTCGGCACCATCCTCTATCTCGTCACCTCGCCCGGGCCGGCGAATCCGGCCGATCCCGTCATATCATCGCTGGAGGGAGCTCCATGAGCTTTGCCGACGCGAGCGGATTCCAGGCTGGGCTTGCGCTCGGCATGGCCTCGATGGCCTCGATAGGGCCGAACAACCTGATGATGATCAGGGAAGGCTTGCTGCGCGGGCGGGTGATGTTCGTGGCGAGCCTGGTGTGGGCGACCTATGTCGCCCTGATCGCCATCTCCTATATGCTCGGCAGCTCGATCGCCGGCCTCGATCCCTCACTCGGAACGGCGCTCTCCTGGCTTGGCCTGGCGGCGGTCTCCTGGTTTGCGGTGAAATCCTTTCGTGCAGCATTGGCCGTCGGCGAGGCCGAGGACCGCTCCGGCAAGGCCGAGACCAGCCGCTCCTGCGTAGCCCGCGTCATGGGCGTGGTCGGGATGAACCCGCTGACCTACGTCGAGCGGCTGTTCGTGCCGGCGGCGTTCGGCCAGTCTTTCGCTGCGAGTGGTACGCAGCTCGAATTCATGGTGACGCTGATCCTGATGTCGGCGCTCGGCTGTTACGGCTATGCGCTCGGCGGCGGCCTCGTGGCGCCGCTGCTGCGCAGCCGTGCCAGCCTGCGCATCTTCGATCTCATCTCCGGGCTCATCCTGTCCACCGTCGCATTGGTCATGGCCGTGGGGCTCGTCTCGCCATGACCGCCCGTAGCAAACGCCCGCTCATCGTGCCGTCAAATGCCACCGCAGCTGAAAAGGAGGACCCAATGCAATTCGACAACGACCGTGCGCCGTTCGGCCGGCATTTCGCGCTTTCAATCTGGAACGACGCGCCGGCCAGCTGGCGTGATGCCTCCGGGCTGGTCGATCGCCTCTCCTTCGAGCCGTCGATTATCGACTTAAAACCGAAATCTGCCGGCCCCAGTCGGACCGCCCGGGCGGTGTCGCGATTTGCGGCTGCCATCCGGGCGCGCATTTCCGGTCCGGGCGGCTACTACAATCTTGGCAACGCGCTGGGGCTGGCAATGGGCGTGGCGATGCAGCTCGCCACCGGCCCTGAATGGGGTGCCGGCACCCTGTTCGACTATTTTGCCGGCAGCGGCAGCGCCGTGGCGTTGACGCTGGCGACGTCGATCTTCTTCTGCAGCGGCGAAGTCTATCACCGCGCCTGGGCTGGCCGCGATGTCCCCGATCCGGCGCTTAACCGGCGCGCCGATCTCCTGTCGGGGCTCGGCGCGATCGGGCTCGGCGTAGCGCTGTTCCTGCTCGGCCAACCGGTGCTGGCTGCGACTGCCGGACTGCTGCATGCGTTGGGAAAATTCGGCAGCGCCGTGTCCGGCATGATTGTGCCCGGTTGGCCGGCCAGGTGGCCCGATCCGTTCCGCAGCGCAGTGTTGGCCAGCCGCCTGCCTGCGGCATTGGCGGCAGCCCTTTCGGCCGGCTCCGCCGTGCCTGAAGTGTGGTCGGGGGCCTCACCCGCCCTTGTCACCGCGCCGCTGACATTGCTCGCCTGCTACGCGCTGTGGGCGAGGGCCGACCTTCTGCTGTTTGCCGACGCCGGCGAAAGCCCACCAACCCGTTCCGCCGCGGCGGGGCAGGGCGACTAGAGCCGCGCCCGCAGGACCATCGTTCAACTGAAGCCAAATGGAGACAGAGCCATGTTCGGAATTTTCAATGACGACGATGCGCCTTCCCTGGAGGGGCTGCTCTATCCGACGCAGACCCGTATCGGCACCGTCTGCGTGTTCGGCGGCGCCCGCGCCGGCAACGACCGGCGCCTCGCGCAAGCGGCCGCGGCGCTGGGCCGCGAAATCGGCAGTGCCGGCATCCGCCTCGTCTATGGCGGCGGCGGTGAAGGGTTGATGGGCGCCGTGGCTTCCGCGGCGGCAGACGCCGGCGGCGAGGTGATCGCGATTGCGCCGCACTTCCTTCTGGAGCGGATGCGGATGCCGCGCGGCGTCGCCCAAATCATAGCGGTTCCGGACATGCACATGCGCAAGCGGCTGATGTTCGACTATGCGGATGCATTTGTAGCGCTGCCGGGCGGAATCGGCACCATCGAGGAACTGGCCGAAGTGATGACCTGGCGCAAGCTCGACCGGCACGACAAGCCGATCCTGGTCGCCGACTTCTTCGGTTTCTGGTCGCCCTGGCTCGACCTGCTCGATCATCTCGAGGAGGCGGGGTTTCTCAGCGGCCACGTGTCGACGGCATGTCTTGTTGCCGACGTGCCGGCGGCAATCCTGCCGATGCTGCAGCGCGGCGTCTGCTTCACGCAAACGCAGCAAGGCGCGAGTACCGTCGGGCGCACCGCTCAATCTCTGGCACCCGTGGCGACACCATGACCGGAGCTGTCGATATGAAGGACCGCTTCGAAGCCATAGCGAACCCAAGCTGCCGGTTCGATATCTGGGACAATGAGAGCGGCGAGCCCGTGGTCCATCGCGGCCGATTGCTCTCCTTTGCCACGACCAAGACGGCGGAGCGGATCGCCGGCTTCCTCAACGAGACAGCCGCGGCCGGTGAGGCCGAGCCGGCCCGAGAAGGGCCGGGCAAGGCTTAGACCAGTCCGCGCTTGGCCATCATTGCTTCCGGTGAAGGCATCTTGCCGCGGAAGGCGGTGTAGAGTTCTTCGGGGTCCTTCGAGCCGCCGGCGGCGTAGATGTTCTTGCGCAGCCGCTCGGCCAGCGCCGGGTTGAACGGATCGCCTGCTTCCTCGAAGGCGGCGAAGGCGTCGGCGTCGAGCACTTCCGACCACATGTAGGAATAATAGCCGGCCGAATAGCCATCGCCTGCAAAGATATGGCCGAAATGCGGAGTGCGGTGACGCATCGCGATGGTGTCCGGCATATTGAGCCTTTCGAGCGTTTCGGCTTCGAAACGAAGCGGCTCTTGCGGCGCCTCCGGGCGCGCATGGTAGGCCATGTCGACCAAGGCCGAGGCGGTGAACTCGACCGTGGCGAAGCCGGCGCCGAAGGTGCGCGCCGCCAGCATCTTGTCGACCAGCGCCTTTGGCATCGGCTTGCCGGTCCTGACATGCAGCGCATGTTTTTCCAGCACCGCCGGTACCGTCAGCCAGTGTTCGTAGAGCTGCGAAGGCAGCTCGACGAAATCGCGGCTGACCGAGGTGCCAGCGACCGACGGCCAGGTGACGTCGGTCAGCATGCCGTGCAGGGCATGACCGAATTCGTGGAACAGCGTCTTGGCTTCATCGACCGACAGCAAGGCGGCCTCGCCGGCCGGCGGCTTGGCGAAATTCATGATATTGTAGATGACCGGCTTCGAGCCAGGACCAAGCTTATAGCCGGATTTGAGTGCACTCATCCAGGCGCCGGAGCGTTTCGAGGGTCGCGCGAAATAATCGGCGAGGAAAAGGCCGCGCTCGCTGCCGTCGGCATTCTTCACGACGAAAACACGTGCGTCCGGATGCCAGGTGGCAATGCCCTTCTTTTCCTCGAAAGAAATGCCGAACAATCGTGTCGCCACGTCGAAACAGGCGTCGATGATGCGGTCGAGCTGCAGATACGGCTTCAGTTCGGCCTCGTCGAAAGCGAATTTCTCGGCGCGCAGCTTCTCCTGATAGAAGCGCCAGTCCCAGGCGGCGAATTTTTCATTGCTGCCGGCCTCGGCCGCCAGCCGCTGCAATTCGGCCTGGTCGGCGGCGGCCTTCTCCAATGCCTTTTTCCAAACCGGGTCGAGCAGCGTATGCACCGCCTCCGGCGTCTTGGCCATTGTGTCGTCGAGCTTCAACGCGGCATATGATTCGTAGCCGAGCAGCTTCGCCTTTTCGGCGCGCAGGCGCAGCATGTCGCGCACTACGTCCGTGTTGTCGGTGGCGCCGCCATTCTGGCCACGCATGATGAAGGCGCGGAACGCCGTCTCGCGCAGGTCTCGGCGTTCTGAGAAGGTCGAGAACGGCTCGTAGATCGAACGCGACAAGGTGACGGCGTAGCGGCCCTTCTGGCCGCGCATCTCGGCGGCTTCCGCCATCGAGCTTTTCAGGAATTCCGGCACCCCGGCAAGGTCAGCCTCGTCGAGGAACAGCGCCCAGTCGCGCTCGTCGGCAAGCAGGTTCTGGCCGAAATTGGTGCCGAGCGACGACAATTCCTCGTTGATCGACGCCAGCCGCTTCTTGCCTTCGGCGTCGAGCTTGGCACCGGAGCGGACGAAGTTTTTCCAGGTCTTTTCCAGTACGCGCAGCGTTTCGGCATCGAGCTTCAAAGCATCGCGGCGCTGATAGAGATCGTCGATGCGGGCAAACAGTCGCTCATTCATCGAAATCGCCGAGAAATGCCGCGACATTTTTGGCGAGATGTCGCGCTCCAGCGCCTGGATCGCCTCATTGGTGTGGGCGCCGGCGCGGCACCAGAAGATCGACGAGACATGGTCGAGAGCCTCGCCGGCGAGTTCGAGTGCGGCAAGTGTATTGTCGATGGTCGGCGTCTCGCCGTTGCCGGCAATCGCCTCGATCTCGGCCTCATGCGCCTTCAGGGCCGCGTCGAAGACCGGAGAAAAATCGCCGTCGCCGATGCGCGTGAAATCGGGCAGGCCGAGCGGCCCTTGCCATGCGGTCAGCGGATGGGCGGCGAGGTCGACGGTGGACGGCATGGGCAAACTTTCGCTGAGTGGGTGGGAGAAGCGGATCGTCACCGATGTAAGGCGCCGGCCGGTTCCACGCAACAGCACGCCCCGTTCATGATTTCCTCAGTAGCCGTCGCAGTTTTCCGCGATCGCGGCTTGCGAACTGGCGGTGATCTGGTCGTTGGCGACCGCAAAGGTCTCCTGCATCAGCATGTCGTTGCTGGGAAAATCATAGCAGGCGATCACAGTGGTGACGCCGCCCTCGGTCTTCTCGATCCGGTGGCGGATTTCGGCGCCGGCGACGGCGCCTTGCCACTCGGCGATCGAAGCGATGAATTCCTGCTTGCTTTGCACGACGCCGAGGTCGTCGAGCTTGATGCGGACGTCGTCGGCGAGCAGGTCCGACAATTCGGTGCGGTCGGCGACGAGCAGTGCCGAATACCAGCGGTCGATGATCGCGCTGTCGTCGGCGCGGGCGAAATCTGCCGAGCACAGCAGTGCTGCCGCCGCGAACGCGACCGGAATTCGCACCATGCCCTTGTCTCCTACTCCGTCTCCGGCCGCTCGAAATCGCCGGTCTCCTTGTTCATCACCCAAAGCTCACCGGTCGAAATATCGAACCAGGCGCCGTGCAGCGATAGCCGCCCCTTGCCTTCGAGGATCGAGACGCAAGGGAAGGTACGCAGATTGGCGATGGAATATCGGATCGATATGCGCTCCAGCGCGGTCTGGCGCTCGGTCGCGGTCATGAAGGTGCTGGACGATACGGTCTCGGCCGCCGGCGCGATCAGGCTCATCCATTTGCCGATGAAATCACCCGGCGACAACGGCGCGGCCGTGGTGTCGAGTGCCGCGCGGATGCCGCCGCAGCGGCCGTGGCCCATCACCACGATGTTCTTGACCTTGAGGCTCTGCACGGCAAATTCGAGCGCTGCCGATGTCGAGTGGAACTGATCGTCGGGCGCATAGGGCGGCACCAGATTGCCGACATTGCGCAGCACGAACAGTTCGCCCGGCCCGGCATCGAAGATCGCTTCGGGCGCAGCGCGGGAATCGCAGCAGGCGACGATCATAGTTTCCGGTGCCTGGCCTTCCCGGGCCAGTGCGCGATAACGCCCGCTTTCGGTGAGATAGCGGCCACTCATGAAATTGCGGTAGCCGGTGAGAAGATGCTCGGGAAGATGGGGCATGGGCAGCGGCGGGAGCCTTTCCGGGTTAAAGGCACGGTTCAATCCCGAAAGGCTCTAGCGCATCGGCCCGAAAATCGGAACCGATTTTCGGAAGGCGGGACGGCGTGGTTTCGACGTGCCAGCCCGTACTTTGCATACAGGCGAACGAACGCCGCCATTAGTCGGCCTCAGAACCGCAGTTTGGCGCCGGCGCACAGTAGAAGCCAGTAGAACAGGCCGGTCGCGCCGACCGCGAGCAGCATCGCCAGGATGAAGCCGCTGGGGCTGTCGGTGAATGGCAGCCCGCCGGTGTTCATGCCAAATATGCCGACGATCAGGGTGCCCGGCAAAAGCAGTGCGCTCATCACTGCCAGCGCCTTGAGGCTGCGGTTCGATTCGTCGGCAAGCTCGGCCGCAAGCTCCTCCTGCAGCAGCCTTGCCCGGTCGTTGATCATGACGACCTCGCGGTCGAGCCGTTCCAGGCGGGCAGCAAGCCGGCGCAGAACTTCATGTGCGCCGGCGGAAAGGTTCCAGGCGGAACGGTCTTCATCCTGGAAAAGTGCTGCCAGGGCCGAGATCGGCCGATGCAAGGATACGGCAAGGCGGCGCACATCCTTCAGCTGTCGTCTTTCGTCGGCAAGCCGCTCGGTCACGAGATGGTCCTCGACCGCATCGAGCCGCTTCGTCGCCGCGGCGAGCCGCAGGCTGGTGGTCTTGCAAAAAGCCATGACCAGCGTTTCGAACAGCTCGAATGCTGTGGCGGGCCGCAGCCCTGCGGCAAGGGCGGTGTGCACTTCCTCCACCGCCGCCAGCGGATGGCGCCGGCCGGTGACCAGCAGCCGCTCCGAGACCGCAAAATGCAATCTGCCGATGGTCGTCGACTGATGGGCGATCTCGCCATGCAGGTCGGCGGAAATGCCGTGGACGACGCCATTCTCATGCGCCAGCACCAGGCTGTCCTCATGTCCTTCGAGGATTGCATGAGCCGACGCCGGCAGCGCGCAGGCATGGCTGACCCAGGAATGGGCGCGCCGGTCGACAAGGTCGACATGCAGCCAGACCCAGCCGTCCAGTGAGGCCAGCGCGGCCTCTATGTCCCGGGGCGCCAGCGATTCGGGAGCTTTGCCGGGAGCGGCATGATAGGCCCAGACCAGCCCGGGGGCATGATGCTGGTCGTCCGCGGCAAGCAATGTCAGATGCGATGCGTCATTCATGGCCGCCGCCGAGACAATGCACGTTCAGGATCCGGGCGGCGCCGGAGCCGGCGCCGCGACATTCTGGCCAAGTCCTATCCCCGCTCAGAATATCTGGCGGAAGATGACGAACAGCACGAAGGCAAGACAGATGGAGACCGGAAGGGTCAGTATCCAGGCCATCAGCATGTTGCGCACTGTCGACCATTGCAGGCCCGAGCCGTTCGCCGCCATGGTGCCGGCAACGCCCGACGACAGCACATGGGTGGTCGAGACCGGCAGGCCGAGATAGTCGGCCGATGCGATGGTCGCCATTGCAACAAGCTCTGCGGACGCACCCTGGCCGTAGGTCAGATGGCTTTTGCCGATCTTCTCGCCGACGGTGACGACGATGCGCTTCCAGCCGACCATGGTGCCGAGGCCGAGCGCCAGCGCGATGGCGACCTTGACCCAGAGCGGGATGAACTTCGTCGCGTTGTCGACCGCCTTGTGATAGGTCGTCACCGCCTTCAGGTCGTCGACCTCCATCGGCAGCAGCTTCTTCTTGTCGATCAGTTTCAGCGCTTCACCGATAAGATAGATGTTGTTGCGGGCGTTGCTGACCAGCGTTGTCGGCAGCTTTTCCACGGACGGATAGGGCGACAACATTGCGCTAGTGTCGTGGATGAAGCTCTGCAGGGCAGGCGTGGTCTCGTCCTTCCAGGTCTTGGTGCGAACGGCGTCACCGACCACGGTTGCCGCGTCGGTCACGGCGACGCCGGGCTTGACGTATTTGCCGAGTACCGTTTCGACCTGCGTCGCTGCGGACTTGTAAGCTTCGAGATAGTTCACGTCCGGTGTGCGGTTGAGCGCGAAGGCGGTCGGCACCACGCCGATCAGGATGAGCATGATGAGGCCCATGCCCTTTTGCCCGTCATTGGAGCCGTGGGCAAAGCTGACGCCCGTGCAGGTGAAGATGAGCAGCGCCCGGATCCACAGCGGCGGCGGAGCGCTCGACTTCGGCGCCTCGTAAAGCTCGCGGTTCCTGACCAGCAGCTTCATCACCAGAAGCAGCAGCCCAGCCAGGCAAAACCCGACCAGCGGCGAGATCAGAAGCGACAGGCCGACATTGCTTGCCTGCGACCAGTCGATGCCGCTGGTGATGGAACCGGCCGGCGCCGTGAACTGGTTGGCGAGGCCGACGCCGATGATCGAACCGATCAGCGTGTGCGAGCTCGAGGCAGGCAGGCCGAGATACCAGGTTCCGAGGTTCCACATGATCGCTGCGACCAGCAGCGCGAAGACTATGGCCAGCCCGGAGCTTGATCCGACCTGAAGGATCAGTTCGACCGGCAGCAGCGAAATGATGCCGAAGGCGACCGCCCCGCTGGCGGTGAGCACGCCGAGGAAGTTGAAAAAGCCGGACCACATCACTGCAAGCTCGGCCGGCATGGAATGGGTGTAGATCACCGTTGCCACCGCATTGGCGGTGTCGTGAAAACCGTTGACGAATTCGAAGCCGAGCGCGATCAGCAGCGCCAGGCCAAGCAGAATCCACGGCACCGCGACGGTGCTGGTCAGGTCCTGGCTGAGCGCGTAGCCGACATAGGCAAGGCCGCCCAGGATGATGACGGCAAAGGCCGGCAGAAACCATTTGCCGGTGCTGTTTGGCCGGTCGAGCGGATGCTCCGGCCTTGGAATTCCTGCTTCGCTGGAAACAATATCGACCATACCCCACTCCTCTTGCGTTGCAGCAAAGAATGGGAGGACGCTATGTCGGCACAATGAAGCCTGTGTGACGGCAGAGCACTTTGAGATTGGAGCAGATAGTGCTGGACGGTGGTTCCTGATCTATTCCGCGATCTCCAGCAGGGTCGATATCAGCAACCGGCGCTCGTCGGCGGAGAGAATGTCCGAACCGAACAGGTTCATGCTGCGAAGCCCTTCGATAGCGAGATAGCAGACCAGCAGCGCCTTGAGATTCGGCGTCTCCTCCTTCAGCCGCTCGAACACTTGCCGCCTGAACGATTTTATCGGCGTCAGGAAATCGGGATCCTCGGCAATCGCCGAAAATATCCAGGTCGCCGACGGTTTCGACTCCTCGGCATGCTCGGCCGAAAGCCTGATATAGGCCGCAAGCGGGCTCTCACCGCTGACGCCGTTGGTGCGGGCGGCCTCAAGCGCCTGTTGGAACGCGCTGAGGTAATCCTCCACCAGCGCCTGCATCAATTTCGCCTTGGTCGGGAAATTGTAGAGAAGACCACCCTTCGACACGCCGGCACGGCTGGCGACCGCATCCAGCGACAGGCTGCCGGGACCCGTCTCGCGCGCCACGTCGGCGGCGGCGGCGAGGATCTTCTCGCGCGAATTTGTTCTGCGGGCCTTCATCAATCGTTCCCCATTCATTAGCTTAAGCGGAATTGACAAGACCGTCCAGACGGTACAGTAAGATTGCCGTCATTTGAAATTGGGACCAGTCACAGGTATGTGTTCCGGTCGTCCGACCGTTATGCTGGGCCATGGCCGAGGGGACTGTTCGTGATCAAGCGCTTCATCATCGCCTTCATTCTGCTCGTGCTGGTGTGCGGCGGCATCGTCGGTTTCAACCTGTTTCACGACATGGCGACCAAACAGTTCTTCGCCACCATGAAGCCGCCTGCCGCGACCGTGTCGACGGTCATCGTCAAACCGATGTCCTGGACACCAGGCATCGAAGCTATCGGCACTGTCAGTGCCGTACGCGGCGTCGACCTGACGGTCGAAACCGCCGGCATCGTCAAGGACATCCTGTTTCATGCCAATCAGAAGGTCGCCGCCAACGCCGTCCTGCTGCAGCTCGACGATGAAGTCGAGCGAGCCGATCTCGTGGCGTCAAGGGCGCAAGCCACATCCGACCAGACGACACTGATGCGCGCTCTTGAGCTGCAGAAGCGCGGGGTCGGCACCGACGCTACGCTCGACACCGCGCAGGCAGCGGCATCGGTGTCCGCCGCGCAGGTAAACAAGCTGCAAGCGGTGCTCGACCAAAAGCAGTTGACGGCCCCCTTCAAGGGTACCGTCGGTATTCCGAAAATCGACCTTGGCCAGTATCTCACACCCGGCACCGCTGTGGTGACCTTGCAGGACTTGGATACGATGCGTGTCGATTTCACCGTGCCGGAGCAGCAGCTTCCGCAGCTGAAGATCGGACAGACGGTGCGGCTGGGCGTCGGCGGCGGCGACATGCCGTTCGCCGGTAGCATCCGCGGTATCGATCCGAAGATCGACCCGACCAGCCGGCTGGTGACGGTGAGGGCGGAGGTCGGCAATCCCGAAGGCAAGCTGACGCCGGGCCAGTTCGTCCAGGTGCGCGTCGAACTGCCCGAGGAGAACAACGTGCTGGCGCTGCCGCAGACGGCACTGACTTCCAGCCTGTACGGCGACTTCGTCTTCGTGGTGCGCCCGGCCAAATCCGCCGAAGCCAACGGGGCGGCTCCCGAGGCGAACCCGGAAGAAAAGCCGGCTGCAGATGCTGCCAAGCCCGCAGCCGAAGCACCCGCCGCAAAACCCGAAGAAAAGCCGGCCGCTACCCCAGCCAAACCGGCAGCGGAAGCCAAACCGGCAGCGGAAGAACCGAAGCCGCAGCTCGTGCTCGCCCAGGTGTTCGTCAAGCCAGGCCGCCACAACGCCGGCTTGGTCGAGATCCTGGAAGGCATCCAGCCCGGCGACGAAGTCGTTACCGCCGGCCAGAACCGGCTCTCCAACGGCATGTCCGTTGCCGTCGACAACACGATCGATCCGAGCAAGCCGGGGAACCAGCAGGCAGCCCAGCAATGAGCTTTTCCGACCTCTTCATCCGCCGCCCGGTTCTTTCGACCGTGCTTGCCTGCATGATCCTGCTTCTGGGTTTTCAGGGCATCTTCAACCTTTCGATCCGGCAGTATCCAGAGGTTGAAGAAACGGCCATCACGATCACCACGGCCTATCCCGGCGCCAGCGCCGACCTGATCCAGGGGTTCATTTCCGCGCCGATCGCGCGTGCTGTCGCTTCGACCGAAAACATCGATTATGTCACGTCGTCGAGCCGGCCGTCATCCAGCACCGTGACAGTGCAGATGAAGCTCGGCTCCGACCCCGACGTCGCGCTGAACGAAGTCTTGTCGAAGGTTCAGAGCGTTCGCGGCGATCTGCCGGACGAAACCAAAGACCCGGTGATCGTCAAGGGCACCGGCCAGCAGTTCGCGATGATGTACATCTCGATGCAGAACCCGAACATGACGCCGGAACAGCTCACCGAATATATCGAGCGCGTCGTGCGGCCGCGTATCTCGACGGTCGAAGGTGTTGCGGACGTGCAGATTTTCGGCGCCGCCGAATATTCGATGCGTGTCTGGATCGACCCGATCAAACTGGCGGCGCGCGGCGTGACGGCGGCGGAAGTGCTGACGGCCATCAACGAATCGAATTTCCTCTCCGCGCCCGGCGATACCGAAAACGAATATGTGGCTTCCTCGATCACGGTTCGCTCGACCCTGCAGACGCCGGAGGCTTTCGCTGCCCTTCCGCTCCGCTCGAAAGACGGCAATGTGGTGAGACTGCGTGACGTGGCCCGCGTCGAGCTCGCCGCGGTGAACACCGACACCAGGGTCACCTTCAACGGCAAGCCCGGCATCTTTCTCGCCATCTTTCCGACGCCGGCCGCCAATCCGCTGACCACCGCGGCGGCGATCCACAAGATTGTGCCGACCATCCAGGAGACGCTGCCGCTCGGCATGACGATCGAGATTGTCTATGATTCGACCGAGCAGATCAGCGCGTCGATCGAGGAGGTGTTCAAGACCATCGGCGAGGCGGTCGCCATCGTCATCGTCGTTATCCTGCTCTTCCTCGGCTCGTTCCGCTCGGTGCTGATGCCGATCGTGACCATTCCGCTGTCGCTGATCGGCGTCTGTTTCCTGCTGTTTTCTTTGGGTTATTCGATCAACCTCTTATCGTTGCTGGCCATGGTGCTGGCGATCGGGCTGGTTGTTGACGATGCCATCGTGGTGGTGGAAAACATCCACCGCCACATGGAGGAAGACGGCTTGTCGCCGATGCAGGCGGCCTTCAACGGCATGCGGGAGATCTCGTCCGCCGTCGTTGCCATGACGATAACGCTGGCCGCGGTGTTCGCGCCGCTAGCCTTCACCGGCGGCCTGACAGGCGCACTGTTTCGCGAATTCGCGGTGACGCTTGCCGGCTCGGTGGTGCTTTCAGGTGTCGTCGCCCTCACCATCACACCGATGATGTCGGCACGTATCCTGAGGTCCGGCTCGCACAGCCGCTTCCAGCGCATTGTCGACAATACGTTCGGGCGCGTCGAACACGTCTATGAGCGGCTGGTCACCGGCTCGCTGAAATATCGCCCGGTGACGCTGATGATCGTCCTCGCGCTGGTCGCCACCACCGGCTTCATGTTCACCAAGACCTCGAGCGAACTGGCGCCGGAAGAAGACCAGGGCTTCTTGCTGTCTATTGTCAACGCGCCACGCTATGCGACGTCGGACTACACCGAGACTTATGTGAACCAGATTCTCGGGCTGGTGAATGATATCCCCGAAACCAGGGCGCGGTTCTCCGCCGTCGCGTTCCAAGGCCCGACGAACAGCGCTTTCGTCGGCTTCGCGTTCAAGGACTGGGCCGAGCGCGCGCGCAGCTCGAAGGAACTTCAGGAAGACATCACTGCCCGCCTTGCCAAGGTGGCAGGCGTCGAGGCTTTCGTCTTCGCGCCGCCGACGCTGCCCGGCTCCGGCGGCGGCCTGCCAATCACAATGGTGGTGCGCTCGACCGGCGAGGCCTCCCAGGTGTACGAGGCGGCCGAGAACATCAAGAACAAGGCGCAGGCCTCCGGTCGCTTCCTCGCCGTGCAGAATTCGATGTCCTACGACGCGCCGGAAGTGACGGTGACGATCGACCGCGATCGCGCCGCGGCACTCAACCTGCCGATCGCCGATATCGGCCGGACGCTGACCCTGTTGGTCGGTGGCGCCGAGGTGGCGCAATTCGACCGCGAATCCAACAGTTACGACATCATCCCGCAGGTACCGCAGCAATTCCGCGACAATCCCGAAAAGCTGGGGGAGTATTTCGTGCGCAGCGTGTCGGGCGAGATGGTGCCGCTCTCGGCGGTGGTGAAGATCTCGACCAACGCGTCGCCGGCGGCAATCGAGCAGTTCAACCAGTTGAATTCCGCCACGATTTCCGCTCTGCCATTGCCCACCGTCACCACCGGTGACGGGCTGAAGACCATCGAGGATATCGCCAGGGAAAGTCTGCCCGACACGTTCTTCATCGACTATACCGGCCAGTCGAGGCAGGAGAAGCAACAGGGCTACACGATCATCATCGCCTTCACGGCGGCTGTGCTCGTCATCTACCTGGTGCTGGCGGCACAGTTCGAAAGCTTCCGCGATCCGCTGATCATCATGATGTCGGTGCCGCTGTCGATCTTCGGCGCCATATTGCCGCTCAACATGTTTCCGAATCTCAACATGATTTTCATGATCAGCGGCTTGCAGTTCAGCATTCCACCCGCGACGCTCAACATCTACACCCAGGTCGGCTTGATTACGCTGATCGGCCTGATCACCAAGCACGGCATCCTTCTGGTCGAGTTCGCCAACCAGCAGCGTGAAATGCACGGCATGCGGCGGCGCGATGCGATCATCGCGTCGGCCAAGGTGCGGCTGCGGCCGATCCTGATGACGACGGCGGCGATGGCGCTCGGAGTGGTGCCGCTGATCATCTCCAGCGGCGCTGGTGCCGCGGCACGCTATTCGATGGGCCTGGTGATCTTCACCGGCATCCTGGTCGGAACCATGTTCACGCTGTTCGTGGTGCCGATGTTCTACACGTTTATCGCCAGCAAGGACCTGCCGCATCACGCCGAAAAGCCGGACCCCAAGCTGATGCCGGTGATGCCGGATTAGATTGTACTAACATTGCACAATAAAGAAGGCCGGATTTCCGGCCTTTCTTGGGAGCTACGAAAAGCATCGCTCATTTGACGATGACGATGCTGGTGTTGGCCGGGCCGAAGACCTCGACGAGCTGATAGAAATCGGCGGCGTTGTCCGGATGCAGACGCACGCAGCCATGCGAGGCCGGCTGGCCGAGGCGCTTGATGGCGCTTGTCGCATGTACGGCGTAGCCGCCGCTGAAGAACACCGAATGCGGCATCGGGGCGTTGTCGTATTTCTTCGAATACCACATTTCATGCATGCGGGTCGGCTTGAACGAACCGGTCGGCGTGACGTGCGTCCTGTCGCCGGTCGAGACTTTCCAGGCGAATGTCGGCCGGCCGTCGACCAGGATTTCCATGGTCTGCTGTGACAGCGACACACGCGCGACGATCTTGTTGGCGGCCGCGTGGGCTGCGCTGTTGCCGGCACTGACAAGCAAGGCAGCACCGGTGATGACGGCGGCGGCGATGTTGATGAGCTTGGCGGAAATGGCGGTGTACATGATGTCTCCCCTATTCTGCCGGTCGGGGCCGGCTCAATTCGATGACCGGCTTATCGGGGCGTCATGTTTCGAGCCGATTTCGCTAGATGCTCGTTTGTGTTTCGATTCTGTTTCCCCTGGTTAACAGAAAACGCCGTGCAAAGCGGCTTACAGCTGTTGGACGTCGTCATGACAGCGGCGGCGTGTTTGCCTAAGCGGATCAGCCAAACCGCGGCACGAATACGCGATTGTCTTTCGTTTGAGAGGAATTCCACCTGACTCCGAAACCGAGCTGCAACAAAGCGCGGCCTCGGCGGCATGATCCGGATACAGCGAACGGGCAAAGTTGACGTAACGAAAACAGCGGGCAACGAACGATCGGAAGCCAACACTGTTTTCGCTACGGTCTGGATTGTCTGGACAGTTTCCAGCCTGCGCGTCGACCGGCTCAAGCCCCTCTGGCGGGGGCGGCTTAGAGCCGTTGAGGATGCGCGGCGCCTCCGGCAACTTGCAGCCGAGAGGACCGAAGGCCCGCGCCGCAACGGGGGGCTCCGCTGGCGGCGCGGGCGCTTCGGGGGTTCCCCTGAAGCGCCCGTAAATCCCCAATTTTGAGGAAAGAACAGGATGAAAACGAAATTCGCCGCTTCCGTGCTTTCTGCCCTGCTCTACGTGCAGGGCCTGCTCGGCATTGCCGGCCTCGCAACCGTGCTGCTGAAGGAACGTGCGCATGCCGGCGAGGTCAGCACGAACAGTGACATGCCGTCAGGCCCGTCGCTTCTCGTGGTGCGCTGAGGAAAGAGCATCGGACCCAAAAGCGGGAACCGGTTTTAGGAAAATCCGATACTCAAAAAAGGGGTGGCTGTCCTGCATTCAATCGGCGAATTGCGTTGGCGGATCGAACCGGTAACCCGCACCCCGTATGGTGGTGATGGTTTCGGTGTCGAGCTTGCGGCGCAGCCGCACGATGCGCGAATCGATCGACCGGTCGAAGGCTTCGGCATTTTCGGCGGGCGCGGCGGCGATGATGTCGTCACGCGTCAGCACCTTGCGCGGGCTGGCCAGGAACAGCCTGAGCAGCGCCACCTGCCCGGCGGACAGCTGTTCTTCCGTGCCCGAGCGGTGCATGACGATGGCCGACCGGAGATCGACGGTCGCGTTCTCCAGCACGATCAATTCCCCGGCGCTCCTGCCGCGCCGAGCCAGCAGGCCGCCAACGCGGGCGGCAAGCTCCCTGACATTGAGCGGGCTTTCGACGACGTCGGCGGCGCCGAGCTCGAGCGCCAGCACCTTGTCGACCAGATCGGCCGGGCGGCAGATCAGGATGAAATCCGGTCCACCTTCGCCGCCATGTCGCCTGAGCAGGTCGCGCCCCTCCGCCTGGCTGACGCTGTCGCCGACAACCACGACATCGATACCCTTTTCAGAAAGCAGCGATTCGGCTTCCCACGGCTGTCGCGCGGCGCGGACGTCATGACCGCGTCGCTTGAGATGATCGGCGAGATCGGTCGCAATTACTTCAGCGACGGAAACAAGCGCGATGACGGATCGTGCAGCCATGTTTTTCTACCCCGCATACGGCAACCCAAGAAGAGTGCTGGACATCATGTTTATACCCAATCTACTTTCCGCTGAAAGCGGGAGCGAACGCATCGTGCGGGCACGAATTGTCATTGTCGAGGACGAGCCCGACCTGAGGGACGCGGTCGCCGAGTATCTCGGCGCCAGCGGCTATGATGTGGCCACGGCCGAAAGTGCGGCGGCGGCGCGCGACCTGTTGGAAGCCCAGTCCTTCCATCTGGCCATTCTCGACATCGCCATGCCGGGCGAGGACGGCCTGTCGCTCGGCCGCTGGATGCGGTCGAAAATGCCGATCGGCATCATCTATGCGACGGCCGCCGGTACCGCGCTCGACCGCATCGTCGGACTGGAGCTCGGCGCTGACGACTACATCGTCAAGCCTTACGAGTTGCGCGAAGTGCTGGCCAGGGTGCGCAGCGTGCTGCGCCGCGTTCCGGAGCCGACCGAACCACAAAAAGCCAAGGCTGAAACATCCGGTGGCCGCCGGTCCGTGAGCTTCGGCGCCTTTCACGCCGACCTCGACGGCAGGCTCGTCACCGGCGCCAACGGTGCGGTCATCGACATGGCCAAGAGCGAGTTCGACGTGCTGGAGGTGTTCCTTACCCGCGCCAACCGGCTGTTGACGCGGGCGGCGATCTCCGAGGCGATCGGTTTCGTCGAGGACGCGGAATCGTCCCGCGCCGTCGACATCCGCATCATGCGGCTGAGAAAGAAGATCGAGGCGGATCCGGCCAATCCGAAATTCCTGCGCACGGTGCGCGGCGAAGGCTATATCTTCTCGCTGCCAGCCGGCGAAAATAACTGAGGCCTGGCGGCTTGAGCAAGCCACGGCCAGGAAATGACCATGACGGCTGAAACAGCACGCGCGGACTCGCAGGGCGCCAGGCAGGGCGCGGCGATGGCGGCCGTGCATGTGGTTCGCCGGCTGCGCGAAGCCGGCGACTGGCAGCGCGAGATGGAGGGTATCCTCCAAACGCTTTGCGAAGCCATGGATTGTCACCGCGGCATCCTGTTTCGCCTGCGCGAACTGCCCGGCCAGGGCTTCGCCCAGTCGGTCGCCGCTTATTGGATCGCCCCCCGGTTTGGCGGCGAGCTGGCGTCACCGACCGTCATCATGCAGTCGGTCGTCGATTCGGACCCATTGCTGGAACAGCTGGCGGAGGACGAGCGCCAAGGCAAGATATTCGCCGGGCACACACGCGATCTCGAAGGCTTTCTGCGGACCGATTTCGAAAAGCAGAACATCAAGTCGTTCCTGTCGGTGTCGGTCTTTTCGCACGGCAATTTGTGGGGCACGCTGGCGGTCAACGACTGCGTCAACGAACGCGAATGGACCGACCAGGAAGAGGCGGCGCTGCACATGGTGGCACTCGCCATTGGCGACGCCATCGAACGGTCGCCCTCCGACGCGCATGCCAGTGACGTCATTCGCCGCACCATGCTACAGGCCTCGCTCGACGCCATCATCGTCATCGACGAGACCGGCTCGATCATCGAATTCAATCCGGCCGCCGAGAAGATGTTCGGCTATCGACGCAGCGATATCCTCGGCAAGGACCTGCTCGACACGGTCGTGCCGGAATATTACCGCAAAGGCTATGCGTCGGGCGCCGAATACATGTCGGGCCGCGGGGCGCCGATGGTCGGCCAGCGGCTCGAAACGGTCACCCAGAATGCCGCCGGCGAGGTTTTTCCGATCGAGCTGACGGCGACCGAGATGCGGGTCGCCGATCGCCATCTGATCTTCGGCTCCATCCGCGACCTGCGCGACAGATTGCGCGCTGAGGAGGAAATCAACCGTCAGCGCGAAAAACTGCACCAGAACGAGAAGATGGCGGCGATGGGCTCGCTGCTTGCGGGCGTTTCGCACGAGCTCAACAACCCGCTGGCCGTGGTCGTCGCCCAGTCGACGCTGCTGCATGAATTCGCCGCCGATCCGCAGACCAAAGTACGCGCCGAAAAGGTGCGCGCCGCTGCCGAGCGCTGCGGCCGTATCGTCAAAAGCTTCCTGTCGATGGTCCGCCTGCACCCGACGGCGCAGGCCGAGACCGACCTCAACCAGGTGATCCGCGCGGCACTCGAAGTGACCGCCTATGGCGCGCGATCAAGCGGCATCATCATCGACACCGATTTCGCCGGCGGCCCGCTGCTGGCCATGGCCGATGCCGACCACGTGACGCAGGTAGCCGCCAACTTCCTCATCAACAGCCAGCATGCCTTGGCCGGCATTGCCGGCGACCGGCGGATCAAGGTCCGGACGTTTCGCAGCGACCGCGGCAATCCCGGATTCTCGGTCGAGGACAACGGGCCAGGCGTGCCGGAAGCGATACGCTCACGCATATTCGAATCCTATTTCACCACCAAGCCAGTCGGCGTCGGTACCGGTATCGGCCTGTCGATTTCCAAATCGATCATCGAGCGGCACAATGGCAATATCTGGTTCGAGGAGGTTTCGCCGAGAGGCGTGCGTTTTGTCGTGCAGTTGCCGGCGATCGCTGCCGGCGCGGTCGCCGCCGGCGACAGTCCGTCGCGGTCGAGCGGCTTGCGTCACGCGCTGATCATAGACGATGAGCCGGATGTCGCGGCGTCGCTGTCCGACATTCTGGAGTTGATGGGCATCAAGTCGCGGATCGTGCCGGCCTGGGTCTCGGCCGCCGCGACCCTGAGCGGCCACATGCCGCCGGACATCGTGTTTTCCGATTTGCGCATGCCCGGCACCAGCGGCATAGCCGCCTATCGCGAGCTGCTTGCCGAAATGCCGGATCTGGCGCGGCGTTTCGTGCTTGTCACCGGCGATCTGATCGGCGCAAAAGGCGAAATCGAGGCGCTGCCGGCGCCGCAGCGGCCGCCAATCCTCGAAAAGCCGTTCAGCACGCTGGATGTGCGCGGCGTGCTCTCGGCCATTGCCGAGCAGGTCGCTTTGGGCGGCTAGACTCCCAGAGAGACAAAAAGGAAAGAAAAAAGGCTCCCAGCCGACATTGCGGCGGGAGTCTGACTGGAGTGCTGGAGGGCGCTCGCGAAAAGATCAAAAAACGTTCGGCGTATCGGCCAGCGGGGCGGCGTTGGCGATCATGCGGACGGGCCGTGCCTTGCCCGACTTGGCAGCGATGGCGCGCAGGCAGTCCAGGCTCTCGGCGCCCCAGGCCTGACCCTTGCAGGCAAAATCGATGTCCGGGATCGACAGGCGCGCCGTCTTGGTCGTGGTCGTCGCGCCGTCGATGAGGTTGACCGGCGGGTTCAGCGAGGCGAAGGCCGGACCGACGGTCGGCGTGAACGCCATGCCGGCAAACGCGGCAGCGGCAAGCAGCAGGAACATCGCCATCGGGTGATCGCTGGCGCGCTGGCGCAGCGCCAGCTTCGGGCGCCGGTCGTTGCGCTGCGGACCCTGCAGGCGATGGTCGTTGTCGGTGATCTGGGTTTTCGTATGCATCGTCGTTTCCTTCGGTGTTCTTCTTTTCCCTGTTGAAACGAACTTAATCGCACCTTGTAACGGGCCAACGATGATGGATTAACGATTGTGTAACCGGCATGAAACCAGGCCCGCGGCCATTCCGGGGCAAACCGATCATGCGTAGCTGGCCGCACCGGTGGCATTCAGCGCTCGTTTTCCGCTATCCACGGCAGCGGATCCACGTCGTCTTTTCCAGGTTCACGGATGGTCGGGCGCCCAACAAGCGTAAGGGGATTAACGCCCGGAATTCGCGGGATTTTCCCGGCTTCGATCGTTCTGGCTCGGCTCTCAATTACCGATCGGTTTCCCGTCAAGAATTCGCCCAATTTTCGCAAGCCATTGCATTTCAATGGAAAATATGCTTTTATTGAACGTCCATTCAATAAATAAGAGCCTTTCATGAACCCGCATCTGCGTGACGTGGCAATCCCCAACGATTGGGATCGGCGGGGGCTGCCGGGCTGGAGCTATCATTCCGACGCCCTGCTCGAACTCGAGAAAGAGCACGTCTTCCGCAATCACTGGCAGATCGCCGGCCATGTCTGCGACGTGCCGAACGCCGGCGACTATCTGACGATGGATGTGGTCGGCGAGCGGGCGCTGATCGTGCGCGGCAAGGATGGCGTGGTGCGCGCCTTCAACAATATGTGCCGCCACCGCGGCAGTCGCGTCGTTGCCGATAGCCAAGGCACTTGCAAGAATGCGCTGGTCTGCCCCTTTCATGGCTGGGTCTACAATCTCGACGGCACGTTGCGCGGCGCTGCCCGCCCGCGGTCCTTCCCCGACCTCGACAAGACCGAATTCGGCCTGATGCCGCTCGAGCTCGAAATCTGGATGGGTTTCATCTTCATCCGCTTCCGCAAGGGTGGCCCGCAGCCATCCGTGGCCGAGCTGTTGAAGCCGATCGAAGCCGAGATTGCCCATTACGGCGTCGCCGAGATGGTGCCGTCCTGGGGCATCTGGACCCAAAAGACGCCGGTCAACTGGAAGTCGGTGCGCGACGTCGACAATGAAGGCTACCACGTCGCCATGGCGCATCCGGCGCTGCAGGATCTTTATGGCGCGACCTACTTCGACGAGCCGTTCGTCAACGGCGTGTCGCGCTCGTTCGCCACTTACAACCCGCATGCCGGACGGCGCTGGAGCGTCGCGCAATACATCAAGCTCGCACCCGAGGCGAAGCAACTGCCGGAGCACCTGCGCAAGGCCTGGATCTATTACGGCATCTTCCCGAACAACGCGCTGTCGATCATGCCGGAGTCGGTGCAGTTCTATCAGGAGTTCCCGCTGTCGACGGGTGAGACGCTGCTGCGCGGCGCCATCTACCGCTATCGCGACGAGAGCAGGGAGCAGGCGGCTGCCCGCTACCTATCCTACCGCATCGACCGCGACACGCTGGCCGAAGATGTACAGCTTTCGATATGGTCCAACGAATCCATGCTGTCAGAAGCCTTCGGAGGTTTTTACCTCTCCGATCTCGAATATGGCGTGCGCACCCACCACGACCATTTGCGCAAGCAAATTCCCGTGCTCGGATTGGAGACCGCGCCCGAGGAGAAGGATATGTGGGCGCTCAACGAGGCGCTCAGATCACGCTCCTGACGCATGCCACCTAAAACGTTAGCCCTGGTCCTCAAGCCCAGATGGCGACGGGAATGCCGAAACGATTGGCGAGCGGCGGATCCGGAAACGGCATTGCCTCGCCTCTGGCGATGCGGCCGGCAATCAGCATCATCGCCGCGGCATCGAGGAAATCGTCGGTGGCCGCGCCGCGCGGCGGCCTCTGGTCGAGAAAATGCTGGCCATAACCATGCCGGGCAAGCAGCGCCTTGCGTTCGGCCATGCCGGCCGGATTGATGTTGCCCTTGATCTTCTTCGGCAGACGCATCGCCCGGTCGCCGTTCAGTCTGCAGAAGGCAACTTCCGGATGCGATTCGAAGACGCGGCTGCGCAGTTCGGGCCGCGCGATCAGCAGCGAATCGATCTCACGGATCTTGGCAAAGATGCCGAAGGCCTGGCTCGAGACACCGCGCGGCGGATCTGAGGTCGTCTTGGCCACGTCACTTGCCCTGCGATGTGCCGCGTACCAGGCTTCGACCGTGGTGAAGGCTTCGATCTCCGCATAGAGCGCGGCGCGGGAGGGGATGGCAAAGACACTGGATTGCCGGGCGCCAAGAAATGGCCGCACCAGCGCCTCCGGACCGCGACCGCCTCTTTGCGAGAAATCGGGCAGGCCGATCGGCATATCGACCGCTACGATTGCATTGACGGGTAGCTGGTCGAGCAACGCCGCGAAGCTTGGGAAAACGGCTGTCGACGGTGTGGCACCGGAATCGCGGCGGACGGCTATCCAGCCGGTCTTGCAACCGTCGACGCCGACAAGCACAACATCCCTAGGCGCAACATCCTCGGGCACAACATCCCCAGGCACAACATGGTCGGGCGCAGCACCCTTGGGCGCATCATCCTGGGGCACGGCGTCTTCGGCCTGCGTCACGCCCGGCGATCCCGTCCCGGATGCAGGAGATGGCGAAGCTGCACCATCGCCATCGGGTGCGACAGGCTCTGGGCATCGGTCTCGAGCTGCAATTCGTCGCCGCCGCGCTTGGCGGTGCGCGCCAGGATCTCGTAGACCGCTGCCGTGGTCGATTGCAGCGCCTTGGCGGCCGTTTGGCCGGACAGGATGCGCGCCAGGTAGACGGCCGCCGTCAGGTCGCCGAGCCCATTCGGAGGCTTGTCGATTAGCCGGTGTTCGGCAAGCAGCGCCTCTCTGCCGTTGAGCAGCAAATTGCCGATGCCGCCGGCCATCATCGCCGGTGCCGAAGTGACCAGCATGGCCGGTGGGCCGGCTTGCAGGGCAGCAGCCATTGCCGATTTCAGGTCGGGCAGCGGCGCTCCGGCCATCCATTCCAGCTCGTAGCGGTTGGGCGTGGCGATATCGGCGATCGGCATCAGCCGGTCGCGCATGGCGATTGCGGTCGGCTCAGGTACGTAGAGGCCGCCCGAATCGCCCATCACCGGGTCGCAGATATAGAGGGCGTCCGGCGTCTTCGCCTTGACGGCGCCGACCAGCGAAGCGACGGCTTCGGCCTGGCCAGCCTCGCCGAGATAGCCGGACAGCACGGCGCCGACCTCGCCCAGCCACGGCGCGCGCTCGAGGTCGGTCATCAGCGCCTTGAACTGGTCCAGCGGCGGCACGATGCGGGTGGCCCGGCCGTGCCCCGGATGCCAGGGCAGAATGACGGTCGGCACCGCCCAAACCGGAAACCCCAGCGTCTCCAGCGCAAACACGGCGGCACGGTTGCCGACCGAGCCACGTGCGACATGGCTGGAGACGACGATGACCGCGCGCGGCGCGTCGGCTTTTTCGGCGCTCATTGATCTTTGTCCTAACCGCCCCTGGTGATGAAAAGCACGAGCCAGATCAACAGGCCGATGGCAATAAGCAAGCCTGCCGCCCGACCAATACGGGTGCCCCAATATTCGATCGGGTCCGATCGGTCGGCATCGGCCGCTGTGACGTGGTCGCGCGCGCCTCTGGCGGTTCGTGCGAGGAACGAGGTGCCGCCCGGGTCGGTCTCGCGCGCCACCCGTTCGATGATGCGGCGCGATGCCGCGTCGCTGTCGTGGCGTTTCGCCATGGTGATATCCCGTTTCATGCCGAGCTTAACCCGTTCGCCTCGTCTGTCACAGGGCCTGACGGCGAATGGTAGAAACCAGTAACGCTTCTCGGCCGAAGTCATTTTCTTGCGCAAGGATTGTGCTAATGCTTCGCGTGCCAATGCTATCGAGGGGACCTTATCATGCTTGTCCAGCGCCTTGCTTTACCGCCAATCTTCCGTAATTTAGCTGCGTTCCTGGTGATGGCCGTCATGCTGCCGCTGCTTGCCGGCTGCGGCTACAACACCATCCCGACGGCTGAGGAAAACGCCAAGGCCGCATGGAGCGAGGTGTTGAATCAATACCAGCGCCGCGCCGATCTCATCCCCAATCTGGTCAACACGGTCAAGGGCTATGCCGCGCACGAGAAGGACACGCTCGATGCCGTGGTCGAAGCGCGCGCCAAGGCGACGCAGGTGACCGTGACGCCGGAAACGCTGAACAATCCGGAAGCCTTCAAGAAATTCCAGGACAGCCAGGCCGGCCTGACCAGCGCGCTGTCGCGCCTGCTGGCGGTGGTGGAGAACTATCCCGATCTCAAGGCCAACCAGAACTTTCTGGCGCTGCAAGCACAACTCGAAGGCACCGAGAACCGCATCACGGTCGCCCGCCGCGACTATATCCAGGCGGTGAGAGAGTACAATCTGACGCTGAGGACCTTCCCGTCGGTGATCTGGGCGACCTTGTGGTTCCGCGGCAACCAGCCGTTTGCGAATTTCACCATCGAGGAGGACAAGATGCAGCCGCCGAAGGTCGATTTCGGCACGCAGCAGGGCGGGTGAACGGCGCTTAGCGGGTCTGTTCCCGTTGGCCTTGTACTCCGTCCCACCCCCCTCTGTCCTGCCGGCCATCTCCCCACAGAGGGGGGTGGGAAGAAATGCCGGCCGGATTTTTTTTGGCTTCGTTCTAAGCTTTCTCCTCCTCCCTCTCACCGTTCTCGCGGCCGAATTGCCGGCGCTGACCGGACGGGTCGTCGACAATGCCGGCATCATCGATGCCGCGACCAAGGCGGCGCTGACGCAGAAGCTTGCCGATTTCGAGACCAAGGGTTCGGACCAGATCGTCGTTGCGACCATTCCCAGCCTCGACGGCGAGGAGATCGAGCCTTACGCCAACCGGTTGTTTCGCGCCTGGAAACTCGGCCAGGCGAAGGAGAACAACGGCGTGCTTTTGCTGGTGGCGCCGAACGACCGCAAGATGCGCATCGAGGTCGGCTATGGGCTTGAAGGCACGCTGACTGACCTGCACACCAAGTTGATCATCGAAAATGACATGGTGCCGGCCTTCCGTGCCGGCGATTTCTCCGGCGGCATCAGCAAGGCCCTCGACGACATGATCATGGTGCTGGAAGGCACTCCCGAAGAGCTGGAAGCGCGCGGCGAACGCAACCAGCAGCCGCCGTTCAACAGCGACGATCTGTTCTTCACCATCTTCATAGCCATCTGGGCAATCATCTTTTTCGGCGGCCTCGCAGCCTCCATCCTGCCGCCGATCTTCGGCCAGAAGATCGGTCCCGGCCGCTATCGCTGGCTGGGCATGACCTTCGAGCCGAGCCGGCGGTCGTCCGGCGGCTGGTCGGGAGGTTCCGGCGGGGGATGGTCGTCGGGTTCAAGCGGTGGCGGGTTTTCCGGCGGCGGCGGTTCGTCCGGCGGCGGCGGCTCCTCGGGAAGCTGGTGACGAGATGACAAGACACGCCGTCAGCCCGGTGGAATCCGGCCGTTTCATCAAAATGACCGGCACCGCGCTGTTGGCCGTAGCGGTGCTGCTGTTCGGCTTCGCGGCCTTCGCCGCCGAATTGCCGGCGCTGACCGGACGGGTCGTCGACAATGCCGGCATCATCGATGCCGCGACCGAGGTGGCGCTGACGCAGAAGCTTGCCGATTTCGAGACCAAGGGGTCCGACCAGATCGTCGTCGCGACCATTCCCAGCCTCGACGGCGAGGAGATCGAGCCTTACGCCAACCGGTTGTTTCGCGCCTGGAAACTCGGCCAGGCGAAGGAGAACAACGGCGTCCTGCTTCTGGTGGCGCCGAACGACCGCAAGATGCGCATCGAGGTCGGCTATGGGCTTGAAGGCACGCTGACCGACCTGCACACCAAGTTGATCATCGAAAACGACATGGTGCCGGCCTTCCGTGCCGGCGATTTCTCAGGCGGCATCAGCAAGGCCGTCGACGACATGATCATGGTGCTGGAAGGCAATCCCGAAGAGCTGGAGGCGCGCGGCAAGCGCAATCCGGCGAATGACAATCCTGTCGATCCCATCTTCATGCTGTTCATCATCCTGTGGGCGACGATGTTCTTCGGCGGCTTGGCAATGGCGTTCCTGCCGCCGATCTTCGGCACGAAACTGTCGCCGGGCGTGTACAAGTGGCTGGGCATGACGTTCCGCTACGGCCGCGGGCCAGGTTCGTCACCCTCCGGTGGCGGTGCCTGGACGTCGGGGACCTCGTCCGGCAGTGGCTGGTCGTCGGGAAGTTCAGGCAGTGGTTGGTCGTCAGGAAGTTCCGGCGGCGGGTTTTCCGGCGGCGGCGGTTCGTCCGGCGGCGGCGGTTCTTCAGGAAGCTGGTGAGACATCAATCATGGCAACACGACCGATCAGCCCCGAGGATCATGAGCGCATCGCCGATGCGATCCGCGCTGCCGAATCAAAGACCGACGGCGAGATCTACTGCGTCGTGGCGCATGCAAGCGACGGCTATTTCTTCCCGGCCGCCTTCATGGCGATGCTCGGCATGCTCGTCGTCAGCCTCGCCGTCGGTTACGGGCTGGAAGCCTGGTGGCTGTCGATCCGCTTGCCGCATTTCGTCATAGCCGAGCTTCTGGCGCTTGCCAGTGTGCTCATCCTGTTGTGGGCATTGCCCGCATTGCGCATCCATTTGGTGCCGAGGCGGCTGCGCTACCAGGCCGCCCACGCCAATGCGATGAAGCAGTTCCTCGCCCGCAACGTCCACCGCACCGCGGCGCGCACCGGCGTGCTGGTGTTCGTCTCGATCGCCGAGCGCTATGCTGAAGTGGTCGCCGACAGCGGCATCGATTCTCGTGTCGGCCAGCATGTCTGGGACGGTGTCGTCCGCGACCTTACGGCGCATGCCGGCGACGATCGGCTTGCCGACGGCTTCGTCAGGGCGGTCGAAGCGGTCGGTGCGGTACTGGCCGAGCATTTTCCGGTGTCGACCGGCGACAGCAACGAACTGGACGACCATCTGGTCGAGATTTGATCTCGCTAAAGGCGGTTTTGCAGCGTCTCAAGGACGCACCGTTCGGCTGTGCGAAAGCATCGCAGTGGCTGACCGGACTCTTGCAATCGGGCGCCGCGGGTTTATGGTTAACCAATCATGAATACGCTGAGCATCGACATCAGGAAAGCCGAGCCGCGCGATGCAGCCGCCATTGCCGACGTGCATCTCGAGGCCTGGCGCGGCGCCTATTCGGGCATCATCCCACACCGCACTCTGACATCGATGATCAACCGCCGCGGTGCCGACTGGTGGGCGAATGCCATTCGCCGCGCCGCCACCGTCCTGGTCGTCGAAATCGGCGGCAAAATTGCCGGCTACGCGACGATCGGCAAGAACCGTGCCCGCGAACTCAGGCAGCAGGGCGAGATCTACGAGCTTTACCTGCGGCCGGAATATCAAGGCATCGGGCTCGGCAGCCGGCTGTTCTCGGCGGCACGGGCACGGCTGGCCGACCATGGCTTGAAGGGCATGGTGGTGTGGGCGCTGGAAGACAATCAGAACGCACTTGCCTTCTATGCCGGCGCCGGCGGTCGCGATGTGGCCGAGGGCGTCGAGATATTCGAGCAGAAGGCGCTGAAGAAGGTCGCTTTCGTCTGGGAATGACGGCCAGCGCATGATCCGACCGGTTTCGGTTCGGACGATCCCCCAGTACCATTCGCCGCATTGCACCATTCGCCGTCGCCCGCTATCGATCTTCAATCGAGAGAGGGATAAAGCGATGCGTATCGAAGCGATTGCCAGCGGAAAGAACCCGCCCGAGGACGTCAACGTCATTATCGAGGTGCCGATCGGCGGTGAGCCGATCAAGTACGAGATGGACAAGGAGGCCGGCACGCTGTTCGTCGACCGCTTCCTGCACACGTCGATGCGCTATCCCGGCAATTACGGTTTCGTACCGCACACGCTGTCGGGCGACGGCGACCCGATCGACGTGCTGGTCTGCAACACACGCGCGCTGGTGCCGGGCTGCGTCATCAATGTGCGGCCGATCGGCGTGCTGGTGATGGAGGACAATGCCGGCCAGGACGAGAAGGTCATCGCGGTTCCTTCGCCCAAGCTGACCTTGCGCTATGAGGACGTTCACGAATACACGCAGCTGCCTGATATCACCCGCCAGCAGGTGCAGCATTTTTTCGAGCACTACAAGGATCTCGAACCCGGCAAATGGGTCAAGATCGAGGGCTGGTACGATGCCGCCTATGCCAAGAAGATGATCGTCGAGGCAATCGAGCGGGCCAAGCGCAAGTAATTGACGGGCGCAAATAGTCAGTTATCGACGCGGCCGAAATCGGGCGTGTTGCCCAGCATCACACGCTTGTCCTTGCCGCAGGCGAAGGTGCGTGCCTTCTCGTCGGCAAGCTTACGCGCCTGATCGTTGGCGGCGGGATTGCCGGTGGCGAGCACAAGAGCGATCGTGCAGCCTTCGTGGGCGCCAGGCTGGGCAACCTTGGCGACGATCAGCACTTCCGTCGACTTGTTCTCGCCCTCGCTATCGCTGATCGAGCGACGATGGATGACTGCAAAAGGAACGGCCATATCGCCCTTGGTTTCGATACGCCACTCGACTTTGGGTCCAGCCGAGTTGAGGCCGGAAAAGCTTTCCCAGACCGTGGTCATGTCGCCAGGTGGAAACCCGTAGAACAGAGATTCCCGCGCGTCGTCATAGGAAACCATCACCGGGTAGCCGCCATAGCCCGAACAGGCGAGGTCGGCCCAGTCGCCGTCGCCTTCCTCCGCCTGGGCATAAGTCACGCAGTCCTTCTCCCAGACGAGATCGGTATAGACGCTGGATATGTCGCCAGCCCGGGCCGCCTGGCAGAAACCGGCGAGGACAAGCAGGATCAAAAGAGCGCGCATGGCGGACAACTCCGTTCGGGCTGCCGCAGCGTACCGTCAAATTCAGCAGCAGCCTAGACGAAGTCAGGCTGCTCACAGTGACCTGGTAAACGGAACGCTATTTCCTCAAGCTTGCCTCGATCAGAAGATCGGCGTTGCGGGCCACCGACTGCGCCGGTCCGCCGGCACCGAACAACTGGCCGCTGATATAGGCTCCCTCGATCAGGAGCAGCAGCCCGTCACCCAGCGTGTCGGCGTCGCCGGCGCCCATCGCCGCCGCCATAGCACGCAGGCGCCGGCGCAATTCCTGCTTGTTGGCCTCGCTCACGACGCGGGCCGGATGGCCGTGTTCGGGATATTCGACCGCGGCATTGGTCATGCCGCAGCCGCGATAGTCGGGCCTTTGCGTGCGCTTGCCGACACGCGTCAGGAAGGCGACGATCTGCGCGCGCGGATCGCCGGGATGGGCATTCACCGCCTCGTCGAAGCGCTCCCAGAATTCGAGGTCATAGTGCCGAAGATAGGATGCGGCCAACTCATCCTTGGACGGAAAGCTGCGGTAGAGGCTTGGCTTGGTGACGCCGGCACGCCGTACGATCTCGTCGACGCCGATCGCCCTGATGCCTTGCCGGTAGAACAGGTCGCGCGCCACCTGGAGAATCCGTTCGGCGGCGCGAGGCAGCGGTGCGCCATTCTCCTTGATCGTTGGTTCAATGCTTTTCATGTCTGGTTTGCCGATTGCCTGGTTGACAATGTTACCGGTCGGTACGTATGTTCCGCACATCTGAAACGTACCGGTCAGTAACATGATAGCTCAATCCCGCCCGTTTGGCCAGCGCTACGCTTTCGTCGTGGTCGCCGTCATCTTCCTCTGCCTGCTGATCGCCGCGGGCCTGCGTTCGGCGCCGGCAGTCATGATGCTGCCGCTGGAGAATAGTTTCGGCTGGCGGCGCGACGTCGTCTCGCTGGCCGCGGCCACCGGCATCTTCCTCTATGGCCTGACTGGGCCGTTTGCCGCGGCGCTGATGGAGCGGATCGGGCTGCGCCGCACCTTGCTTGCCGCGCTGCTGTTGATGTCGGGATCGACCGCGCTCAGCCTGCTGATGACCAAGCCGTGGCATCTGCTCCTCACCTGGGGCGTGTTTTCCGGCATCAGCTCGGGCGCCGTCGCCACCGTGCTCGGCGCCACCATCGTCAACCGCTGGTTCAAGACCAATCGCGGCCTTGTGATGGGACTGATGTCGGCGTCCAGCGCCACCGGGCTGCTGGTCTTCCTGCCGCTGCTCGCCTCGCTCGCCCAGTCTGGCGGCTGGAAGCCGGTCGCCATTGCCATTGCCGTGGCCACCGCCGCCTTGGTGCCGCTGGTTTATATGCTGGTACCGGAGCGTCCGGCCGCGATCGGCATGGTCCGCTATGGCGCCGAGCTCGACGATGTGCCGCCCGCGCCGCCGGCCGCGCAAGGCAATTTCCTCGCGCATACGCTGAGCACGTTGCGCCGCGCCGCCGGTACGCGTGTGTTTTGGTACCTGTTCGCCACCTTCTTCGTTTGCGGCTTCACCACCAACGGGTTGGTCGGCACGCACCTGATCGCCTTTTGCGGCGATATGGGCATCGGCGAAGTGCAGGCCGCGGGCCTGCTCTCGATGATGGGTATCTTCGATCTTATTGGCACGACGCTGTCGGGCTGGCTCACCGACCGTTTCGACCCGCGCAAGCTGCTCGGCATCTATTACGGCATTCGCGGCCTGTCGCTGATCTATCTGCCCTATTCCGGCTTCTCGGCGACCAGCCTGATCATCTTCGCCGTATTTTACGGACTGGACTGGATCGCCACAGTGCCGCCGACGCTGCGGCTTTCCAACGAGGCGTTCGGCGACCGCAGCGGGCCGATCGTCTTCGGCTGGATCGTCGCCGGCCATCAAGTCGGCGCAGCGACAGCGGCCTTTTTCGGTGGCACTATGCGTGAGTTGCAGGGCAATTACGAGCTTGCCTTCCTGATCGCCGGCATGACGGCAATAGCCGCCGCCTGCATCTCGCTGCTGATCAACACCAGCCGCCCGGCGTTCGATCCTGAACCGCAGGCGGCATAGCTTCTCGTTGCAGGAGAGATGCCGTCGGCCAAATTGCCGATCTCCCCCCTCGCGGGGGAGATGCCCGGCAGGGCAGAGGGGGCGCGAAGGTTCGCCAGCCTCCGACTTTACGCAATGTTCTGCCCAAACTCCGCTGCTCCGTCTGATTTCTTTCTGATTTGTACGTCGGCGGGACAGCGCCCCCCTCTGGCCTGCCGGCCATCTCCCCCGCAAGGGACCCGCAAGGGGGGAGATCAGCAGCTTCGCCGCCGAGCGGTCCAGCCTTCCCGCTTGTCGATGTCAGAAAACCTTCATCGTTTCGAAATGTGCCTGAAACATTGAAGCTGGAGCTTGGCGGCGACGTTCAACGCCATCCAGGAGACAGCCATGAACAAGATTTCAATGACGCGGCGCGCTTTCGTCACGTCGGCCAGCGCCGTTGGCCTGGTCGGCGCGTCGGGCCTTGCGCTTCCCTATTACTCGCGCGCCAATCAGCGCCCGGCCTTCACCCATGGCATCCAGTCCGGCGACGTCGACGCCACCAGCGGCATGGTCTGGACGCGCACAGACCGGCCGTCGCGCGTCATGTTCGAAGTGTCGTCTACGGAAAGCTTCGCCAATGCCGTCCGCCTGGCGCCGCTCGATACCTCGCCGGCCAGCGATTACACGGTGAAGCGCCTGCTCACCGATCTCGCCTCCGACCAGGACATCTTCTACCGCATGGTCGCGGCCGATCTTGCCGACATCAACGCCGTTTCCGAGCCGATCGTCGGCCGCTTCCGCACGGCACCTGCCTCGAAGCGCGACATCCGCTTTGCCTGGTCGGGCGACACCGCCGGCCAAGGCTGGGGCATCGACGAGACCGGCATGAAGACCTACGCCACGATCGCCAAGCACACGCCCGATTTCTTCCTGCATTCGGGCGATACGATCTATGCCGATGGTGCGATGAAGGACGAAGTCGATCTGCCCAATGGCGGCAAGTGGAAAAACACGGTGCTGATCGACGAAAAGCGCAAGGTTGCCGAGACGCTGGACGAATACCGGGCGCAGTGGAAATACAACATGATGGACAAGAACGTTCTTGCGCTCAGTGCCATCTGCCCGACTTTCTATCAGTGGGACGACCATGAGGTGCTGAACAACTGGTCGGACTCGAAGGACCTGACCGCCGACGACCGCTACACCGAAAAATCGATCCATGTGCTGGCGGCACGTGCTGCGCGCGCCTTCCACGAGATGACGACGATCCGCTACGAACCGTCGGAGCCGGGCCGCGTCTACCGCAAGATCGCCTATGGGCCGCTGCTCGATGTATTCTTCCTCGACATGCGTTCCTACCGCGGCCCCAACGGTCCCGACATGCAGGAGACGATGACGCCTGAATCGCGCATCCTCGGCGAACAGCAGATCAAGTGGTTGAAGCGTGAGCTGGCAAATTCCAACGCGACGTGGAAAATCATCGCCGCCGATATGCCGCTCGGCCTCGTGGTCTGGAATGACGGTACCAAGAAGGTCGGGGCCGAGGCAGTCAGCAATGGCGACAATGGCCCGGCCAAGGGGCGCGAGCTGGAAATTGCCGACCTTCTTCGCTATATAAAGAACGCGGGCATCAGCAATACCGTTTGGCTCACCGCAGACGTGCATTACACGGCCGCGCATTACTACAATCCGGACAAGGCGCAGTTCCAGGACTTCAATCCGTTCTGGGAATTCGTTTCGGGTCCGATCCATTCAGGCACATTCGGACCGAATGGTTTCGACATGACCTTCGGCCCGGAGCTGAAGTTCATCAAGGCACCGACTGCCGAGCAGGGTCAGAACCTGCCGCCGTCGGCCGGCCTGCAGTTCTTCGGACTTGTCGATATCGATGGCGCTACAGAGCAGCTGACGGTGCGGCTGATGGATCGCGACGACAGCGAACTCTACAAGGTCACGCTCGATCCGGTGCGGTCGGCGTGAGCGACTGCACCATTATCCTCGGGCCAGCCCGAGGGTAGGACGTGTATCAATCGGGATAGCAGACGACGGGAATGTTGGGCCAGACGGCGCTGTCGCATCCGGCATTTTGCTGCCTTTGCTTGAAGGCGGCGCTGACTGGCCCGGTCACCACCGGGTCGACGCCATCGGGAGCATCGACAAAAAGCTGCTCCGCCGACCGCTTGTCGGACGGCAGGGCAGTCCGCGTCTCCTTGAACGACGCGGCCGACTGCGCCGCGCCTGCCGCGAGGAGGACGGCGAGTGCGCTACATGCCAAAATCGGCCGGAGTCTGCTGCCTGCGTCGATCATGAAATTCGAACTGCCCGGACCATGAAAGGTTCCGCCTTGGTTAATAATTCCACTTCACACCAAGACATTTAAGATTTGGTGACTTTATTTGGTGGCTCGCCTCCTCTTTCGCAATTGCGAAAAACCCTGTATGAGCCGCCCAACCGAAAGAGGCAGCGCCTTTTGGCCTGCTGCCTGCAACGCTCCCGAGACCAAAACATGAAAATCCGCAATATCGCGATCATCGCGCACGTCGACCATGGAAAAACCACCCTCGTCGATCAGCTCCTGAAACAATCCGGCTCGTTCCGCGACAACCAGCGCGTCGCCGAGCGCGCCATGGATTCGAACGACCTCGAAAAGGAACGCGGCATCACCATCCTGGCCAAGGCGACCTCGGTCGACTGGAAGGACACCCGCATCAACATCGTCGACACGCCCGGCCACGCCGACTTCGGCGGCGAGGTCGAGCGCATCCTGTCGATGGTGGATTCGGCCATCGTGCTGGTCGACGCCGCCGAGGGGCCGATGCCGCAGACCAAGTTTGTCGTCGGCAAGGCGCTCAAGGTTGGACTGAAGCCGATCGTCGTCATCAACAAGATCGACCGGCCGGATGCCCGCCATGTCGAAGTGGTCAACGAGGTGTTCGACCTTTTTGCAGCACTTGACGCCACCGACGAGCAGCTCGACTTCCCTATCCTCTACGGTTCGGGCCGCGATGGCTGGGTCTCGGAAAACCCCGAAGGTCCGAAGGACCAGGCTCTGGCGCCGCTGTTCGACCTCGTCATCAAGCACGTGCCGGCGCCGACCGTTCATCCCGGCCCGTTCCGCATGATCGGCACCATTCTGGAAGCCAATCCGTTCCTTGGCCGCATCATCACCGGCCGTATCGAATCCGGCACGCTGAAATCCAACCAGGCGGTCAAGGTGCTGCACCATGATGGCACCCAGGTCGAAACCGGCCGCATCTCGAAGATCCTTGCTTTCCGCGGGCTCGAGCGCCAGCCAATCGACGAAGCGCAGGCGGGCGACATCGTCGCCATTGCCGGCCTGTCGAAAGGCACCGTCGCCGACACCTTCTGCGACCTGTCGGTGACGGAACCGCTGCATGCGCAGCCGATCGATCCACCGACGGTGACGATGTCGTTCCTGGTCAACGATTCACCGCTGGCGGGCACCGAAGGCGACAAGGTGACCAGCCGCGTCATCCGCGACCGCCTGCTGCGCGAGGCCGAAGGCAATGTCGCGCTGAAGATCGAGGAATCGCCGGACAAGGATTCGTTCTTCGTCTCCGGACGCGGCGAATTGCAGCTGGCCGTGCTGATCGAGACGATGCGCCGCGAAGGTTTTGAGATCGCCGTGTCGCGGCCGCGCGTCGTCATGCAGAAGGGCGAGAACGGCGAATTGCTGGAGCCGGTCGAGGAAGTCGTCATCGACGTCGACGAGGAGCATGCCGGCGTCGTCGTGCAAAAAATGTCGGAGCGCAAGGCCGAGATGGTCGAGCTGCGCCCTTCGGGCGGCAATCGCCAGCGCATTGTCTTCCACGCGCCGACGCGCGGCCTGATCGGCTACCAGTCGGAACTGCTGACCGACACGCGCGGCACCGCCGTGATGAACCGGCTGTTCCATGCCTATGAGCCTTACAAGGGTGAGCTGCCGGGCCGCACCAACGGCGTGCTGATCTCCAACGAACAGGGTGAATCGGTGGCCTATGCCATGTGGAACCTGGAAGACCGCGGCCCGATGGTCATCGACCCCGGCGTCAAGGTCTATCAGGGCATGATCATCGGCATCCATTCCAGGGACAACGACCTCGAAGTCAACGTGCTCAAGGGCAAGAAGCTGACGAACATCCGCGCCGCCGGCAAGGACGAGGCGGTGAAGCTGACGCCGCCGATCCGCATGACGCTGGAACGCGCGCTGGCCTGGATCCAGGACGACGAGCTGGTCGAAGTGACGCCGAAAACCATCCGCCTGCGCAAGCTCTATCTCGACCCGAACGAGCGCAAGCGTTTCGAGAAGTCGGCGAAAGTGGTCGGCGCGGCGTAAGCCACTTTTCTCAGCCATTATGAGGGAGGGAGCACGTGCGTGCTTCCTCCCTCTATCTTACCCGCCGGCAGCCGCGATAATGCCGTCCCGGTCTGGATTACTAGACAGGTCGATGCGGATCGCCGTTCCCGCTCGGGCTGGCCTGCGCAAGGCTTTGGCCCCGTCCGGACCAACGGCCAGCAATCGCTTCTCTTCCCAAACCTGAAGCCGCGATCGCGAGATACCGAGTTCGTTGGCGAGCAACCGGTCGAGCCGCAGCGCTGTCGGCATTTCGAGCTCGAGCTGGAGTTCGAGGCCGGCGGTGTTTTCCGGCCTGTCCCCGAGCACCTGCTTATGAACGGCGGCTTCAGGAAATTCCTCGACGCGCCCGATCCTGCTTCGCAATGCGGCAATATCGAAAGCATGGCGCCGCGCCAGGACCGGATCGTTGCATTCGAGCGCCTGCAGCAGGGCCGGCTCGATGTCGCGGCGATTGCAGCGCTCCAAAATGCCGAAATTCCAGGAATTGTCGCAATCGATGCACCGGTAGATCAACCAGGCATCAATGCGTTTGCCATTAGCATTGACCCGGAATTTGCCGCTGCAGCGATAGGCTTTCAGGCCGCCGCAGCGATTGCAGTTGAGGTGAGGTCGCGGTGCGGTCTTGGGCGCGATCGCCCAGCGGATACGCAGTATCGAAGGCATGCCGAAAAGCCCTTCCCGTCGGGAAGTTCGTCAGATCGGCGATGTCGAGATGCCCCTGCGGGCACGGCGTGGCGAGAGACTGCGGCAGTTGGAAATAAGCGTCGCGGGTGATTGTGCGCGACAGCGGTTCAGCAGTGCCAAACCGGTCTCGAACCGCCACCCTGAGGAACACATGATGTGAAAACAGGCGCCGCGACTGCGACGCCCTGCTCTGTGTTGGGGGAGTTGGCGAGACCGGCGGTTACGTAGGCAAAGTGAAGCTCGAAATGATGTCGGGACGACATTTCTAGCCGCGAGGTGCCCAGCCGACAAGCCTTCTTTCGGTAGACGCTACCGTCGTCGGAACAGTTGGGTTATGTTGAATGACTCCAAAAGTTTCTAACGAGATCCGCGTCATGCATTTCACGTCGCTTCTGATTTTTGCCGGCGCCCTGCTTGTTGCCGCCGGCTCGCCGGGCCCGTCGATTGCCGCACTTGTGGCGCGGGTCATCGCAAAAGGGTTTCGCGACGTGTTTCCGTTCCTGCTTGCCATGTGGATTGGCGAAGCGATCTGGCTGTCACTGGCGGTGTTTGGCCTCGCCGTGGTGGCGCAGACGTTCCACTTCGCCTTTGTCGTCGTGAAATGGGTTGGCGTCGTCTATCTCGCCTGGCTTGCCTGGAAGATGTGGACGGCACCGGTCGAGGCAAAAGAAGGCTCGCTGCCGCGCGACGATTCGCCCGTCAGACTGTTCTTTGCCGGCATGGCGGTGACGCTCGGCAACCCCAAGATCATGATGTTCTATCTGGCGCTGCTGCCGACCATCATCGACCTCGGTTCGGTCAGCATGATCGGCTGGGTCGAGCTGACGGCGACCATGGCCGTGGTGCTGGTCGCCATCGATTTGACATGGGTGCTCGCCGCATCGCAGGCGCGCAAGCTCTTGAGGAGCAAGCGGGCGATGAAGATCGCCAACCGCATCAGCGCCGGCACCATGGCCGGCGCTGCGGCGGCGATCGCGGCGCGGTCCTGAGCCGGCGCGTCAACCCATTTCGATTATCGGCGCAATCTCGACGCTGAAACCCGGGTCCGTCAGGATAGGACAATCCTTGGCTTTGCCGACGGCATCGTCGATGTCTTTCGCTTCGATGATGGTGTAACCGGCGGTTGGATTGCTGCCGCCATTGTTCTCGACCTTGCCGCCGGGCAGCAGGGTCTTCGACATGCCGACTGGATTGCCACCGTCGACCACGGCTGAGCCAAGCTTGCCGTACCAGCCGTTCCAGGCATCCATCGCTGCCTTCCGTTCGGCCTCCTCGGTCGGCATCTTGCCCGAGCCGTGATAGACGTAGAGAAATTTCGCCATGTTCTCCTCCTTTGATCGGCGGCATCGAACCGGCATGCGGTCATGCCGCATGCCGATCATCGGACCAAACGGGCAAACAAGCAACGAGAATGCGAAGCAGCTAATGTATACGACCGCGGTGCCCTATCGCGCCATCGTGTGGTATTCATCGTTCGGCCGCATATCGATCGCCGATGCCAGCCGGTTCGACATGTTGAAGAACGCGGCAGTCGAGGCGATATCCCAGATGTCGCGGTCGGAAAAGCCCACTTGCCGCAGCGCCGCCCGGTCGGCTGCGACGATCTTTGCCGGCTGCTCGGTCAGCTTCACCGCGAATTCGAGCATGGCGCGCTGCCTGTCCGACAGCTCGGCGGCGCGAAAATTCATCACCATCATCTCGCCGAAGGCCGGGTCGCCGGAAAGCTGGCGCACCGCCGCGCCATGTGCAACCAGGCAATAATAGCAATGGTTGACTGATGAGACGACTACCGCGATCATCTCTCGCTCCAGCTTCGACAGGCCGGATTCACCCAGCATCAAATCATTGTACATGTCGGTGAAAGCGCGCAGCTTCTTCTCGTCGAAGGCGTAGGCGAGCAGCACATTGGGAACGAGGCCGAGCTTCTCCTGGCATTTGGCAAAATAGGCCTTGGTCGCTTCGCTCAGCTCCGCCGGTGCGAGGTCAAGCGCGGTGATTTTGTCTGTCATAGGGGATTTCTCCTCGTTTTCCGCCAGGCTGCCGGTGAATTCCGACATTTCGTCGCAAGCCGTCAAACCTTTGTCGCCAAATACCCGTCATCTGCTACGATAGTTGTAAAAACATGACGGGAGGGAATTAGCTCATGGCCGGCCTGAAATCCGCAAGCCAGTTGAAAAAGATGAGTCCGGCCAAGGACAGCGAAAAGCCCGGCAGGCTTGCCGACTACTTGCTGGCCCGAGCTCCGGCCGAAGATGTCGCCGCCTACGACGTCATCGATCTCGAACGCGCTGCCGAACTCGCCGGCCGCGCTGTCGCCCGGCACAAGAAGGACGACTGCGTCGTTGCCATAGACGTCGATTCCGGTGTCGTCCGCCAGGGCCGGCCGATGACGGTGATCACCGTCGTCAACGACAACATGCCGTTCCTGTTCGATTCCGTCCTCGGTGAGATTACAGAGAGCGCCGGCGAGCCGCTGCTGGTTACCCACCCGGTCATCGTAGTCAGGCACGGCAAGAACGGCGTCGAGGAAATCCTTGGCGATGGCGGTTATGCCAAGGGCGAGCACAGCCATGACCGGCTGAGCGTCATCCATGTCCATATCGGCCGCCTTTCGGCCGAGCAGGCCGAAGGCCTTTCCGCACGCCTGACGAAGCTGCTCGGTCAGGTGCGCGCCGCCGTCATCGACTGGAAGCCGATGCTTGCCCGCCTCGACCAGGCGATCTCGGAATTCCGCTACTCGCCGGTGCCGCTCGACAAGGCCCATGTCACCGAGGCGATCGCCTTCCTCGAATGGCTGCGCGACGACAATTTCACCTTTCTCGGCATGCGTGAATTCAAATACACCGGCGGCGAGAAGAGCGGCATGCTCGAGCGCGCCGAAAAGCCCGGCCTCGGCATCCTTTCCGATCCCGACGTGCTGGTGCTCAGGCGTGGCACCGAAGCGGTGAGCACGACGCCGGAAATCCGCGCCTTCCTGCATGGGCCGGAACCGCTGATCGTCACCAAGGCCAACGCCAAGTCATCGGTCCACCGCCGTATCTACCTCGACTACATCGGCATCAAGACCTACACCGGCAAAGGCGTGCTTTCGGGCGAGCTGCGCATCGTCGGACTGTTCACCTCGACTGCCTATACGCGCTCGGTCATGAAAATCCCCTATCTGCGCTCGAAGGCCGAAACCGTCATTGCCAAATCCGGCTTCAATCCAGGCGACCACTCCGGCAAGGCATTGATCAACGTGCTGGAGAGCTATCCGCGCGACGAGCTGTTCCAGGTTCCGGTGCCGATCCTGCGCAAGCATGCCGAAGCCATCCTGGGCTTGATCGAGCGGCCGCGCGTCAGGGCATTGGTGCGTGTCGACCAGTTCGACCGCTTCGTCTCTGTACTCGTCTTCGTGCCGCGCGACCGTTACGACAGCGTCGTGCGCGAGAAGATCGGCACCTATCTGAAGACCGTCTTCGAAGGCCGGCTGTCGGCCTATTATCCGGCCTTCCCGGAAGGCGGGCTGGCGCGCGTCCATTTCATCATCGGCCGCTCCGGCGGCAAGACGCCGAAGGTCGAGCAGGCGACGATCGAGGCGGCAATTCGCGACATCGTACGGACCTGGGACGATGCACTGCGCGAGACCGCGACCGAGACCGGCGCCGACGCGAAGCTAACGGCCATCGCCTCGCGCTTTTCGGAAAGTTATCGCGACAGTTTCCCGCCGGCCGTGGCGCTGGCCGACGCCGGGCGCATCGCCAGGCTCGATGCGTCAAATCCGATCGCCATCGACTATTACCGTCACGCCGACCAGAAGCCGCATCAGGCGGCGCTGAAAATCTATCACCATGGCAGCCCGGTGGCGCTGTCGCGGCGCGTGCCCGTGTTGGAAAACATCGGTTTCCGCGTCATCAGCGAGCGTACTTTCGAGGTCGGCGACAATCAATCCGGCATGGTCTTCATCCACGATATGGAACTTGAGAACAGCTACGGCAGGCCGATCGACCTCGGCAATGGCGGCGCGCTGTTCGAGGATGCGTTCCTGTCCGTCTGGCGCGGCAATGTCGACAATGACGGCTATAACGGCCTCGCCCAGACCGCAGGCCTGTGGTCGGGCGAGATCACCGTCCTGCGCGCCTATGGCCGCTATCTGCAGCAGGCCGGTATCCCGCAGAGCCAGGATTTCATCGCCGCCGCACTCAACCGCTATCCCGAGATCGCCCGCGGACTGCATGCGCTGTTCGTCGCCCGCCTCGGCCCGACGGCTGAGACGGAAGGCGTCGTTCAGGCCAAACATCTGAAGGCCAAGATCACGGATGCGCTGGAAGACGTTCCCAACATCGACGACGACACCATCATCCGACGTTATCTGAACCTGATCGAAGCCTCGCTGCGCACCAATCATTTCGTTGCCGATACGAAAGAGAAGGGCCAATCACTGGCGATCAAGCTCGATTCGCAATCGGTCGACGGGCTGCCGGCGCCGCGGCCATGGCGCGAGATCTTCGTCTATGGCTCCGAGGTCGAGGGCGTGCATCTGCGCTTCGGCCCGGTCGCGCGCGGCGGCCTGCGCTGGTCGGACCGTGCCCAGGACTATCGCACCGAGGTGCTCGGCCTGGTCAAGGCACAGCAGGTCAAGAATGCGGTGATCGTGCCGGTTGGCGCCAAGGGCGGTTTCTACCCGAAGAAGCTGCCGATGAGCGCCGGGCGCGATGCCATTTTCGAGGCCGGCACGGCCGCCTACAAGAACTACGTCTCCAGCCTGTTGTCGATCACCGACAATATCGGGCTGGACGGCGTCATCCCGCCGGCCGGCGTGGTGCGGCGCGACCAGGATGATCCGTATTTCGTCGTCGCCGCCGACAAGGGCACGGCTACCTTCTCGGACACCGCCAACGCCATCAGCGAAATGCACAGCTTCTGGCTCGATGACGCTTTCGCCAGCGGCGGTTCGGCCGGATACGACCACAAGAAGATGGGCATCACCGCCAAGGGCGCCTGGGAAGCGGTCAAGCGGCATTTCCGCGAGATGAACCGCGACATCCAAACCACGCCGTTCACCGTCGTCGGCGTCGGCGACATGTCGGGCGACGTGTTCGGCAACGGCACGCTGCTGTCGGAGCAGACCCGGCTGATCGCCGCCTTCGACCATCGCGACATCTTCATCGATCCCGCTCCCGACATGGCGGCTTCGATGGCCGAGCGCCGGCGTATGTTCGCTCTCGCCCGTTCGAGCTGGCAGGATTACGACAAGTCGAAGCTGTCCGAAGGTGGCATCATCGTCTCGCGCAGCCAGAAGTCGATCACCTTGCCGGCGGCCGCGGCCACAGCGATCGGCCTCGGCAAGACAACGGCCACGCCGGTCGAGATCATGAGTGCCATCCTCAAGGCGCCGGCAGACCTTTTGTGGTTCGGCGGCATCGGCACCTATGTCAGGGCATCGAGCGAGACCAACCAGGACGTCGGCGACCGCGCCAATGACGCGATCCGCATCACCGCGCTCGACCTGCGTGCCAAGGTCATCGGTGAGGGCGCCAATCTCGGCGTCACGCAGCGGGCGCGCATCGAATTCGGATTGAATGGCGGCCGCTGCAACTCAGATGCGATCGACAATTCGGGCGGCGTGAACTGCTCCGACGTCGAGGTCAACATCAAGATCGCGCTGGCTTCCGCCATGCGCAAGGGATCGCTGACGCGGCCGGCGCGCAACAAATTGCTGGCCGAAATGACCGACGAGGTCAGCGCCCTGGTGCTGTCCAACAACTACCAGCAGACGCTGGCGCTGTCCCTTGCCCGCAAGCGCGGCCTTGCCGACATCGCCCATCAGAGCCGTTTCATGGCGGCGCTGGAGGCGCGCGGACTGCTCGACCGTGCCGTCGAGACGCTGCCGTCGCCGGCGGCCCTTGCCGAGCGCGAGACGCGCGGCGAGCCGCTGACCCGGGCCGAGCTCGGCGTGCTGCTCGCCTATGCCAAGATCGTGCTGTTTTCCGATATTGTCGCCAGCGACGTGCCCGACGATCCGCATTTCGACCGCGACCTGATGGGTTACTTTCCCGACCGCATGGCAAAGAAATATGCGGCGGAAATCCACGGCCATCGCCTGCGCCGCGAGATCATCGCCCGTGTCGTCGCCAACGATCTGGTCAATCGCGGCGGTCCGTCCTTCGTCAACAGGCTGCAGGAAGCGACCGGGCGCAGTGCCGCCGATGTCGTGCGCACCTTCGCGGTGGTGCGGGATGGCTTTGCGCTGCCGGCGCTCTATCGCCAGATCGACGCGCTCGACAACCAGATCGACGGGCAGATCCAGCTCGACCTCTATCAGGCGGTCAGCCGGCTGATCTTTATGACGAGCGGCTGGTACCTGAAGAATGCTGCCGGCACCGCGCCGCTCGGACAGCGGATCACCGAGTTGCAGGATGCGCGCAAGGCGCTGGAGCCGAAGCTCGTGTCGCTGCTGCCAGCCTTCTCGCGCGAGCGGATCGAGGAGCGGCGGCACAGCCTGTCAAAAGGCGGCGCGCCGGAGAGCCTTGCCGAACAGCTGGCGCTGACCGACGTGGCGGAACTCATCCCCGACATCGCAATGACGGCGCGGACCGCGAATGCCGGCATCGTCGCTGCCGCGAAGGCGTTTTTTGCAGTCAGCGATGTCTTCCGTATCCCGCGCGTCGAGGACGCGGCGCGCTCGATCACGCCCTCGGATTATTACGATCAGCTGGCGCTTTCCCGCGCCACCGACACGATTGGGGCGGCCAGGCGCGGCATCGCCGTGGCGGCACTCACCGGCCATGCCGAGGCGGCGGATCCGGTGACGGCATGGTTGGAGGCCGGCGGCGAACGGGTCGGGCGCATCCGCGAGCGGTTGCAGGCGCTGACCGAGGGCGGCGACATCACCGTGTCCCGGCTGTCCGTGGCGTCCGGCCTGATGAGTGATCTGACGGCGCTGTGAGAAGTCTTCCACATCGCGCGGGATTGCCGGGAAGAACTGCGCTATAGAGCGAACGGCGCGCTGCTTTGGGGGGGCGCCGGAGCATGATCGCGAACGTAACGATCGGCTTTTGGACAAGATCGTGCTCAACAAGAAGACGGCGCATCATGCCGATTCGATCGGCATGGAGCAAGCTCCAGCGGAGGGGACATGGCTGAGATGACAGTGCAGCGTGCGTCGGGACGCGGCATCTGGGGATGGATGCTGTTCGACTGGGCGGCCCAGCCGTTCTTCACGGTCGTCACCACCTTCATCTTCGGTCCTTATTTCGTCTCGCGCATGGCCAGCAATCCCGAGACCGGGCAAGCGGCCTGGGGCTACGGCATCGCCGCCGCCGGCCTCGTCATCGCCGTTTTGTCGCCGATCCTCGGCTCGATCGCCGATCAGACCGGACCACGCAAACCGTGGATAGCCTTCTTCGCCGCGGTCAAGATCACCAGCCTCACCCTGCTGTGGTTCGCCGCGCCCGGCTCCAACCTTTTTCTGGTCGTGGCGTTGTTCTCGCTGGCGTCGGTCGCGGCGGAATTCTCGACCGTGTTCAATGATTCGATGATGCCGCGCCTGGTGCCGAAGAGCGACATCGGTCGGATCTCGAACATGGCCTGGGGGCTCGGCTATCTCGGCGGCATGATCGCGCTGATCTTCGTCGTTACCGTCATGGCCGGCTCGCCTGAAACCGGCAAGACCGTCGTTGGGCTCGACCCGATCTTCGGCCTCGACCCCAGGCTAGGCGAGGACGCGCGCGCCACCGGACCGTTGTCGGCGGCCTGGTATTTCCTGTTCATCCTGCCGATGTTCTTTTTCACGCCGGATGCGATCAAAGGCATTCCAATCGGGCCGGCGGTGCGCGAGGGCCTGTCGGAACTGAAGTCGACGCTGGCCGAAGTTCGCAAGCGCAGCGGCATTTTTCGCTTTCTCGTCGCCCGCATGATCTATCAAGACGGCGTCAACGCGCTGCTGGCGCTGGGCGGAACGTTTGCGGCGGCGATGTTCCATTGGTCGATCACCGAGATCGGCCTGTTCGGCATCATCCTCAACGTCGTCGCCATCGTCGGCTGCCTGGTTGCCGCACGCCTCGACACAGCACTGGGTTCCAAGACCATAGTGATGATTTCGCTGGTCATGCTGAGCATTGCCACGCTCGGCATCGTCTCGACCGGCCCAGGCTATACGCTGTTCGGCGCCTGGGTGATGCCCGGACTGGATGGCGGCGGGTTGTTCGGCACGGCGGCCGAAAAAGCCTACATTTTCTACGGCCTGCTGATCGGGCTTGCCTTCGGGCCGGTGCAGGCATCGTCACGCTCCTACATGGCGCGCAGCGTCTCCGCAGCCGAATCCGGCCGCTATTTCGGCATCTATGCGCTGGCCGGTCGGGCAACAAGTTTTGCAGCGCCCTTCATGGTGGCCACGATCACCCTGGCCAGCGGCTCGGCGCGGCTCGGCATGGCGGCGATCGTGCTGTTCCTCGGCGCCGGCATGGCGATCCTGATCGGCACGCCCTATCCGGCGGATCGGCCGGCAGAGTGAGCTGCTCTTCCCCTCTCCCACAGCGGGAGGGTAAGGCGTCCTAATGCCGGAAGTGCCTCACTCCGGTGAAGACCATGGCAATGCCGTGAGCGTCGGCGGCGGCGATGACGTCGTCGTCGCGCATCGAGCCGCCCGGCTGGATGACGGCGGTGGCGCCGGCTTCGATTGCCGACAAAAGCCCATCCGCGAACGGGAAAAAGGCATCCGAGGCGACGACCGAGCCCTTGGTCAAAGGCTCCGTCAGACCGGCCGCCTCGGCCGCGTCGAGCGCCTTGCGCGCGGCGATGCGCGAGGAATCGACCCGGCTCATCTGGCCGGCGCCGATGCCGACGGTGGCGCCGTCCCTGGCATAGACGATGGCGTTCGACTTGACGTGCTTTGCCACGCGAAAGGCGAATTTCAGATCGGCCAATTCGGCCGATGTCGGCGCGCGCCGGGTCACCACTTTCAGCTCGAGGTCATCCACCACCGCATTGTCGCGGCCCTGGATGAGCAAGCCGCCAGCGACCGATTTTAAGCCAAAGCCCGCGGCGCGCGGGTCGGGCAGGCCGCCGGTGACCAGCAGGCGTAAATTCTTCTTGGCGCCAATGATGCGGATTGCATCATCGGACGCCTCCGGTGCGATGATCACTTCGGTAAAGGTCTTGACGATCTCTTCGGCGGTTGCGGCATCGAGGATGCGGTTCATGGCGACGATGCCGCCGTAGGCCGAGACCGGGTCGCAGGCCAGCGCCTTGGCATAGGCCGCTTGCAGCGAAGCGCCTTCGGCAACGCCGCACGGGTTGGCGTGCTTGATGATGGCTACCGCTGCGGAGCGGGTCGGATCGAACTCGCCGACCAGCTCGAAGGCGGCGTCGGTATCGTTGATGTTGTTGTAGGAAAGCTGCTTGCCCTGAAGCTGGCGTGCCGTGGCGACGCCCGGCCGCCTGTCGCCGTTGACATAGAAGCCGGCGCCCTGATGCGGGTTTTCGCCGTAGCGCATCACCGACTGCAGCCTGCCGCCGAAGGCGCGCCATGTCGGATGCTCGATCTCAAGCGCCTCGGCGAACCATCCCGAGATCGCCGCATCGTAGCTGGCGGTGCGGGCAAAGGCCTTGGCTGCGAGCTTCTTGCGGAAATCCAGCGACAACGAGCCGAAATTCATCTCCAGCGCGTTGAGCACCGAGGCATAGTCGTCAGGGTCGGTGACGATGCCGACATATGCGTGGTTCTTGGCCGAGGCACGGATCATCGCCGGGCCGCCGATGTCGATGTTTTCGACGATCGCGGCGTAGTCGGCGCCGGAGCGGCGCACCTCCTCGAATGGATAGAGATTGGAGACGACGAGATCGATCGGCTCGATGCCGTGGTCGCGCATCGCCGTGGCGTGCTCTGGATCGTCGCGCACGCCGAGCAGTGCACCATGCACCGACGGGTGCAGCGTCTTGACGCGCCCGTCCATGATCTCGGGAAAGCCGGTGAGCTCGGATACGTCGCGCACCGCCATGCCCGCATCGGCGAGGGCCTTTGCCGTGCCGCCGGTCGAGACCAGCTCGACGCCGGCCGAAGCCAGCGCCCTGGCGAAATCGATCAGGCCGGTCTTGTCGAAGACGGAGAGCAGCGCGCGACGGATGGGTACAAGGTCGGGCGCGGGAATATTCTTGGCGGCGACGGCCATGGGCTGGCGGCCTTTCCACGTGTGGTTGGAGAGCGTCCGCGGGCCGTAGCATATGAGGCCCGGAAATCAAGCCGCAAGGCTTGATCAGTGTCTGCCGTTGCCACCGGCATCAGCTTTGTCCTGACGGCCGGCGATAATTGTCCGCGTTAATTGCCAATGGACCTCGGGAATCTCCGAGGCCTTGAACGCAAGCACGATCTGGCGGCTGCGGCGTGGACCGCCGAGCCCGGCGAAATAGATCGATTCCTCGACCTCGGGTGCCACTTCGGTGGAGGTAAACACCCAGGTATCGGCGTGGTCGGCGGTCAGCACCAGGCGGTCATGCTCATCCTGGAGCATGTTTATGTCGGGATGGACATGGAAACGCACTGTAACGAAATCACGGCCATTGTTGCGGATAGAAGCGCCGCCCGGCCGCAGGAAGCGGTCCCTGCCGGCAAGCACATTGCCCTCGGTCGACAATTTCAGCTCGCGCTCATGCAGGAAGCCGAAGCGCGCCACATAGCCGTCATGGCGGGCGATGAAGCCCTGGCTGCCCTTCTGGTCCGTGCGCTTGCAAGGCACATGCTGCGGCCCGCCTATCAAAGGCGTGCCGAGCAGGTCGTTGACGCGCAAGGAGTGGTTGAAGCGCGCCGACGACGTGTCGTTGATGGTAGCGGTGGAGTGGGCGGCGGTGGCGCGGGCAAGCGGCCGGAACGCGGCGGCACCATAGGTGTCTATGCCGGCATTGACGATATAATGCTGGCGGCCCGACGACAATTCGAAGGCGAGGCATCCGGCGTGAGCAGCATTGGACACGTCGACGGGCGGCGGCGGGCCGGTATCGGCGATCACCGTGACACCACCCATCGACAGGCGCTCATAACCCGAATGCGGCGCGTGCAGCAGTGGTGCGCCGGCGGTGTCGTCGTGATGCAGGATGCTGGCGATGCGGTCGTGGATGGTGGCGCCCATGCCGTTGAAGCGGGCAAGGCTGCCATCCTGATGGCGAAAGAAGCGCAGTGCCGGCAGCATCCGGTCGATGGCGCCGATCAGGGCGGCCGGCGGTGTCTCGGCCTGATTGGCGTATGTCTGGCGCAATGGCAGAAGGTCTGCGAGTATTTCAAGCACTGCCATCGGATTGCGCGAGATATGGCCGCCGTCAGGCAGGATCTGGCGGTCGAGCTCCTCGGCGAGATTGCGGGTGGCACCGCGCAGCGCCGAGGCCGGCGCCGGCAGCGACAAAGCGGCAAAGGCCAGCGCAATGCGGGCGCGCAGCCTGTCCTTGCCGTCCGGCATCTCGCGCACCATGGCGCGCAGATAGCGGATCTGGACGGCAAGCGATTTCAGGAACGCACGGTAGAACGGAAACTCGGCGCCCTGCAACACGATCGAGGAATGCTGCAGCCAGGCAATGACACGCTTGGCCGTCGTGCCGGGCTCCCAGGCGACGCCGGAAATATGGCTGCCATGGATTGCAATCCAGTCGGAAACCAACGCCCGCGCGTTGGCGGCGGCGAGCTCCGTGCTGGCGGCACGCATGTGGCGCAGCCAGCGAAAGCCATGCAGCGTTTTTTGCCAGCCGGGATTGGGCACGTCGATCTGGAAGGGCGATTTGCCACCGGTCTCGACCAGATGCCCCGAAAGCGGATAGCGGCCGTAATAGATCTCGAGCGCGATCTGAGGATCGGCGAGGCGCAGGTCCGGCGGGGCAATCAGGACGCGCTCCGGCGTGCGGCCGGAGTAGCGCCAGCGATAGAGTGGCCCGGCGCGCAAGCGCCGGCGCGTCTTGCGCCAGAACTCCCTCGCGACAAGCGTCCACAGACGCGTCGTGTTACCGGCAGCGATTGCCAAAACCCCTCCTGATCGTCCTCACCCAAGCACAAGTTTATATGATTCAAGAACTTGTGCGAAGGCGAATTCCGCGGCAGTGGGGCCGTTCAGCCTGTTTTCCATGCCTCCTCGCCCCAAGAAGTCGGATGGCGCTTCAAGATCGGCCCTTAGCCGGCTCTGCGCATGCGGGCGGCAAAGAAACCGTCCAGCCCGGAACGCGCCGGTGAGCCAAGCTCCAGATCGGCAGGCGTGGTGCGCAACGTGCCTTGCGGCGTCAGGAATGGGTCGATGCCGGCAATCTCGCCTGGCCGAAGCGGGTCGTCGATGATCTCCGCATTGCCGGCGAGAAAGTCGCGATAGAGCTCTTCGCCTTCCAGCGGATCGAGCGAACAGTTGGAAAAGATGATGCGACCGCCAGGCTTGACCAAGGTGATGGCGCGGGCAAGCAGCCGGCGTTGCAGGTCGGCCAGTTTTTCGACATCGGCCGCCGTCTTCGTCCAGGGAACGTCGGGATGCCGCCGCACCGTGCCGGTCGAAGAGCAAGGTGCGTCGAGCAGGACGGCGTCGAAGAGGTCCTTCGGCTCGTATTTGAGCAGATCTGCCTGGACGATCTCCGCGGAAAGGCCGAGCCGTTCGAGGTTCTGCGTGAGCCGCGCCAGCCGCGTTCTGGACATGTCGAGCGCGGTGACGTGAGCGCCGGCGAGGATCAGCTGGGCGGTCTTGCCGCCGGGGGCGGCACAGAGATCGGCGATTCGCAAACCATTGATGTCGCCGAACAGCCGGGCCGGCAGGCTGGCCGCTGCATCCTGAACCCACCAGGCGCCTTCCCCAAAGCCGGGCAGTTCGGTCACGGAAGGGCTGAGCTTTTCGACCCGCACCGTGCCGGTCGGCAAGACGAAGCCGCCGAGCCGTTCGGCCCACAGCGCCGGGTCCGACTTGACCGAGAAATCGACCGGCGCCTCATGGCGATGGGCGAGCAGTATCTGCCTGGCCTTGTCGGGGCCGTAGACCGTTTTCAAACGGTCGGAAAACCATTTCGGCGCCTCGTCGGTGGCGGCAAGTGCTGCCGCGAGCTCGTCCTGCTTGGACCGCGCCAGCGTACGCAGCACGCCGTTGACGAGGCCGGAAAAGCGCGCCGTGCGCGGATCGGACTTGGCGTGGGTGACGGCGAGGTCGACGGCGGCGCTGTCGGGAACATCGAGGAACAGGATCTGTGCCGCCGCTACATGCAAGATGTGCGAAAGCGCAGTGGCGTTGGGCGGCAGCGGCTTTTCCAGGCGGCGGGCCAAAAGGCCCGATATGGTCATGCGGTAGCGCAGGGCGGTGACCAGAATGGCGCGTACCAGGGCGCGGTCGCGCAGGTCGAGCGCCTTGTATTGCGGATGGCCGTTTTCATGGTCGGTCAGCCCGTCGAGCGGCGTCCTCGCGTCGATGACGGCGGCAAGCAGGCGCGCGGCTGCCTTGCGCGCGGCGAGACCGGCTACGGCCTCGCTGCCCGAATTGTGCTCGCGATCACCTGGAATTGCGTGCCGGCGTTGTGCTGCGCTCACGACCACGGACCTTTGGGTCCGGTCGGATTGCGTCCCCAGGGATTGGGTCTCGGCTTGGCCGGCTCAGGCGGCCTCTCGGGCCGGGCGGCCCTGTCCCACGGACCCGACGGCTGCTGCCCGGTCCCTTCCGGCGCCGGCTTTGGCGTCGCGGCCGCTTCGGGTGCGCCGGCCATCTCGCTCGCCATCCTCTGCAATGCGGCGATGCGGTTTTCTGTGCTCGGGTGAGTGGAAAACAAACTGTCCATGCGCTCGCCGGAAAGAGGATTGATGATGAAGAGATGGGCGGTTGCCGGATTGCGCTCGGCATCCGGGTTGCGGATGCGTTCGGCGCCCCGCGCGATCTTGTCAAGTGCCGAGGCGAGCCACAGCGGGTGTCCACAGATTTCGGCCCCGCGCCGGTCGGCCTCGTATTCGCGGGTGCGGCTCACCGCCATCTGCACGATCATGGCGGCCAGGGGCGCGACGATCATCGCCACCAGCACGCCGACGATGCCGAAGGAATTGTTGTTGTCGCGGTTGCCGCCGAAGAAGAAAGCGAAATTGCCGAGCATCGAAATTGCGCCGGCAAAGGTCGCGACGATCGTCATGGTCAGCGTGTCGCGGTGCTGCACATGGGCAAGCTCATGCGCCATCACCGCCGCGACTTCTTCATGTGAGAGCTGCTCGAGCAGGCCGGTGCTGGCGGCGACAGCGGCATTTTGCGGATTGCGGCCGGTGGCGAAGGCATTGGGCTGAGGATTGTCGATGAGATAGGTTCTCGGCATCGGCAGGCCGGCGCGTTGCGCGAGACCCTTCACGATGGCGTAATATTCGGGCGCGTTGCTTTCGTTGACCTCGATCGCACGGTGCATCGACAGCACCATCTTGTCGGCGTTCCAATAGCTGAACAAATTGGTGCCGGCGGCGATCAGCAAGGCGATCATCATGCCGCCGGATCCGCCGACCAGATAGCCGACACCCATGAACAGGGCCGTCATTGCGGCCAAAAGCATGGCGGTGCGAAGGGTGTTCATCGTCTGCTCCGTTCTGGCCCAACAAAGGGGTCGATCCTTGTGGGCCCATCGCTATATGATGGGAAACAGCGGTTCCCGTTTCAATCGGGGCCTGTTTCAATCTAGCGGAAGATCGCATGATCGACAAAACCAGCCAAACGCATGCTAACGGCTCGCCGCACAAGCCACTGACGCCGGCAGCCCGGCGCGCCTTGGCCGAGGCCGAGGCCCGGCGGGAGCAATATCGCGAGAAGGAAGCCACGCTGCCGAGGGAGATCGGTGGGCGCGGCGGCAAGGAACCCGGCCGCTACGGCGACTGGGAGGTCAAGGGCCTGACCAGCGATTTTTAGCCCAGGCAGGGTGCTGGCTAAGCAGGGTACCAGCTAAGCAGGCTGGGCGGCCCGCTCCGCTTCGATGGCAATCCAGCCGCTGGCATCGACGGCGACGCCGATCGCGTCATAGCCGGCGATGGCGGCATGCGGCGTCTCCAACGGATGCCGGTGCGTGGCGCTGATCACGACGACCGCGGCGCCCGCGGCCTCGGCTGCTGCTATGCCTGCCGGTGCGTCTTCGAAGACGAGGCAATCGCGCACGTCGACGCCGAGCCGTTCGGCCGCCAGCCGGAAGCAGTCGGGCGCCGGCTTGCCGCGGGAGACATCCTCTGCCGCAACGATCACGGCGGGAGCCGGAATGCCGGCGGCCTGCAGGCGCAGCAGAGCGAGTTCACGGGGCGCCGAAGTGGCGATCGCCCAGCTCCCGGGCGGCAGCGACGCCAGGAATGCCGCGGCGCCGGTAATCGGGTGGATGCCTTCGACGTCGGCTGCTTCGGCCTGCAAAAGCGCATCGGCTTCGCGGGCAGGATCGATCCCTGGGAGCGCCAGCCGGCCGATGGTCTCGATCGCCCGCACGCCGTGGATGGTCGGCAGGAATGCAGCGACGTCAAGACCTTGCCGGTGCGCCCAGGCTGCCCAGACCCTTTCCGCCGCGGCAATCGAATTGAGAATCGTGCCGTCCATATCGAACAGGAAGGCCGCGAATTTTCTGCCTGCAAACATCGGTTTTCCCGGGGTCATCTTGGAAGGATTATTTCGAAGGGAGCATATCGATCCACCGTAACGTTGCCGCGTCCGTATGGGAAGCCGCGAGACCTCGTTTTCGACGTTCGCAAGGAACCGCGCGCACTCTCCTGCGTTGACCAGCACTATCTTCCATGACGATCGCAGGGGAGGGCGATGCTGATTCGGCTCGGCTATGAAATTGGCATTGAATGCGTTGCACCAACGCCGGTCGTTTCATTGCTCGACATCCACGGGGATCGTCAGACAGACATCAAGCGGCAGACGCGCGTACTGACGTCGCCATCCGTGCCGACCAGGGTCTACCACGATCTTTTCGGCAATAGCTGCCGCCGCTTCACGGCGCCGGCAGGAAGCTTTCGCATCCTCTATGACGCGGTGATCGAGGACGGTGGCGAGACGGACGAGGTCAACACGCTGGCCGGGGAAGTCCCGGTCGCGGAATTGCCGGACGAGGTGCTCGGCTATCTGCTTGGCAGCCGTTACTGCGAGACCGATCATCTCAGCGATCTCGCCTGGCAACTTTTCGGCCAGCTTCCGCCGGGTTGGGCGCGGGTGCAGGCGATCGTCGACTATGTCCACAACCGCCTGTCCTTTGGCTACGGCTATGCGCGCCCGACCCGCACGGCGGCGCAGGCGCATGAGGAGCGCGTCGGCGTCTGCCGCGACTTTGCCCATCTGGCGATCACGCTGTGCCGCTGCATGAATATCCCGGCCCGTTACGTGAACGGCTATCTCGGCGATATCGGCGTGCCCGCCGATCCGGCGCCGATGGATTTCTCGGCGTGGGTGGAAGTGTTCCTCGGCGGCAGATGGTACACGTTCGATCCTCGGCACAATGTGCCGAGGATCGGCCGCGTCGTCATAGCGCGCGGCCGTGACGCCACCGACGTGCCGCTGCTGCATAGTTTCGGCCCGCATCGACTCAGCCGGTTCAAGGTCTGGACGCACGAGCAGGAAGGCAATCTCTTCAAGCCGCCCTATCGCGGCGTCGACAAGACCGTCAGCGCACGGATGCTGGCATAGTCCTTTCACAGTCCAGATTTCCATCTCCCGCTACCGCGGTCGTGCTGAACCGGTTCGATACATCTCGTCTGTACCGGATTGGGACGCAGTCCAGTCGTCCTGAATTGCGAGCCTGATCATGGTAAGCGCTTTGTCAACAAAGCCGCGCTGACGCGACTTTCATTTACCGGCTGTTTACCTTGCCGTCGCTTGAAACCGTTTGGAAACAATGGCCTGAGCGAGAGCCGCTCGCTTTCTCGCGCCTGGCGGCGCGATCCGGCCGGATTCCTGCAATGCGCCTTCGGACAGCTGCAGGCTGTGGCGATGGAGGCGGAAGGAATGCAGCGTTTCGGGGGTCTTGTTCAGGCGATCGGCGGCTTTGCCGGGGATCGCAGCGGAAATTTCGCGGTGCTGTTTGGTATAATCAGCTCGGTGCTGGCGCTGAGTGTCGGCTTTGCCGTCAACGTGTCCCAACTCTACAATGTGAAATCGAGCCTGCAAGGCGTCGTCGACGCTGCGGTCACCTCGACGGCGCGCGACCTGACAACCGGCGTCATCAGCGAGGCCGACGCCAGCAAATCGGTGCAGGCCTTTCTCGATGCCAACAGCACGGCGGGTATCCTGCAGGACAACCAGATCGTTCTCGACAAGCTGACCGTCGACCGGACTGCAAACACGGTTCAGGCGGATGTCCATGTCAATGTCAGCTACTATTTCCCGCTTTTCGGCACGAGTGGCATGCAAAGCGTTCCCGCATCGACGATGGCGCTCTATTCGGACAAGCAGATCGAAGTCGCAATGATGCTCGATGTGACCGGGTCGATGGCCGGCCAGAAAATCATCGATCTGCGGACGGCTGCGGCGAATGCCGTCGACAGTTTCCTGGGCGGTCAGGACCCCTCCAAGCCACGAGTGCGGGTTGCCATCGTGCCTTACGCAAATTCGGTGAATGCGGGTACACTTGCGCCCAGCAGCGTCTATGTGGAAACCAGCACCAGCCAACGCAAACAGGCGCCGGCCAATGACGCCGTGCAATATATCTCGGGCTTCATCCGTCCGGACAATTGCGCCACCGAACGCAAGGGGATCTATCAATATTCGGACGCGGGCCCCGACGCCAGCATGGTCAACCGCGACTACCTGCTGTCGTCCTTCGCTTGGCAAACCGGCACCGCCGCCTGCCCGGCCGCCACGCTGATGCCGCTGACGGCGGATGCGACGGCGCTCAAGACGGTCATCAAGAATTTCGTCGCATCCGGCGGCACCGCCGGCCATATCGGCGTGCAGTGGACCTGGTACATGCTGTCGGAGAACTGGGGGAGCATCATGAGGACTTCGCAACGGCCGGCCAAGATGGATCCAAAAAAGGTCGCCAAAATCGCGATCCTGATGACCGACGGCGAATTCAACCTATCCTACTTCGATGCGAGCACGGTGAGCGACGTTTACAATGACGCCGGTAAGGAGCCGACCCGCACGGCCGCCAAGACACTCTGCGCTGCCATGCGCAACAAGGGCATTGAGGTCTTCACCATTGGGTTTGACCTAAACGAAACGAATGCCAAGGCGACGCTCCAGGATTGCGCCAGCCCGGACACCGCCAAGATCAAGCACTTTTATCAGGCGGCCAATGGAACCGAACTCAACCAGGCTTTCCAGGATATAGCGCGCAACGTCGAGATGTTGACCGTAACCAGATAGGGGACAACAGCCCAAAGGAAAAGGCCGCCGCTTCTTGCGAAGTCGGCGGCCTTCCGTGTTTCCGTCCATGGCGCGGTTCCTGGCGGCGACACTGGTCGCCAGCCGCGCATCTCGCGCCTTAACGGGAAGACTGCTTCCCGAAAGTGCAATCCGCTGAGGCCACGTTCTGGAAAACGAAATCACTCGACATCGGATCACCTCCTTTCGATTTGTTGAACACTCCCCCATGATGGGGTGTCACCCGGGAAATGGCAAGGCGCGGCATCCAAAAATCCTGAACAAGCGTGCTTGCGCACCCAGGCGGCTTGCGGCCGGCCGATCTGGCAGGCAAGATCGAGCCGCTATTGTTCCGGACCGCTATTGTTCCGGGCCACTATTTTGCCGGGTAAGGGAGGACGGGGATGGAGGCAGCCGAGAGAGCGGCCCGGATTGTTCGGACGGTCATCGAAACGATGAAGCCGGGTTTTGCGGTGAGGCTGTGGACGGGCGAGCGGATCGGCCCGGCTGCCGGCCCGGTGCTCACCATCAACGACCAGGACATCGTCTGGCAGATCGTACGTCGGCCCTCTTTATCGACGCTGATCGAGATGTGGATTGGCAAGGCGGTCGACGTCGAAGACGGATCGCTGTTCGATTTCTATGCCTTGCCCACGCACGGCAAGCTCAGGACGAAGCTCAAGACACTGCCGAAGCTGGCGATCCTGCGCGACCTGCCGGCGGTGCTGTTTTCGCGAAAACAGATGACGGCGCGAACCGATCTTTCCGGCCGCAATCCTTACGTCAGCGGTTCGAGCAAGGAGGCGATCCAGCATCACTACGACATTTCCAACGCATTCTACCGGCTCTTCCTCGACGAGCGCATGGTCTATAGCTGCGGCTACTTCAAGGACTTCGCCAACGATATCGATCAGGCGCAGAGAGACAAGCTCGACCATATCTGCCGCAAGCTTCGGCTGAAGCCCGGCGACAGATTGCTCGACATCGGCTGCGGCTGGGGAGCGATGCTCATCCATGCCGTGAAGAATTATGGCGTCGTCGGCCACGGCGTTTCGCTATCGGAGGCACAGACCGAGTTCGCCCGCGAACGCATCCGCGCTGAGGGGCTGGAGGATCGCATCACCATCGAGATAAAGTCCTATGCCGAGCTGTCCGGTTCCTTCGACAAGATCTCGTCGATCGGCATGTTCGAACATCTGGGGCTTGCCAACCATGCCGCCTATTTTTCGACCATCCATCGCCTGCTCAAACCCGGCGGCATCTATCTGCACCATGCCATCACCCGCCGCGACAAGGGCAGCATGAAGAAGACGCTGCGCAAGGGGCCGGAATTCAAAGCGCTGATCAAATACATTTTTCCGGGCGGCGAACTCGATACGATCGGCATGACGCTCGGCAATCTCGAGGCGCACGGCTTCCTCATCTATGACGTCGAAAACTTGCGCGAGCACTATGCGCGCACCTGCCGGCTATGGGCCGAGCGCCTCCACGCACGCTTTGACGAGGCCATCGCCGAGGTCGGCGAATCCAAGGCGCGGCTCTGGCTGCTTTATCTTACCGGCTGCTCGATTACCTTCGAACGCGCCTCGGCGCAGATTTTCCAGACCGTCGCCACCAGGCGCGCGCGCGGCCCAAGCGGCCTGCCGCCGACGCGGGCGGATTTATACTAATAGCTACAGGAGACGCATCGTGGCGCCGATCTCGACGCGGGCCGGTCGATCGACAGTGCAGTAGACGCCGAAATTATGGGCGTTGTGGCGGACCAGGCTGCGCAGGATTGCCGGGTCGTGGTCGAACCCGTCCTGGCCAATGATGGTGAAGCCGCAGCGGCGGCACGGCTCGGAGATGGTCAGGAGCAGGTCGCCGATCGCCAGCTTGCGCCCGATCCATTCGGTTTCGGGGAATGACCCCTCGATCTTCGGCATGTCGACGACGATGTTGGGGCGGAAGCGGCGCGGGTCGGCGGTGCCGTCTGGATGCAGCAACTTCAACTGCGCCAGCGAAGCGGTGGTCAGCAGATGAATGGGGGCTTTGACATAGCGTTCCGCCAGCAGGGGACCGGCGTATCCCGGTGTAGCATTCTCGCGGCGGAACGGCCGGATGGAGGCCGCAAAGCCGAGATAGGCGGAAATGGCGCGGTCGCTATCAGCGCCCGGTGCGGCTAGCCAGTCGCCATCCGGGACCGCAACCTCCAGTGCGCCGGCCGGCGACAGCCGGGTTCGGATGCGGGGCACCTTGTGCCATTTCACTTCGCGGTCCGGCCGTGCGATTTCATTGTTCGACGTGTCGATAAGACCAAACAGGCGGTCGCCTTCAACGGTATGCCGGGCGACCGAGATCGCCTGCTGGCGCTCGCCGGCGAGCGAGCTCGCGGGATAGCGCCAAAGCTCGGTGACGGCACCCAATATGGCTTGCATCAGCTCTTCTTGTTCTGCCGATTGGCGATCAGGTCGTCGACGACCGCCGGATCGGCCAGCGTCGAGGTGTCGCCGAGCGCGGCAAAATCGTCCTCGGCGATCTTGCGCAGAATGCGCCGCATGATCTTGCCGGAACGGGTCTTCGGCAGGCCGGGCGCGAACTGGATCTTGTCGGGCGAAGCGATGGCGCCGATCTCCTTGCGGACATGGGCGACGAGCTCCTGGCGCAATTCCTCGCTTGGCGTCTCGCCGGCCATCAGCGTGACATAGCAGTAGATGCCCTGGCCCTTGATATCGTGCGGGTAGCCGACGACGGCCGCTTCCGAGACCTTCTCATGCGAAACCAGCGCCGATTCGATCTCGGCGGTGCCCATGCGGTGGCCGGAGACGTTGATGACGTCGTCGACGCGGCCGGTGATCCAGTAGTAGCCGTCAGCATCGCGGCGGCAGCCGTCGCCGGTGAAGTACCTGCCCTTGTAGGTCGAGAAATAGGTCTGCACGAAGCGGTCGTGATCGCCATAGACGGTGCGCATCTGGCCCGGCCATGAGTCGGCAATACAAAGATTGCCGCTGGCTTCACCCTCCAGCACCTTGCCGTCACCATCAACCAGCTGCGGGTTGACGCCAAAGAAGGGCCGCGTCGCCGAGCCCGCCTTGAGGTGGGTGGCGCCCGGAACCGGCGTGATCATGATGCCGCCGGTCTCGGTCTGCCACCAGGTATCGACGATCGGCACCTTGCCGTTGCCGACAACGTTGAAATACCATTCCCAGGCTTCCGGATTGATCGGCTCGCCGACGGTGCCGAGCACGCGCAGCGACTTGCGTGACGTTTTGGTGACATGGGCATCGCCGGCGCCCATCAGCGCGCGCAGCGCCGTCGGCGCGGTGTAGAAGATGTTGACCTTGTGCTTGTCGATCACGTCCCAGAAACGCGACTGCGACGGGTAGTTCGGCACGCCTTCGAACATCAGCGTGGTGGCGCCGTTGGCGAGCGGCCCGTAGACGATGTAGCTGTGGCCGGTGACCCAGCCGACATCGGCGGTGCACCAGTAGACGTCCCCGTCGTGATAGTCGAAGACATATTGGTGGGTCATCGAGACATAGACGAGATAGCCGGCGGTGGTGTGCAGCACGCCTTTCGGCTTGCCCGTCGAGCCCGACGTGTAGAGGATGAACAGCGGATCCTCGGCGTTCATCTTCTCGGGCTTGCATTCGGCCTTAACCGTCGCGACCTCGTCATGGTACCAGACGTCGCGCCCGGCGGCCCAGCCGGTCTTGCCGCCGGTGCGGCGTACTACCAAGACCTTTTCGACTTTCGTTCCGGCCTTGGCGGCGATCTCGATCGCCTTGTCCGTGTTCTCCTTCAACGGGATAGGCTTGCCGCCGCGCAGGCCTTCGTCGGCAGTAATGACGAAGGTCGACTTGCAATCGTCGATGCGTCCGGCCAGCGCGTCCGGCGAAAAGCCACCGAAGACCACCGAGTGAATGGCGCCGATGCGCGTGCAAGCAAGCATCGCATAGGCGGCCTCCGGGATCATCGGCATGTAGATGGTGACGCGGTCGCCCTTCTTGACGCCGTGCTTCTTCATCACATTGGCGAGGCGGCAGACATGTCCGTAAAGCTCGTTATAGGTGATCTTCCTGTCGTCGTAGGGATTGTCGCCTTCCCAGATGATGGCGGTCTGTTCGCCGCGCTTCTTCAGATGCCGGTCGATGCAGTTCCAGGAAACGTTGGTCTGGCCATCCTCGAACCATTTGATTGAGACCTTGCCGTCGAAGGACGTGTTCTTGACCTTGCTGTACGGCTTGAACCAGTCGATGCGCCTGCCGTGCTTGCCCCAGAACTTGTCCGGGCTCTTGACGCTGTCGGCGTACCATTTCAGGTAGGTGTCATTGTCGATCAGCGCGTTCTTCTTCCACGCCGGCTGGACGCGATGGACATGAACATCGGACATTTCTTCGCCTTCCTCCCGAAACCAAACCGCCGGCTTGACTGCCGGCAGGATCGCAGCGTTGCGGCCGCGAATTCGCGCGCATTATTAACAGTTCGGCGATGACGGCAACATTAGACGTTGGATTTGCGCGGCGGGATGCCGCAGGTCCCTTCCCGGGTGGTGTCAGCACTCTAGCGAGACGGCTGCTAACCGCATGTTTTTGCGGCATAAATCTGGCTCGACCGCAGAAATATCAATAGACGATTAAGCAAATGGGGTGCACAATTTCAGGCTGGGAGGAAAGAGAATCAACCAGGGGACCGCAATGCGCGACCATTCCGAAATGGACCTGATGCTCAAGGGCTATGGCTTGACCACGGCCAAGATTCTTTATCACTTTCCCGATCATCCGCATCTGCTGCAGAGCTTCATCTGGCAGGATTACGACATCGCCCCGAAATTTCCGGTGCTTATCCGCTTCATCGAGTTCTGGCAGGCCAAGCTCGAAGGCCCGCTGCATTCAGTCAGCTACACGCACCAGAAGCTGATCGCGCCGAACGAATGGCGCAAGGTCGACGGCGAGTTCGTGCTGCATTAAAGCAAGCGGGCGGCAGCCTGGGAGCCGCCGCCCAGCTTTTGGAGCGTCAGACGGCGGGCGGGTTCAGCCGGGCAAAACCCTCCTGCCGGCGATAGGGAAAATACGGGTAGGGTGCGGTGACCTCGCTTGCCGTGTCCAAGATTTTCATCTGATCCGGGGTCAACGACCATCCGACGGCGCCGAGATTCTGGCGCAACTGCTCCTCGTTGCGCGCGCCGATAATGACGGAGGCGACGGTCGGCCGCTGCAGCAGCCAATTGATGGCGATCTGCGGTATGGTCTTGCCGGTTTCCTCGGCGACAACATCAAGCGCGTCGACGACCCGATAGAGATGCTCGTCGTCGACGGGCGGTCCGAAGCTTGCCGTGTCGTGCAGCCGGCTTTTCTCGGGCAGCTTCTGGCCACGGCGGATCTTGCCGGTCAGGCGGCCCCAGCCGAGCGGGCTCCACACCAGCGCACCGACGCCCTGGTCGAGGCCGAGCGGCATCAACTCCCATTCATAATCGCGCCCGACCAGCGAATAATAGACCTGGTGGGCGACGTATCGGGGATAGCCGTATCTGTCCGCCAGGCCGAGCGACTTCATCACTTGCCAGCCGGAAAAATTGGAAACGCCGACATAACGCAGCTTTCCGGCGCGCACGAGCCTATCCAGCGTCGATAGCACCTCCTCGATCGGTGTTGCGGCGTCAAACGCGTGCAGCTGCAGCAGGTCGATGTAGTCGGTGCCAAGACGCCTCAGTGCGTCCTCGACGGCCTTGATGAGGCGCGAGCGGGACGAGCCGGCGTCGTTGGGACCGTCGCCCATCGGCAGCGAGGTCTTGGTCGAGATCAGCACGGCATCGCGGCGGCCCTTCATCGCTTCGCCGAGCACCTGTTCGGAAGCGCCATTCGAATAGACGTCGGCGGTGTCGAACAGGTTGACGCCCGCCTCCAGGCAGATGTCGACCAGCCGCCGGGCTTCCGTCGCATCGCTGTTGCCCCAGGCGCCGAACAGCGGCCCTGACCCGCCGAAGGTTCCAGCGCCGAACGAGAGCGCCGGGACTTTCAGGCCCGATACGCCAAGATTTCGATAATCCATCTGTTTCTCCTATGGTGTACAAGGGTTCTTCGAGTTGCTACGAGCGGGCGGGTGCCGGTTCACCGAGCGTTGGGCGATCGAGGCGTAGCGCCAGCGCTGCCACGGAAAGCGCCGAGAGCGGCAGCAGGGCCGCGACCCAGGTGACGGCGCCGAGGCCGGGGCCATGGGCGATGACCACGCCGCCGAGCCAGGCGCCGGCCGCATTGCCGAGATTGAAGGCGGCGATGTTGAAGGACGAGGCGAGGCTCTGGCCGGCGCCTTGTGCCTTTTCCAGTACCCACATCTGCAGCGGCGCCACGGTGGCGAAGGCGGCGGCGCCGAGCAGGCCGACATAGATGACGGCCATAACCTGGCTGTGCAGGGCGAAGGTCATGGTGCCGAGCACCAGCGCCAGCACGACGAGACTGCCGAGAACGGAAGGCACCAGCCAGCGGTCGGCGAACTTGCCGCCAGCGAGGTTGCCGGCGATGAGGCCGCCGCCGAAGACCAGCAGGATCGGCGACACCGCTGCTTCCTCAAAACCGGTGATCTCGGTCAGCAACGGGGCGATGTAGGTGAAGACGGCGAAGACGCCGGCATAGCCGAGCACGGTGGTGGCAAAGCCAAGCAGGACGGGCGTGCGGCCGAGCACGGCGAGATCGGCGCGCAAATTGCTTTGCTCAGGCGCTGTCTGGCTGCGCGGCACCAGCAGCAGGATGATGGCGAAAGCGACCATGCCGACCAGGGTCACCGCCCAGAAGGTCGCGCGCCAGCCGAAGGCCTGGCCGAGCCATGTTCCGAAGGGGACGCCGAGGATGTTGGCGATGGTCAGGCCGGTGAACATCAGGGCGATCGCCGATGCCTTCTTGTTGGGCGCCACCAGTTCGGTCGCCACGACCGAGCCGACGCCGAAGAAGGTGCCGTGGGCGAAGGCGGTGAGCACGCGCGCACCCATCAGCGTCCAGTAGTCTGGGGCCAGCGCGCACGCGAGGTTGCCTAGCGTGAAGATTGCCATCAGCGCCAGAAGCACGGTCTTGCGCGGCCACCGGCCGGTGGCGATCGTCAGCAGCGGCGCGCCGATGACGACGCCCAGCGCATAGCCGGAAATCAGTTGGCCGGCAGCTGAGATCGAGACGCCGAGATCGGTGCTGACGTCGAGCAGCAGGCCCATGATGACGAATTCGGTGACGCCAATACCGAAGGCGCCGGCGGCAAGAGCGTAGAGAGCAAGAGGCATGGCGGTTCCCACTTCGATGACGGCCAGTTTCGACGACGGGCGCCGTGTCCTCTCACGCCCGGCCCGAAAGATCGTGATGCACCGAACTGTGAACCAGCCTTGCCTAGGGCACATTGCCTGTGAAATAGATTCACCAATGGCCAGGCCCGACATCAACCGCTCCGGCGAGATCGAAGTGTTCGTCCGCGTCGTCGAGGCCGGCAGCTTTTCGGCCGCTGCACGTGCGCTGCGCATGAGCCCGTCGGCGGTTAGCAAGCTGATCGCGCGGCTGGAGGGGCGTCTTGGCGCCCGGCTGGTCATCCGCTCGACGCGCAAGCTGCGACTGACACCGGAAGGGGCGGCCTTCTTCGACAGCGGCGTGCGCATCCTGGCCGACATGGCGGTAGCCGAGCGCGAGGCAGCGGCGGGCGCCGCGCCGCGTGGCCGGCTGCGGATCAATAGCTACGTGCCTTTCGGGCAGCACCGGCTGATCCCGCTTTTGCCGCGTTTTCTAGAACGATACCCCGAAATCTCGGTCGATCTGGTGTTGACCGACAGTGTTATCGACCTGATGGAGGAGCGCGCCGACGTCGCCATACGTGCCGGCCCGCTCGGCGAATCACGGCTAGTGGCGCGCAAGCTCGGGCAGAGCCGAGTGGTCGTCGTTGCCGCGCCATCGTATCTCGAAGCGCGTGGCACACCCAAGACGCCCGCCGATCTCGATCGTCACAACCGGATGGGCTTCTGCTTCGCGCGCCACGTCGAGGGCTGGCCTTTTGTCGACGCGGCCGGCAAGCCGATCACCATATCGATCGTTGGAAACACGCTGGTCAGCGACGGCGAGGCGATGCGGTTGATGGCGCTCTCAGGGGCGGGCATCGCCCGGCTGGCACGCTGGCACGTGGAGGCCGACATTGCCGCCGGCCGGCTGCTGCCGCTGCTGGAAGAGTTCAACCCCGGCGACGAGGAACTGACCCATGCGGTTTATGTCGGCCAAGGCAAGCATTTGCCGGCGCGGGTACGGGCCATTTTAGATTTCCTGGCCGAAACCGCGCGGCTGGGCTGAAGCGGAAGGCATTCGGGAGCCACTTGGCTCCCGAATTTGGCTGCCGAAATGTCACGTCGACAAGGAACTACTTCTTTGGCGTGAACGGCGCCGGCCTGCGGCCCGCCGCCTGGCGTTCGAGCATCCAGCCCGGATATTCGGGCGGGAGCGCGCTGACTTCGTCGAGACGAGCAAGATCGTCGGCATCGAGCTTCAACTCGGTTGCCGCAAGGTTCTGTTCCAACTGGTCCATGCGGCTGGCGCCGATGATGACGCTCATCACGAACGGTTTGGCCAGGACAAAGCCGAGCGCCACCGTGGCGACGCTGACGCCGTGCTTGGCGGCGATCTCGCGCATGACGGCGACCGCTGCCCAGGCACGGTCCTCATTGACCGGCGGGAAATTGAAGCTGGCGCGGCGACCTTCGCCATTGCCGGGGGCACCGGGTCCGTACTTGCCCGAGAGCAGGCCGCCCGCCATCGGTGACCAGACCATCAGCCCGAGCTTCTCCTCGTTGAGCAGCGGCACGATCTCGCGCTCGAGATCGCGGCCAGCGATCGAGTAATACGATTGGACGGTTTCGAAACGGGCAAAGCCCTTGCGCTCGGCAATACCCAACGCCTTGGCGATGTGCCAGGCCTGCCAGTTCGAGACGCCGACATAGCGGACCTTGCCAGCGGCAACCAGGTCGTCGAGCGCCCGCAGCGTTTCGTCTATCGGCGTGACCGTGTCGGTGCCGTGCAGCTGATAGAGATCGATATGGTCCAGCTGCAGCCGTTCGAGGCTACCTTCGACCGAATCCATGATATGGCCGCGCGAAGAACCGCGCTGGTTCGGGCCGCCGCCCATGGCGCCGTGAACCTTGGTGGCGATGATCACGTCCTGCCGATTGACGCCGAGATTTCTCAGCGACTGGCCGAGAAGCCGTTCCGAGGCGCCGAAGGAATAGACATCCGCCGTGTCGAAGAAATTGACGCCGGCGGCGAGCGAGCGGGCGACGATCTCGTCGACGCCCTCCTGGTCGAGACTGGCGATCAGGCCCCATTGGGCATTCTCGCCGGCGGCGCCGAATGTCATCGTACCGAGGCAAAGTTCGGAGACGAACATCCCCGTATTTCCAAGTTGATTGTAACGCATGGTGGCTCCAGAGGCTTTGGGATAACTCGAACCATATAGGAACGAAACGTTCCGTTTCTATTGCTGGCATAGTCAGCGTCAGCCTGTGGCCTAAGGCCGGCTGCGCCTCATCTGGCGCCGAAAATCGCCGATCCAACCCTGACACTGGTCGCGCCGAAGGCGATCGCCGTTTCGTAGTCGCCGGACATGCCCATAGAGAGCTTGTCAACGCCGGCCTCAAGCCCAAGCTTTTCTAGCAGCGCGAAATGCGGACCGGGGTTCTCGTCCGCCGGCGGAATGCACATCAGCCCTTCGATGGCGAGGGCGTGAACCGAGCGGCAGCGGGCGACGAAGGCGACCGCCTCGCGCGGCTCGATGCCGGCCTTTTGCGGCTCGGAACCGGTGTTGACCTGGACGTAGAGCCTTGGCGTCCTGCCCTGCCTGGCGATTTCCTTGCCGAGTTCGGCGGCGATCTTTTCACGGTCGACGGTTTCGATGACGTCGAACAGCGCCACCGCTTCCTTTGCCTTGTTCGATTGCAACGGCCCGATCAGGTGCAGCTCGATGTCGGGGAAAGCTTCCTTCAGCGCCGGCCACTTGGCTTGCGCCTCCTGGACGCGGTTCTCGCCGAAGACGCGCTGGCCGGCCTCGATAACCGGACGGATATCGGTGGAATCGAAGGTTTTCGAGACCGCAACCAGCGTCACCGCCCCGGCCTCGCGTCCGGCCTCGCGCTCGGCAGTGGCGATCCTTGCCTTGACGGTGAAAAGCTGTTCGACGGCGCTCGCCATGCCTATATCCTGCCTGTGTTTGGCTTTTCGCCGGATCGCCGCAGTTGACGGGTCCGGTAATCCATGGTGAACACCGCGACGACATTTCCTGAGCCGCCCGGGCATTGTCCGGCGGCTCGCGCATGCTTTTAAGTGAAAAACACCCGATGGCAACCGAACGATACAATCCGCGCGCGTCAGAGCTCAAATGGCAGAAGGCCTGGGACGCCAAGAAGCTGTTCGAAGCCGACAACGATGACCCGCGCCCGAAATACTACGTGCTGGAGATGTTCCCCTATCCATCGGGGCGCATCCATATCGGCCATACCCGCAACTATACGATGGGCGACGTGGTGGCGCGCTACAAGCGGGCCAAGGGTTTCAACGTGCTGCACCCGATGGGCTGGGACGCCTTTGGCATGCCAGCCGAAAACGCAGCAATGCAGAACAAGGTCCATCCCAAGGACTGGACCTATCAGAACATCGCTGCCATGCGCGAGCAACTCAAGGTCATGGGCCTGTCGCTCGATTGGGCACGCGAGTTCGCTACCTGCGATGTCGATTATTACCACCGCCAGCAGATGCTGTTCCTCGATTTCGTCGAGAAGGGCCTGGTGACGCGCAAATCCTCCAAGGTCAACTGGGATCCGGAGGACATGACGGTGCTTGCCAACGAGCAGGTCATCGACGGGCGCGGCTGGCGCTCGGGCGCGCTGGTGGAACAGCGCGAGCTGACGCAATGGTTCTTCAAGATCACCGACTATGCGCAGGATCTGCTGGATTCGCTCGACCAGCTCGACGACTGGCCGGAAAAAGTGAAGCTGATGCAGGCGAACTGGATCGGCCGTTCTGAAGGCCTGCTGATCCGCTGGCCGCTGGCCAAGCCAGTCGCCGGCGAGCATGAGCTCGAAGTCTATACGACAAGGCCCGACACCATCTTCGGCGCCTCCTTCATGGCGATTGCGGCCGACCATCCGCTGGCCAAAAAGGCGGCCGAAGACAATCCGGCGCTGGCAAAGTTCATCGACGAGGTCCGCCACATGGGCACGTCGGTGGCGGCCCTGGAGACGGCCGAGAAGAAGGGCTTCGATACCGGCATCCGCGTCGTCCATCCGTTCGACGAGAAGTGGACGCTGCCCGTCTATGTCGCCAATTTCGTGCTGATGGACTACGGCACCGGCGCCGTTTTCGGCTGCCCGTCCGGTGACCAGCGCGACCTCGACTTCGCCAACAAATACGGCCTGCCGGTCATTCCAGTGGTGATGCCGGAAGGCGAGAATCAAGGAAGCTTCCAGATCATCGACGAGGCCTATGTCGGCGACGGCGTGATGATCAATTCGCGCTTCCTCGACGGCATGAAGCCGGATCAGGCATTCGACGAGGTGGCGAAGCTGCTCGAACAGAAGACCATCGGCAACCGGCCGATGGCCGAGCGCAAGGTGAATTTCCGCCTGCGCGACTGGGGCATTTCGCGCCAGCGCTATTGGGGCTGCCCGATCCCGATGATCCATTGCGAGGATTGCGGCGTTGTGCCGGTGCCGAAAGCCGACCTGCCGGTCAGGCTGCCTGACGATATCGAGTTCGACCGGCCGGGCAATCCGCTCGACCGTCATTCGACATGGCGGCACGTCAAATGCCCGCGTTGCGGCAAGGATGCGCGGCGCGAAACCGACACGATGGACACGTTCGTCGATTCGTCGTGGTATTTCGCGCGCTTCACCGCGCCCTGGGCCAACGATCCGACCGATCCCAAGGCCGCGACTGAATGGCTGCCGGTCGACCAGTATATTGGCGGCATCGAGCACGCCATTTTGCACCTGCTCTATTCGCGCTTCTTCACCCGCGCCATGCGCGAGACCGGCCATGTCGATCTCGCCGAGCCGTTCAGGGGCCTGTTCACGCAAGGCATGGTGGTGCACGAGACCTATCGGGTTGGCGGCGCCTCGAACGGCCGCTGGCTTGCGCCGAGCGAGGTCAGGCTGGAGGACGCCGACGGCAAGCGCCGCGCCTTCGAAATCGCCACTGGCGAAGAGGCGGTGATCGGTCCGCTCGAAAAAATGTCGAAGTCGAAGAAGAATACCGTTAGCCCGGAAGAGATCACCGACGGCTACGGCGCCGATACGGCGCGCTGGTTCATGCTGTCGGACTCGCCGCCCGAACGCGATGTCGAATGGACCGACGAGGGTGCGGCCGGCGCGCATCGCTTCATCCAGCGCATCTGGCGGCTGGTGTTGACGGCTGCCGATTCGCTCGCCGGAGTTCGGCCAGAGGCGGCGAAGGACGGCGAGGCCGGAACAGTGTCCAAGGCCGCGCACAAGATCCTCAAGTCTGTCGGCGAGGATATTGAAAAGCTCGCCTTCAATCGTGCCATCGCCCGTATCTATGAGCTCGCCAATGCCTTGACCGTACCGCTCAACGAGGCAGCCGAAGGCAAGGCCGGTCCGGCGCTCCAAGCGGCCTGCCGTGAAGCCGTCGAGATCCTGGTGCACCTGATCGCGCCGGTCATGCCGCATCTGGCCGAGGAGTGCTGGCAGACGCTCGGCGGCACCGACCTTGTCGCCGAACGGCCCTGGCCGGACTACGATCCCTCGCTTGTCGTCGACGCCGAGATCGTGCTGCCGGTCCAGGTCAACGGCAAGAAGCGCGGCGATTTGACAATTGCCCGCGACGCGGACCAAGGTGCGGTCGAAAAAGCGGTTCTGGCTCTCGACTTCGTGCAGAAAGCGCTCGAAGGTAAGGCACCGCGCAAGGTGATCATCGTGCCGCAGAGGATCGTCAATGTTGTTGCCTGATCCGAAAAAAGCGGAGCTGACGCCGCGCCGTATCATGCTCTACGGGCTGCTCGCTTCGGTGGCGCTGGTTTCCGCCTGCACGGTGCGGCCGCTCTATTCAAGCGCGCCGCTGATCGCCGGCTCTCAGGTCGGCGCTGCTGCCGAACTGGCATCGATCTCGGTCAAGCCGGTCAAGACCCGCTACGCCCAGCAGGTCCGCAACAATCTGATCTTCGCGCTCGGCCAGGGCGCCGGCGAGCCTGCTTCGCCGGTCTATTCGCTTGATCTCGGCGTCTCCGAACTCGTCGAATCGGCGGCAATCGAGCAGGTCACGACCGACGAGGACGAGCCGACCGCCGGCACAGTGACGCTGACCGCCAACTATGTGCTCAGCGATGCCAAGACCGGCACGGTCATAGCGAGGGGCAAGCGCTCTATCCCGTCCTCATACGATAGGCCGCGCCAGGAATTCGCGTCATATCGGGCGCAGATCGACGCCGAGAACCGCGCGGCGCGCGAACTGGCGGATGTGCTGCGGCTGTCGATCGCCCAAGATCTGATCAAGCACGGCAAGCCGGCGGCAAGCTAGGTCTTTCCATCCTGGATTGAAGCGCTCCGTCTGTGGCGGATTGCGCTGTCAGCAAGAGGCCGATTGCTCGGCCTTTTTTGTTCGACGTAGGATATTTCGCTTCAGCCGATCTTCTGGCCGGTCTTTGCCCAGTCGGCGAGAAACTGCTCCAGGCCCTTGTCGGTCAGCGGGTGCTTGACCAGCGCCTTGAGCGTCGCCGGCGGGGCGGTGATGACGTCGGCGCCGATCAGTGCCGCCTGTTTGACATGGTTCACCGTGCGCACAGAAGCGGTCAGGATTTCGGTCTGGAAATCATAATTGTCGTAGATGGTGCGGATATCGGCAATCAGTTCCATGCCGTCCCAACCGCTGTCGTCGATGCGGCCGACGAAGGGCGAGATGAAGGAGGCGCCGGCCTTGGCGGCGAGCAGCGCCTGGGTGGCCGAGAAGCACAGCGTGACGTTGACCATGCGGCCGTCCGACCGGATGTCCTTGCAGGCTCTCAGGCCGTCGAGCGTCAGCGGCACCTTGATGCAGACATTGTCGGCGATCCTGGCCAGGATCTTGGCCTCCGTCATCATATCCTTGTACTCGGTGGCAACGACTTCGGCTGAGACCGGTCCCTTGACGATCTCGCAGATCTCTCTGGTGACGTCGGCGATCTTGCCGCCCGATTTCAGGATCAGCGACGGATTGGTGGTTACGCCGTCGAGCAGCCCCAAATCGTTCAGCTCACGGATTTCCTTGACATCGGCGGTGTCGACAAAAAATTTCATGGCGGTCTCCTGAAGATTTTTCATGTGCAGGTCATGCACATTCGGGGTCGGACTTTGATCTAGACCAAAGTCGGGGCAAGGTCACGCCTCATGATCGAAGATTCGCCCTTTGTCGCGGCCGCACCGGTGCTGGTCCCAATGCCTGCTGAGCGCCCCTACACCTATGCTGTGCCGGCTGGCATGCGCGTGGTGCCGGGCTCGATCGTGCGCGTTCCGCTTGGGCCCCGCCAGGTCGCCGGCATCGTCTGGGACGGCGCCGTCGAAAAGGTCGACGCGAAGAAATTGCGGCCGATCGAGCAGGTTTTCGACTGCCCGCCGATCGACCGCGCGATGCGGCGTTTTGTCGATTGGGTGGCGCAGTACACGCTGTCGCCGCCCGGCATGGTGGCGCGCATGCTGCTCAGGGCGCCGGAGGCGTTCGATCCGGAGCCGTGGATCGAAGGGCTGCAGCGCACCTTCGCCAAGCCCGACCGGATGACGGAGGCGAGGACGCGCGTGCTGGAAACGGCCGAAGGTGGGCTCGCCTGGACGCGGTCGGGCCTGGCGCATGCGGCAGGCGTGTCGTCGACGGTGGTGGACGGGCTGAGGGCGCAGGGGGTATTCGAGACGGTGATGATCCCGCCGCGGCCGGTGGTCGCAGCACCCGATCCCGGCTACGCCGTGCCGGCACTGATGCCCGACCAGAGCGATGCCGCCGAGATGCTGCGCGCCAATGTCGCGGCCGGCATATTCGGCGTCACTCTGCTCGACGGTGTAACCGGATCCGGCAAGACGGAGGTCTATTTCGAGGCGGTTGCGGCCGCGCTCGATCGCGGCACGCAAGTGTTGATCCTGCTGCCGGAAATCGCGCTGACCCACGCCTTCCTCGAGCGCTTTCAGGAGCGGTTCGGCGCCAAGCCGGCTGAGTGGCACTCGGACCTGCCGCCAAGAATGCGCGAAAAGGTCTGGCGGCAGGTGGCGGAAGGCGGCGTGCGGGTGGTCGCAGGCGCGCGCTCGGCGCTGTTCCTGCCGTTCAGGGAGCTTGGGCTGATCGTCGTCGACGAAGAGCACGACCCCGCCTACAAGCAGGAGGATCGCGTCTTTTACAACGCGCGCGACATGGCCGTGGTGCGCGGCCATATCGGCGGGTTTCCGGTCGTGCTCGCCTCGGCGACACCGTCGGTCGAAAGCCGGGTCAATGCCAGCCAGGGCCGCTACAGCAGGGCGGTGCTTTCGGCGCGCTTTGCCGAGGCGGCACTTCCCGATCTCAAGACGATCGACATGCGCCGTGCGCCGCCTGCACGCGGCGGCTTCCTGTCGCCTGTACTGCTCGGCCATATACGGCAGACGCTGGAAAGAAAGGAACAGTCGCTGCTGTTTCTCAACCGGCGCGGCTATGCGCCGCTGACGCTCTGCCGGGTCTGTGGCCACCGCTTCGGCTGTCCGGTCTGCTCGGCCTGGCTGGTCGAGCACCGCTTTCGCGGTCAGCTCGTCTGCCACCATTGCGGGCACAATGAACGCCGGCCCGAGGCCTGCCCGGAATGTGGCACGCTCGATCATCTGGTCGCCTGCGGGCCGGGCGTAGAGCGCATCGCCGAGGAGGTCGTCGCGCATTTCCCTGATGCCCGCACCATCGTACTGTCGTCCGACCTGATGGGCGGCGTGCGGCGGCTGCGGCTCGAGCTCGAAGCCATAGCCAATGGCGAGGCCGACATCGTCATCGGCACGCAACTCGTCGCCAAGGGCCACAATTTCCCCAACATGACGCTCGTCGGTGTCGTCGATGCCGATCTCGGCCTGGCCAATGGCGACCCACGCGCCGCCGAGCGCACCTTCCAACTGCTCAGCCAGGTGACCGGCCGCGCCGGCCGCACCGGCAAGAAGAGCCTTGGCCTGCTGCAGACCTTCCAACCCGACCACCCGGTGATGCGGGCGATCGTCTCCGGCGATGCCGAGGCCTTCTACGAGCGCGAGATCGCCGAACGCGAGCGGGCGGGGCTGCCGCCCTTCGGCCGGCTCGCCGGCGTCATCGTCAGCGCGGCGACCCGGGCGGAAGCCGAAGGGCACGCCCGCGGCCTGCGCCGTGCCGCGCCGCAAGCCATCGACCTGTTCGTCCTCGGTCCGGCCGAGGCGCCGCTGTCATTGATCGGCGGCCGCCATCGCTTTCGCCTACTGATCCAGGGCGAGCGGCGCGCCGATATGCAAGGGTTCATCCGCACCATGCTGGCCGAGGGACCGAAGATAAGGGCCTCGGTGCGGGTCCAGGTCGATATCGACCCGCAAAGCTTTTTGTAAGGTGTCGATTACCCTTTCGAGACGCGTTCGGTGAATGGGTTCAGGTAAGGCACGTCGAGAATCGCAAAATGCCGGGTGTTGGCCGTCAAAACTGACAGGCCGTGCAAACGGGCGGTAGCTGCGATCAGAATGTCCGCCAGTCCCGGATTGGCGCCTCTGGCGATAGTGGCGTCTTCCAGTTTTCCGGCTTCTCGCGCGATTGCTAAATCGATGGGAAGGATGCGCTGGTTGAACTCTAGAAGCAACCTTTCGAACCACTCATTGATGCGCTCCGCCTTCATATGCCCGCCCGCCCGCTTCAGTTTCGCGATTCCTCGTTCCACCTCCAAGATGACGATCGACGAGAGCTGCCAAGAGCCGCGTTCTCCTTGTACAGCAACCCAGTTCTGCACGTGTGACGGAAGCAGAGGCCGACCAGGTGCAAATGCCGAGAGAAAAGACGTATCAAGCAGATAGCCGGTCAAAACTCCACTTCCCGCGACGGCGATTCGTTTCGCTCAAGCTCGATGCCGCCTGGATACCGAAGCAGGAAATCCACGAAGTCTTTTTGGCTGTTCTGCGGATAAAGTTTCCGTCCCTCACCGATTGGCACCACCATGACTGCGGGCTTGCCGTGCTTGGTGATAACCGTGGGCTCACCGTTCTCAGCGGCCTCCACGAGCGCGGAAAGGCTGGCCTTTGCCTCTCGCAGTTGCATCGTCTTCATGCGCGGAACCCCTTGTGGTCTCATGTAGTCACAATATAGGAATTGTGCAGAAAAAAACAGCCCATTGTTTACGTCCTGTTAGCCCGGTCGAGACAACGGTCGCGCTCGCGTTGAGCTGACGCGCCCTGCAAATTGCCGACGGCCCATCTGGCGCATGTCAGTTGCTTCGCTAGAATGCCCGAAATTTTGAATATCCATTTACGAGGGGACAAGGATGGAATTTGCGTTTCCATGGCCGATGAGCCAGGGCGAGTGGCTGGCATGGTCGAGCGCGGTCGCGACTCTATTGCTCGGCCTGTTGCTATTCCTGGCTCCACAGCTGGCGTTCCGCATCCTGCGGCTGCAGGTCAGACCGGAGAAGGCAGCGGCGATCGCCGAGGGGCGCGGCCGGATGTCGGGCTTCTATCTCGGCGTCAGCCTGTGCTGCATCCTCTTGGCGCAGCCGCTGCTCTACATGGCGCTCGGCTTCTCCTGGCTATTCACCGCCTTCGGCCGGCTGCTGTCGATGATGTCGGACGGCGCCAATACGCCGTTCAACTGGGCATCCATCGTCGTCGAGCTGGTGCTGGCGGCGCTGCCGCTTGCGTTCGCCTTCGGCTTTTTGCCCTGAATCACAGAGCAATCCGGGGTTGGTTGCTGAACTCGGCGAGCGGATGCGACAATAGTGCCTGAAAACCATGCCGGACGACGCATTGCGGTCTGAAAATGCCTGTGCTAGACGGCAATCGACTTTCGACCGGGGATAGCGGAAGCCGCGCCTCCGTGCTTGGAAAAATGCAGTAAGGTCAAAGATTTAGCCAGAGTTTTTGCTCGCGCCAACAATCTGCGGCCTGTCAGACAAGAGAAAAGACGGTCCGTGGCCCAATCGTCATCGCCAATCTCAGGTGTCGCAGAACGCTATGCGGGTTCGCTGTTCGAACTCGCGCTGCAGGCCAATTCGGTGGCCAGCGTCGAGACCGACCTCAACAGTTTCGAAGCGATGCTCGAAGGCAGCGCTGACCTTTCGCGGCTGATCAGGAGCCCGGTTTTCTCCAGCGAAGACCAGGCCAAGGCGATCGCCGCGATCGCCGACAGAGCGGGGATCACGGGCCTCACTGGCAATTTCCTGCGCGTCGTTGCCCAGAACCGCCGGCTTTTCGCCGTGCCAGGAATGATCAAGGCGTTCCGCCAGATCGCCGCCGAACACCGCGGCGAGACCGCCGCCGAGGTCACCTCGGCGCATGCGCTGACGCCTGCCCAGGAAACCGAGCTGAAAGCGGCGCTGAAAAGCGTCGCCGGCAAGGATGTGGCGATCACCGTCACCGTCGATCCGTCGCTGCTCGGCGGGCTGGTGGTCAGGATCGGCTCGCGCCAGATCGATACGTCGCTCAAAACCAAACTCAATTCGCTCAAGCTTGCACTGAAAGAGGTCGGCTGATGGACATCCGCGCCGCGGAAATTTCCGCAATTCTGAAAGACCAGATCAAGAATTTCGGCAAGGAGGCCGAGGTCTCCGAAGTCGGCCAGGTGCTGTCCGTCGGTGACGGCATCGCCCGCGTCTATGGCCTCGACAATGTCCAGGCCGGCGAGATGGTCGAGTTCCCCGGCGGCATCCGCGGCATGGCGCTCAACCTCGAAGCCGACAATGTCGGCGTCGTTATCTTCGGCGCCGACCGTGACATCAAGGAAGGCGATACCGTCAAGCGCACCGGCGCCATCGTCGACGCGCCTGTCGGCATGGGCCTGCTCGGCCGCGTCGTCGATGCGCTCGGCAACCCGATCGACGGCAAGGGCCCGATCCAGGCCACCGAACGCAAGCGCGTCGACGTCAAGGCGCCCGGCATCATCCCGCGCAAATCGGTGAACGAGCCGATGTCGACCGGCCTCAAGGCCATCGACGCGCTGATCCCGGTCGGCCGCGGCCAGCGCGAGCTGGTCATCGGCGACCGCCAGACCGGCAAGACCGCGATCATCCTCGACACCATGCTCAACCAGAAATCGGTGCACGACAACGGCCCGGAGAAGGAAAAGCTGTACTGCGTCTATGTCGCCGTCGGCCAGAAGCGCTCGACCGTGGCGCAGTTCGTCAAGGTGCTGGAAGAGCGCGGCGCGCTCGACTATTCGATCATCATCGCTGCGACCGCGTCTGATCCGGCGCCGATGCAGTTCCTGGCGCCGTTCACCGCCTGCACCATGGGCGAATATTTCCGCGACAACGGCATGCACGCGCTGATCAGCTATGACGATCTGTCGAAGCAGGCCGTCGCCTATCGCCAGATGTCGCTGCTGCTGCGCCGTCCTCCGGGCCGCGAGGCCTATCCGGGCGACGTTTTCTACCTGCACTCGCGCCTGCTCGAGCGCGCCGCCAAGCTCAACGACGACAATGGCGGCGGGTCGCTGACGGCGCTGCCGATCATCGAGACGCAGGCCAACGACGTGTCGGCCTATATCCCGACCAACGTCATCTCGATCACCGACGGCCAGATCTTCCTGGAAACCAATCTGTTCTTCCAGGGCGTCCGTCCTGCGGTCAATGTCGGTCTGTCGGTGTCGCGCGTCGGCTCTTCGGCGCAGATCAAGGCGATGAAGCAGGTTGCCGGGTCGATCAAGGGCGAGCTCGCGCAGTACCGCGAAATGGCTGCTTTCGCGCAGTTCGGCTCCGATCTCGACGCCGCCACGCAGCGCCTGCTCAATCGCGGCTCGCGCCTGACCGAGCTTTTGAAGCAGCCGCAATTCTCGCCGCTCAAGGTCGAGGAGCAGGTCGCGGTGATCTTCGCCGGCGTCAACGGCTATCTCGACAAGCTGGCGATCAACCAGGTCGGCAAGTTCGAGCAGGGGCTGTTGTCGCACATGCGCTCGGCCGGCAAGGACGTGCTCGACGGCATCCGCAAGGAGAAGGCGCTGTCCGACGATCTGCGCGCCAGGCTGAAGGCAGAGATCGACGCCTTCGCCAAGACCTTTGCTTGAGTGGGCCGGACGGGATCAGGTTTGAAGCATGCCTTCGTTAAAAGACCTTCGTAACCGTATCGCCTCGGTCAAGGCGACGCAGAAGATCACCAAGGCGATGCAGATGGTCGCCGCGGCGAAGCTGCGCCGCGCGCAGGAAGCGGCTGAAGCGGCGCGTCCCTATTCGGAGCGCATGGGCGCGGTGCTGGCCAACATCACCCAGGCGATCGGCGGTGGCGGCGATGCCCCGGCGCTGATGACCGGCACCGGCAAGGACGACGTGCATCTGCTTGTCGTCTGCACGGCCGAACGCGGCCTGTGCGGTGGCTTCAATTCGCAGATCGCCCGCTTTGCCCGCGACCACATCCGCAAGCTTCTGGCCGACGGCAAGCAGGTCAAGATCATCTGCGTCGGCAAGAAGGGGTTCGACATATTGCGCCGCGACTACGGGGCGCTGATCATCGAGCGTGTCGATCTGCGCGAGGTCAAGACGCTGGGCTTCGTCAATGCCGATGCCATCGCCAAGAAGGTGATCCACCTGTTCAACGAAGGCGGCTTCGACATCTGCACGCTGTTCTATTCGCAGTTCAAGTCGGTGATCAGCCAGATCCCGACAGCGCAGCAAATTATCCCGGCGGGCGTGGTTTCGGATGCTGCTGAAGCGAAGGATGGTGGCAGCGCTGTCTACGAATACGAGCCGGAGCCGGGCGAAATCCTCTCCGATCTCATCCCGCGCAACATCTCCGTGCAGGTCTTCCGCGCGCTGCTCGAGAATGCGGCCGGCGAGATGGGCGCCAAGATGAGCGCCATGGACAATGCGACGCGCAATGCCGGCGACATGATCAACAAATTGTCGATCACCTACAACCGCCAGCGGCAGGCGCAGATCACCAAGGAATTGATCGAAATCATTTCGGGCGCCGAGGCGCTCTAGGCACGCTCCCAAGGAGGTCATCGACCTCAAGCGTGTGAGAAACAAAGAGACGAAAAGGGTAAAGACGATGGCGAAAGCAGCGACCCCGAAGACGGCAGCCCCTAAGGCCGCGGCACCAGCAAAGGCTCCGGCGGCAGCAAAGGCCGCTCCGGCCAAGAAGGCGGCAGCAACCAAGGCCGCCGCCGTGAATACGCCGGCCGCTACCATCAAGAAAACCGGCTTGGCGGGCAAGGTTCGCCAGGTCATCGGCGCTGTTGTCGACGTGCAGTTCGGCGAACATCTGCCGGCGATCCTGAACGCGATTGAGACGATCAATGTCGGCAATCGCCTGGTGCTCGAAGTGGCCCAGCATCTCGGCGAAAACACCGTACGCTGCATCGCCATGGACTCCACCGAAGGTCTGGTTCGCGGCCAGGACGTCTATGACACCGGCGCGCCGATCACCGTGCCGGTCGGCCCTGGCATGCTCGGTCGCATCATCAACGTCATCGGCGAGCCGGTCGACGAGGCAGGCCCGGTCGACGGCATCGAGATGCGCTCGATCCACCAGCCGGCGCCGACCTATGTCGAGCAGTCGACGGAAGCGCAGATCCTGGTCACCGGCATCAAGGTGCTCGACCTGCTGGCCCCCTATGCCCGCGGCGGCAAGATCGGCCTGTTCGGCGGCGCCGGCGTCGGCAAGACGGTGCTGATCCAGGAACTGATCAACAACGTCGCCAAGGCGCATGGCGGCTTCTCGGTGTTCGCCGGCGTCGGCGAGCGCACCCGCGAAGGCAACGACCTCTATCACGAGTTCATCGAGTCCGGCGTCAACAAGAAGGGCGGCGGCGAAGGCTCCAAGGCCGCGCTCGTCTATGGCCAGATGAACGAGCCGCCGGGCGCGCGCGCGCGCGTCGGCCTGACCGGCCTGACGGTTGCCGAATACTTCCGCGACCAGGGCCAGGACGTGCTGTTCTTCGTCGACAACATCTTCCGCTTCACGCAGGCGGGCTCGGAAGTGTCGGCGCTGCTCGGCCGCATTCCTTCGGCCGTGGGCTACCAGCCGACGCTGGCCACCGACATGGGCGCGCTGCAGGAGCGTATCACCACGACGACCAAGGGTTCGATCACCTCGGTGCAGGCGATCTATGTGCCGGCCGACGATTTGACCGACCCGGCACCGGCGACTTCATTCGCCCACCTCGACGCGACGACCGTGCTCAACCGCGCGATTTCGGAAAAGGGCATCTATCCGGCGGTCGATCCGCTCGATTCGACTTCGCGCATGCTCGACCCGATGGTTGTCGGCGAGGAGCACTACCAGGTCGCGCGCCAGGTGCAGTCGATCCTTCAGCGTTACAAGTCGCTGCAGGACATCATCGCCATCCTGGGCATGGACGAGCTGTCGGAAGAGGACAAGCAGACGGTTGCCCGCGCCCGCAAGATCGAGCGCTTCCTGTCGCAGCCCTTCTTCGTCGCCGAAGTGTTCACCGGCGCGCCGGGCAAGTTGGTCGACCTCGCCGACACCATCAAGGGCTTCAAGGGCCTTTGCAACGGCGATTACGACCACCTGCCGGAGGCCGCCTTCTACATGGTCGGCGGCATCGAGGAAGCGGTCGAGAAGGCACAGCGCCTGGCGGCTGAAGCGGCGTAAGCCAAAGCGAATAGCGAATAGGGAGTAGCGAATAGGGGTCTATGAGCCGGACGAGTTTCTTCACTACTCGCTACTCACTATTCCCTATTCGCTAAATTGATCATGCCTGAAGCTTTCAAGTTCGAACTGGTCTCGCCGGAGCGCCTCTTGGTTTCCGAGCAGGTCGAATCCGTCGTCATCCCAGGCGCCGAGGGCGAAATGACCGTGATGGCGCATCACGCACCGGTCATGACCACGATCAAGCCGGGCGTCGTCACGTTGAAGACCGCTTCCGGCAAGGAAGAACGCTACGTGGTGTTCGGCGGCTTTGCCGACATCGTTCCGGCCGGCTGCACGCTGCTGGCGGAATCGGCTGTGGCCGTCGGCGACATCGACCGCGCCGAGCTTGCCCGCCGCATCCAGGAGGCGAGGGAAGACGCCGCCGACGCCAAGGACGACCAGACCCGCAGCAAGGCCGAGCAGTTCCTTAACCAGCTCACCACGCTTGAAGGCGCCATCCTGCCGGCTTAACGCGAAGGATCAGTTCGGCGTCGAGAAAGCGAGGCTTGCCTCGCTTTTTTATTTGGTGAACAGTCAGGCTGCCTTGGCGTGGGGGGCCGATGACAGAACAAACAGTGCAACAAGAAACAGTCTCGCGATCCAGATGGTCGACGGCCCTGGTGTCGGCCCTTGGCGGCCCGTTTGGCGGATTTCTATGGATTGGCGCTGGCAAACTGGCTGTCATAAGCCTGTTTGTGACCAGTGCTGTCAGCATCGCGCTTTGCTACATCGGAATTCCGGTGGTGCCGGGCATGGATCTTGCGGCGGCGGGCAACTTTTCAGGTATCGGCTTGATGATCCTGTGGGCGACGCTCGTTGTTCCCTTTGCGCATCGGTTCAAGCCGGACAAATGGTATGCGCAAGGGGTGTCGGTGTTCGTGTTGGCGTTTTACGCCTCCATCGTGGCTGCGTTTGTAATCCGCTCGTTGGTGTTCCAATCGTTTTCGATCTCGTCTGGCAGCATGACGCCGACGTTGCGGGAGGGCGACTATCTCTTCGTGTCCAAATCCGCATACGGCTACAGTCGCTACAGCGTGCCCTTCAACGTGCTCTCATTTGACGGGCGCCTATTGGGCGCGGAACCCAAAAGGGGAGATGTGGTGGCATTCAAGTTCCCGCCCGATCCGAGCGTGAACTACATCCAGCGGATCGTCGGCTTTCCGGGCGAAAAGATCCAGATCATCGACGGGATGCTTTACATCAACGAGGTAGCGGTGGGGCTCGAGGATATCGGCTCTTTTTCGTCCGAAGAGTTCCCCGATCCAGTCAAACTTCAACGTGAAACTTTGCCAGAGGGCGTGTCCTACACCGTTCTCAACCTGACAGATTCATCCATCGGGGACAACACGAACTCGTGGATCGTGCCCGCAGGCCACTATTTTGCACTTGGCGACAATCGGGACAATTCCTCCGACAGCCGATTCAGCGTCGGGTTTATTCCCAGTGAAAATCTGGTCGGCAAGGCCGTGCGGCTGTTCTGGAATTCTAAAGGCGTCGACTATTCTTCCCGGCAAGTATTGGATCCGTCAGGCAAATAGCTCACACCGTCAGCGCTTCCACGGCGCGCATGACGCCGCGCAGTTCGGCGAGGCCCTTCAGGCGGCCGATGCAGGAATAGCCGGGGTTCACCTTCTTGCCGATGTCGTCGACAATGGCATGGCCATGGTCCGGACGCATCGGAATCTGCCAGTCCGCCCTGCCTGCCGCCTTGCGCCGCCGCTCCTCGCCAATCAGCGCCGACACGACCGCCACCATGTCGGTGTCGCCGTCGAGGTGCTCGGCTTCGTGGAAGGAGCCGTCGGGCTCCTTGGTGACATTGCGCAGATGGGCGAAATGGATGTTCTCGGCGAAAGCCTTCGCCATTGCCGGCAGATCGTTCTGCGCGCTCGCGCCGTAGGAGCCGGTACACAGTGTCAGTCCGTTAGCCGGCGAAGCGACGGCGTCGAGCAGCGCGCGGGCATCGGCTGCCTTGGAAACGATGCGCGGCAGGCCGAACAACGAAAAAGGCGGATCGTCGGGGTGGATCGCCATCCTGACGCCGGCCTCTTCGGCAACCGGCACGATCTCGCGCAGGAAGGCAAACAGGTTTTCGCGCAGTCCTTCGGTAGAGACGTCCTTGTAGAGGTCGAGGGCGCGGCGGAAGCTCGCTCGATCGAAGATGAATTCGCGCGCCGGCACCCAGCCGATCAGGTTGAGCTCCAGTCTCGCCTTGTCGCTTTCGCTCATGCCTTGCAGCCGCACACGCGCCGCCTCGACACGGGCCGGCGGGTGATCGGCCTCCGCCCGTTTTCGCTCGAGGATGAAGACGTCATAGGCGCAGAGCTCGACGACATCGAAGCGCAGCGCCGTGCCGCCATGCGGCATCGGATAGTCGAGGTCGGTGCGCGTCCAGTCGGTGATCGCCATGAAATTATAGCAGATGGTGTTGATGCCGGCGGCAGCGACGGCGCGGATCGAGGCCTTATAATTGTCGATCAGGGTGCGCCAGTCGCCACTGCGGGTCTTGATGTCCTCGTGGACGACGATGCTCTCGACCACGTCCCAGGTCAGGCCTGCTGCCTCGATCTCTGCCTTGCGCCTGGCGATCTCGTCCGCCGGCCAGGCGCGGCCGTCATTGAGGTGATGCAGCGCGCTGACGATGCCGACGGCGCCGGCCTGACGGACATGGGCAAGCGTCACCGGGTCGTCGGGCCCGAACCAGCGCCAAGTCTGTCTCATGGCTTCTCACTCCCTATGCCAAGCGCCGCCAAGGCAGCGGCAGGCCCGCCCCGCCGCAGGCGCTCGAGATGGGCTGTCGTCAGATCAATCAGTGTCATGCGCTGGGAATGGTCCCTGGCGAAGCCGGCGAGATCGAACATCGCTGTCACAGCTTCATCAGCCGGCCGGCTGCCGAGCGCCGTAAGCCGAGTGTCGATCGGGTCGGTGAAATGGGCTTCGGGCAAGGTCTTGCCGCGCGCCTCGCAAGCGGCGATCCAGGCGGCCACCACCAGCATCAGATGGGCTGGGGGATCACCGGCACTCAGCCGCTCGACGGCCGAGGCGACGATGCGCTGTGGCAGTTTCTGGCTGCCGTCATTGGCGATCTGCGCCGTGCGATGGGCCAGCGCCGTGTTCGAGTAACGTTCGGCGAGCTGGGCCGTGTAGCCGGCCGTATCGAGCCCGGCGTCCTGCGGCAGCGTCGGGATCGCCTCGGCCCACAGTCCGTCGACGAATTGCCGGATCGCCGGATCGGCAAAGGCGCGGTCGACCGTGTCGTAGCCGCTGAGCAGGCCGAGATAGGCGATTGCCGAATGCGAGCCGTTGAGCAGCCGCAGCTTCATGTCCTCGAACGGCCCGACGTCGCCGACCATAGTGACGCCGAACTTTTCCCAGGCCGGCCTGCCGGCCGGAAAGTCGTCCTCGACCACCCATTGGCAGAACGGCTCGGTCATCACCGGCCAGGCATCCTCGACGCCGAGCTCTACGGCGATACGCGCCCGGTCGGCATCCGTGGTCGCCGGCACGATGCGGTCGACCATGCTCGACGGAAAGGCGACGCCGTCGGCGATGTGTGCGGCGAGCCTGGCATCGCCTGAAGTGGCGAGCCTGGAATCGCGCAGTGCGGCGAATTCGACCAGCAGGCGGTGCAGCGTGGCGCCATTGGCCGGAAGGTTGTCGCAGCAGAGCACGGTGAAAGGCTGGATGCCGGTGGCACGGCGGCGCGACAGCGCCTCCGTCAGGAAACCATGCCCCGTTCGTGGCATTTGCGGGTTAGCCAGATCATGGACGATGTCGGGGTGGGTATTGTCCAGTCCGCCGCCGGCTGCCCTCAGATAGGCCTTTTCGGTGATCGTCAGCGTGACGATACGGGTGAGCGGATCGGTCAGAGCGGCGAGCACCGCAGCCGGATCTTCCGGCGCCACCAGCAGCGACAGGATCGAACCGACGACGCGCAGCTCTTCTTCGACGCTGCTCCTGATCGCCAGTGTGTAGAGGCCATCCTGCGGCGCCAATGCGTCGCGCGTGTCTGGACTGCGCAAGGACACGCCGACAATGCCCCAGCCTGTCTCTCCAGCCGCCAGACAGTCGTCGACATAGGCCGCCTGGTGGGCGCGGTGGAACGCGCCGACGCCGAGATGGACGATGCCTGGCGCAATAGCGCCGCGGTCGTAGCGGGGAACCGCGACCGAAGCCGGCAGTGCCTTCAGCGTGCTGTTGGAAAGGCGTCTATTGGTCATTGCGCGGCGTGTCTGATCGAGGTTGCTGGGTCACTGTTGGCAGGCGGCGTAACACCCGTTGCCGTCACGCACAATGGGCAATGGCCGACGAAAAGTCATCATACAACAACCCATTTTTTGTATGTTGACATTATTTCTTTCCAACCCTACCGATGTCCGGATTGGGAGGATTTACGTGGCCGCATTGACGGATCCAGATTTGCTGTTTGCCGCCGAGGCGCGCCCGCTTTCGCTGGCCCGCGATCTCTACGCCGCGGTCAAGGACCTGCCGATCGTCAGCCCGCACGGCCACACCGATCCGCGCTGGTATGCGCTCAACGAGGCGTTTCCCGATCCGGCGCAGTTGCTGATCGTGCCGGACCACTACATTTTCCGCATGCTGTTCAGCCAGGGTGTTCGGCTTGAGGAGCTTGGCGTGCCGACGCGTGACGGTTCGCCGGTGGAAACCGACGGCAGAACGATCTGGCGGCGCTTCGCCGAGCATTATTACCTGTTCCGCGGCACGCCGACCCGGCTGTGGTTCGACCATGTGCTCGCCCATCTGTTTGGTATCGACGAGCCGCTGAATGCCAAGACGGCCGACCGCCACTACGACACGATCGCGACGCTGCTGCAGTGGGAGAATTTTCGCCCGCGAGCGCTGTTCGAGCGCTTCAACATTGAGGTCATCGCGACGACCGAAGGCGCGCTCGACGATCTCAGATGGCACCAGATGATCCGCGACAGCGGCTGGGAGGGCCGCGTCGTCACCGCCTATCGGCCGGATGCGATCGTCGATCCCGACTTCGAAGGCTTTTCGGCCAATCTCGACCGGCTTGGCGAGATCACCGGCTGCGACACCGGCAATTGGGCCGGCTATCTCGATGCGCATCGCCAGCGGCGCGCCTTCTTCAAGAGCTTTGGCGCGACTTCCTCCGATCACGGCCATCCGACGGCCGAAACCGCCAATCTCTCGGATGCCGCCGCCGAGGAGCTGTTCAACCGCATCCGCCGGGGCTCGAACGACGAGCGCGAGCGAAAGCTGTTTCGCGCCCAGATGCTGACCGAGATGGCCAAGATGAGCCGTGACGACGGGCTGGTCCTGCAAATCCATCCCGGCTCCTGGCGCAATCATTCGCCGGCTGTCTTTCAGAAGTTCGGCAGGGACAAAGGCTTCGATATCGCGACTCGAACCGATTATGTGACGGCGTTGAAGCCGCTGCTCGACTGTGTCGGGCTGGAGCGCGATCTCACCATCATCCTGTTCACCCTCGACGAGACCAGCTATGCGCGCGAGCTGGCGCCGCTCGCCGGTGTCTACCCGGCATTGAAGCTCGGGCCGGCCTGGTGGTTCCACGACAGCCCCGAAGGCATGCGCCGGTTCCGCGAGATGACCACCGAAACGGCCGGTTTCTACAACACCGTCGGTTTCAACGACGACACCCGCGCCTTTCCATCCATACCGGCCCGCCATGATGTGGCGCGCCGGGTCGATTGCGCATATCTGGCGCGTCTCGTCGCCGAGCATCGGCTCGGCGAGGACGAGGCGCACGAGCTGGCGCAGGAACTTGCCTATACGCTCGCGAAAAAGGCGTACCGGCTCTAACGGCGCTTGCCGCCATCGTTCAAACGGGAGGAAACCAATGCTGCATTTTTCAAGACGGGCGGGAGCTACGCTACTTGCCGCCGCACTGCTGGCCGGAACGGCAAGCGCCCAGACGGTCCTGCGCTCGTCTGACACACACCCGGACGGCTATCCGACGGTCGAGGCGGTCAAATATTTCGGCGAGCTCGTGAAAGAGCGCACGGCCGGCCGCTATGTGGTCGAACTCTATCCTTCCGCGCAACTCGGCGAGGAAAAGGACACGATCGAGCAGGTGCGCACCGGCGTGATCGATCTCAACCGCGTCTCGATGGCGCCGTTCAACGGGCTCATCCCGGAGACCACCGTACCCTCGCTGCCCTACATCTTCCGTTCGGAAGACCATATGCACAAGGTCATGGACGGGGCGATCGGCGACCAGATCGCGGCGGCGTTCGACCAGGTCGGGCTGGTGCTGCTCGCCTTTTACGATGGCGGCTCGCGCTCCTTCTACAATTCGAAGAAGCCGATCAACACTGTAGCCGACATGGCCGGCATGAAGTTCCGCGTCATCCAGTCCGACATCTTCGTCGATATGGTGGCGGCACTCGGCGCCAACGCGACGCCGATGCCGTATGGCGAGGTGTATTCGGCGATCGAGACCGGGGTGATCGACGGTGCGGAGAACAATTTTCCGAGCTACGACACCGCCAAGCACGCGGAAGTCGCCAAATACTATTCGCTCGACGAGCACACGATGGTGCCGGAAGCCTTCGTCATGGCGAAGTCGAGCTGGGACAAGCTGACGCCGGAAGACCAGGCGATCTTCAAGGCGGCCGCCAAGGAGAGCGTCGCCAAGCAGCGCGAGCTGTGGACCGCCAAGGTCAAGGAATCGCGCGCCAAGGTCGAGGCGGCCGGTTCGCAGATCACGACGCCGGATAAGCAGCCCTTCATCGACGCGATGGGCCCGGTCTACGAGAAGCACGTCAAGGACGACAAGCTGAAGGCCATGGTCGAAGCCATCAAGGCCGTGCAGTGATCAAGCGGCGGCGCGGACATCCCGCGCCGCCGTCCTCTTGCGGAGAAAACCGGTGACTTCCAGCCTAAAACCAAGACCGCTCCTGTCCGGCGTCGCGCAAGTGATGTCGCGCGTCAGCACGGCGGCGCTGTCGATCGCCGGCATCGGGCTGGTGCTGATGACCGCCTTTGTCGCCTGGCAAGTGTTCGGCCGCTATGTTCTGAATCGTTCGCCGAGCTGGACCGAGCCGGGCTCGGTGATGCTGATGAGCTGGTTCATTTTCCTCGGCGCTGCCGTCGGCGTGCGCGAGAACTATCATCTCGGCTTCGACGTCCTGCTCTACGTGCTGCCAAAAGGCGGCAAGCGCTGGCTGCGGATGATTTCGGACCTCGTCGCGCTCGCCTTCGGCATCGGCATGATCTGGTATGGCAGCCAGCTGGTCGCATTGACCTGGGGCTCTGTCTTGCCGTCACTCGGCATATCGGGGGGCTGGGACTATGTCCCGCTTGTCGCGGGAGGCGCGCTCATCGTGCTCTTCACGCTGGAGCGCATCGTGCTTCGCCTCTCCGGCGCGCCGATCGACGATGCCCTCGATGAATTGCCGCCGGCCGAAGTCGCAGCCGAACTCGACACCGCCAACGTGAAGGTCTGACGCCATGGAACTGTGGATTCTCTTCGGCGTCTTCACCCTGCTGATGCTTATCGGCACGCCGATCGCTTTCTGCCTCGGCGTCGCAAGCCTGGCCACCGTCCTCTATATGGGCCTGCCGCCGCTGATCGTCTTCCAGCGCCTGAATTCCGGCATGAGCGTCTTTTCGCTGCTGGCCATTCCGTTTTTCATCTACGCCGGCGACTTGATGGTGCGCGGCGGCATCGCCAGCAAGATCGTTGCCTTCGCCGGCTCGCTCGTCGGCCATTTGCGCGGCGGCCTCGGGCAGGTCAACATCGCGACCGCTACACTATTCGGCGGCATTTCGGGCTCCGCGGTGGCGGAGGCAGCCGCGGTGGGCGGCCTGATGATCCCGCAGATGAAGGCGCGTGGATATGGAGCGGACTACGCCGTCAACGTCACGTCGATGGCGGCGCTGATCGCGCTGCTGCTGCCGCCGTCGCACAACATGATCATCTACGCGATCTCGGCAGGCGGAAAGATCTCCATCGCCGATCTGTTCACGGCCGGCATCATCCCGGGCCTGCTGCTGGCCCTGTCACTGATGGTCACCGCTTATTTCGTGGCGCGCTCCCGCGGCTATCCGACCGAGCCGTTTCCGGGCTTCACCGCGGTCGCGCATCTTTTCGCCGTCGCGGTGCCCGGCCTGCTGCTGATCGCGATCATCTTCGGCGGCGTACGATCGGGCGTCTTCACGGCCACCGAGAGTTCCTGTATCGCCGTCATCTATGCGCTGCTCGTGACTGTCTTCGTTTACCGGCAGATGACCTGGGAAGGGTTCGTTCATGCCACCCATGGCGCCGTGCGCACCACGGCCATGGTGCTGCTTATCATCGGCATGGCGGCGGCATTCTCGTGGCTGATGGCCTTCCTGAAAGTACCGGCAGCGCTGATAGCCTCCATGAACGCGATCTCGGACGATCCGCTGGTCGTGCTTCTGCTGCTCAACCTCTTGATGCTGTTCCTCGGCACGTTCATGGACATGGGGCCGACGATCATCATTTGCACGCCGATCTTCCTGCCCGTGGCGCAGGCCTACGGCGTCGATCCGGTGCATTTCGGCGTCATCATGATCCTCAATTTCGGCATCGGGCTGAACACGCCGCCGGTGGGCGCAGTGCAGTTCGTGGCGTGCGCAGTGGGCAAGATATCCGTCTGGGAATCGATGCGCTCGATCTGGCCGTTCTATGGCGCAGGCCTCGTGGTGCTGGCGCTCGTCACTTACATTCCAGCCATTTCGCTATGGCTGCCGAGCGTCTTCAAATAGGGGTTGCGACATGGCATCGGACACCGCAGTCGGGCTCCGCGTCGAACGAAGACCGAAGCTTTCGGAAACCGTCGTCGCCGCGATCCGCAAGCAGTTGCAGGCGGGCGAGATCCAGCCTGGGCAAAAGCTGCCGACCGAGGGCCAGTTGACTGAAACCTTCGGGGTCAGCCGCACCGTGATACGCGAGGCGCTGGCCAAGCTTGCCGCGGACGGCCTGGTCGAGCCGCGCCAAGGCGCCGGCGTCTTTGTCACCGAGCATATCTCGACAGCGTTCGGGGCTCTGGCAGCGGAGATGGGCAGCAAGGATTCAATTGCCCTCAACGTGCTCGAAGTCAGGTTGGCGATCGAGATCGAATCCGCCGGGCTCGCCGCCCTCCGCCGTAACGCCGCACAGGAAGCGGCGATCCAGGAAGCCTTCTTCGAGTTCGAACGGCTGCTCCTCAACAGCGAGCCGACGGGACCGGCCGACCTCGCCTTCCACCGCGCAATCGCCAGCGCCACCAACAATCCGTTCTATGTCGAGATGCTCGATGTGCTCGGCCGGCGCGCCATCCCTTGCGATGTGACCTCGCCCTGGTCGACCGAATTCGCGCAGTCCGACGCCTACCAGCGCGGCCTGCAGCGCGAACACCTGATGATCCTTAATGCCATCTCGGCAGGCGATGCCGAGGCGGCACGGGAGGCGATGCGCGCGCATCTCGGTGCCAGCCAGCAGCGCTATCGCGAGCGCCTGCACGCGCGCCAGGTGTTTTATGCCGACTCGGTCAAGGCCGCGGCAACTGAATAAGCAATTGAGGCAGCTCCATGGGACAGCAATGAATCACACCGACAATCACACGGATTTTACCTCGCGCTTCGCCATCGATCCTGTTTCTGCCGCGGCGATGGGTACGGACGAACTGCGTCACAATTTCCTGATCGAGGACTTGTTCCAGCCAGGCCGTATCAGCCTGACCTACACCCACTACGACCGCATGATCGTCGGTGGTGCCATGCCCGCCGGCGCGCCGCTGCCGCTGCGGGCGATCAAGCCGACCGGGACCAAGAATTTTCTCGACCGCCGTGAGATTATCATCGTCAACATCGCCGGTGCAGGCATCGTGACAGCCGGCGGTCAATCCTACGAGCTGCAGGCGCGCGACATGCTCTATCTCGGCATGGGCACGGATGAGGTATCGTTCGCTGCGACCAATCCGGCTGAGCCGGCTAAGTTCTACCTGCTCAGCGCGCCGGCGCATCAGAGCCATCCCAACCGGCTGATCCGCATCGGCGATGCCAAGCGGCTTGATCTCGGCAGCCAGGCGCCCTCCAACGAACGCTCGATCTTTCAGTTCATCCATGCCGATGGCGTGAAGACCTGTCAGCTGGTCGTCGGCATGACCCAGCTTGCCCCTGGTTCGGTCTGGAACACCATGCCATGCCATGTGCATGACCGGCGCATGGAGGCCTATCTCTATTTCGACCTGCCGGAGACGGCGCGGGTGTTTCACTTCATGGGCGAACCGGACGAAACGCGTCATCTCGTCGTGCGCAACGAGGAGGCGGTGCTGTCGCCGGGATGGTCGATCCATTCGGGCGCCGGCACCTCGAACTACACCTTCATCTGGGCGATGGCCGGCGACAATGTCGACTATACCGATGTCGACCTGGTGGCGATGGAGGAGCTCAAGTGAGCGACCTCGCGGCCTTCAGCCTTGCCGGCAAGCGTATCCTCGTCACCGGCGCCAATACCGGCATCGGCCAGGGCATCGCCGTGTCGATCGCGCGTGCCGGCGGCGCGGTCGTCGGCGTCGGTCGCTCGGCGATGGACGAGACGGCGGAGAAGATTGCGGCGGCCGGCGGACGCTTCGAGGCGGTCCGCTGCGACCTTGGCGATGATGCCGCCGCCCAGGCGATGCTTGACCGCGTCTGGGACGATACGGGGCCGCTCGACGGCCTGGTCAACAATGCCGGCATTATCCGGCGTGCCGATGCGGTCGACTTGACCGAAGCCGACTGGGACGACGTCATCGGCGTCAACCTCAAGACGGTGTTCTTCCTCAGCCAGAGTTTTGCCAGGCGCGTGCTTGCCGACCCGGGACGGCGTGGCAAGATCGTCAACATCGCCTCGGTGCTGAGTTTTCAGGGTGGCATCCGTGTCGCCTCCTACACCGCCTCCAAACATGGCGTGCTCGGCATCACCCGACTGCTCGCCTGCGAATGGGCGGCAAAGGGCATCAACGTCAACGGCATTGCGCCAGGCTATATCGAGACCAACAACACCGAGGCGCTGCGTGCCGATCCCGACCGCAGCGCTTCGATCCTGGCGCGCATTCCGGCCGGGCGCTGGGGCGCGCCGGAAGACATCGGCGACGCAGCCGTCTTCCTGCTGGCGCCGGCGTCGAACTATATGCACGGCGCGGTGGTGCCGGTGGATGGCGGCTGGCTGGCGCGATGAACAACAAAAGATGAGAGTTTGGCGATGACCGGAACCAAGATCTTCTCGCATGCCGGCGAGGGTGCGTGGACGCCGACGCCGGATGGCAACCGCCGGCGCGTGCTCCTGCACACGGACGAGCTGATGATGGTCGAGTTCGGTTTCGACAAGGGCGGCGTCGGCGCGCTGCACTCACACCCGCACGTCCAGGCGAGCTACGTCGCCGAAGGCCGTTTCGAGGTCATCATCGACGGCAGGACCGAGATCCTGGAAACCGGCAGCAGCTTCATCGTTCCTTCCAACCTTGCCCATGGCGTCAAGGCGCTGGAGGCGGGACGACTGGTCGACAGCTTTACGCCGCACCGCGCCGATTTCCTCGACTGAGCTGCGGGCCCGAAGATCAGGCAGCCGGTTCTCGGAACGAAAAACCCGCGCCTCCGGAGAGACGCGGGCGTGTTGCCTGGGCGCTTGTGGCGCCGCGGTACTCAAAACATCACCGCAGAACCTGAACCTGCCGAATGATGGTGAAGATAGGATTAACCGCTCCGAGGCGGCGCGATATTCACAGTCAAGGCGAATAGGGGCTGGAACGACGATCCGATATCGGCCAATGAGAGAGAAGTTCGCTCCAGGCGGTGCCGCGGACAGGACCAGAGGGGTCGATAAATGTTCGAATCTGCTGTCCAGGCAATCACCTGCCAATTCGCCGGGAAATTTCGGCAGGCCGTGTCCGCGAAAGTTCTGTAATGCAGATTGCGGCAAGCATCCCGGCAGAGGATTCCAAGCGGCGCGTCCTGAAGGATGTCTTCGGCTTCGATGATTTTCGTCTCGGCCAGGCGGCCGTGATGGAGGCGCTGCTGGCCGGGCATCATGTACTGGCCGTCATGCCGACGGGTGCGGGCAAATCGCTCTGCTACCAGGTCCCGGCGCTGGTGCTGGGCGGGCTCACCATTGTCGTTTCGCCGCTGGTAGCGCTGATGCAGGATCAGGTCGCCGCACTGCGCCTTGCGGGTGTGGCGGCCGATACGATCAATTCCTCGCTCGACCGGGATGCCAATGTCGCTGCATGGCGCCGCGTCGCGGCAGGGCAGACACGGCTGCTCTATCTTGCGCCGGAGCGGCTGATGACCCCGCGGATGCTCGAGGCGTTGACCAAGCTCGATGTCCGGCTGATCGCCATCGACGAGGCACATTGCATCTCGCAATGGGGACCGGCGTTCCGGCGCGAATATGAAGAATTGTCGCGGCTGCGCGATGTCTTCCCGAAAGTGCCGATCATTGCGCTGACGGCGACGGCGGACGAGACGACGCGCACCGATATTGCCGCGCAGCTGTTCGACGGGCGCGTCGATACCGTGGTGCTCGGCTTCGACCGGCCGAACATCAAGCTAGGCATCGAGCCCAAGCAGGACAGCAAGCGCCAATTGCTGGGTTTTGTGCAGCGCCATGCCGGCCGCAGCGGGATCGTCTATTGCCTGTCGCGCAAAAAGACCGAAGAGATGGCGGCGTTCCTCGAGCGGAACGGCGTACGCGCGCTCGCCTATCATGCCGGCATGAGCAAGGACGCGCGTGAAGCGAATCAAAACGCTTTCATGACCTTGTCCGGCGTGGTGATGGTGGCGACCATCGCCTTCGGCATGGGGATCGACAAGCCGGATGTCGCCTATGTCTTCCACACCGACCTGCCGGGCAGCTTGGAAGCCTACTATCAGGAAATCGGGCGGGCGGGCCGCGACGGGCGGGCGGCCGAGGCACATATGCTCTACGGTCTCGGCGATATCCGCATGCGCCGGCTTTTCATCGAAGACGAGGACGCGCCGGCTGAGCACAAAAGGCGCGCGCATGGCCGGCTCGATACGCTGATCGGCTATTGCGAGACGACGCAGTGTCGCCGCCAGATCCTGCTTGGCTATTTCGGCGAAAGTGCCTCGCCTTGCGGCAATTGCGACAACTGCCTCGACCAGGCGCCGCATGCGGATGGCGACGCGGAGGCGGGGATCATCCTGGCAGCGATCACACAGACCGGCGAGCGCTTTGGCGCTGCCCACGTTGTCGATGTCCTGCTCGGCCATGAGACCGAGAAGGTCCTGGCCAGGAACCACCACAGGCTTGCTAGCTTCGGCACCGGTGTGGCGCATAAGAAGAGTCTCTTGCTGTCGCTGCTTCGCCAACTCGTCGCGGGAGGGTTCCTGACATTGGACTCAGCCGGCCATGGCGGCCTCGCCGTCGCCGAGAAAGGCCGTGAACTCGCCCGGGGCGAGGCTTCATTCCGGTATCGCGTGGACGCGCGCCAGTCATCGCGAGGCAAGATACGTCCTGTGGATACCGCAGCAGGCACGGAAGGTCTGGATTCGGCGCTGCTGGCCGCGCTCAAGGCGGTACGGCTGCGTCTTGCCCGGGAACGCCAAGTGCCGGCCTTCGTGATCTTTTCGGATCGTACGCTGATCGATATGGCCGAACGCTGCCCGCGTGATCTAGACGCCTTCGCCGCGGTCAACGGCGTCGGCGCCGCCAAGCTCAAGGATTTCGGCGAGATATTCCTCGGCGCGATCGCTGCGCATCAGTCCGGTCTCTCGGGTTGAAGACCCACTCCAGCGACGCAATCAGCACCTGCTTCGTCTCGCCGCTGCAATCGCAGCCTCCTGCTGCCGCAAGCGCTCGATCTTCGCGCTTTGGCGGGCAGCGACGGTCGAGGCGACACGCTGCCCTCCCCACAGCCAGTCCGGAATGTTGGTGTGGACGACTTTGCCGCGAGCGATGGCTGTTGCCGACATCTCGTCAGCGACCGTGCCGATCGCCACGTTGAGCTCGACGCAACTCATCTTGTCGTATTTCGCAGCATCAAAGGATGCAGGCAAAGGCGATGCACAACTTCCGACAAACATCAGGCTGCATATCACAGGCGTGGCCGTGGAGATCGGCTTCATTCTCTTATCAAGCACGTTGATGCCGGACAGACGAATATCGGAGGATTCGCGACCTCGGGCCGCGAAGCACTCCCGAGGTTCCGCGTAACTGAAGCATGTGACCTCTACAACCCTCTGTCCTGACCGTCCTATTTGTCCTCGAAGAATTCCGAGAGAACCGCTGCTACCGTGTCGGGGTGCTCTTCTGGGAAAAAGTGCCCGCCTTGGACAGCGCGTCCTTCCACTCTGTCAGCCCATTTCCTCCAGATAGCCAGCGGCCCGCCTTCTTGCGCATACCAGTTCTCCAGGGCGCCTTCGCCACTCCATAGCGCCATTAGCGGGCACTCGATGCGACGACCGTTTGCCTGGTTCAGCGCGTCATGTTCACGATCGATCGTCGCAGCGGCGCGATACTCTTCGCAGATCGCATGAATATGCGCGGGATCGCGAAGCGCATCAACATAGGCGTCCCTGACCTCTTTGGAGACCATTTTCGTCGACGATCCCCATTGCGTTATTGCATCGTCGACGACTGCATCGGGAGCCGCGCCGATCAGACGTTCCGGCAGGGGCTCCGGCTGGGCAAGCAGGCTCCAGGGCCAGAAGCCGAGCGCCAGTCTGGCATCCGCCCGATCCCATGTTGCGGCGGTGGGGACGATGTCGAGGACGGCGATTTTGAGCACTTTGTCGGGATGGTCGAGCGCCAGGCGATAGGCAACCCGCCCGCCGCGATCATGCCCGGCAACCATGAACCGCTCAAACCCCAGTTGCTTCATGGCTTGAACCATGTCGCCGGCCATGGCGCGCTTGGCGTATTGGCTGTGATCGGCAGAGGAAACCGGGCATCCGCTTTGGCCATAGCCTCGAAGGTCGGCGGCGACCACCGTGAAGCGGGGCGCCAAGGCTGCGGCGATATCCCTCCACATCAGATGCGTCTCTGGAAAACCGTGAAGAAGCAGCAGCGGCGGACCGGTGCCACCGACCCTTGCGAAAATGGTCGTATAGTCCAGTCGCAAGCTGGTGGCTCTGAAACCTGCAAACACCGTCAGCCTCCTCCGGCGCCGTCAGACAAACTCTCTAAGGGCGCTAACGGTCGCCTGAGGCGAAAACCCCGGCCGCGATGGCCAGGGTTCAAGCCGGCCAATTGCTAGAATCGAAACCAGACCCAGACGCGCCTGCGGAAGCACCGCCTGCGCCGATAGCCATTCCGCCAGTAAACGCGACAGACCCTTCTCCAAGCACGCCGGCGGCGCCGGCGCGGCCGGTGCCACCGGCGATGATAGACTGGTTGCAACTCTGCTTGAGTATCGTCGTCGAAGGTCTCGACGTCCGGCGCCTCGAGTTCATCGAGAATGCCGTTTCTGGCAGTTGGAACGCCGGCCACTGCGTTGATTGGCCGAACCGTGCTTGCAAGGGCCGCGGCCCCGGCAATGCCAAACATTCCTGTCAAAAATAGTCGCCGATCCATGGAAACCTCCCAATCTTCAACCAGCGATAGAACAAGGCTAACGATGGGGAGATAGCGCAGTCGGTGCAAACGCCTAGTGCCGCGCGGCGATTGCGATGATCCGGTCGGCCGAAGGGTGTCGCCTTCTCCTCGAAGTGGGACGGCTACTTCGATCGACAAACACTCGGCGCTTTTTTGAATTGATGGCGGCCGAGACACAAGGAACATCGAATGACGTCTGCGCCATAGCCACCCAATTCCACGCTACTGCTCTCGCTTTGGTCGTTGCGTTGCAAGAGGGCTTGACTGCCATCCTACCAGAAGGTAGGTAGGGGCATGGGCAACGTGTCTACTACCTCCGACGACATCCTGGCTTGTGCGCGTTCTCTGATCGTCGCTGGCGGCTACAACGGTTTCAGTTATGCCGACATCGCTGATGTGGTCGGGATTCGTAAGGCGAGCATCCATCACCATTTCCCAAGCAAGGTCGATCTGGTCCGAACGCTGGTTGCGCGGTATCGGGAAGAAGCTGAAGCGGGGATGGCGAATCTCGAACTTCAGGTCTCCGATCCGCTCGAACAGCTTCAGGACTACGCTGGCTATTGGGAAGTCTGCATCGCGGATGCCAGCGCTCCGTTTTGTATCTGCGCGCTGTTGGCAAGCGAGCTCCCCGTGCTGCCCGAGGAAGTTGGCCTTGAGGTCCGGGCGCATTTCCGCTCCCTGTCGGCTTGGCTGACATCCGTGCTGGAGCGCGGTGCGCGGCTCGGCCGATTCCAACTGATGGGTGCCCCTCGTGCCGAGGCTGAAGCGTTCATGGCGACTGTCCACGGCGCGATGCTTTCGGCACGGGCCTATGGCGATCCGAAGATATTCGCCGTCGTGACACGCCCGCTCCTGGAGCGGCTCGCTCCGCGTTCCCTCCAGATACAATCCTAAGACCTCAAATAACCATCGCCGTAACGGCTCTGCGACGTTCGTCGAGAGACCTACCTACTAGTCGAAAGGACATCCAATGACGGTTCACAATAGCGATCTTTCCCGCGCCAGCCAGGAACAATGGCTCAAGCTCTATTACTTCGCACGGACGGCGGTCTCGGCTGTCTGGGTGGCGGCTGCCTTTACAGTGGGACAGAATTCCGGGGTGGCGGCGGCGGTTTTGCTCGTGGCTTATCCTGCATGGGATGCCCTCGCCAATTTTGTCGACGCATCGCGCAGCGGAGGATTGGGACAGAATCGCACCCAGACCATCAACGTCGTGGTCAGTGTGGCGACAACGCTCGCGGTCGTTGTTGCGCTGAAGATGAGCATGAATTGGGTGCTCGGGGTGTTCGGCCCATGGGCGATCCTGTCTGGCCTGCTTCAACTCGGCACCGCGGTCCGCCGTTGGAAGAGCTCTGGCGCGCAGTGGGCGATGATCCTGAGCGGAGGGCAATCAGCACTGGCAGGCACGTTTTTCATCGCGCAGGCGCGGATGCCGATGCCGCCATCCATCACCAACGTGGCCGGCTATGCCGCAGTAGGCGCCCTCTACTTCCTGGTTTCGGCGGTGTGGCTGAGTGTGAGCCAATTGCGGCGGAAGGCTGCATAGCCCGCCATCTTGAGCCATCACCGACCCGATCAGAGGGCTGCCAGCTGCTAGTATCGGTTCGCCAAACACAACGACCCGCCCTTATCCTTAAGGACCGATATGTTTGGAATTTCACCACCCGGCTGGGGGCTAGCCGCTCATCCAAGGCATCTCGATCGCGCCGAACGATACAGCGATCCCGAGGGCCATCAGCGCAATGCCCAAAGCAACTTCGAAGCGGCGGCCGCGCTGCAGCAGCTTCTCGACGAAGACGACCAGCGTCAACAGCAGCATCCAGGCGATGCTCATGATGCCCACCGCGACCAGCACGGCAAACAGCGCCCAGCAGCAACCAAAGCAATAGAGCCCGTGCCGCAGCCCCATCTCGAGTGCGCCAACCCGCCCGTCGCGCCAATGCTGCGCAACGAAAGCGAGCGGCGAACGGCAATGGCTGAGGCAAATGTGCTTGAGGGTCGTGAATTGGTAGAGTCCGGCGACGCCAAGCGTGATACCGAGCGCGAGCGGCGCCCATTTCGAACGCTGAGGCGGATCGAGGCTGGTCGCAAACTCGCTTCCGAACTGGACCAGGACATACACGAGAAGGCCCGCCGCCGCCCAGACGAGCATGTAACCCGCGACGAATATCCACGTCGGGATGGCAACGTGCTGTTCGCGCATGGCCTGCGCCGCCGCGAACATAAAGATCATGGGCGCGGCCGCCGGCAGCATCATGGCAGCCATCATCACCGTCCATACAGCAAGAAAGGCGGCGGCGCCGGCGAGTGACCAGCCGTCGGCGGCAATTCCGGCCATCGCCATGCCGGCCATGCCTTCCATACCCTCCATCCCGCCGCGCACCGCAATGCCCATAGGCATATCCATGCTGAGGGTCAGCGCCCACGCCGCCGCTGTTAGCACGACGAGCGATGCGAGAAGGCCGAGCGGCATGCCACGCAAATTCCGGAGCCGCGACGATTTCCCGGGGAACGCGTCAGGCATCGGCACGTCCCTAGTTCGGGCCGGTCCAGTCGAACGGAATGTGTTTGCTCGAGCGCGCCGTGCCCGTCCAGTCGAGCCCGAAGCCTTTGGTGCTCACCTCGACCGAACGCCCCCAGGTGGCAACCTGGCCCGGGCCGACCTCCGAGCCCGGCGGGTTGATCGTCTGCACCCGCTTGCCGGGTGGTGTTGTGGGACCTGAAAGCGCTTCCGCATGCCCGACGACGAGGCCAGGAATCTCGACCCGCCAGGTGGCAAGGTCGCCCGCCACCTCGAAAGTGATCGGCACGAACTCCATGCCACGCATCTCGCCGATGTTGGCGGCAAAACCCGCCGGCCAGCCGCCAACCTGCCCGCCGAAGATCGCCTGCAGGGCTTCACGTTGCCGCTCGTTCGCCTTCTCGTCGAGGTACATGCCCATCACGGCCTTTGCCTCGCCGGCCCATAGATTGCCTTCGAACTCGCCGAGCGCCACCAGCGACAGGCCGTCGAGCTTCACGTCGCCATACTGACCCTCGCGTACATGCCAGGCGAGCACGCCCTGGCAGTGATTGCCGGTCGGCCGCTGGGCGAACTCGCAAGGGCAAGGGATGTCGCAGCTGCAGATGTCGAACCAGTCGCCTGCGAGCCGCCATTGAGGCACTGCATTCATGGCTCTTCCTCCCGGAATGTAGCGCCATTTATACGTCGAAGGCGGGGCGCACTCCAGCAGTTAGTGCATCGCTCGCTGATTTTTGGTGGACTTGACGCCCCAGACACAAGTCACCGCGTTTTGATCAGGAACTGCTCGCAACAGAACCCAGCCGCCATCCAGTGCGACCACGGAAGTGGTTTCCTGCTCCGTTCCATGTGATCGATGAGGTCGTGGGTAGGTTCGCGACGGGTCGATCACCAAATACACGATCCAGCTGACGCTCGCTTGACCCACATTGCGAACCGACAACCTTCCGCAACACCGCTCGGTTGCTTGGTCAACGACCTAGCGGGCCAAAGGTTAACGCCGGGCTGCAATTGAGCTCCGCGGCTTCACGAGCATTTATGGCTGAGTTCGGCAGGCCAAATCAAAAAATGAAGTTAGTATCACTGGCGGAGAGGGAGGGATTCGAACCCCCGATGGGCTTGCACCCATGCCGCATTTCGAGTGCGGTGCATTCGACCACTCTGCCACCTCTCCGCGGTCATGGTCCGCCGTTGCCGGCGCGGCGCACTAGATAACGGCTGGACAGGCAGGTTACAAGGGCCAATCTGCCCCGGCGCCGCAGGTTCCCGTCCGTGCTGCGTTCAAAGCTGCGGTGCCCGATGTTCCATGTTTGCCGGACTGGGCTCAGCCCATTCGCAGCTTGCCCGCGGCGCTTGCCTTGACTCAAGCCGAACCTTCGGTTAGGGACAGCGCGCAATCGGCGTGGAGGGATCTTCCGCGCCGCTTGTTTTTTGAACCCGCAGACTGACAAAAAGACGGCCGAACCGCCTCAGGCGGTTCATCAAGGCCGACCGAACAGCGAAAGGCAAAAAATGTTCGCAGTCATCAAAACGGGCGGCAAGCAGTATCGCGTTGCCGCCAACGATCTCCTGAAGATCGAAAAACTCGAAGCCAATGTCGGCGACATCGTCGAGATCGGCAATGTGCTCGCGCATGGCGAAGGCGAGAACGTCACGTTCGGCGCGCCGTTCGTCGATGGTGCGATGGTCACCGCCGAAGTCGTCGAGCAGGGCAAGAACCGCACGGTCATCGCCTTCAAGAAGCGTCGCCGGCAGAATTCGCGCCGCAAGATCGGCCATCGCCAGCTTTTGACCACTGTCAGGATCGCCGAGATCCTGCTGGGTGGCGCCAAGCCGGCGAAGAAGACCGCCGCCAAGACCGAAGCGAAGGCCGAAGTTGCCGCCAAGACCGAGGCGAAGGCTGAAGCTGCGCCGAAGGCCGCAGCCAAGGCAGAGGCTGCGCCGAAGAAGGAAGGCAAGGCCGAGGCAAGTGAAGCCGCCGCGCCGTTGTTCAAGGCGCCGAAGGGCGAGCCGGATGACCTGACGGTGATCAAGGGCATCGGCCCGGTTGCCGCCGGCCAGCTCAACGAACAGGGCATCACCACCTTCGCCCAGATCGCCAAGCTGTCCGACAAGGATGTCGCCAAGATCGACGAGCACATGCCGTTCAGCGCCGACCAGATCAAGGACTGGCGCGAGCAGGCCAAGGAATTGGCGAAGAAGTAGAACGAACCGGCGCAATCGTCGCCGGATCGGACTTGAAACGGAACGCGAACGCGTTCATAAGATCGTTTAGGCGCCTTGCGGCGCATCGGAGTAGTTAGATGGCACACAAGAAAGCTGGCGGATCGTCGCGCAATGGTCGCGACTCCCATTCCAAGCGGCTCGGCGTGAAGAAGTTCGGCGGCGAAGCCGTGATTCCGGGCAACATCATCATTCGTCAGCGTGGCACGACGTGGCATCCCGGCACCAATGTCGGCATTGGCACGGACCACACGCTGTTTGCGCTGGAAGCTGGCGCAGTCACCTTCAACAAAAAAGCCAATGGCCGAACCTACGTATCGGTGAACCCGATGACGAAGGCAGCGGAGTAGCCGGTTCCGCAAGAGAACACCGGCACCCATCTCGGGACCGGTGTCTGGCCAAGCCAGGAAATGGATCAGGGGAGATGGGTTTCCATCTCCCCTTTTTCTTGCCTGGAGGACTGACATGGTTGCCGAAGCGGAAGCGACAGACGACGAAAGTTACGCGATAGATTGCCCGGTCCTGGTCACCGAGCGGCTGGTCATGCGGGCCCCGCGTGAAAGCGACATCGAGCAATTGGTGGCGCTCGCCGATAACCGCCATGTCGCGGAAATGCTGGCCCGCATGCCGCATCCCTATGGCGAGGCCGAGGCACGCGCTTTCCTGGCTATGACGGCATCGCGCCGGGCCGGAATCGCCTATGCGTTGACGCTGGCCGGCACCGAGACCTTCGTCGGCTGTGCCGGGCTCAACACCACGGATCGCGGGCTGGAGCTCGGCTATTGGATCGGCGAGCCGTACTGGAAACGCGGCTACGCGACGGAGGCAGCGCACGCACTGGTCGACCTTGCCTTCCAGAGAACCACGATCCAGGTGCTGCACGCCTCGACGCGGGTGATCAATCCGGCCTCGCGCCGGGTCATCCACAAATGCGGCTTCCAGTATGCCGGCCAGGGCATGCTGAATTCGATCGTTGCCGGCCAGGTGCCGGTCGAGCGCTACCGCCTCGATCGCAAGACCTGGACCAGCCTCAGGAATTGGGTGCATTTTTGATGGATGCGGCTCACGCCATCTCGACCCAGACCGGCAAGTGATCCGAACCGGCCGCTTGCCGGTCGACCCACAGGCGCCTCAGCGATTTGGTAAGCGAGGCGCTGGTGAAGATGTAGTCGATGCGCTTGTGGCGGCTGGCATCGCCCGGCCGCTTGGGGTCGACCCAGGTGACGAGATCGGCGCCGGCCGCGCCGAGGCGCGCGGCGGCATCGACGGCGAGGTCGGCGGTCACCGGCATGCCGAATTCATGGTCAGGCTGGCCGGCGAGTTCGACGTGTTCCGGCGATCCGGCGAGCATGTTGAAGTCGCCCATGACGACGAAGGCTTCGGGACAAGGCAAGTCCGGTAAGCCGATCTCGGCGACGCCGGAGAGCCCACCGCCCTCGAGCGGGTAGTTCAACAGGCGTTCGCGCAGAAAGCGGATCTGGCTCAGGCGTTCGACCGGGCTGCGATGGTCGAGATGAGTGGAATAGAAGCGGACGAAGCCAAGCGGCGTTTCGATCAGCGCCTCCAGCGCGCCGCGCTGGAAGTTCATCGCCTCGAAACTGCGGCTGCGCGGCAAAAGGAGATTGCGCGACAGATGGATCGGCGTTCTCGACAGCACCATGTTGCCGAGCTGGAAGGTGGTCGTGATGGCGCGGCCGTTCTCCAGGCGCGATCCGGCGTCGGCTTCGAAATTGCTGCCGTAGACGGCAAAATAGTCGGGCAGCGCCTCGCCGAGCTCGGCCACCATGTCGCGGCCGCCATTCTTCGGGTTGGCGCGGGTGACCTCCTGCAGCGCGATCACGTCGGCGCCGCGCACCGCATCGGCGATGCGACCGACATCATAGCGGCCGTCGAGGCCGATGCCGTAGTGGATATTGTAAGTTACCAGCTTCATTCCGACATCTCGCGCTTGGAAAGCCGAAGATCGATTTTCGGCAAGGGTCAACCAAATGCTACGCGTCCAGAGATACGCGCGACGTTACAGTAGCAAAAACGGCCCTCGCCCTTCGACCCGCCTTGCTTTAGAGCAATCCCGCAAAGCCAATAGCAGAAACCATACAATCCGATGAAATTTCTCGATCAAGCCAAGGTCTACATCCGCTCCGGCGACGGCGGCGCCGGTTCGGTGTCGTTCCGGCGCGAAAAGTTCATCGAGTTCGGCGGCCCGGACGGCGGCGACGGCGGCCGCGGCGGCGATGTCTGGGTGGAGGCGGTCGACGGACTAAACACGCTGATCGACTATCGCTACCAGCAGCATTTCAAGGCCAAGACCGGGACGCACGGCATGGGCCGCAACATGACCGGCGCCAAGGGTGCCGACGTGACGCTGAAAGTGCCGGCCGGAACACAGGTCTTTGCCGAGGACAATGAGACGCTGATCTGCGATCTGACGGTCGTCGGCCAGCGCTTCCTGTTGGCCAAGGGCGGCAATGGCGGCTTCGGCAACCAGCATTTCAAGACCTCGACCAACCAGGCGCCGCGCCGCGCCAACCCCGGACTGCCGGGCGAAGAGCTCAATATCTGGCTCAGGCTGAAGCTGATCGCCGATGCCGGCCTGGTCGGGCTGCCCAATGCCGGCAAGTCGACCTTCCTGGCGGCCGTCACCGCGGCCAAGCCGAAGATCGCCGACTATCCCTTCACCACGCTGCATCCGGGCCTTGGCGTGGCCCGCATCGACGGGCGCGAATTCGTCATTGCCGACATTCCCGGCCTGATCGAAGGCGCGCATGAAGGCGTCGGCATCGGTGACCGCTTTCTCGGCCATGTCGAACGCACGCGCGTCCTGCTGCACCTCGTCTCGGCGCAGGAAGAAAATCCGGGCAAGGCCTACAAAACCGTGCGCGCCGAACTCGACGCCTATGGCAACGGGCTGACCGACAAGGTCGAGATCGTCGCTCTTTCGCAGGTCGACATACTCGATGCCGACGCACGCAAAAAGAAGGCCGCCTCGCTGAAACGCGCCGCCGGCCGCGCGCCGATGCTGCTTTCGGCGGTCACCGGCGAGGGCGTCGAGGCGGTGTTGCGAGCGCTGATGGCTGTGGTGGCGGAGGCGCGCGAAGCTGTCGCTGCGCCGGTCGAGACGCGCTGGAACGCATAGCCATGGCCGCGCAATCGCTGAAAAATTATCGGCGCATTGCCGTCAAGATCGGCTCGGCGCTGCTTGTCGACCGCACGACGGGCCTGAAGCGCGACTGGCTGGCCTCGCTTGCCGACGACATCGCCGTGCTGGCCAATGGCGGCGCCGAAATTCTCGTTGTGTCTTCCGGTGCGATTGCACTTGGCCGCACCATCCTTGGCCTCGGCAAGCGGGCGCTGAAGCTCGAGGAGAGCCAGGCGGCGGCCGCCGTCGGGCAGATCGCCTTGGCCGGCGCCTGGTCGGATGCGCTCGGCAAGAATGGTTTGAAATCGGGCCAGATCCTGTTGACGCTCGGCGACACGGAAGAGCGCCGCCGTTATCTCAACGCGCGGGCGACGATCTCGACGCTGCTCAAGATGAAGGCGGTGCCGGTCATCAACGAGAACGATACGGTGGCCACCTCCGAAATCCGTTATGGCGATAACGACCGGCTGGCGGCGCGCGTCGCCACCATGATGGGCGCCGACCTTTTGGTGCTGCTCTCCGACATTGACGGGCTCTACACGGCACCGCCTGCGCGTGACCCGCACGCTCGGTTCATTCCGATCGTCGACCGCATCACCCCCGACATCGAGGCGATGGCGGGTGCCGCCGCTTCGGAATTGTCGCGCGGCGGCATGCGCACCAAGCTCGATGCCGGCAAGATTGCAACCGCCGCCGGCACCGCCATGATCATCACATCAGGCACGCGGCTGTCGCCGCTGCTGGCAATCGAGCGCGGCGAGCGCGCCACCTTCTTCCGGCCGAGCAGCAGCCCGGTCAAAGGTTACAAGACCTGGATCGCCGGGCAGCTCGAACCGGCTGGCCGGCTGACCGTCGATGCCGGCGCCATCGGCGCGCTGCTCTCCGGCAAGTCGCTGCTGCCGGCCGGCGTCAAATTGGTCAGCGGCAATTTTGCGCGTGGCGACACGGTGGCGATCCTGTCGCCCGAGGGCCGCGAGATAGCGCGCGGGCTGGTTGCCTATGATGCCGCCGATGCCGTAAGGATCGCTGGGCTGAAGACGACCGAGATCGAAACCGTGCTCGGCTACGAGGCGCGTTCGGCGATGATCCACCGCGACGACCTTGTGGTGAGCCATGCCGGTGGTGAGCAAGTAGTCGGTGACCAGGTTACATAGCGGAGGATGAGCCATGCTGACGCTGCATGAAAAATCCCGGGATGACACCGTCGCGCTGATGGCCGATATCGGCCGCCGCGCGCATGCCGCGGCCCGACCGCTGGCCATCGCAGCGGCCGAGCGCAAGCACAAGGCGCTGGTCGGCATGGCTCAGGCGATCCTTCGGCATGAGCAGGATATCCTCGACGCCAACGCAATCGACATCAGAAATGGCGAGGAGGCTGGCCTATCGGCAGCGTCGATGGATCGGCTGAAGCTCGATCCCGTCCGCATCCGCGCCATGGCAGACGGCATCAGCGAGATCGCCGAGTTGCGCGACCCAATCGGCGAAATCATTGCTGGATGGGACCGGCCGAACGGGTTGCACATCGAACGGGTGCGCACGCCGCTAGGCGTCATCGGCGTCATCTATGAGAGCCGGCCGAACGTGACCGCCGATGCCGGTGCGCTCTGCCTCAAGGCGGGCAATCCGGTGATCCTGCGCGGCGGCTCGGATTCAGCGAATTCTTCCGCCGCGATCCATGCCTGCCTGGTCGAGGGGCTGAAGGCAGCCGGGCTGCCGGAGGATGCCATACAATTGGTGCCGACCACCGATCGCGCCGCCGTCGGCGAAATGCTGAAAGGGCTTTCCGGCAATCTCGAGGTCATCATTCCGCGCGGCGGCCGCAGCCTGGTCGAGCGTGTGCAGAAGGAGGCGCGGGTGCCGGTCTTCGCCCATCTCGAGGGCATCTGCCATCTCTATATCGACCGATCGGCTGATCTCGACATGGCGGTCAAGATCGCGGTCAATGCCAAGATGCGGCGCACCGGGGTGTGCGGCGCTGCCGAGACGCTGCTGGTCGACCGTGCCGTCGCCGTCACGCACCTGGTGCCGATCCTCGAGGCCCTACGGGCGGCAGGATGCGAGATCCATGCCGATGCCGAGGTGCTGAGGCTTTATGCCGATGCCCAGCCCGCGACCGATGCAGACTGGGTGACCGAATATCTCGACGCGATCATCGCTGTGAAGCTGGTCGACGGCATTGGCGGCGCGATCGAGCATATCGAGACGTTCTCCTCGCATCACACCGAGGCGATCGTCGCCGAGGACGCCACAGCGGTCGACCGGTTCTTCAACGAGGTCGATTCGGCGATCCTTCTGCACAACGCCTCGACCCAGTTTGCCGATGGCGGCGAATTCGGCATGGGCGCCGAAATCGGCATCGCCACCGGCAAGATGCATGCCCGCGGACCGGTCGGCGTCGAGCAACTGACGTCGTTCAAATATCGTGTACGCGGGTCGGGACAGGTGAGGCCTTGAAGCTTTGTGTTCAAAGAACCTGAAGCCTTGCGCCCAGCCACCCCCCTCTGTCCTGCCGGACATCTCCCCCTCAAGGGGGGAGATCAGCTCTCGTTCGCGATTTCGCCAATTGCCGGGCGGGCAGAATTCAAGCTGTCATTGAAGCTGACAATCTCCCCCCTTGAGGGGGAGATGCCCGGCAGGGCAGAGGGGGGTGCCTGACGCATGCTTGCCTTGTCCGAACATGCCATATCCTCCCGTTACCTCAAGATGCCGCATGCCGGGAAAGGCGTGGCGGTCGGGCTGTTTGGCGGTTCGTTCAATCCGCCGCACGCCGGGCATGCGCTGGTCGCCGAGATCGCGCTCAGACGCCTTGCTCTCGACCAGCTGTGGTGGATGGTGACGCCCGGCAATCCGCTCAAGAACGCTGGTGAACTTGCGCCGCTGGCCGAGCGGCTGCAGCTGTCTGAAAAGATCGCCAAGAACCCGAAGATCAAGGTCACCGCCTTCGAGGCGGCCCACCACGTCCGCTTCACCGCCGACACGCTGGCGTTGGTCAAGGCGCGTAACCCCGGCGTCGATTTCGTCTGGATCATGGGGGCCGATTCGCTTCGCGACTTCCACCGCTGGCAGCGCTGGCGCCGTATCGTGATGACGTTCCCGATCGCGGTGGTCGACCGGCCAGGTGCGACGCTGTCGTTCCTGTCGTCCGTGGTCGCCAAGACTTTCGACTATGCCCGCGTCGACGAAGGCGACGCACCGCGGCTCGCCCGCATGAACGCGCCGGCCTGGACCTTCATCCACGGCCCGCGTTCGTCGCTGTCGTCGAGCGCGATCCGCAATGTGGCAAAGGGCTGAGCGGGCGGAAGGCAAGTCCAGCCATGTCGCATTTGCCGCTGCCTTGACCTGCTTGATGGGCGATCCTCGGTCATGACGATTCTCGAGCGCGACCAGGACAAGAACGGTCTAGGGCAGCCGGCGCCCTCGATCGCCATTGCCAGCATCCTCTTCTCGATGGCGCTGATCGCCGTCGGCAATGGGCTCATGTTCGCCTATATCCCAGTCCGGCTCGGCGCCGAGGGCTTCGATCCGACTTGGGCGGGGCTGATCGTCACCGGCCTTTCGGCTGGCGGCCTCGCTGGCTGCATCCTGACCGGGCCGCTGGTGCGGCGTGTCGGCCATGCCCGCGTGTTCATGGTACTGTCGGCGCTGATCGTGCTGTCCAACGCCGCGGTCGGCGCCGGGCCGCACCCATTGCCATGGATCGCTGCACGGGCGCTCTACGGCTTTGCCATATGCGGCCTGTTCATTGTCGCGCAGAGCTGGCTGAACGATGTCGTCGCAAACGCCATCCGCGGCCGGGTCATGGCTATCTTCTACGTTGCCTATGTCGCCGGACTCGGCGTCGGCTATTCGACGCTGGCGTTGATCGATATCCGCGCGGCCGATGCGCCGCTGATCGGCATTGCCTTCACCGCGCTGTCGATCCTTCCCGTCGGGCTGACGCGGCTCGCGCAGCCACCGGCGCCGCAAGCGGCGTCGGTGGCGCTCGGCCGCGCCTGGCGAATCTCGCCGGTCGGCGTTGCCGGCATGCTTGCCGTCGGCGGCCTGTCGATGACGATTTCGGGTTTTGCGCCAATCCATGCCACCGCCAGAGGCTACAGCCAGGCCGACGTCGCCTTGCTGCTTTCGGCAATGCCGGTCGGCACGCTGATCCTGCAGATTCCCCTCGGCTGGATTTCCGACCGCACCGACCGGCGCTTTGTGCTGATCGCGGCGTCGGCGCTTGCCGCCGCGGCGGGCCTGTTTGCACTGGGTTTCGACGGTGGCGCTCTGGCGACGCTGCTCGTCATCTACGTGGTCTGGGACGGCGCCTCGGAATCGATCTATTCGCTGGCCAGCGCCCATGCTGGCGACCGCGCCGGCAAGGACGACATGGTGGCGCTGTCGAGCTCGCTCTTGTTTGCCTGGTCGCTGTCCGGCTTCGTCGTGCCCGGCATTGTGACCGGGCTTTCCGCCATCTATGGCACGCAGGCCTTCATCTATGTGGCAATCGTCATTGCCGCCGCCTACTGCTTGTTCGTTCTCTGGCGCGTCGGCATGGTGCGGCCCGTGCCCGCCACCGAGACCGGCAGTTTCGCGCCGATGACGGCGCAGGCGCCGTTGCCTGTCGATCTCGCCTTCGCGCCCGAAGATCAGCGCGGGCGCGGAGAGCTTTGAGGGCCATCTGCGGGCTGGCTTCAAATGCTCTATTGCTGCGTGGCTGAGGCCTCCGGCTGCGGCGCTTGCGGCGCCGGCGCCGGAATTGAAAGGCCTTCGTCATCGAACGCCTGCTTGACACTCTTGGTGAGGTCGATCTGGGCGGCGAAGAAATCGGCAGCCGCCGTCCAGTAGCGCAAGGTGATGGCGACAGTGCTGTCCCCGACAGTCGCGACAAAGGCGATCGGCGCCGGCTGCCGCCTGACGCGCCGGTCGGCGGCGGCGACACCGAGCATGGTCTTTTGCGCGAAATCGATGTCGTTCCACGAGCCGATGCTGAGCGTGATGTCGCCGCGGCGCACACCATTGCGGGTGAAATTGCGGACCGGCTGGTTCCACAGGGTCGAGTTAGGTGCAAGCACGTATACACCTTCGACCGTCCTCAGCGTTGTTGCAAACAGCCCGATCTCCTCGACGGTACCGGATATGGCGCCGACCTCGACATATTCGCCGATGCGGAACGGCCGCAGCGCCAGCAGCATGATGCCAGCGGCAATGTTCTGCAGCGTGCCTTGCAGCGCCAGACCGATGGCCAGGCCGGCGGCACCGATGGCGGCAATGATCGAAGCCGTCTGCACGCCGAACTGGCCGAGAACCATGATCACGACAAGCCCGAGGATGGCGTAGCGGACGACCTGCGAGAAGAAATGGCGGAGCGTTTCGTCGAAGCCGTGAACGTGGCCGAGGCCGGCATAGATCGAACGCTCGGCGAGGCCGGCGACGATGTAGCCGATGACCAGCAGGATGACGGCGCCGACCGCCGAAAGTGAGTAGGAGACGATCAGCGTGCTGAGTTGCGCCAGGCCGGATTGCACGGTGAGGAGGGCGTTCTGAGGATCGATCGGCATGTCGGGATTCCGGTTCGTGGATGAGCCGATAACCGCTGCGGGGCGAGGCGGTTCCGAATTTCTGGCCCGGAAAAGCCGCATATTCGGCCGTTACCGGGCGTCTGCTTGCGAGCGGTGTCTTGAAACTGCAACCTAACTCTGCCTATCTAAGCAGTGTCACCTGATTTGAAAGGTGATTTGGTTGTTCTTGCTGCGAAAGGAAATACACTGAGAACAGCACTGCGGAAGAAGGCCGACATCGTGCCTTCGCCGGCCGGGATCAGCGTAAACGACGCCGTGTCCCGCGCCATCAAGACAGTCCTTGCCAGTCTGGAAGACTCCAAGGCCGAAAACATCGTCTCAATCGACATTCAGGGGAAATCGAGCCTCGGCGACTACATGGTCGTCGCGTCGGGCCGATCGCACCGTCATGTCTCGGCTGTCGCCGATCATCTCCTCAAGGCGCTCAAGGATGCCGGGCTCGGCACGGCGCGCGTCGAGGGGCTGGCTGGCGCCGACTGGGTCCTGATCGATTCGGGCGACATCATCGTCCATGTCTTCCGTCCCGAGGTCCGCGACTTCTACAATCTCGAAAAGATGTGGCAGGCGCCGGATCTTGAGGAAGAGACCCTCCACTGAGCCGTATTCGTCTTGATGCATGTCGTTGTGCGACACGCATCAGCGGCTCTCCGAGGCAGGGATGAAGATTACCGTTCATGCCGTGGGCCGAATGAAAGCCGGCCCCGAGAAGCAGTTGGCCGACCGCTATTTCGAGCGTTTCGCCAAGAGCGGCCCTGCCGTAGGCCTCGAATTCGCCGGGATCGCCGAGATTGCCGAAGGCCGCGCGCAGACGGCCAATGAGCGCCGGCGCGAGGAAGGCCAGAAGCTGCAGACGCACTTGCAACCGGGCACGGCGCTGATGCTGCTGGATGAGCGCGGCAAGAACCTTTCCTCCGAGGATTTCGCCGGCCGCATAAGCTTGCTGCGCGATGGCGGGCGCAAGGCGCTGGTGATCGCCATTGGCGGCGCCGACGGCCATGACCAGTCGCTGCGTGACTTGGCTGATCTGACGGTGTCGCTCGGCGCTCTGACCTGGCCGCATCAGCTGGTCCGCGTCATGCTGGGCGAGCAGCTTTACAGGGCGGCCACGATCCTTTCCGGCCACCCCTACCATCGTTCATGAAGCCGGTTCGATCAGCGAATTGACGCCAGCCGCCCGGATTTCTGCCCCAATGCTCATCGACAGTTTGGGCTCATAGGGGTTTGCGGATGGCGGCCGGGCTCGAACATGGTTGATGGTTCGTTAACGAAGCCGCGCATAGAGTTGGGCTTCAATGTCTGAAGACTGGAAATCACGAACGGGCTCCTGGCGCGTGCGCTACGGCATCGCAGCGGCGGTGATCGTGGTTTCGCTCGGGATCGCGCGGGCTGAGAACACGCTCGACCTGGCGCCGGACCCGGACCAGAGCCGCGCCGAATACGAAAAGGTATCGAAAGAGATCACGCTGTCGTCCGAGCGGCTGGCCAAGCTCGCCGCCGACATAGCGGCGGTCAAGAAGGACCATGCCTCGATCACCGCGGCACTGATCCAGTCGGCGATGACCGAGCAGAAGCTCGGCCAGGACATCGAGGACATTGGCGGCAAGCTGGAAGGGCTGAAGGCGCAGGAGCAGAAGATACGCGCCTCACTGGCCGCCAGACGTGACGTTCTGGCCGAAGTGCTCGGCGCGCTGCAGCGCATTGGGCTCAATCCGCCGCCGGCGATCCTGGTCAAGCCGGAGGACGCATTGTCGTCGGTGCGCAGCGCCATCCTGCTCGGTGCCGTGGTGCCGGAACTGCGCCAGCAGACCGACATGTTGCTGGCCGATCTCAAAGAGCAGTCGCGGGTGACGGCCTCGATCGAGGCCGAGCGGGCGCGGCTGACGGCAGCGGTCGGCGAGCAGGCGGCGGAAAAAAAGCGGCTCGGCATGCTGCTCGAAGCCAAGCAGAAGCTCGCCGCCGATACGCAAACCGCGCTGGCCGCCGAAAAGCAACGGTCCGCGACGCTGGCGGCCAAGGCCGGCAGCCTGAAAGAGCTGATCGCATCGCTCGAGGCCGACAGGGCCCGCAAGGCGGCGGATGCGGCCAAGGCAGCCGAGCAAAAGACGGTGGACGCCGACAAGGGCCCGGCATCGGCCCCGGCGCCAACGGAACTGGCCTCGCTGCCGGTGCCGGAGAGCAACAGGCTCACCGCTGCTGCGCCGTTTTCCGCGCTTCAAGGGCAGATCGCGCTGCCGGTCACCGGCAGGATCAAGCGGCGCTTCGGGGCCAACGACGGTAACGGCGCGGTGATGCTCGGTGACATGGTTGCGACACAATCGGGAGCCATCGTCACAGCGCCGGCGGATGGAAACGTGCTTTATGCGGGGCCTTTCCGCTCTTACGGTCAACTCTTGATCCTGAATGCGGGTGACGGCTATCATGTCGTCCTAGCGGGGATGAGCAGAATCAGCGTCGCGTCTGGCCAGTCGGTGCTCGCAGGTGAGCCGGTCGGCGCGATGGGAGAGGCCCGGGTGGCGAGCACCTCGGCATCGAAGAATGGAAATGCCACGCCGGAGCTCTATGTCGAGTTCCGCAAGGATGGAAAACCCGTCGATCCGGCCCCATGGTGGGCGGACCGTTTTTCTGGAAGGACGTGAATGATGCGGAAACTGTCGCTTCTGTTTGCCGGTGCGCTGATGGGTGCATCGGCGATGAGCCTGGTCTATGGCGCGCCCGGCTCGACGGCGAAGGCTGCGGGCTCCGAAACCTATAAGCAACTGGCGATCTTCGGCGATATCTTCGAGCGGGTGCGGGCGAATTATGTGACGCCGCCCGACGACAAATCGCTGGTCGAAAATGCCATTAACGGCATGCTGTCCTCGCTCGACCCGCACTCCTCCTACATGAATGCCGAAGAAGCGCAGGACATGCGCGTGCAGACCAAGGGCGAGTTCGGCGGCCTCGGCATCGAGGTCACCATGGAGAACGACTTGGTCAAGGTGATCACGCCGATCGACGATACGCCGGCCGCCAAGGCTGGCGTGCTCGCCGGCGACTATATCGCCAAGATCGACGGCGAGGAGGTTCGCGGCCTGACCCTCAACGACGCCGTCGAGAAGATGCGCGGGCTGGTCAACACACCGATCAAGCTCACCATCCTGCGCCAGGGCGCCGACAAGCCGATCGAACTGACGGTCGTGCGCGACATCATCAAGGTAAAGGCGGTGAAGTTCCGGGTCGAAAACGACATCGGCTACATGAAGATCACCTCCTTTACCGAAAAGACCTATGACGACCTCGAGAATGCCATCGACACCATCAAGAAGCAGGTGCCGAACGACAAGCTCAAGGGTTACGTGCTCGACCTGCGCCTCAATCCGGGCGGTTTGCTCGACCAGGCGGTGAGTGTGTCGGATGCCTTCCTCGACCGTGGCGAGATCGTCTCGACGCGCGGCCGCGATCCGAAGGACGTCACCCGCTTCGACGCGCGGGCCGGCGACGACATCGGCGGCAAGCCGCTGATCGTGCTCGTCAATGGCGGCTCGGCCAGTGCCTCGGAAATCGTTGCCGGCGCGCTGCAGGATCTGCGCCGCGCCACGGTGGTCGGCACGCAGTCCTTCGGCAAGGGTTCGGTGCAGACCATCATTCCGCTTGGCGAGAACGGGGCGCTGCGGTTGACGACGGCGCTCTATTACACACCGTCCGGCAAGTCGATCCAGGGCAAGGGCATCACGCCCGATATCAAGGTTGACCAGCCGCTGCCGGCGGAACTGCAGGGCAGGGACCTGACGCGCGGCGAATCCGACCTCAAGGGCCATATCAAGGGCGCCGACGAAGGCACGACCGGTTCGGGCTCGGCAGCCTATGTGCCGCCGGAACCGAAGAACGATTTGCAGCTCATCTATGCCGAGCAGCTGCTGCGCGGCCAGAAGACCGATCCGGCGTTCCCACCGAATCCGCAGAAGGCCGTGTTGAACCAATAAGGGCAGGCAACCCGGGCCAAACAGGTCTGGCTGCCTGAGCGAAGCGATGCGATGCTGCCGGGGCCGCGAGGCTCCGGCAGTTTGATTCGGGGCCGCGGCCGGCATGCTGCGCGTCCAGTGAAGCGAGGGGACGCGCCGACATTTTGGATTTGCGCCTCCGGAGGTTTCACTTCGGAGATGCGCGCCGGAGGTGCGGGCTTGGCTGATATCGGCAAGAACATAGAACGACCTCTCGGACAGGCGATCCGGGCGCCGCGCCCAGGCAGCAGGATCAGCGCCGGCGCAGTCGCGGCCGCGCTCGTCGTGCTGGCCGTGGTCGGCGTTTCCGGCGCGATCGCCTTGCGCGACAAGCCGTTCCGCAAGCCGCAAGAAGTCGCCGTTTCGACGCCGAAGATGCCGGCAGCGGCGGATCCCGCCGCGGCGCCGGCCAAGGCGACGCCCGCAACGGAAGCGCCAAGCAACGCAAGCGAACAGAAGACGGGCGAACAAACGACAAGCGGGAAGATGGGCGGTCCGCAGATCATCCATGTCCAGACCGAAGAGGGCGACGGTCCGCCCAAGGCGGCCATTGTCATCCGCGACCCTTCGACGATCGGCCAGAACCTCAGGATCGCGCACATTCCCGACAAGGCGCTGATCGAGGCCAGCGAGACCGGTCCGCTGCCGATCCGCGCCGCCGACGGCCGGCGCCCGTTCGATGTCTATGCGCGGCCGTGGTCCGGCGCACGCGGTGCACGCGTGGCGCTCGTCATCGGCGGGCTTGCCGTGTCGCAGACCGGCACGCAGGCAGCCATCGCCAAGCTGCCGGCGGAAGTGACGCTGGCCTTCGCGCCGCAAGGCAACAGCATCGGCCGCTGGATGCAGGTGGCGCGGCAAGGCGGCCATGAGATCATCATGCAGGTGCCGCTCGAGCCGTTCGACTATCCGAACGTCAACCCCGGCCGTAACACGCTGACCGTGGCAGCGGCGCCGGACGAGAATTTGAAGAATTTACGCTGGGCGCTGTCGCGAACGACCAACTACACCGGCGTCATGAACTATATGGGCGCCCGCTTTTCGGCCGACGCGACGGCGATGGGGCCGTTGATGGCCGAGCTTGGCAAGCGTGGTCTGGCCTATGTCGACGACGGTTCGTCGGCGCGCAGCCTGGCATCCGAATTGGCGCTGAAGGACGGCGTGCCGTTCGTCGGCGGCGATACGGCGATCGACGCGGTGCAGGACCGCGGCGCCATATTGAAGAAACTGGATGGGCTGGAAGCGATGGCACGGGCGAAAGGCTTTGCCGTCGGCATCGGCTCGGCCTTCGACCTGACAGTCGATACCGTGTCGTCCTGGGTGACCGAGGCCAAGAAGCGCGGCATCGAGATCGTGCCGATTTCGGCGGTGGCCATAGATCCGGAAAAAGGCTGACATGGCAAAGAACAAGCTCGTTGACGCCGAGACACTGCCCTACCGGCCCTGCGTAGGGGTGATGGTCCTCAATGGCGATGGCATGGTCTGGGTCGGCCATCGCATTGCCGAGCCGGACAGCGAATTCGCTGGAACCACGCAGCTCTGGCAGATGCCACAGGGCGGCATAGACGATGGCGAGGAGCCGCTGCCCGCGGCGGAGCGCGAGCTTTACGAAGAGACCGGCATGCGCTCGGTGTCGCTGCTGGCCGAGGCGCCGCACTGGATCAAATACGACCTGCCGGCCCATCTGGTCGGCGTCGCCTTCAAGGGACGATATCGCGGCCAAACGCAGAAATGGTTTGCCTTCCGCTTCCACGGTGACGAAAGCGAGATCGAAATCAATCCGCCGCCGGGTGGCCACAAGGCCGAGTTCGACCGGTGGGCGTGGCGGCCGATGCTGGAACTGCCCGGTCTGATCGTGCCGTTCAAGCGCAAGGTCTACGAAGACGTGGTGGCAGCGTTCCGGCACCTGGTGGCGTAGCCGCCGGCCTTCCGCTAAAACAGGTCGGCATGACCGACATCTCCAGCAAATCCCTTCCGCAGACCGTCTCTCTACCGCAGGCCGGCGCCCCGAGTGAGCCGATCAGCGAAGCGGCGGCGGGGGCGATCCTGACCGTCGATCTTGGCGCCGTCCGTGAGAATTACCGGCGGCTGAAGGCGCGTCTGGGCGGCGTCAGCTGTGCCGGAGTGGTCAAGGCCGACGGTTACGGGATTGGCGCGGCGCCGGTGGCGGCGGCGCTGATGGCTGAAGGCTGTGATATTTTCTTCGTCGCGCATTTGGCCGGCGGCGTCTTGCTGCGCAAGGCGCTCGGCTCAGACCCGGCCATCTACGTGCTGAACGGCATTCCGCCAGGTGCGGAACGGGAAGCGGTTGCGGCGGGGCTTTGCACTGTCGTCAACAGCGCCAGCCAACTTGCGGCATGGCGCGAGATGGCCGGGCGGGTGGGCCATAAATTGCCTGCCGCCGTCCAGGTCGACAGCGGCATGTCGCGGCTCGGCATGGCGCCCGAGGAGGTGAAAGCCATCGCGCAGGATCCGCAGGCTTTCGATGGTGTCGAACTGACCTTCGTGATGAGCCATCTCGCCTGCGCCGACGAACCCGAGCAACCGGCCAACGAGCAGCAACGGCTGGAATTCGAACGGCTGCGCCGGATGCTGCCGGGAGCGCCGGCGTCGCTTGCCAATTCATCAGGCATTTTTCTCGGGCAGCGCTATCACTACGACCTCGTTCGTCCGGGTGCCGCTCTCTATGGCATCAATCCGACGCCGGCGAAGGACAACCCGATGCTGCCGGTGGTGCGATTGCAAGCCAGGGTCATCCAGACGCGGATGCTGGAGGCCGGCGCCGGTGTCGGCTACGGCCACACTTTCCACACCAAGGCCCCGCTTGCCGCGGCGACGATTTCGCTCGGCTACGGCGATGGCTGGCATCGACGCGCCGCTTCCGCTGCCTGGTTCGAAAGTGTGCGGCTGCCCTTCATCGGCCGGGTTTCGATGGATTCGATCATCCTTGACATTTCCGCATTGCCGCCCGGCAAGCTGAAGGCCGGCGACCTCGTCGAACTGATCGGGCCGTCGTCGCAGACCGTGGACCAGGTAGCCGGCCAGGCCGGCACCATCGGCTATGAGGTCTTGACCAGCCTCGGCCACCGCTTCCACCGGCGCTATGTGAATGGCTAGGACGCAAGCTTGTTGTCCTCACGCATGTCGTTTCCCTCAGCATCGGCACTTGGCGGACGCCGCAGAATCCGGCAGACAGAAGGCGGCGATGATCCCGGACCCGACCCCTGACGAGACGCCGTTGCGGAGAACTAAGCGATGAAGATCTTCGTGCTGGGCGGCGGTGTGATCGGGGTCACCACCGCCTATTTTCTTGCCGAGGCCGGCCATCAGGTGACGGTGATCGACCGCCAGAAAGGCCCGGCGCTGGAAACCAGCTTTGCCAATGCCGGCGAGATCTCGCCCGGCTATGCCTCGCCCTGGGCCGGGCCTGGCGTTCCGCTGAAGGCTATCAAATGGCTGTTAATGAAGCACGGTCCACTGGTGGTGCGGCCGGCGCTCGATCCGCATATGTGGATATGGCTGGTCAAGATGCTGCGCAATTGCACGGCTGAACGCTACGCGCTGAACAAGGCGCGCATGGTGCCGCTGGCCGAATACAGCCGCGACACGCTGAAGGCGCTGCGCGAGGCGACCGGCATCGCCTATGACGAGCGCGCCAAGGGTACGCTGCAGCTTTTCCGAACGCAAAAGCAGCTCGATGGCGTCGGCGGCGACGTCGAGGTGCTGAAGACCTATGGCGTCCCTTATGAGGTCCTCGACCCCGACGGCTGCATTGCTGCCGAGCCCGCGCTGGCTGGCGTGCGCGAGAAATTCGTCGGTGGCCTGCGGTTGCCCGGCGACGAAACCGGCGACTGCAAGATGTTCACCGACAGGCTTGCGGAGCTTTGCGCGGCACGCGGCGTCACCTTCGAATACGACACGGAGATACGGCGCGTCGTCAAGAAGCGCGATCGCATCACCAACATCAGCACCAGCAGGGGTTGGATGGTCGCTGACGCCTATGTAATGGCGATGGGCAGCTATTCGGCGCGGTTCATGCGCATGCTGAAGCGGCCCATCCCGGTCTACCCGGTCAAGGGCTATTCGATCACCCTGCCGATCAAGGACGCCGCCGCCGCGCCGGTGTCGACGGTGATGGACGAGAGCTACAAGGTGGCGATCACCCGCCTCGGCGACCGTATCCGGGTCGGCGGCACGGCGGAAATCTCCGGCTTCGACATGCGGCTGCACGAATCGCGGCGCCGCACGCTCGAACATTCGGTCGGCGACCTTTTCGCGGGCGGCGGCGACATGCGGTCGGCCACCTTCTGGTGCGGGCTGCGGCCGATGACGCCGGACGGGCCGCCGCTGATCGGGCGCACCGATTTCTCCAATCTCTATCTCAATACCGGCCACGGCACGCTCGGCTGGACCATGGCCTGCGGCTCGGCCAAGGTTCTGGCCGACATCATCTCCAGCCGGGTGCCAGACATCGACGTCGGCGATCTCGGGCCGGGACGATATGCCAAGTAAGACCCCCAGCAGCTAAGACAGCCAGCGGCCGATAGATCTCACGCGAACAATCCCCGATCCCGTTCGACGGCCTTGGTGATGAAGCTCGCGACGATCTGAACGCGGCGCAGCGGCCTGACCGATTCATGATAGACCAGCCAGTAGGCGCGGCGGATGGGTGCGACGATATCGAGAGGCACCAACTCCGGCATCGAGTGGGCAACGAAGGTGTGCAGTATGCCGATGCCGGCGCCGGAACGCACCGCTTCGGCCTGGCCGAGCGCTGAGGAAATGGCGAAGCTGGTGCGCCAGTCGGCGCTGAATTCGGCCGCGTAGTCGAGCGAGGGACTGACGATCAGGTCCGGCACGTAGCCGATCAGCGTGTGCTGGCCCAGCTCGGCGGCGCTTCCGGGCAGGCCATGCGTGTCGGCGTAGGCCCGCGACGCGAACAGGCCGAGCGTGTAGTCGACCAGCTTTCCCGCCACCAGCCGGCCTTCCGTCGGCCGTTCGACGGTGATGGCAATGTCGGCCTCGCGGCGGGATAACGAGAAGGAGCGCGGTACCGGCACCAGCTGGATGGTGAGTTCACGGTGCAGAGCGGTCAGCGCGCCGAGGCGCCTGGCCAGGAAGGCGACGCCAAAACCGTCCGGCGCGCCGATGCGCACGGTGCCCGAGACGTCGTCGCCTTCGCCTGAAACGGTCGAGCGCGCGGCGATCATGTCGCCCTCCATGCGTTCGGCGATTTCGAGGAAACGTTCGCCTGCCGGCGTCAGCTCGCTGCCGGTGGTAAGCCGGCGAAACAGTTTTGTCCTGAATGCATCCTCGAGGGCGGCAATGCGGCGCGAGACGGTCGCGTGATTGAGCTCCAACCGCCTGGCGGCGCCGAGGATCTGGCCGGCGCGCGCCACGGCAAGGAAGATGCGAACGTCATCCCAGTTCATGGGGATGGTCCGTTTCGATAGAGAGCGCCGTGTTCCCGCCCACCCCCCTCTGGCCTGCCGGCCATCTCCCCCGCAAGGGGGGAGATCGGATGTCCGGTCGGCTTTCGCCAATCTCCAACGTCGCAAAAAGGGCGGTAAGGCCGAAGTCGCCAATCTCCCCCCTTGCGGGGGAGATGTCCGGCAGGACAAAGGGGGGTGTGAAGAAACTCAACTCAGCAATCCAAGCGATAGGAGTACACTCCCTACCATTTGCGCCATTTGATGCACAATCGCGCGCCGCTATCTATTTTCTGCACAACGGTTGCGTTTTCACTCGCGTTGCCATCGCTCCCGCAAAGGCGGACAATGCCTCATCACGAACCAGGGAGAGAGACCATGATCGAATACGGTCATTTCATCGGCGGCAAGCGTGTCGCCGGAACCAGCGGCCGCAAGCAGGACGTCATGCAGCCGATGGACGGCACGGTGCGTGGCACGGTGGCGTTGGCTTCGCAGGCGGAATTGCGCGCAGCGGTCGAAAACGCCAAGGCGGCACAGCCCGGCTGGGCGGCAACCAACCCGCAGCGGCGCGTGCGCGTCTTGATGCGGTTCCTCGAGCTGGTCGCCAAGGAGTATGATGCGCTGGCCGAGATATTGGCGCGCGAACACGGCAAGACCGTCGCCGACGCCAAGGGCGACATCCAGCGTGGCCTCGAAGTGGTCGAGGTCTGCATCGGTGCGCCGCATATGATGAAGGGCGAGTTCACCGATGGCGCCGGCCCCGGCATCGACGTCTATTCGATGCGCCAGCCGCTCGGCGTCGTCGCCGGCATCACGCCGTTCAATTTTCCAGCGATGATCCCGTTGTGGAAGATCGCGCCGGCCATCGCCTGCGGCAATGCCTACATCCTCAAGCCGTCGGAGCGCGATCCGGGCGTGCCGATGCGGATTGCCGAACTGTTCATCGAGGCCGGCCTGCCGGCGGGCATCCTCAATGTCGTCAACGGCGACAAGGAAGTGGTCGACGCCATCCTCGACGATCCCGACATTAAGGCTATCGGTTTCGTCGGCTCGACACCGATCGCCCAGTACATCTATTCGCGCGGCTGCGCGGCCGGCAAGCGCGTGCAGTGCTTCGGCGGCGCCAAGAACCACATGATCATCATGCCCGATGCCGACATGGACCAGACCGTCGACGCGCTGATCGGCGCCGGCTACGGCTCGGCCGGCGAGCGCTGCATGGCGATCTCGGTGGCCGTCCCGGTCGGCAACGACACCGCCAACCGGCTAATGGAAAAACTGGTGCCGCGCGTCGAGAGCCTGAAGGTCGGTCCGTCGACGGATTCTTCCGCCGATTTCGGCCCTCTGGTCACGGCGCAGGCGCTGGAGCGGGTCAAATCCTATGTCGACACCGGCGTCAAGGAAGGCGCCAAGCTGGTGGTCGATGGCCGCGGCTTTTCCATGCAGGGCTACGAGAACGGCTACTATATGGGCGGCTGCCTGTTCGACAACGTGACTGCCGACATGCGCATTTACAAGGAAGAGATCTTTGGGCCGGTGCTGTCGGTGGTGCGCGCGCCGACTTACGAAAACGCCATCAAGCTTGCCAACGAGCACGAGATGGGCAATGGCGTCGCCATCTTCACCCGCGACGGCGATGCGGCGCGGGACTTCGCCTCACGAGTCCAGGTCGGCATGGTCGGCATCAACGTGCCGATCCCGGTGCCGATCGCCTACTATACGTTTGGCGGCTGGAAGGCGTCCTCGTTCGGCGACCTCAACCAGCACGGGCCGGACGCGTTCCGCTTCTACACCAAGACCAAGACTGTGACGTCGCGCTGGCCGTCCGGCGTGAAGGACGGCGCCGAGTTCGTCATCCCGACGATGAATTAGCCGGACGGTTTCCTGTCTGCGCGTCCTCGCTTCGGCTGCGGGCGCGCGGGCCGGTGTGAAGGACGGCGCCGAGTTCGTCATCCCGACGGTGAACTGATCCAAATCGCAGAAAGCAAGAAAAGGCCCGGGCTTGGAGCCCGGGCCTTTTTTGTCGCCGTCTTCATCGGCATGAACACGAATGTGATGGAACCAAGAAGGCAGCAATCCTCTTAGGTTGCAGTCCTGCCGCGAAGGAGGAGCTGGCAGATCAACCAACGGCGCTGGTGACGGCTCCGGGGGATATCGTCGGGCGCAAAGGAGATGTCAGATGACACGTCTCATGGCGATCATAGCTTGCGCGGCAACGGCGGCGCTTTCCGCCATCCCGGCAATGGCTGCCGAGCAATGCGCGGCACGCGCCGATATGGTCAAGGCGCTCGGCGAGAAGTTTCATGAAAACCCGAGCGCGGTTGGCGTCGTCAATCCGAATGTGGTGCTTGAAGTCTTCGTTTCCGACAAGGGCACCTGGACCATCCTCGCCAGCGATACAAAAGGTCAAAGCTGCGTGATTTCAGTCGGCGAAGGCTGGGAGAGCGCGATGACGATAGCGGCGCTGCCCGGTACCTGAAGTAGGCCTTTCCTATTCACCTGGCCGCAGCCTCGGCACGACAGCCGGGCTGCGGCCCTGTTCTCGGCGACCTTGAAACGGATCTCCCCGCGCCCACTTGAGGCGCGCACGGCTTGCTATTTTTCGTTAGCGATACCATATATGGAACATAGCGAGAACATCCAGAATCGTTCCCGCTGGCGGCAGACCGGAACACGGAAAGGAGCGACGCGATGATGACGTCGGAACCGGCCTGGATCGCTCCGGCAAAATGAGGCCGTCAATCACCTCCCTTTGCCGGATCGTGATGGCAAAGGAGGTGCCCTATGGCACGCAAATCGCTGTTAGGATGGGTGAAGACCGTAGCTTTTGCTGGCTTATTCGCGGTGGGTACGAATGCCGCAAGCGCCCAATATCAATACTGCGTTGAACATGGCGACCTCGTCGCCCACCTGGCCGAGAATTTCCAGGAAAGACAGTTTGCTCTCGGACTGATCGGTCAGGAGGCGGTCATGGAAGTTTTTGTCGCCGATAGCGGAAGCTGGACGGTCATCGTGACCGACGTCGCCGGCAGAAGCTGCATTGTCGCAGCCGGCGAAAATTGGGAAAGCGTGGAGGCCCTGCCCGGCCAAAACTCATGAGGGAGCGGGCGGCGTCAGCGCGTAGCAGCTGCCTCAGCGTGGCCGCGCAGCAACGCCATCAGGCGTTTGGCATCCTTGGCCGCGGCCTCTTCGTCGCCGGCGAGGATCGAGCGGATCAATGCGACATGGTGCTCGGCCGATTCGGCCAGGCCGGTGTCGGCCTTGTAGCGGAACCAGAAGCGGCGGCTGTGGGTTTGCAAGGGCGCCGCCAGGCGCGCCGCGAACGGGTTGTCTGCAGCCAGCGCCAGCGCCTCATCAAGCGCCTTGTCGGCTTGGATGAAGCAAAGAACATTTTCCGAAATCACGGCCTTTTGCATGGCCAGCGCTGCGTCATGAAACAGGTCGGCGGCCTCGCGGGTGACGAAGCGCGCGGCCGAGCGGGCAAGCAAGACCTCGACGCCGCGGCGGGCGTCGAGGACGCGCAGCCAGTCGCCAGGGTGAAGCGGGGCAATGGCAATGCCGGCACGCGGCCGGACCTCGAGCAGCCCCTCCCAGGCCAGCCGCTGGATCGCTTCGCGCACCGGGGTGCGGCCAAGGCCGAGCCTGTCGATCAGCGCCCCCTCGGTGATGAAGCTCGCGGGCGCCAGTTCGAGCGTTACGATCATATGCTCGAGCCTGCGGTAGGCCTTCGCAGTCGCCGGCTCGGAGCCTGGGTTGTCATATACCAATGCGGCGTCTCCTGATATATTTTTGATATATCATATCAGATTCAACGTTGACAGCCGGCTTCTTAAGAAATATACGACTGATATATCAGACGGAGCAACCGACATGTGGGCCGGAGTTTTCCCCGCCGTTACGACCAAATTCACCGAGGATGATCGCCTCGACCATGCCGAGATGGAGCGCTGCTTTGCGCTGCAGATGGAGGCCGGCTGCGACGGCATCATCGTCTGTGGCTCGCTTGGCGAAGGACCGATGCTGTCGCATGACGAAAAGATCGAGGTGCTGAAGACCGCGCAGAAGATCGCCGGCAACAAACCGGTGCTGTTGACGGTCAACGAAGCCGGCACACGCGAGGCGGCGACGATCGCGCGCCGCGCCGCAAAAGAAGGCGCCAACGGTTTGATGGTGGTGCCGAGCCCGATCTACCATACCGATGCCGAGGAGACAGTCGCGGCACTCAGCGCCGTCGCCGCGGCCGGCGACCTGCCGGTGATGATCTACTCCAACCGGCTTGCCTACCGCGTCGACGTCACCGTCGACCAGATGGAGGAACTGGCGAAGGACCAGCGCTTCGTCGCCATCAAGGAGTCCTCCGACGATATCCGCCGCTCGACCGAGATCATCAACCGCCTCGGCGACCGCTACGATTTGTTCACCGGCGTCGACAATCTCGCCTTCGAGGCGCTGTCGGTCGGCGCTATCGGCTGGGTGGCGGGCCTGGTCACCGCGTTCCCGCGCGAGACGGTCGCTATCTACCAGCTGATGAGACAGGGCCGCCGTGAGGAGGCGCTGAAGATCTACCGCTGGTTCCGGCCGCTGCTCGATCTCGACGTATCGACCTATCTGGTGCAGAACATCAAGCTCGCGGAAGTCTTCGCCATCGATACCAATGACCGGGTGCGCATGCCGCGCCAGCCATTGTCGGGCGAGCGCCGCAAGGCTGTCGAAAAGATCGTCAGGGATGCGCTGGCGGTGCGGCCAGAGCTGCCGACATTCTGATCCAGTCACTTTGAGGCTATTTGCAGATGTGCAGCGCGGCGCATGGCAATGAATGATGATGCTACGCTCGATGTTGCCATCATTGGTGGCGGCATCATCGGCATCTGCGCCGCCGCCTTTCTGGCCGAGGCGGGACGAAACGTCACGATCTTCGATCGGACGGGGATCTGCGAGGAAACCAGCTCCGGCAATGCCGCTGCCTTTGCCTTCTCCGATGTGCTGCCGCTCGCCCACAAGGGCATGATCAGGCAGCTGCCGAAATGGCTCGCCGACCCGCTCGGCCCGCTCAGCATTCCGCCCGCCTATTTGCCGAAGCTGTTGCCTTGGCTGGTCCGCTTCTGGCGGGCCGGCCGAAGCGACCGCTATGAAGCCGGCCTTGCCGCGCAGGCCGGGATGATGAAGCTCGCCGAGGCGGAATGGATGGGCTTGCTCGACCGTTCCGGCACACGGCCGATGCTGCACGAGGACGGCTCGCTCGAACTCTACGAAAGCGAGGCCGAGTTCAAGGCGTCGCTGCCCGGCTGGGCGGCAAGGCAGCGCTTCGGCATCGGCTTCAACCATGTCGAAGGCAGCGCTCTCGCCGCCTTGCAGCCCGGCCTGTCGCCGCGCTTCGCCAGGGGCACGTTCGTGCCGGGGTGGAAGACCGTCGCCGACCCCAAGCTGCTTGGAAAGGCCTTATGGGCCTATGCCGAGAGGTTGGGCGCGGGGTTCGAAAAGGCCCGGATCGAGCGTATCGAGGCGGGACAGGGCGACGCGATCCTGACCATGGCCGACGGTACGACGCGTCGGGCAAAGCATGTCGTCATCGCTGCCGGGGCCTGGTCGCATCTGCTGGCGAGACATCTCGGCGACGGCATCCCGCTGGAGACCGAGCGTGGCTACAACACGACCCTGCCGAAGACTGCGTTCGACGTAAAGCGGCAATTGATCTTCTCCGGGCATGGCTTTGTCATCACGCCGCTCGAGACCGGCCTGCGCGTCGGTGGCGCGGTCGAGCTCGGCGGCCTCGAAAGGCCGCCCAATTATGCGCGCTCGAAAGCACTGCTCGAAAAAGCGCAAAAATTCCTGCCAGGGCTGGATCCGGCCAATGGCCGCGAATGGATGGGATTCCGGCCATCGCTGCCGGATTCGTTGCCGGTGATCGGGCGGTCGCAAAAAACGCCGTCGGTGGTGTATGGCTTCGGCCATGGTCATCTCGGCCTGACCCAGGCCGCGGCGACCGGACGCTTGATCCGCGAACTCGTTCTCGGGCAGAGTCCATCGCTCGATCTCGGTCCGTTCAGCCCGCAACGGTTTTGAGATCGAAGACATTCAGTTGGGAGCCGGCATGGCCAAGAATTCCTTCTTCTGCATAGACGGCCACACCTGCGGCAATCCGGTGCGGCTGGTCGCCGGCGGCGGACCGCTGCTCAACGGCTCGACGATGATGGAGCGGCGAGCGCATTTCCTGGCCGAATATGACTGGATCCGCACCGGTCTGATGTTCGAGCCGCGCGGCCATGACGTGATGTCCGGCTCGATCCTCTATCCGCCGACGCGCGAGGATTGCGACATCGCCATCCTGTTCATCGAAACCTCCGGCTGTCTGCCGATGTGCGGCCACGGCACAATCGGCACTGTGACCTTTGCCGTCGAACATGGGCTGATCAAGCCGAAGACGCCGGGCGTGCTCAGGCTGGATACGCCGGCGGGCCTGGTCGTCGCCGAGTACAAGCAGGTCGGCGACTATGTCGAGGAGGTGCGCATCACCAATGTGCCGTCCTTCCTCTATGCCGAGGGACTGACGGTCGAATGCCCCGGGCTCGGCGAGATCAGCGTCGATGTCGCCTATGGCGGCAATTTCTACGCCATCGTCGAACCGCAAACGAACTATCGCGACATGGCCGACCATTCGGCGGGCGAGCTGATCGCCTGGAGCCCGGTGGTGCGGCAGCGGCTCAACGAGAAATATTCCTTCGTCCACCCGGAGAATCCCGGCATCGACAAGCTGTCGCACATATTGTGGACCGGTGCGCCGACCAACCCGCAAGCCGATGCCCGCAACGCCGTCTTCTACGGCGACAAGGCGATCGACCGCTCGCCCTGCGGCACCGGCACCTCGGCGCGGATGGCGCAGCTTCACGCCAAGGGCAAGCTTGGGGTTGGCGACGACTTCGTCCATGAATCGATCATCGGCTCGCTGTTCAAGGGCAGGGTGGAAAAAGAGGTCACCGTCGCCGGCAAGCCGGCGATCATTCCGTCGATCGGCGGCTGGGCACGGATGACCGGATTGAACACGATCTTCATCGACGACCGCGACCCGTTCGCGCACGGCTTCGTCGTCAAATAGAAAAAACGCTGACGCAGGGGAAGAAAGAGAGCGTAAACGGATTGCGATCAACGACGCAACGATCCCGCTCATCAACTTATTTTGACGGCGATTTCTTCGAAACGAGGCGCATGGTGCGGTTGAATCGTCAAAGACATTGCGTTAGGCCAATGGTAGGGTCCGCGATGGTCCAGGGGCCGGACGGGAATAAAACGGGCAATCGGACGGCGTGCGGCGAAAACACGCATAGCCATCGAAAAATCACGTTGCAATCCGGGCTCGAAACTTTACGACTAGGGGAAATACGAAAAGGAATGCGTCTGCATGGGCGACATTCCAGGGGAGCCACGACAGCATGCAGTATTTTGTCCAGCAGCTTATCAATGGGCTGACGCTGGGATCGATCTATGGGCTGATAGCGATCGGCTATACGATGGTCTACGGCATCATCGGCATGATCAATTTTGCCCATGGCGACATCTTCATGGTCGGGGCATTCACCGCCCTCATCGTTTTCCTCATTCTCGGCGCATTGTTCTATTCCTTGCCGGTGGTGATCGCGCTGCTGATCATGATGATCGTCGCGATGCTGCTGACCAGCCTGTATAATTGGACGATCGAGAAGGTGGCCTACCGGCCTTTGCGCGGTTCGTTCCGGCTGGCCCCGCTGATCACCGCGATCGGCATGTCGATCGCCCTGTCGAACTTCGTCCAGGTGACGCAAGGGCCGCGCAACAAGCCGATCCCGCCGATGGTGTCCACGGTCTACAACATCGAGGGCATCAGCGTATCGCTGAAGCAGATCATCATCGTCATCGTCACCGCGCTGCTGCTGGCGCTGTTCTGGTATTTGGTCAACAAGACCTCACTGGGCCGGGCGCAAAGGGCATGCGAGCAGGACCGCAAGATGGCGGCGTTGCTTGGCATCGACGTCGACCGCACCATCTCGATCACCTTCGTCATGGGTGCGGCCCTTGCCGCCGTCGCCGGCACGCTGTTCCTGATGTATTACGGCGTCATCGCCTTCTCCGACGGTTTCACGCCCGGCGTGAAGGCGTTCACCGCGGCGGTGCTCGGCGGCATCGGCTCGCTGCCCGGCGCCGTGCTCGGCGGGCTGATGATCGGCTTCATCGAAAGCATGTGGTCGGCTTATTTCTCGATCGACTACAAGGACGTCGCCGCCTTCTCCATCCTGGCGATCGTCCTGATCTTCCTGCCTTCCGGCATATTGGGCCGGCCAGAAGTCGAAAAGGTCTGAGGTCATGGCGGTCACTGTATCTCCGGAGCGCGGCGTCGTCGCCACCCCAGTGCAACGCGCCACGCGCGAGGCGCTTTATGCCGGTGCCATCGCGCTCGGCCTGTTCGTGCTGTTCATCGGCCTGCGGACCGATCAGAACATCTCCAACGAGCTGATCCTCGTACAGCGCTGGGGCCTGCTCGCCGCCGTGGTGATCGCCACCATGCTCGGCCGCTTTCTCTACGTTGCCTACGGCCAGCCCTTCCTGGCCAACCAGAAGATTGCCGACATCGCCACCGGGCTGTTGCCGGAAAGCGTGGCGACGCGGTTCTTCCGGTTGCCGTATTTCATTGCTGCCGTCGTCGTAGTGGCTGTGCTGGCGCTGCTGGCCGGCTCGCTCGATGGTTTGCTGGGGCCGGGTCTCGCCGGTTATGCGCGCTTCGCGCGGGCGCTGGCGATCATCTATGCGCTGGCCTCGGTGCTGTTCTATTTCCGCACCTTCATCCTCGCCCATTTCTCGGCGTTGGGCATAACCGCACTGGCGCTCTACCCGATCATCGTCGTGGCGGTGCTTGCCGTGTACGCAGGGTCGATGGCCGGCGGGTTCCAGGGTTCACTGAAATGGGTCGACAATTTCGGCATCCAGATCCTGATCTATGTGATGCTGGCCTGGGGGCTGAACATCGTCGTCGGCCTCGCCGGCCTGCTCGATCTCGGCTACGTCGCCTTCTACGCGGTCGGCGCCTATGCCTATGCGCTGCTCGGCACGCATTTTGGCCTGTCGTTCTGGATCCTGCTGCCCGCCGCCGGCGCCATGGCCGCCTTCTGGGGGGTATTGCTCGGGTTTCCGGTGCTGCGTCTGCGCGGCGATTATCTGGCGATCGTGACGCTTGCCTTCGGCGAGATCATTCGTCTCGTGCTGATCAATTGGCGCGAGGTTACGAACGGCTCGGCCGGCATCTCCGGCATCCCCAAGGTCACCTTTTTCGGCCTGATGACGTTCAACGTTTCGGATCCGAATTATATCGCCAAGGTGTTGGATATCGCCACATCGAGCGCCTACTACAAGATATTCCTCTACTATCTGATCCTGGGGCTCTGCCTGCTCACCGCCTTCGTCACGATAAGGCTAAGGCGCATGCCTGTCGGCCGCGCCTGGGAAGCGCTGCGCGAGGATGAGATCGCCTGCCGCTCGCTCGGCATCAACACCACCACCACCAAGCTCACTGCCTTTGCCACCGGCGCCATGTTCGGCGGCTTCGCCGGCTCGTTCTTCGCGGCACGGCAAGGTTTCGTCAGCCCCGAATCCTTCATCTTCCTGGAGTCGGCCATCATTCTGGCTATGGTCGTGCTTGGCGGCATGGGTTCGCTGGTTGGCATCGCCGTCGCCGCCATGGTGATGATCGGCGGCACGGAGGTGCTGCGCGAACTCGATTTCCTGAAGCAGGTCTTCGGCCCCGACTTCACCCCGGAACTCTACCGCATGCTTTTATTCGGCATGGCCATGGTCATCGTCATGCTGTGGAAGCCGCGCGGCTTCGTCGGCAGCCGTGAACCGACAGCCTTCCTCAAGAAGAGCAAGGCCGTATCCGGCTCCTTCACCAAGGAAGGCCACGGCTGATGAGTGATACGAACCCATCTCCCATGAACGATGCCATCCTGCAGGTCGACCATCTGTCGATGAAATTCGGCGGTCTGGTCGCCATCGGCGATCTCTCCTTCCAGGCCAAGCGCGGCGAGATCACCGCGCTGATCGGACCGAACGGCGCCGGCAAGACCACGGTGTTCAATTGCATCACCGGTTTCTACAAACCGTCGGAAGGCATGCTCACGCTCAACCGGCGCGACGGCTCGAGCTATCTGCTCGAACGCCTGCCGAACCATGAAATCCCGGCACGCGCCAAGGTGGCGCGCACCTTTCAGAACATCCGCCTGTTCTCGGGCATGACGCTGCTCGAGAACCTGCTGGTAGCCCAGCACAACAAGCTGATGAAGGCGTCCGGCTACACCGTGCTCGGCCTGTTCGGCTTCAGCGGCTACCGGAAGGCATCGGCCGAGTCGGTCGAACTGGCCAGGCACTGGCTGGAGAAGGCCGATCTCGTCGACCGTGCCGACGACCCGGCCGGCGACCTGCCCTATGGCGCGCAACGACGCCTCGAGATCGCGCGGGCGATGTGCACGGGTCCGGAGTTGCTCTGCCTCGACGAGCCGGCTGCCGGCCTCAATCCGAAAGAATCAATGGCGCTCAACGCGCTGCTAATGGACATCAAAGACAACACCGGCACCTCGATCCTGCTGATCGAGCACGACATGGCGGTGGTCATGCAGATTTCCGACCACGTCGTGGTGCTCGAATACGGGCGCAAGATATCGGACGGCAGCCCGCATTCGGTACGCACGGACCCGCGCGTCATCGCTGCCTATCTCGGCGTCGAAGACGAGGAAGTCGAGACGGTACTGACCGAAGTCGGCGACGAGGACGTCATCGAGCAATTGGACACCGGTCCCGATTCCGCGCACGGCCCAGGCACATCGTCTTCGTATCTCGCCGGACCGGTGACCGATACGATCGGCCACAGCGAGGGCGAGCGCGTCACCGTGTCGAAAGGCGCCTCGAAAGCCGGGCAGTTCGATGCAAGGTCGAGTGCCGCGGCAAGCAAGGCAGCAGCGCAAGCCGCCGCTCCCCCGGCCAAGGCGGAACCCGCTGCAGCTAAGCCGACCGCGAAACCCTCCACGGCTAAGGCGCCGGCCAAGTCGAAGGTCGCGGGCGTTTCGAACCGGCTCACAGCGCCACGTGGCGGCGAGGCCGACAATCTGACCCGCATCAAGGGCATCGGCACGGTCAACGAGAAGAAGCTTAACCAGCACGGCATCTTCCATTTCGACCAGATCGCGGCATGGAAGAAAGCCGACGTCGCGGCCGTCGAGGCCTATCTCGCCTTCGACGGACGCATCGCCCGTGAGGACTGGGTTGGTCAGGCCAAGCTTCTCGCCGCCGGCAAGGAGACGGAATTTTCGCGCCGCGTCGACGCCGGGAAAGTGGAAACGAGCCACGCTTCCGGGAAAACTGCGAAAACAGTTGCCGGCAAGACTGCTGCCGCACCTGCGGGCAAGCGCGGAGGGCGCAAGTGATGGCCGGCACAACGCTGCTCGATATCAAAGGCGTCCAGACCTACTACGGCAACATCAGGGCGCTGAACGGTGTCGACGTCACCGTCAGGCAGGGCGAGATCGTGGCGCTGATCGGCGCCAACGGCGCCGGCAAGTCGACGCTGATGATGACCATTTTTGGTGCTCCGCGGGCCCGGGCGGGCACGATCACCTTCGCCGGCACCGATATTACCCAGATGCCAACGCATGAGATCGCGCGCATGCGGATCGCCCAGTCGCCGGAGGGCCGGCGCATCTTCCCGCGCATGACGGTGATGGAAAACCTGCAGATGGGCGCCAGCCTCGACGGCCTCAAGCATTACGACGAGGACGTCGAGAAGGTGTTCACGCTGTTTCCGCGCCTGAAGGAACGCATCGCCCAGCGCGGCGGCACCCTGTCGGGCGGCGAACAGCAGATGCTGTCGATCGGGCGTGCGCTGATGGCACGGCCGAAGCTGCTCCTGCTCGACGAGCCGTCGCTCGGCCTGGCGCCGCTGATCGTGAAGCAGATCTTCGACGCCATCCGCGAGTTGAACCGGACCCAAGGGCTGACAGTGTTCCTGGTCGAGCAGAACGCCTTCGGCGCGCTGAAGCTCGCGACGCGCGGCTATGTCATGGTCAACGGCAATGTGACGATGAGCGGCACCGGCAAGGAGCTGCTCGCCAATCCGGAAGTGCGCGCCGCCTATCTCGAAGGCGGCCACCACTGAGTTCAGGAGACTTCATCATGCAGGGCATTCTCTACGAGGAACCCTCGATCTGGCAGTTCTTCTTCGTCACCTGCCTGCTCGGCGGCTGGGCGGCATGGATGACCGGCAAGGCCAGCGCCCAGACATGGCGCAGCTTCCTCCAATTGTTCGCCTACATGCTCGGCCTTGGCATTGGCGTAAGGTTCATTCATCACGCGCTGTTCGGCGGCACGATGTTCTCGCTGCATTACTATATCGTGGATACGATCGTACTGATGATATTGGGCTTCATCGGCTATCAATACACGCGCACAAACCAGATGGTGACACAGTATAATTGGCTCTATGAAAGAGCATCGGTTTTGAGCTGGAAGCCGAAAGGTTGACGTTCATGATTAACGCCGTTTCGGGGATGAATCGGCGTGACAAGTGCCTGAAAATCGGCAAAGTACGTTTTCTGCGAGTAAAAGTGGGCATCGCATGAAAGCATCATCCAACGCCCACTCCGTAAATGGGAGCGTTTTACATGAAAAAATCACTTTTGTCCGCCGTCGCCCTGACCGCGCTGATCGCGTTCAGCGGCAGCGCGTGGGCTGACGTCCTGGTTGGCGTCGCCGGTCCGATCACCGGTCCGAATGCCGCCTTCGGCGCGCAGCTGCAGAAGGGTGCCGAACAGGCCGTCGCCGACATCAATGCGGCCGGTGGCATCAATGGCGAGCAGATCAAGCTCTCGGTCGGCGACGACGTCTCCGATCCGAAGCAGGGCATCTCGGTCGCCAACAAGTTCGTCGGCGACGGCGTCAAGTTCGTGGTTGGCCACTTCAACTCGGGCGTCTCGATCCCGGCGTCGGAAGTCTACGCGGAAAACGGCATCCTCGAGATCACGCCGGCCGCGACCAATCCGAAGTTCACCGAACGCGGCATGTGGAACACGTTCCGCACCTGCGGACGTGACGACCAGCAGGGCAGCATCGCCGGCGCCTATCTCGCGGCGAACTTCAAGGATGCCAAGATCGCGGTCATCCACGACAAGACGACCTACGGCCAGGGCCTTGCCGATGAGACCAAGAAGGCGATGAACGCAGCCGGCCTGACGGAAGTCATGTACGAAGGCGTCAATGTCGGCGACAAGGACTTCTCGGCGCTGATCGCCAAGATGAAGGAAGCCGGCGTTTCCATCATCTATTGGGGTGGCCTGCACACCGAAGCCGGCCTGATCATCCGCCAGGCGGCTGACCAGGGCCTCAAGGCGACGCTGGTTTCCGGCGACGGCATCGTGTCGAACGAGCTGGCCTCGATCGCTGGCGACGCAGTTGCGGGCACGCTGAACACGTTCGGCCCGGATCCGCGTCTGATCCCGACGAACAAGGAACTCGTCGAGAAGTTCCGCGCGCAGGGCTTCGAACCGGAGGCCTACACGCTTTACTCCTACGCCGCCATGCAGGCGATCGCCGAAGCAGCCACCGTTGCCAAGTCGAACGACCCGCAGGAAGTTGCCAAGGCGCTGCATGAGAAGGGTCCGTTCAAGACCGTTCTGGGCGACCTCTCCTATGACGCGAAGGGCGATCCGACGCTGCCCGGCTACGTCATGTACGAGTGGAAGAAGGGCGACGACGGCAAGTACACCTACATCCAGAAGATGTAAGCCTGTCGACGACGATAATTTTGGAGATGCCCGGCGCTTGCGCCGGGCATTTCCGTTTTGACGACATCGAGTTGATTTAAATCGGTTTAGCCGCTGCCCGATTTTGTTTGCACTGCAGCATTTTCGCGCTAATCATGTCCGGCAGTTCCCTTCCCGTGTCCGGAGCCCTGTCCTTGGCAATCTCGAAGATCCTTGTCGCCAACCGCTCCGAAATTGCCATCCGCGTCTTCCGCGCGGCTAATGAACTCGGCCTCAAAACCGTGGCGATCTGGGCGGAGGAAGACAAATACTCCCTGCATCGCTTCAAGGCCGACGAAAGCTACCAGGTCGGGCGCGGGCCGCACCTGACCAGGGATATGGGGCCGATCGAAAGCTATCTGTCGATCGAGGAGGTTATCCGCGTCGCCAGGCTTTCGGGCGCCGATGCCATCCATCCAGGCTACGGCCTGCTGTCGGAGAGCCCGGAATTCGCCGAGGCCTGCGCCACGGCCGGCATCATCTTCATCGGGCCAAAGCCGGATACGATGCGCAGGCTGGGCAACAAGGTCGCCGCCCGCAATCTCGCAATCGAAGTCGGTGTGCCGGTAATTCCCGCCACCGATCCCTTGCCGGACGACATGGCGGCGGTGAAGGAACTCGCCAGGACGATCGGCTACCCGGTGATGCTCAAGGCGTCCTGGGGCGGCGGCGGCCGCGGCATGCGCGCCATCCGCTCCGAGGCCGATCTCGCCCGCGAGGTGATGGAAGGCAAGCGTGAGGCGAAGGCGGCTTTCGGCAAGGACGAGGTCTATCTCGAGAAGCTGATCGAGCGCGCCCGCCATGTCGAGGTGCAGGTGCTGGGCGACACGCATGGCAACGCCGTGCACCTATTCGAGCGCGATTGTTCGATCCAGCGCCGCAACCAGAAAGTGGTCGAGCGGGCGCCGGCGCCCTATCTCGAAATGTCGCAGCGCGAGGAGCTTTGCGGCTACGCGCTGAGGATCGCGCGCGAAACCAGCTATATCGGCGCCGGCACGGTCGAGTTCCTGCAGGATGCCGATACCGGAAAATTCTATTTCATCGAGGTCAATCCGCGCATCCAGGTCGAGCACACCGTCACCGAACAAGTGACCGGCATCGACATCGTCAAAGCACAGATCCACATACTCGACGGCTTTGCCATCGGCACGGCGGAATCGGGCGTGCCGACGCAGAAGGACATCAGGCTCAACGGGCACGCGCTGCAGTGCCGCATCACCACTGAAGACCCCGAGCATAATTTCATCCCCGACTATGGCCGCATCACCGCCTATCGTGGCGCCACCGGCTTCGGCATCCGCCTTGATGGGGGCACCGCCTATTCGGGCGCGGTCATCACCCGCTTCTACGATCCATTGCTGGAAAAGGTGACGGCGTGGGCGCCGACGCCGGCCGAGACCATCGCCCGCATGAACCGGGCGTTGCGCGAATTCCGAATCCGGGGCGTGGCTACCAATCTCACCTTTCTCGAGGCGATCATCAATCACCGGAGCTTCGCCGACAATTCCTACACCACCAAGTTCATCGACACGACGCCGGAACTGTTCGCCAGCGTGAAGCGGCAGGACCGCGCGACCAAGCTGCTCAACTATCTTGCCGACGTTTCGGTCAATGGCCATCCCGAGACGCGCGGCCGGCCGCAGCCAAAAGCAGATGCGGCGCCGCCGGTGGTGCCATATCTCAACGGCAATGTGCCTGACGGCAGCAAGCAGAAGCTCGACGTGCTCGGGCCGGAGAAATTCGCGGCGTGGATGCGCGAGCAAAAAGAGGTGCTGGTCACCGACACGACAATGCGCGACGGGCATCAATCCTTGCTCGCGACGCGTGTGCGCACCTATGACATCGCCGGCATCGCCGGCACCTATGCGCGCGCTCTGCCGCAGCTTTTGTCACTCGAATGCTGGGGCGGCGCAACATTCGACGTCGCCATGCGCTTCCTCACCGAAGATCCATGGGAGCGGCTGTCGCTGGTGCGCGAGGCAGCACCCAATCTTCTGCTGCAGATGCTTCTGCGTGGCGCCAACGGCGTTGGCTATACCAACTATCCCGACAACGTCGTCCAGCATTTCGTCCACCAGGCCGCTGCTGGCGGCATCGACCTGTTCCGCGTCTTCGACTGCCTGAACTGGGTCGAGAACATGCGTGTGGCCATGGATGCGGTCGGCGCCGAGGGCAAGCTGATCGAAGCGGCGATCTGCTATACCGGCGACATACTCGATCCGGCGCGGGCGAAATACGATCTGAAATACTATGTCGGCCTGGCCAGCGAATTGCAGGCGGCGGGCGCCCATATCATTGCCGTCAAGGACATGGCGGGGCTTCTAAAGCCGAGTGCTGCCCGCGTGCTGTTCAAGGCACTGCGCGAGGCGACAGACCTGCCGATCCACTTCCACACGCACGACACATCCGGCCTGTCGGCGGCCACCGTGCTGGCAGCGGTGGAGAGCGGTGTCGACGGCATCGACGCGGCGATGGATTCGCTATCTGGCAACACCTCGCAGCCATGCCTGGGTTCGATCGTCGAGGCGCTGAAGGGCACCGAGCGCGATCCGGGCCTCGACCCGCAATGGATCAGGAATATCTCGTTCTACTGGGAGGCGGTGCGAAACCAGTACGCCGCCTTCGAAAGCGACCTGAAGGGGCCAGCATCGGAGGTCTATCTGCACGAAATGCCTGGCGGGCAGTTCACCAACCTCAAGGAACAGGCGCGCTCGCTTGGGCTGGAGACGCGCTGGCACGAAGTGGCGCAGACCTATCACGACGTCAATCTGATGTTCGGCGATATCGTCAAGGTGACGCCGTCGTCCAAGGTCGTCGGCGACATGGCGCTGATGATGGTCAGCCAGGACCTGACCGTCGCCGACGTCGAGAATCCGGCGCGGGACATCGCCTTCCCGGATTCTGTGGTGTCGATGTTGCGCGGCGACCTCGGCCAGTCGCCGGGCGGCTGGCCAAAGCCATTGCAGAAGAAGGTGCTGAAGGGCGAAAAGCCGATCACGGTGCGGCCGGGTTCGCTGCTCAAGGCGGCGGACCTCACGGCCAGCCGCAGGGAGGTCGAGGAAAAGCTCGAGCGCAAGCTCAGTGAGTTCGAGTTCGCGTCGTGGCTGATGTATCCGAAGGTGTTTTCGGATTTCGCCGCCGCGCAGGAGACCTACGGGCCGGTCAGCGTGCTGCCGACGCCGACCTATTTCTACGGCATGAAGCCGGAAGACGAGATTTTCGTCGACATCGAAAAAGGCAAGACGCTGGTGGTGCGCTGCCTTGCCATGGGCGATGTCGACGAAAAGGGCATGGTCACCGTGTTCTTCGAGCTCAACGGCCAGCCGCGCCGGGTGAAGGTGCCGGACCGGGCGCATGGCGCCTCCGCTGCCAAGGCACGGCGCAAGGCGGAGCCGGGCAATGAGGCGCATGTCGGCGCGCCGATGCCTGGCGTCGTCTCGGCGCTTGTGGTCGCTGCCGGCCAGGCGGTGAAGGCCGGCGACGTGCTGCTGTCGATCGAAGCGATGAAGATGGAAACGGCGTTGCATGCCGAACGCGACGGCACCATAGCCGAGGTGCTGGTCAAGGCCGGCGACCAGATCGATGCCAAGGATCTGCTGATCGCGTTCGGGTGAAATAGGCCGGCATCAGAGAGCCTTGTCGGCGCCTGGCAGCAGCCCCTTCATGCCGCATCGATAGCACCTTGACCCGCCGCGCCCGGTCGGGCATCGAACCGCTGCAATTCGCCGCTCGGGTCCCCGTGAGTCGCGGCGAGAAACGACGCGGAGTGAAGAATATGGCCGACGACATCACCGAAACCAGCCAGACTGTTGCCGCCGGCCAGCTGCGCGCCTTCATCGAACGCATCGAGCGGCTCGAGGAAGAGAAGAAGACGATTGCCGACGACATCAAGGAAGTGTTCGCCGAGGCCAAGGGCACCGGATTTGACACCAAGGCGATGCGGTCGATCATCCGGCTGCGCAAGAAGGACCAGGCCGAGCGGCAGGAAGAGGAGTCCATCCTCGATCTGTACAAGGCCGCGCTTGGAATGGTGTAGGCCGATAACAGCCTTGGGCGCCGGTTGCGGCGCCCCTCGACGGTTCGAACCATGAGCGAATTCGATTTTGGCGCCCGCCGCGCCTCTGAATTCCGCCAACGCAGCTTCTGGACGCTGTTCGCGGAACGGCATCCGGATGAAAGGGCTCTGCTGGCGAGGCGTGGACCGTGGTTCTGGCAGCGTGGGTTGCCCGACTTCGCATTGGTCCTTTCCATGTACGTCGCGCCTGCGCAGAATCATGTCGGCGTCTTCTTCGGCCGCAACGAGAAGTTCGGTGCCACGCAAGCCTGGTCGCGGCTGAAGCCGTTCCAGCCGGCCATCGAAGAAAGGCTGAAGCTCAGGCCAGAACAAAGTTGCGACGGCCTCGGCATCAATTCGATGTGGCGGGTGAATTGTTTTGCCGAAGACAATTGGCCGGCGATGACCGACTGGCTGGTGACGGAAGCCTCGCGTTTCGAGCGCGCGATTGCCGAAGTTCTGGGTCAGGAATAAAGCAGGGTTTCCAGACGCAATCCTTGTGGAAGGGTTGCGCTGGTGAGCAGAGCGAGGGAGCCGGTGGATCGATGACGATCATGTCGCGCGTTGCCGCCTTCTTCCGCTCACGCTGGTTCGGCGGCGTGCCGCTCGATCGGCTGTTCTGGCGCGACCTGGTTGTTGTCGGCACAGCGATCAACGTCGCGTCGTCGGTGGTGGCGCTCATTCTGCTCGGGCTGAAGCTGCCGCTTGCGCTGGTTCTGGCGGTGCATTTCGCGCCGGTGCCCTACAACATCTTCCTGACTTTTGCCGTTTGGCGAACTGCCGGAAAATCAAGTGGCGCCAAGGCCTCGCTGATGACGCTTGGCGCCACGTTGTGGCTGATCCTGGTGGTCGTGGCCTGACGATCAGGCGGCCGGCTCGAATTTGAGCGCCACGCCGTTGATGCAATAGCGCAGACCGGTCGGCGGCGGGCCGTCCTCGAAGACGTGGCCGAGATGGCTGCCGCAGCGGGCGCAATGGCATTCGGTGCGGACCATGCCGTAGCTGCGGTCGACGGTGGTCTCGACCGAGCCCGGCACCGGATCGTTGAAGCTCGGCCAGCCTGTGCCGCTCTCGAATTTCAGCTTGGATTCAAACAAGGGTTGGTCGCAGCCGACGCAGGAGAAGGTGCCGGCGCGCGTCTCGTGCAGCAGGGCGCAGCTTCCCGGCCGCTCGGTGCCGTGGTTGCGCATCACCGCATATTGCTCAGGCGTCAGCCGGGCGCGCCATTCGGCGTCGGTGCGGGTAACGGGGTAGGTGTGGCTGTCCATTTTTTCCTCTTAGCTTATGTCGCTATTTGGGTTGCCTTCCCAACTTCGCCTGAAATAGGCATTTGTTACGGCGTTTGCCCGTATTTCCTATCCTGCCCCGAAGAATTCCTCAGGCGATGGCGGCGAGATAGCGCGCAACCGATGCTGAAAATGCCGCCTTTGCATCTCCGATGACGTTCTGGTTCCACCATGCGCCATAGATATGGTCGAACGCGAAAGGCTCAAGCGCAGCCTTGATGCCGTGCAGTTTCGTCGCGTTGAGCGGGATATAGTTCGGGTAGCTGTACATGAAGCTGACATGGCGGCGAGTCGGCGTCACCTGCACGATGTCGCCGGCCAGGATGGCATTGCCGCCGTCGCGCTTCCAGTGCAGCACCTGGCCACCGGCAAAGTGGCCGCCGCAGCGGATGAGCGTCAGCGACGGGTTTATGGCGCGCGTCTCGCCTTGCCAGCTGATGATCGCCGGATGCGGCCGCATGATCCACTGACGATCATCGGCGTGCAGATAAATCGGCACGCCGCCAAACGCCTCGCTCCACTCGACCATTGCCGAATAATAATGGCAGTGGGAAATGGCGATCGCGGCGAGGCCGCCCCGGCGGTTGATCTCGGCCACCGCCTCGTCGCTGACCATCGAAATGCAGTCCCACAGCACATTGCCGTGCGGCGTTTGCGCCAGCAATGCCCGCTGGCCGATGGCGAAGCGCGGCTCGATGCCGAAGGCGAGCACGCCGGCGTCGTCTCTCATCGCGAGCCGATGGCCGGCGGCGAGCTCTTCCGGCGTGGTCCAGGCCTGGCCCTCCCAACGCACATATTGCCGCTCGTCCTCGCAGATCGGGCAATGTCGCGGCGGCGTCGCTGTCGCCGCGAACTGGACACCGCATTGCAGGCAAAGGAAACAGGTCGACCTTCCTGTTTTGCGTGGATCCATTCAGTGCTTCCTTGAAAGTTGCTTCGTCGCGGCTTCGAGGCCGGCGAGCGTCAGTGGAAACATGCGGCCGTCAAAAATATCGCGGATCATGGCAATCGAATGGGTAAAACCCCAGTTCTTCTCGGCTTCCGGGTTGAGCCATATGGCATTTGGCCATTGCTGCAGCAACCGCCCAAGCCAGACGGCGCCGGCCTCCTTGTTCCAGTGCTCGACCGAGCCGCCGGGATGGGCGATCTCGTAGGGGCTCATCGAGGCGTCGCCGACGACGATCACCTTGTAGTCGGGGCCATATTTATGCAGGAGATCGAAGGTCGGAATCACCTCGGCATGGCGGCGGCGATTGTCCTTCCACACGCCCTCGTAGAGGCAGTTGTGGAAATAGAAATATTCGAGCTGGCGGAATTCGGCGCGGGCAGCCGAAAATAGCTCCTCGACGCTCCTGATGTGGTCGTCCATCGAGCCGCCGACATCGAAGAACATCAGCAGCTTGACCGCATTGCGACGTTCGGGTTGTGTCTTAACGTCGAGATATCCGTGCTCGGCGGTGGCGTGGATGGTCCCTGGCAGGTCGAATTCCTCTTCGGCACCTTCGCGCACCCAGCGGCGCAGGCGTTTCAGCGCGACCTTGATATTGCGGGTGCCGAGCTCGACGGCATCATCGAAATTCCTGAACTCGCGTTTGTCCCAGACTTTTACCGCGCGGCGGTTGCGGCTTTCGTGCTGGCCGATGCGCACGCCTTCGGGATTGTAGCCATAGGCGCCGAAGGGCGAGGTGCCGCCGGTGCCGATCCATTTCGAACCGCCCTGATGTCGGCCCTTTTGCTCCTCCAGCCGCTTCTTCAGCCTCGCCATCAGCTTTTCGAAGCCGCCCAGCGCCTCGACCAGCTTCTTCTCCTCATCGGTCAGGTGCTTTTCGGCGAGCCTCCGCAGCCATTCCTCCGGGATGTTTGCGACATCGACCGGGTTTTCGCCAGCCCGCGCCTCGACACCTTTGAAGATGTGCGAAAAGACCTGGTCGAAGCGGTCGATGTGGCGCTCGTCCTTCACCAGAGCGGCGCGGGCGAGATAGTAAAAGCCCTCGACATCATAGTCGACCAGCCCGGCCTCCAGCCCCTCCAGCAGCGACAGATATTCGCGGAGCGAGACCGGAACCCGCGCTGCCTTCAGTTCGAGGAAGAAGGGGATGAACATCTCACGGTCTACAGCAGATCATACTCGATGAAGCCGGTCCTGCGCGCCACATGGTCGTAGAGCTTGCGTGCGGTGGTGTTGGTCTCGTGCGTCATCCAGTAGACGTTCTTGACGCCGATCTTGCCGGCTTCCTGCCTGACCGCTTCGATCAGGGCGGCGCCGACGCCCTTGCCGCGCACATCGGGGTCGGCAAACAGGTCCTGCAGATAGCAGTTGTTTATCTCCGACCAGCAGGAGCGATGGTAGAGATAGTGCGTCAGGCCGACGGCCTTGCCGTCGAGGGTGGCGATGAAGCCTTTCGGCTCGAACTCGCCCGCCGTGAACAGCCGCTTCCAGGTGACGGCGTAAACCGCTTCCGGCAACTTGGTTTCGTAGAAGGTGAGGTAGGCGGTCCACAGACGCCGCCAATCGGCATGGTCGGATTGCGCCAATGGGCGGACGGTGATCTCGGTCATTTCATTTCCCTCTGAAGTCGGCAACCCGAAGCTGCCTCCGTGCCTGGCCAAGGGCAACGGTCCAGCGACGGGAAACCGCTGTCCGAGGGCTTTCGTCGGCTTCCGACTGACCGGCTCCTCACCCCTGCCGTCTCGCCATGAAGGCCAGGCGCTCGAACAGATGCACGTCCTGTTCGTTCTTCAGCAACGCGCCATGCAGTTTCGGCAAAGCATTCTTCGGGTCGGCGCGCAGGTCCTCGGGCGCGATGTCGTCGGCGACCAGCAGGCGGATCCAGTCGAGTGCCTCGGAGGTCGACGGCTTCTTCTTCAGGCCCGGCACGTCGCGGATCTCGTAGAACTGGGTCAGTGCTGCTCGCACGAGGTTCCGCTTGATGCCGGGATAGTGCACGTCGACAATTTTGTGCAGCGTCTCGACATCGGGAAAGCGGATGTAGTGGAAGAAGCAGCGGCGCAGGAAGGCGTCCGGCAATTCCTTCTCGTTGTTGGAGGTGATGATGACGATCGGCCGGACGGTGGCGCGGATGGTCTCGCCGGTCTCGTAGACGAAGAACTCCATCCTATCCAATTCCTGCAACAGATCGTTGGGGAACTCGATATCGGCCTTGTCGATCTCGTCGATCAGAAGCACGATTTTCTTGCCGGCCGCAAAGGCGTCCCATAATTTGCCGCGCTTGATGTAATTGCGGATGTCGTTGAAGCGCTCGTCGCCGAGCTGGCTGTCGCGCAGCCGCGAGACGGCATCATATTCATAAAGGCCCTGCTGGGCTCTCGTCGTCGATTTGACGTGCCATTCGATCAGGTCCAGGTCGAGCGCCGCCGCCACCTGGCGGGCAAGTTCGGTCTTGCCGGTGCCGGGCTCGCCCTTGACCAGCAACGGCCGCTCCAGCGCGATCGCCGCGTTGACCGCCACCATCAGATCCTTGTCGGCAACATAGGCTGCCGTGCCTTCGAAACGCATTTTTGCTCCCGGGTTCATCGCGCGACCCTAAGGACGCGGCCTTCGGTGTGCAAGGCGCTGCTGGCGAAGCGGGGATCTTGCCGCCGCTGACCTCGTTGAGGGATTTTGCGTCGATTTAAGACTCGAAGCATGTCGTCTCTCTGGCGCTTGGCCTGCCGTCTGCCTATATTGGCGGGGACGGTCTGCGCTTCCCGGCAGGAGAACATTTTCCCCGGGGCCTTAATGATCCCTAGGGAGCTGTCCCTGGGAAGACCCGTGGGTTTTCTCATACGGCGCCCACCTACTTTGTAGGTTCCCGGGATCGCTCTCTCCACCGGTTGTGTGGATCGTCACTCACATTTCAGTGGGCCATGCGGTAGGAAACGTCGCTCCCAAAACCCCGTCCAGATCCGACTTTTTCTATCCTGACTCCATGACCTTCCGAAAAGACCTGAAAAAAAATCTCCGCAACGAAGCCCTCGGGCGCCGCGACGCGCTCGATCCGTTCTGGCGGGTAGAGGCAGCACTCGAAATGGCCGAGACGGCGCGCGACCGGATCACCGTCGAGCCGGGCCAGATCGTCTCAGGCTTCTGGCCGATGCGCTCGGAAGTCGACGTCCGGCCGCTGATGTTTGCCTTGCGCGAGAAGGGCGCGAGGCTCTGCCTGCCGGCCATTCTCGACAAGACCACCATCGTTTTTCGCGAACTGGTGCGCGGCGCGCCAATGATCGACATGGGCTTCGGCACCGTCGGGCCGCATGAGGAAGCCGAGGTACTCGATCCGCAGGTGATGCTGGTGCCGCTTGCCGCCTTCGATGCGCGCGGCCACCGCATCGGTTACGGCGCCGGCTATTACGACCGGGCGATCGCGCGGCTGGCCGACAACGGACAGCAGCCGCGGCTGATCGGCATTGCCTTCGACTGCCAGGAGGTGGCCCTGGTGCCGGACGAGCCGCATGACGTGATCATTCCGGAAATACTCACCGAGAGCGGGTTGCGCCTGTTCGCGCCGAAATTGTAGATAAGTTCCTGGACGCATGGTCTTTTCCGAAAGTCATGCAGCTTTTTGCTTCGCTGACCTTCAGTTCAGGATCACGCTTATATGAGACTTCTCTTTCTCGGCGACATGGTCGGCAAGACAGGACGTACGGCGGTGTGGGAACAACTGCCCGGCCTGATCTCGGATTTCAAACTCGACTTCGTCATCGTCAATGGCGAGAACGCCGCCGGCGGCTTCGGCATCACCGAGGAGATTTTTCGCGAGACGATCTCGGCCGGCGCCGATGTCGTCACCACCGGCAACCATGTCTGGGACCAACGCGATGCGCTGATTTTCGCGCCGCGCGAGGAACGCTTCCTGCGTCCGTCCAACTTCCCGAAAGGCACGCCGGGGCGCGGCTCAGGCGTCTACATCGCCAGGAACGGCGCGCGCGTGCTGGTCGCCAACATCATGGGCCGGGTGTTCATGCATCCCGAGCTCGACGATCCGTTCCAGGCCGGCGAGCGCGAACTTGCCGCTTGTCCGCTTGGCGAGCAGGCCGATGCGATCGTCATCGATTTCCATGCCGAGGCGACCTCGGAAAAAATGTGCTTCGCCCATTTCGTCGACGGCCGTGCCAGCCTTGTTGTCGGCACCCACACGCATCAGCCGACCGGCGATCACCAGATCCTCAATGGCGGCACCGGTTATATTTCCGATGCCGGCATGTGCGGCGATTACGATTCCTCGCTCGGCATGGACAAGGAGGAGCCGCTCAACCGGTTTTTGTCCAAGGTGCCGAAAGGCCGTTTCGAGGCGTCGACCGGACCGGCGACATTGTGCGGCGTCGGCGTCGACATTTCCGACCGTAGCGGCCTGACTGAACGGATCGCGCCGTTTCGCCGCGGCCCGCGGCTGGAGGAAACGGCTCCTTCCTTCTGGTCGTGACATTGATATGGACGCTTGCAATACCCAATTGCCGGCGAAACTGCTCTAGATCGTAGAGGGGACGACCTCCATGCAGCTAGTCGAATTCCTGGCGCCGCATTTCGCCTTTGTCTCCGACCCGACGGCATGGGTCGCGCTGCTGACGCTGATCGTGCTGGAGGTCGTGCTCGGCATCGACAATCTGATCTTCATCTCGATTTTGACCAACAAATTGCCGGTAGCGCAGCGAGCCCGCGCCCGGCGGCTCGGCATCTCCGCCGCGCTGGTGATGCGGCTGATCCTGCTGGCCACCATCTCGATCATCGTCCAGTTGACGATGCCGATATTCACCGCCTTCGGCCACGGCTTTTCATGGCGCGACCTGATCCTGATTGCCGGCGGCCTGTTCCTCGTCTGGAAGGCGACCAAGGAGATCCACCACACGGTCGATCTCGATGATCACCAGGACACGATGATGGGCGAAACACTGCAGCTGTCGCTGGCCGGCGCCATTTTCCAGATATTGCTGCTCGACCTCGTCTTCTCGATCGACTCGATCATCACCGCCGTCGGCATGACCGACGAAATCGCGATCATGTACATCGCGGTGATCGTGGCGGTGAGCGTGATGATGCTGGCGGCCGGGCCGCTGGCCGATTTCATCGCCAGGAACCCCAGCATCGTCATGCTGGCGCTAGGGTTCCTGCTGATGATCGGCATGACGCTGATCGCCGACGGCATGGGTTACCACGTGCCGAAAGGCTATATCTACGCCGCCATGGGCTTTTCGGCACTGGTCGAAGGACTCAACATGCTGGCGCGACGGCGGAAGAAGGCCAAGGGCGGCGGGCACTGAGGATGGCCCACCGCGGTTGACCTAATGCCCCGGCAAACCCTTCGGATGGCGGTCGCCGGTCAGGCCAAGCGTCAGGCCTTGCTCGAGCCACGCCTTGGCGCCGGCGAGCACCAGCGCAAAACCGCCGGTCGAGTCGATCGCCTGCTTGACCTGCTCATCGGGGCTGCCGGCAAAGCCGAAATTGCGGACCTCGAGAAAGGTCGTGCCGCCCGGCATCTCGGTAAAGGTCCACACCACCGTGGTCGGCGGATCGCTCCATTGCATGACGATCTTCTCGTTCGGCACGATCTCGCTGACCGTTACCGTCGTCGAGACGCCATACATGCGCCATTCCCAATGGATTTCCTTGCCGCTGTCCAGCCTGTCGCTGCCGTGGGTGAACCAGAATTTTGTCGTGATCGCCGGATCAACGATAGCTTCGAACACGTCGGCGACCGGCCGCCTTATCAGCATGCCGGCTTCGGCGGTCGGTGTTTCACGGATTTCCATAGCGTCCTCCTTTCCACGGCGCCGCCCCGGTTCACCAAGCATCGGGTTCGCGCACGAGGTGAATGATGTTGGCCGGGTTGGTGATCCAGCCGCCGCGAAAGCCTTCACCCAGTGCCTCGATGGCGTCGCAGCGCACGACGCCGGCCTTGGCGAGATGGTCCGCCGCGCCTGGAAAATCATCGGTGAACAGTTCCAGCCAGACCTCGGCCTGACTAAGCATCGGCGCCTCGTCGATCCACAGGCGATTGGGACCGAGTTCAAAGCCGATAGCGGGCGCCTTGGCCGTGAATGGCTTCAGGCCGATGACGTCGCGATAGAAGGCGATCGTTGCCTGGTATTGATGTGGCGGCACTTTCATGGCGATGTTGATGCCGCCGCTGATCTTCGCGGTCATTTGCTGGCTCCATTCCCGTGTTCAGGTTCGATTGGCCGGTTCGGTCCAGAACCCGCTATGCCAAATTGATTTGCCAGGAGACTCCGAACCTGTCGTTGAGCCATGCAAACCGGCGGCTGAAACCATAATTGTCCAGCGGCATCAGAAATTTGCCGTCCTTGGCCAGGGCCTCGACAATGCCGTTCAGCTCTGCCTCCGTGGAGCAATCCACATACAGCGAGACCGACGGCGTGAATGTGAAGGCATGGTGCACGGGGCTGTTGTAGACCATCACTTCCAGACCGCTTATGGACACGCGCGCCAGCTTGACCGTCCCTTCCGGGCCGTCTTCGCCGGAGCCGTAACGTGTGACGTCAAGGACGCTGCTGTCGGGGATCGTCTCGCAATAGAAGGTCATTGCCTCTTCGGCCTTGCCCTCGAACATCAGAAATGGCGTCACTTGCTTCATCGCAGGCCTCCGTCATCTTGGTGGTTTTTCAGATGTTGTTCTCGTTGGCCGGCTCGCCCTTCATCTCGCTGCGGTAATAGCCGTCGCGCAGATTGATGCCGTATTCGACATAGGCCTTCATGCAGGCCAGCATCTGCGACCAGCCCTCGCAATTGAGATAGGACTTCTTCAGGCCGACCGCGTCCTCGCGCCAGCCGGTCTCGGCGATGGTGACAAAGGTGCCGCCATCATCGAGCGGTTCGAAATTCATCTCGATGCGGGTCTTGTAGGCTGGCTTGCCGTCGGCATCGGAGGCGTCCCAGTGCAGCACGATGCGGCTGTCCTTGATCACTTCGTCGACCTCGACGGGGACCTTGCCCCACCAGACAACACCGGCACCAGCCACCAGCGGCGCGCTGGCGCCGCCGATCGTAGTGAAATAGCCGCTAAGCTTCTTCGGATTGACGACCGCGTCGAAGACTTCGGCGACAGGTTTGCCGATGCGGCCCGAAACCCTGAATCCAAGAGACATATCCACAGCTCCTTCCTTGAATGGCTCAACGATATGTTATAGAAACATAACATGTCAAGCCATTCGCAGGACGACAATGTTTTCAAGGCGCTGGCGCATCCGCGCCGGCGTGAGTTGCTGGACCGGCTGAAGGATGCGCCGCAGACCACCGGCATGTTGTGCGATGCCTTCCCCGACATGGACCGCTGCACGATCATGCTGCATCTGAAAGTGCTGGAGGAGGCCGACATGGTCGTGGCGCGGCGCGAGGGCCGCGAGCGTTGGAACCATCTCAACGCGCTGCCGATCAAGCACATCCACGACCGCTGGATCAGCCAATATGCCACGCACGCGATCAGCATTCTCGACCGGCTGAAGTCCGATCTGGAGGGGTGAACGGCCGCCGAAGCCTGCCTTTTCGGGTCTCAAGCCCTTGCGTGTCGTCTGCCACGGCGCGGCTGGACGAATTGAGCCGATTTATCTATAAGCCGGCCATTCCGACATAGAGCGCCGTACGTCCGTCCGGACGCAGCAGGACGTTCTGAGATTTTGAATTCGAGCACTTTGCAAGGCGCCGGGTGGTTCACCAGGCCGCGGATGCTCTAGCCGAGAAGACGACAGGGGTGCCATGGCTGGCCATTCACAGTTCAAGAACATCATGCACCGCAAGGGCCGTCAGGATGCGGTGCGATCGAAAATGTTTTCCAAGCTGGCGCGCGAAATCACCGTCGCCGCCAAGAGCGGCACGCCCGATCCATCGATGAACCCTCGCCTGCGCCTTGCGGTGCAGAACGCCAAGGCGGTGTCGATGCCGAAGGACAACATCCAGCGCGCCATCAACAAGGCGTCGATGGGCGATGCCGAGACCTACGAGGCCGTGCGCTACGAGGGTTATGGGCCGGGCGGCGTCGCGCTGATCGTCGAGGCGCTGACCGATAACCGCAACCGCTCGGCGTCGAATGTGCGCGCTGCCTTCACCAAGGCCGGCGGGGCGATGGGCGAGACCGGCTCGGTGTCGTTCATGTGGGACCGCGTCGGTGAGATCTACTATCCGGCATCGGCCGGCAGCGCCGAAAAGGTGATGGACGCGGCGATCGAGGCCGGCGCCGACGACGTCCAGTCGGACGAGGAAGGCCACACGATCTACTGCGCCTTCGAGAATCTCGGCGAGGTGTCGAAGGCGCTGGAAGGCGCGCTCGGCGAGGCTGAATCGGTGAAGCCGATCTGGAAGCCGCAGACCAATATCGCGGTCGACGAGGAGCGGGCACAATCGCTGATGAAGCTGGTCGCGACGCTTGAAGATGACGACGACGTGCAGAGCGTCTACGCCAATTTCGAGGTCGACGAGGAGACCTTGGCGAAGCTCAGCGCGGCATGACCCAACACGCGCTGCCTACAGTCCGCATCACCTATTGCACGCAGTGCCTGTGGCTGCTCAGGGCCGGCTGGATGGCGCAGGAGCTGCTGTCCACCTTCGGCACCGATCTCGGCGAAGTGACGCTGGTGCCCGGTACCGGCGGCATCTTCACCATTTCCTGCAATGACACGCTGGTCTGGGACCGCAAACGTGACGGCGGTTTTCCCGACGCCGCAAAGCTCAAGCAACTGGTTCGCGACGTCATCGATCCGGATCGCGATCTCGGCCATGCCGATCGCAAGGGTCATAAGTCGAAGGACCCTGCCTGAAGGTCTTCTTGCCCCGGCATTCACCGCCACGCGAAGATAAAACAGCCCAGCGCCACGATGGCGGTGATGGTGCGGACATGGTTCCAGATCACCCAGTCCTTGAGATAAGTGGCCCATACCGCGGCGCCGTTGGCGCTTGCCGGATCGACGGCGGCCAGGGCGTTGTTGAGCGGCACGTTGAACATCATCGTCACGATCGGGTTGCCGACGAGATAGATCAGGGCGCCGGCGAGAAGCCAGAACGCGCCCGGCTGGCTCCAGCCGATAAGAGCGCCGGCGGCAAGCACAAGACAGACCAGCCCGGTGCCGAATAGCGCGGTCATGAATGCCGGCGTAATCACGGTGATGTTGATCGAATTCATGGCGGCGATGCCGCCTCCGGCAGGCAAGCGGGCGAGCGCCGGCATGATAAAGTTGGAGAAGGCGAAGAAAACGCCGCCGACAACGCCTGAGCCAATGGCAGCGACGAAGGTGAGGGTGGGAAGCAGTTTCATGATCATGTCAGTTCCTCCAGATGCCCGTGGCGGCGGTTTCGGTTGCGTAGGTGGAAAAGTCTTTTGGGGCGCGGCCAAGCACGCGCTGGACGCCGTCGGTCAGCGTTTCGTTGCGGCCGTCGAGCACTTCGGTGAACAGCTCGTTGAGCAGCCAGGCGAACTCGGCCGGCAACTCGTGCTCGGCTATGGCGGCGGTGAACTCGGCATGGGAAACCCGCTTGAAACGGATGTCGCGGCCTGCGGCCCTGCCGATCTCGGCGACCGCGTCGGCAAAGCTCAGCAGCCGCGGCCCGGTCAGCTCATAGAGCTCTCCGACATGTCCTTGCCGGGTTAGTACGGTAAAGGCGGCCTCCGCGATATCGTCGGCATCCACAAATGGTTCGCCCACACTGCCGACCGGCAACGCCACCTCGCCCTCCTGCAAAGATTCGACGAGGAAGCCTTCGCTGAAGTTCTGGGAAAACCAGGCGCAGCGCAGGATCGTCCAATCGGCGCCTGAAGCTTTGAGCATCTCTTCGGCGCGCTGTGCTTCCGTTTCGCCGCGCCCCGACAGCAGTACCAGCCGGCGCACACCACACTCCACGGCAAGACGAGAGAAGGCGCCGACGGTGTCGGCCGCGCCGGGCACCGCAAGATCAGGATAGTAGCTGATGTAGACGGCGCCGACACCATCAAGCGCGGGTTCCCAGGTCGTGCTATTTTCCCAGTCGAAGGGCGGCGTACCCGAGCGCGAGCCGATCTGCACCGGCAGGCCCCGCGCCGTCAGCCGCTCGGCGAGACGGCGGCCGGTCTTGCCGGTGCCGCCGAGGATCAAAGTTGGTTTCGTTACAGTAGGGTTCATGTCGATTTTCCTCAGTTTGCAAATGTGAGCAATCCTCACATTTGCCAAACGTGATAAACCCTCGTATTTTGCGAGTCAAGCCAATTTGTTGATTGTTCGCCTGGAGACAGTGATGGAAGGCTCTGCCGTATCGGATTCACAGGATGGCCAGATCGCATCGCCGCGCCGAACGCCGAGCCAGCAGCGTAGCCGCGAGCGGGTCGAGCGCATGCTGGCCGCAGCGTCGGCGCTGATCGCCGAGCAAGGCAGCGATGCGATGCGCATGGGCGAGGTGGCCGAGAGGGCTGGCGTGTCGATCGGCTCGCTCTACCAGTTCTTCCCGGACAAGCGGGCAATCATTTGGGCGCTGGCCGAACGCTACACCGCCGAAAGCCAGGCCTGCATCGCGGCGGCACTTGCCGACGTCAGTGACGCCGACGGCTTGCGCCAGGCGTTTTCGGAGCTGGTGGATATCTACTACCGGTTATTCCTGGCCGAGCCGGTGATGCGCGACATCTGGTCGGGGACACAGGCCGACAAAGCATTGCGCGAGCTTGAGCTTGCCGACAGCCGGGCCAACGCCGAATTCCTCACCACGGTGCTGAAGCGGTTGCGGCCGTCCGCCGATCCGGAAGCGCTGGAAACGACGGCATTTCTCATCTGGCAGATGGGCGAGGCCGCAATGCGGCTTGCGATTTCGGTCGACCGGCAAGAGGGTGACAGGCTGGTTGCGGCCTACAAGCGGATGGCTCTGCGAGAGTTGCTCGGCGCCTGACCGGCGCCGCGCGCATTCATTTTCCCTTGCCTGGCAAGGAGATGGCCGGCATCGTGCCCTTCGGCGGCCGATACTTCCGCCGCCATGCCTTCGGGCTCAGGCCGGTGATGCGCAGGAACTCACGGTTGAAGTTCGATTTGCTGAGGAAACCGGCGTCGAGCATGATGCGGGTGATCGGTTCGTCGGTCGCCGCGAGCAAGCGGCGGGCCTCATCGATCCTCCTGCCGTTGACGTATTGGGATACGCTCGATCCGTGGACGCGATTGACCGCCGATGACACTTGCCGTGCGGGGAGGCCGAGCCGCCTGGCGATGCGCCCGAGGTTGAGATCGACATCCTTGTAGAGATATTTCGATGTCATCAGCGCGTCGACCGCCGCCGCGACCGCGGAATCTTCGCTGGTCACCCGTGGCGTGGTTTGGGCGTGCGACACATCCTCTTCCTCTTCGTCGGAAGCAGCGGTTTCGCTGGCAACAGCGGCCGCGCTGCCGAGCAGCATCAGCGCTAGGACGTTGGCGGCGGCAATCACCGCGCCGGAATGAGTGCCACCTGTCCATTCGAGGTCGAAGCCGATGATGATGTCGGTGACCGGCGATGCAAGGATCGCCAGCGCCGTCACCAACAGCGATCGGTAGGGCCGCAAGACGCCGTCGAGACGCGATTCGACAAGAACATCCGGACCGGCCAGCGCTAGCCAAAGAAGGGCGGCGCCATAGGACAGGAAAACGAGGATGATCACCGGCCCGACCGGCTCGCGCCAGAAGATCAGGAGCAGGACAACCAGGCAGGCCGGCAGCAAATGCGGCCAGAGTGATGCCAGGCGATGCGCGGACGGTTCCTTTGTCAAACCGCTGAAGGCTATCCAGGCAAGGGGTGCGATCAGTGTCGCCAGGACCGACTGGAACGGCATGATTGCCCTGACATCATAACCCCAGCGAATGCCGATCAGCACCGACTGCAAGGCACAGGCGGCGATCAGCAGCATGAAGGCGATGTTTTCACGCAGATCGGCCTCGTTTCGGCGGACCATCTGCACGAGCAGGATGACCAGCAACAGGGCAACGACGAATGGCAGGGGAATGAAGATCATGATCGCAAGCGTGGTTCCAAAGCGGGCAGCGGCCGACAATGACCCGGATTGCGTTCGCGGTCGTCCCGGATCGCGATCAAGGTCGCGGAAATCGACGTTTCAGATCATCTCGACAACGCCACGGTCCAGTCGCGACCGCCCAACATGATCGGAGACAATGATGAAATCCGCAATTCTCGTCTTGCTGCCTTTTGCCGGCGTTGCCCTGGCATCGCCGGCGACCGGTGAGGCCTCCAAGACGCTCGATCTCGTCGGGGTGAGCGCCGTCGTCATCACCGGCGAAGCCAGTTCCGTCAAGCTCACCACTTCGTCCACGGCACCCTACCACGCGACGATCAGCGGCCGCCGTGAAGGCTGGTTTGCGAGCTGGTATTCGAGTTGGTTCGCCAGTGACTGCCGTTCCGCCAGCGACATGAAGCTGGTGGCCTCGACGCTACGCATCGATGTTGCTCCCTCCTCGTGGCTGGATCCTTCGGACTGCGTGGTCGAGATCAACGCCAACATCCAACCCGAGAGTTCCGTGTCGATCGACCAAGCGGCGCTGCAAGCCAACATGGCGGGGAATTTCTCTACTATCGCCATCGCCGGCAAGGCCGCCGATGTTTCACTCGACGGGCATGCTTCGAGCATCGATCTCAAGGGCGAGGCGCTGAAGGTCAATCTCTTCTATGGCAGCATCCGGCAGGACGAAAACATCGCGATTGCCGGCAAGGCGCTGGATGCCACGCTGTCCTTCGGCCAGCAGGTTCCGATCAGCTATTCGGTGACAGCATTGGCGTCCTTCGTCGACAGTTCGCTTCCCAACACCGCCGGCGCCAAACCCTCGATCGTCATCAAGGGCGATTTCGTTCGCGCGACGATCCGCTGAATAAAAAACCCGCCACAAGGGCGGGTTTTTTATCTGCAGGCAGCCAATGCGGCTTGAGCGTTCTTCGACCTTACAGGCCAAAACCTTCGAAGCGCTTCTTGAACTTCGACAGGCGGCCGCCGCGGTCGAGCAGGGTCTGCTGGCCGCCGGTCCAGGCCGGATGGGTCGTCGGGTCGATATCGAGGTTCATCGTATCGCCTTCCTTGCCCCAGGTCGAACGGGTCATGTATTCGGTGCCGTCGGTCATGACGACCTTGATGGTGTGGTAGTCGGGATGGATGTCGGTCTTCATGGTTCTGTTCCTGGCTTGCCGGGTGCTGCCGACGGGCTGAAGCCTGCGTCGATGCGCCCCTTTTTAAAACTCGAAGCCGCAGCTATTGAGGAGCCACGGCTTCTAAAACGGTCGGCGAGCCTATACATCAGCCGGAATTGAATCACAAGGCCGCGGCAAGCGCATATTGATGGCGCAAACCTCAAAAGGCCAAAGGACACGGTCATGGCGAACATCAGCGGCGATGCAGACGAGCGCAGGCGCTCGCTGAGGCCGCTGCAGCGCCTGTTTCCCTACATCACCCATTACCGCAAAATGGTCATCGGCGCGATCATCTCGCTGGCCGTCGCGGCGGCGACGACGCTGGCGCTGCCACTGGCCGTGCGGCGGATGATCGATCACGGCTTTTCCGCTTCCGATTCCAGCTTCATTGCCGAATATTTCGCCATGCTGGTGGTGATGGCCGCCGTGCTGGCGGCGGCATCGGCCAGCCGCTATTATTTCGTCATCACGCTGGGCGAGCGCGTCGTTGCCGATATCCGCCGCGATGTCTTTGCCCACGTCACGACGCTGTCGCCCGCCTTCTTCGACACGGCCCAGTCGGGCGAGATCGTCTCGCGGCTCGCCGCCGACACGACACAGGTCAAATCGGCCGTCGGCGCCACCGCTTCGGTGGCTTTGCGCAACGTCATCCTCGGCCTTGGCGCCGTGGCGATGATGGTCTTCACCAGCCCAAAACTGTCCGGCCTGGTCATCGCGGCCATTCCGCTAATCGTGCTGCCGCTGGTCGCCTTCGGCCGCTCGGTGCGGCGCAAGTCACGGCTGGCGCAGGATACTCTGGCCAATGCCACCGCCTATGCCAGCGAGCAGATCGGCGCGGTCCGCACCCTGCAGGCCTTCACCAACGAGAAGCTTGTCACCGGGTATTTTTCATCCGCCGTGGAAGCAGCGTTCGAAGCGGCGCGGGCCTCGATCTTTGCCCGCTCCTTTCTCACCTTCTTCGCCATCTTCATGATCTTTTCCTCGGTGGTGGCGGTGCTGTGGTTCGGTTCGCGCGACGTGCTCGACGGCACGCTGTCGCCGGGCACGCTCGGCCAGTTCCTGCTCTATTCCGTGTTCGCCGCCGGCGCGCTCGGCGCACTGTCGGAAGTCTGGGGCGAACTGTCCCAGGCAGCGGGCGCTGCCGAACGGCTGACCGAGATCCTGGCCGAGAAACCCGCGATCCAGGCGCCCGTCGATCCGAAGCCGCTGCCGGCAAAGGCGAGAGGCGCGATCAGCTTCGACGATGTCTCCTTCTCCTATCCGGCCCGGCCCGACCGCGCCGCCGTCCATGGCCTCAGCTTTCAGGTCAAACCCGGCGAGACGGTGGCGATCGTCGGGCCATCCGGCGCCGGCAAGAGCACGGTGTTTTCGCTGCTTCTGCGCTTCTACGATCCGGAAGCCGGCAGGATCGTCATCGACGGGGTCGATCTGCGCGACGCCGATCCGGCCGCGATCCGCGCGCGCATAGCCATCGTGCCGCAGGATGTCACCATCTTTGCCGCAAGCGCGCGCGACAATATCGGCTTTGGCCGGCCTGGCGCCAGCCAGGCCGAGATCGAGGCGGCGGCGAAGGACGCGCTTGCCGACGAGTTCATCCTGAAACTCGAAAAGGGCTATGACAGCCAGGTCGGCGAGCGCGGGGTGACGCTGTCGGGCGGCCAGCGCCAGCGCGTGGCGATCGCCCGCGCCATTTTGCGCGATGCGCCGATCCTGCTGCTTGACGAGGCGACCTCGGCACTCGATGCCGAAAGCGAGACGCTGGTGCAGACGGCGCTCGACCGGCTGATGCAGGGGCGTACCACGATCGTCATCGCCCATCGGCTGGCAACCGTGCTGAAGGCCGATCGCATCCTGGTCATGGATGGCGGCCGCATCGTCGAGGAAGGCACGCATCAGAGCCTGGTCGCCAAGGGCGGCATCTATGCGCGGCTGGCCAAGCTGCAGTTCGAAGCCGGGGCGAATGCCTTCAGGGGCGCGGCGGAGTAGGTCCCCCAGCGGCCGCCGGGATTCTTCAGCTACCGAAAGCACGGCCTTTGCCGCGTCGATAGGCGATGAACAGGGGAACGCCGACAAGCAACGACAACAAAAGCATGCTGGCGACGGTCTGTCGCTGCTCCTTTGCCGGATCGCTGCGCTGCACATCGGCAGGCGGCTCTTCATAGGTAAAATCGTACTGCCACCGGATTTCGTCCGCGACGTCATCGACGGTTTTCAGATAGTCGGCAATCGCCTTGGCCGGCACTTCAGTTGCCAGGCTCTGAAAGTTCCATTCGACTTGAAATTCGGTGGGCGTGTTGGACCAGGACGCCTTGAGAGACAGATAGGGCGTCACGACGTTTTTCATCGACTCGCCGGAAAACCTCGCCTTGAGGTTGCGCACCGTTATCTTGTGACGCCGGTAGAACTGGGGGCCGATGGAGACTGGCCCGGTTCGGTCGACGATTGTCGGGGTTGGAAGAGAGTTGTTGCCGAGATCGGCCGCGCGGATCGGGAAATTCTTTGCCAGATCGTTGGCCGCCAGCGCCTCTGCCGGCAAGCGATAACTTTCCTTCACGCTCACTATGTTGTCGTCGCGGCGATCCACGATTTCCGGCTTGGCGACGGTTTGGATGCCCGGATATTGCTTGTTGTAGTATTTCAGGTAGGCGTCCGACACCTCGCTCAGCGACCGGCTGGCCAAATTGCCGCGCATCCAATCGGCATCGGCGTCCTGATATGTCGAGAAGACCGTCAGCACGAGGGGATCGCCCGGTTTCCGCGGAAAATCGAAGTCCTCGGCGATCTGGATCGATGGGCTGGTAAGCACAGGACTCGGCATCGTCTCCAATCCGCCGGTGCTGGAAAGCGGCAGCGCGAAGCCGTAGTCCGACTGTGCGAGATTGGGCGCCTTGCCGCCCTGAAGATAGTCGGTAGCATCCAGCCAATATGTCTTTGTTCCGATCCTCGCCTTGACGATGGCATGGTCGAAATCGCGAAGCGCCGGCAGATGCTGGTCCAGGGCCCGCCCTTCGTCGAGATCGGCCAGGGCAACCTCGGCAGCAATGCCAAGCCGCACAAGCGAAGAAACCAGCAGCAGTGCCTTGTCCTTGCAGTCACCAAACCCGCTCAGGATGACGGTCGCGGGATCACGCGGAATGTAGGAACCGGCACCCATCGACAGGCTTACATAGCGGATCTGGTCCTGCACCAACCGCATTGCCTCGACCATCCGGTCTTCGGGCACGGGATGCCGCAGTGCGATGTCGTCGAGCTTTGCGGCAAAAGCCGAGGGAAAAACGGTCGCTGGCTTGTAATAGGGCGCAACAGCATCGACCACACTTTGCCAATTCGCGGTCGATGCGACATCGATAGAGCCCCAGCCTGGATATGTCACGGGCAGGTTGTCCTCGACATTGACCGGTTTCGGGTTTGGAATTTCCCACAGATAGGTCGTGTCCGGCCCTGTCGACGAGATCGAAGGCTTGAGTTGGGTTCCCCTTGTCTTGGTCTCGAGCGGCTGGCCCGAAGGCCAAATGATGCTCGTGCGGATAAGCGCTACCGGCTCTTCCCATTCGGTGGAGAAATTCTTGAAGAAGAGATCCTTGCCGACGAGCGGCGTTATTTCATAGGTCGATCCGTAATCAACGATGTCGCCGGCGCGCACGTCATCGATGTTGACATGTGCTGTCAGCCAGCCGTCGAAGACGCCTTTCTCGGCATCTCTTTCCCTGCGGAAGATGTCGAATTCGACGTCTTCCAGCCGGTCCAAAACGGCGCCGTCGCGGATGATGTGAAGATGGTTGAGCGTGACATTGTGCCGGGACGGATCGAATTGCAGATCGATACTCGCGCCTCGATCCAGCCCGGGACGGTCAACGATTCTATAGACTGTGCGCGAGTACTCGACATAGCCGCCGGCGCGATGCTTGATCTGGTCGTCCGAGAGCAGCCATGAAACGCCATTCTTGATTTGATCCGATCGGGTGGGATCGGCAGCCGGAATATCAACCTGCGTTACCCAGCTTTCCGCGGGGCCCTTGAGAACCATGTCGTCGGACATGGCCGGAGAACTCAGGCCGATCAACAAGATGAAAAATACCAAGCGGGGCCAGAAAGACTTCATCCCATGAAAACTGTAACAGGCAGACATCTACGCTCGCCCAACTTGGAAGAACTCCTTTTTCAGAGGCTTTCCCACCAAAGTAAAGGCCAGTTTCGCGGATTTCTGCGGTCACCGCAGCAAGAACCAGGAACAGACGAAGCGACTCAGTTACCGTACCGCTTCTTCAGGTGATCGGTGAAATGCACGGCATTGAGCTTTTCGCCGGTGGCGCGTTCGAGCAGTTCCGGCGTCGACCAGCGCGAGCCTTGCGACCAGATCCTTTTGCGGCGCCAGTCGTTGATCGCGGCGAAATCTCCCTTGGCGAGGTCTTCGTCGGCTGAAGGATGATCTCTGGTCAGCGCCGCCCATTGCTGCGCCGCCATCATGGCGCCCAGCGTGTAGGAGGGGAAATAGCCGAAGGCGGCACCCGGCCAGTGGACGTCCTGCATCGGACCATCAGCCGGATTGTCTGATGTCGGCAGGCCGAGATAATCGCGCATCTTGGCATCCCAGGCCTCGGGCAGGTCGGCTGCCTCAAGCCGCCCCGAGACAAGCTCCTGCTCCAGCTCGTAGCGCAGGATGACGTGCAGCGGATAGGTGACCTCGTCGGCATCGACGCGGATCAGGCCGCGCTCGACCCGGTGCACATGCGGCAGGATGTCGTCGATCGTCCAGCTCTCGCCGAGGTGCCTTTCGACCACCGGCAGCGCCCAGCGCCAGAATTCTGGATTGCGGCCGATCTGCTTTTCGACGAACAGGCTCTGGCTTTCATGCACCGCCATGCCGCGCGCTCTGCCGAGCGGCCAGTGTGCCCACGCCTTCGGCAGGTTCTGCTCGTACAGCGCATGGCCGGTCTCGTGCAGCACGCCCATCAACGCCGACAGGAAATCCGAGGTCTTGTAGCGGGTGGTGATGCGCACGTCGCTCGGCACGCCGCCGCAGAAGGGATGGTGCGAAACCGACAGCGAGCCGTGGGTGAGGTCGAAGCCGACTGCCGCCATCATGGCGAGGCCGAGTTCGCGCTGCTTGTCCAAGGGATAGCTGCCGGAAAGCGGCTTCAGCGGATGTTTCGCCAGCCGCTCCTCCTGCACGGCCAGTGCCTCCGGCACGAAACCTTTCAGGAAAGTCTTCAACTCGGCAAACACCGGCGTGATGTCGGCGGCGCGATTGCCCGGATCATATTGCTCCATCAGCGCGTCATAAGGCTCGAGCCCGAGCACCTCGGCGCGAAGTGTCGCCTCCTCGCGGACCAGCGCCACGACGCCTTCGAGTGCCGGCAGGAAGCCGGCCCAGTCGTTCTTGGCGCGCAGGTCGCGCCAGAGCTGCTCGGAGCGCATGCGTACAGTCGTCTGGCGCTCGACGAACTCGACCGGCAGGCAGGTCAGGTTGGTGTACTGCCGGCGGAATTCCCTGACCGCGGCCTGCTGCTCTTCGTTCAACGCCTCCTGCTCGGCCGCCGCGATCCAGTCGGCAATCTCCGGCGCAGTCGCCTGGGTGTGGTGCATGCCGGCAAGCGCCGACATCGCCTCGGCGCGCTTCTCGCCGCCGCCGACCGCCATATGGGTCGCCTCGTCGGCGCCGAGAATGGCGAGGGCATGTTCCAGCGCTTCGAGCTTGTGGCCGAGGTCGTCGAGTTTTTGAAAGGACATGGTGGGTTCCGCTGATTTGACGGCGGGAAAAGATACCAATGCAAAAGTGTTGGCAACCCCTGAAGACCGTCTGCGACCGATGCATTGACTGCCGGCCGCAACGGCCGAACGGCATCTTGCGGAAGCGTGGCGTGCGTGATCAATGTCGTCGGCGGCGGCAGACCGCAATGGGGGAGACGAGATATGATCGCCAATGTGCTGGTCGGGCTGGTGGCCGTGATCCACCTCTGCATCGTCTATCTGGAGACGGTGCTGTGGGACACGCCGCGCGGCCACATGGTATTCAAGCTGACGCCGGAATTCGCCAGTGCCTCGAAAGTGCTTGCGGCCAATCAGGGACTTTACAACGGTTTTCTCGCAGCTGGGCTGATCTGGGGGCTTTACCTCGGCGAAGCCGGTTTCCAGTTCAAAGTCTTCTTCCTGCTCTGCGTCGCCGTCGCCGGTCTCTACGGCGCGGCGACGGTGGGCCGTAAAATCCTGTTCATCCAGACAGTGCCGGCAATGCTGGCGCTGATTGCGCTGGCGTTGGGCTAGCGCATGATCCCTGAACCGAAAACTGGAAAAGGATCATACGCAAAATCAATTGCCACAGCGCCGGGCGCTGCGGCCGATCTCAGCCGCCTGGATAGTTTGGGCCGTAGCCGTTAGGATAGTATCCGCCATCGCCGCCGTTGCCGATGAGGAAGGCACTGCCGGTATCAGCGCGTAGCTTTTGGCTGACATCGTCGAGCTGCGCCAGCAACTGCTGATATTGCGTGCTCGGCATCGTTCCCTCGCGCGCGGCCCTCTGGGCGGCCCGATCGAGTTGAGCGACCTGCGTGCGCAAGTCACGCGCCTCGCCCGGCTCGAGCTTGTTCGCCCGGATGGCGCCCTGGATACCCGTCTCCACGCTCTGGATCTGATTGATCAAGGCCGTCACACGCGGGCCGGCGTAAGCGCCAGCAAACGGAACGGCGAGGAGAAGTGTGGCGAACGTAGCAGTCCTGAGGTTCCTGGGAGCGAAGAAGCGCATGGTTGCGTCTCCTTTACTGGGGAAGGCGGTGGTTGGGAGGGGCCCGCCTTCCGGCCGCGGGCCGTCAGGTTCCGTCGCGTCGCGATGAGCGGTTCCACCGCCGGCGGTTCTCGGCCCATGACCAAGGCTAAAAGGTGGTGGTGGCAAAGTGTAATTAAAAAAAGGTAATTTTTTCAGCTCTTGCCGCTGCCGCACCAGTGCCCTAGATGCCGCCGACTTGAGCCGGCTCGATCCGGTGCATGTAACGAGCCAAAGGCTTGCAGATCACCGCTCGGTCAGCTTCAGCTCGATGCGGCGGTTCTTGTTGCGCGCCTCTTCGGTATCGGCGGGGTCGAGCGGCTGGAATTCGCCGAAGCCGGCCGCGACCAGCCGGTTGGCCGGGACGCCGTTCTCGATCAGGAACTTGACCACCGACGTCGAGCGCGCCGTCGACAATTCCCAATTGTCGCGGTAGCGGCCGGTGCCGGAGAGCGGCTTGTTGTCGGTGTGGCCGTCGACGCGCAGCACCCAGTTGATCTCCGGCGGGATCTCCTTCTGCAATTCGATGATGGCATCGGCGAGCTTCTTCATTTCGACCTTGCCTGCATCGTTGATCACTTCGGAGCCGGTCGGGAAAAGCACTTCCGACTGGAAGACGAAGCGGTCGCCGACGATGCGGATGTTCTCGCGGTCGGCGAGAATTTCACGTAAGCGGCCGAAGAAATCGGAGCGGTAGCGGTTCAGTTCCTGCACGCGTTGCGCCAGCGCGACGTTGAGGCGGCGGCCGAGATCGGCAATCTTGGTGTTGGACTCGCGATCGCGCGTTTCGGACACGTTGAGCGCTTCTTCGAGCGCTCCGATCTGCCTGCGTAGCGCCGCGATCTGCTGGTTGAGGATTTCAACCTGGCTCAGTGCCTGTTGACTGATCTGGCGCTGGCTGTCGAGCTCGCCGGAAAGTGCCGTTGCGCGCTGGTTGGCGGCGTCGCCGGCGCCAGCGCCTTGCGCCAGCAATTGTTCGAGCCGGCTCTTTTCCGCCTCCGATGCAGACAGCGAGGCCTGCAAATTGGCAAGGGTGTCCTCCTTGTCCTGCGTCGTCGAGCGCTCCAGCGCCAGGAGCTGGGTCAACTCATTGATCTGGGAGTTGAGGCGGTTGAGCACCGTGTCCTTGCCGGAGATCTCGCGGCCGAGCAGGAACTGCGCCAGCACGAAAACCGTGAGCAGGAACATGATCGCCAACAGCAGCGTCGACAGCGCATCGACGAAGCCCGGCCAGTAATCGATGCGGCGGTCGGAGCGCCGGCCTCGTGCCAACGCCACGTCAATGCACTCCAGGTTTCTTCAAGGCGTCGGCGATCTTCTCCAGGGTGTTGCGCATCGCCTTCTGCTCGTCGGACTGGGCCTCGACCCAGTCGCGCATGATCTGCTGTTCCGAGCGCATGTTCTTGACCAGGCCAGAAATGCCGTCGGCGAGATTGGCCATGGCGGTGGCGACGCGCGGATTGGAGCCGCCGCCATTCTCCTGCAGGGTGCGCAGCTTTTCCGACAACAGACGGATTTCATCGGAGGGTTCGCTCTTGGCCGCGTCGGCAACGACGATGTCGGAGGACAGGTCGGTGACCGAGGACAGCCAGTTCTCGAGCTCGGTATAGAAGCGCGTCTGGGCGCGGCCGGCCTGCAGGTCGAGGAAGCCGAGCACCAGCGAGCCGGACAGGCCGAACAGAGACGACGAGAAAGCGGTGCCCATGCCGGCCAAAGGGGCGGAAAGCCCCTGCTTCAGGGATTCGAGCACGGCCGCTGCGTCGCCGGTGCCGGGATCGAGCGACTCGATGGTTTCGCGGATCGAGCCGATCGTGTTGAGCAGGCCCCAGAAGGTGCCGAGCAGGCCGAGGAACACCAGCAGCCCGACAAGGTAGCGCGAGGTGTCGCGGCTTTCGTCGAGGCGGGTGGCGATCGAATCCAGCATGGTGCGCATCGAACTGGTCGAGAAGGCAATCGTCGAGGAGCGGCCGATCATCGCCTTCATCGGCGCCAGCAGCACGGGTTCGGTGGTTTCGGAACCGGCGCGGAACGAATTGACCCAGCGCACCTCGCGGAACAACCGGCCGACCTGGACGAAGGCCAGCAGGATGCCGACCGCCAGCACGCCGATGATCAGGCCGTTGAGGCCGGGATTGGTGACGAAGGCGGTCGAGATCTGGCGGGTCAGGATGGCGGCGATAAAGGCCACGATGAACAGAAAGATCACCATGGTCAGCAGAAAGACCTGCGGGCTCGACAATTTGTGCGGGTCGTAGATCAGAACGTCGGAGCGCCTGCCCATGCCGAAGGATCTGAGTAAAGTCATCCGTGCCCCGTTTCCGATGCCATCGCCGCCGATCACATTGTGTTTGCGACTCTAAACGGAATTGTGACGAAATTGAATGGCGCTTGGCAATATTGCCACTGTCCGCGACCGGAGGTCAAAGCCGGTTGATGACCAGGCAGTCGACCATGGCGGCCAGATGCAGGCCGGCGCCGGTGACGACAAAGCCGTGCCACAGCGCATTGTGGAAGCGCAGGCCTTTCCAGGCGAAGAAGATCACGCCACAGGAATAGACGATGCCGCCGGCAACGATGAGGGCGATCGATGTCGCCGGCAGCGTCCGTAGGAGCGGCTCCACCAGAACGATGCCGCTCCAGCCGATGGCGAGATAGAACACGATTGCCAGCCGGTCGAAACGGCCGGGGAGAAAGACCTTGATGGCGATGCCGACCGTCGCGGCGATCCAAACCAGGACGATCATCGAAACAGCCAGCGGCGAGCCGCCGAGCTGGGCAAGGAACGGCGTGTAGGTCGCAGCGATCAGCAGGTAGATCGCCGCATGGTCGAAGCGCCGCAATATCCATTTCGCCGGCGACGATACCGGCCACAGATTATAGGCCAGCGAAACCGACAGCACGGTGAGCAGCGAGACCACATAGAAGGCGGCGGCGACATATTCGCCGGGGCCGGTTCGATAGGCGGCCAGTGCCAGCAGCGTCGAGCCGGCAGCGATCGCCAGCACGATGCCCACGGCGTGGACGATACCGTCGGCGATGATCTCGGCGCGCGAGTAATGCCAGCGCCCCATGAAGGGGATGTCGAGCTGGGATAATTCGCTCTGGGATGTGGGCCGGCTGTTCGTCATCGATGATCCTGCGTCGCCTTATCTGGGCGGCCGCGGGACAGTATTTCAAGCTTTGGTTGCGGTTTTGCGACTGCGGCGCTTCAGCGCGGCGCGACTATATCAGCGCGCTGGGAGCGGCTTCTTCACCGTCTTCAACAGCGCGCGTTGCATGAGTTCGTTGCCGGCAACGACCGAACCGGCGGTCAGCATGTCCTGGCCGCCGGCAAAATCGGAGACGAAGCCGCCCGCCTCGCGGATCAGCAACATGCCGGCGGCAATATCCCAGGCCGACAGGCCGATTTCCCAAAAACCGTCCATGCGGCCGGCGGCGACGTAGGCGAGATCGAGCGAGGCGGAGCCGAGGCTGCGCACGCCCGAGACCTCGGCCATGACATTGCGCAACTCGACAAGGAAATTGCCGTGCTGGCCACGCCCGAGATGCGGCACGCCGCAGCCGATCACCGCATCGACCAGCTTGGTGCGGCCGGCGACGCGCAACCGGCGATCGTTCATGAAGGCGCCGCCGCCACGCTCGGCGGTATAGAGCTCGTCCATCGCCGGATTGTAGATGACGCCGGCGACGATCTGGCCCTGGCGCTCCAGCGCGATCGAGATAGCGAAGAGCGGAATGCCGTGCAGGAAATTGGTGGTGCCGTCGAGCGGATCGACGATCCAGCGGTGCTGGCCGTCGTCGCCCTCGATCACGCCGCGTTCCTCCATCAGGAAGGCGTAGCCGGGCCGCGCCTTGGACAGTTCGGCAAAGACGATGTCTTCGGCCTTGCGGTCGGCCTGGCTGACATAGTCGCCCGGGCCCTTCATCGAGACCTGCAGGTTCTGCACTTCGCCGAAATCGCGCGACAGCGAGCGGCCAGCCTTCATTGCGGCCTGGACCATGACATTGAGGATCGCGGAACGCGCCATTGCTCTTCTTCCTGTCGCTGCGCCTATTTGCTTTGACGCATGATCTTATCCAAAAAGTCTGCCACTTTTTGGGATCACGCCTCAGTCGGCGCGGCGCACGTAAGTGATTTCGTTGGTGTCGACGATGATGCGCTCGCCCGAGCCGATGAACGGCGGCACCAGCACGCGGATGCCGTTTTCGAGAATCGCCGGCTTGTAAGACGAGGCTGCCGTCTGGCCCCTCACCACCGGGTCGGCCTCGGTGATGGTCAGCGTCACCTGGTCGGGCAGCGAAATGCCGATCGGCCTTTCGTCATAGAGCTGGACCGTCACCATCATGCCGTCCTGCAGGAAGGCGGCGCGATCGCCGACGAACTCCTTTTGCAATTCGAGCTGCTCGTAGCTTTCGGTGTCCATGAACACCAGCGCGTCGCCCTGCTCGTAGAGGAAGGAAAAATCCTTCAGATCGAGCCGGATCTGCTCGACCGTCTCGGCCGAACGGAAGCGCTCGTTGAGCTTGGTGCCGTTGATCAGGTTCTTGAGCTCGACCTGGTTGTAGGCGCCGCCCTTGCCGGGCTTGACGGTGTTGGTCCTGACCGCCACCCAAAGGCCGCCATCATGCTCGATGACGTTGCCGGGACGGATTTCGTTGCCATTGATCTTGGCCATGGTGAGGTGATCCGGAAATGAGATGATCGCCGCAAAGGGCAATTTGGCGCCTCCAAGACCACAAATCGCCAACAGAGGCAAGGAGCGCCTTCCGATGAAGCGGGAACGAAGCTCGCCCGGCAGCGCGGCGCGGCAGGCTCAGTCCGTCCTGACGATGGCGGTTACGGCCTCGGTCACGGCGTCGGCTACCTCTGTTAAAAGATGCAGGTGCGGCGAACGCAAGACGACAATTCGCAGCGACAGCTCGAGGCCGGGAGCGTCGACCAGGGCAATGCCCTCCGGCAGCTTTTCCTGCAGCAGCCGCTTGGGCAGCAGGCCAAGGCCTTGGCCTCGACGAACCCAGTCGATCTGCAGCGCGCTGTCCTGAATCTCGGCGCCGACCATCAACCTGTGGCCGCCCTCGGCAAGGGCAGCCGCCAGCCGCCGACGCGCGTCGCAAGGTTCAGGACTGAGAACCCAGGGCATGGTCTTGACGTCGGCTTGCCGGCCGGTGTTTTCGGCGGCGATGATGGCGAGGGGCTCGGTTCCGACAACGCCGTCGCCAGTTTTGGAATTGCCGCCGTCCAGGATGAAGGCGAGGTCGAGCTGTCCGCGCTTGTGCTGGTCGGCCAGCTCAAGGCTCCAACCGCTCTTCAGACGGAGCGAAACCTTCGGAAACCGCGCCACGGCATCAGCAATGGCGGCGGCCACGGCTTTGTCGCAAAGTCCATGGGCGAGGCCGAGCCGCAGCAGACCCTCCGGCTCGTTGCCCCTGGCGAATGATCGCAGCGCGTCGACGGCGGCGAGAATGTCCTTGCCGCGTGCCAGCACCTCTACGCCGGCCGGGGTCAGTCGCGACGGCTTTAGCCGGCGGTCGAGCAATTCCGTGCCGAGCATCTCCTCCAGCCGCTGGATCTGGCGGGTGACGGCCGGCTGCGTCAACGGCAGGCGTCGAGCCACCTTCTGAATCGAACCCTCCTCGGCAAAGAGGGCCAGTGTTTTCAGTTCTTCGAGCACGAGACACCTGAACATGTCAGAGAGGCATAATTATGCTGAACATTATGAATTTGAAATCCGATGGATGGCAAGCGATTTTCCTCCGGCAGGACCAGCAGAGAAGGAACACGATGAAAGCGATCGAATTGCAGAGCCCGGGCGGCCTCGAGAATCTCAGAATGGTCGAGCGGCCGATGCCTGAACCAGGGCGCCAAGAGATGATTGTGAAGGTGAAGGCGACGGCGCTGAACTACCGCGATGCCGAGATCGTCCGCGGCAGCTATCACACGAAGTTTGCATTGCCGCTGGTGCCGCTGTCGGACGGCCTCGGCGAAGTCGTAGCCGTCGGCGCCGAGGTCAGCAGGTTCCAGATCGGCGACCGGGTCTGCGGCACGTTCTGGCAGCGCTGGGTCGGCGGCAGTTTCGCGATGGCCGAGCCCTCCTATCAACGTGGCGGCCCGATCGACGGGCTGCTCAGCGAATTTGCTCGGCTCGATGAACAGGCGGCGGTGCTGGCGCCGGCCAATCTGAGCGACTTCGAGGCGGCGACGCTGCCCTGCGCCGGCGTGACGGCATGGCACGCGCTGTTTACAGAGGGCAGCGTCAAGCCCGGCGACACCGTACTTTGTCTCGGCACCGGCGGCGTTTCCTTGTTTGCGATGCAATTCGCCGCCGCTGCCGGGGCGCGCGTCATCGTGACGTCGAGCAGCGACGAGAAACTTGCACGGGCAAAGCAACTGGGCGCGCATGATGGCGTGAACTATCGCAGCGTCCCCGACTGGGCATCGGCCGTGTTGGGATTGACGGATGGGCGCGGCGCCGACCATATCATCGAGGTTGGCGGACCGCACAGTTTTACACAATCGCTGAGGGCAGCGGCGCGCGGCGCCCAGATCAACGTCATCGGCTATCTCGGCGGCAGTGACGGCGCCATCAACCCGCTCGACATCTTCCGCCGGCAGGTCAGGGCGCGAGGCATACCGGTGGGCTCACGCGAATCCTTCGAGGCGATGAACCGCGCCATTGTCGTCAACCGATTGAGACCGGTGATCGACCGGGTCGTACCGTGGACCCAGGCCGCCGAAGCCTTTCGGTACCTTGAACACGGCTCGCCCTTCGGCAAGGTCGTGCTCGATCATACGCAATGAGCCTCGCGCTTGCGAGTCCGGGTGCAATGAGTCGCGAGATCACAGTCAGGGCAGGCGATTGGCCCGTTGCAGCGCCTGCTGCGTCTGCTCGTCGGTCAGGCCCTGCAGGAAATCGTCCATCTCTTGGTCGATGAGCCCAGCGCGGCGGGCGACAACATACCAGGCGCCGGCGAGGATCAGATCCGGATCGGTGCCGATGCCGTTCATGTAGAGCTTGGCGAGACGGTTCTGGGCGGCGACGTTGCCGCCTTCTGCGGCCTGCTTCATCCAGTTAAAGCCCGATTTCAGGTCGCGGGCGCCGCCGCGCCCCTCGATCATCCAGGTGGCGAGATCGATCTGCGCCGTGTCGTAGTTCTGCCGCGCAGCCTGTGCCAGCAGGCCGCGGGCGCGGACATCGTCGCGCGGCTTGCCGCCGGCGCCATTGGCGTAGACCTGTGCCATCGCATATTGTGCGTCGGCAAGCCCGGTCGCGGCGGCGCGCTCGTAATAGGATACGGCTTTGGCAATACCGGCATCGCCGGGCTCCTGTTCGACCATCAGCTGGGCAAAATTAAACTGCGCCAGGCGGTTGCCGGCTTCGGCGGCGGCCTGCATCAGCGCATAGGCCTCCTTCTCGTCCTTTTTGACGTAGCGGCCATCGAGCAGCATCAGCGCATACTGGAATTGCGATTCCGGGATGCCCTGCTCGGCGGCAAGCGCATACCACTTCGCCGCCCCTGCCGCGTCGACCGGCACGCCGAGGCCGCGCGACAATATCTCGGCCACCAGCGTCTGTGCCGCCGGATCGCCGTTTTGAGCACGGGAAATCGCAAGGTTGTAGGCCGTCTTGTAGAGGCCGCGCTGAAAGGCGCCGTAGGCGGCGTCGGACGGTTTTGCGCCGAAGCGGTCGGGGTTGATGGTATCGGCCGACGGCAAAGGGGCCGTGGTGGCGGGCTGCGGCAATGGTGGGAGAAACGGCTTGTCGGCAGGCTCGCTGGAATCCGGCCTCGGCTGCGGCAGCGGAACGGGTTCCGCCGCTATCGCCTGGGTTACGGCCGTTGCGAGAAAAGCGCTGAAAAGGATCGTCCGAGAGAGCACGTCAGTCCTCGAAGCGCGGTGCGGTTTCGTCGAGCAGCGCGTTGGCGGTGGCAACCGCCGTCTTCGGATCGACGTCGCCGGCGAAAACCGCGCTGGAAAGCGCCACGAATTCGGCACCGGTGGCGGCGACAGCTTCCACCGAGGCAAGATCGGATCCGGCCATGACGATGCAAGGGATCTGGATCACGTCCGCCCACCATTGCCCGAGCGACAGGTTGCGGGGATGCGGCTCCGGCTTGTTGTCGTAGCCGAAGCGACCGAAGAAAATATAATCGGGCCTGACCTCGCCAAGTTCCAGCGCGTCGTCGCGGGTCTTGGCGCCGCCGGTGCCGACCATCATCCTGGCCTGGAAGTGTTCGATCGCTTCGGCGAGCTCGTCCTTGCCGACCTCGACATGGATGCCGTCGGCCTGGACGCGGCCGGCGATGCGGGTGTCGCCAGCAATGATGACGGCAATGCCGGCCGCTTGCGCCACCGGCACGATCTGCTCGGCAAAGGCCTGGAAGGCGGCCTCGTCCATGCCGTTTTCCGGCAGGATCAGCGAGGCGACGTCACCGCCGTCGAAGGCTGCGGCGATGCGCTCGGCCGGCACGTTCGGCGGCGCGATCAGCACGATACGGCAGCGGTTGGGGGGCGTTGCGTCATTCATTGGTGTTCGGTCCCGGTTATCGCCTATGCCGGGCGAAGATGGTTGCATTGCGGCATAGAGCAAAGTGCGGGGATTGAACAGGCGGCAGCGGGATCACGATTGCCGTCAAGATTCTATCGGGCTCGGCAGCATGGCTGCCGTTGGCCGAAATTCTCCTCGCCTGGTCGCTTGCGGCCCTACGCAGGCACCTTCGATTTCCACAGCGACCAGCCGAGGTTCATGCCGGCGGCGGCGACCAGGATGGCGGCGGCGCCGGCGATCTGCGCCGGATGCAGCCGGTGGCCGAAGGCGACGACGTCGACGAGGATGGCGACGACTGGATAGATGAAGGAGAGCGATCCCTGCAGATGCGTCGGCAGCTTCTGGATGGCGCCGTACATGAGGATGTACATCAGGCCGGTGTGGACGATGCCGAGCGTCGCCAGCATGACCCAGCTCCGCGCATCGACGGGAAGGTGCGTGAGATTGGCGAAGGGTGCCAGCATGAGAACGCCGACGCAGACCTGGATCAGGGCGATCAGGTGTGGTGGCGTGCCTTTGAGCTTCTTGGTGACGATAGCCGCAACGGCCCAGAAGAAAGCCGCGGCCAGCGCCATCGCAATGCCGGTAAAGTAATCCGTACCATGATCGCCTGCATCGGGCGCGGCCTGCACGATCAGCAGCATGCCGGCGAAGGCGATGCCGAGCCAGGTCAGCTTGGTCACCGTCAGCCGTTCGGAGAAGAAGAGCGCGCCAAAACCGACCAGCATGAAGGGCTGCGTATTGTAGACAGCCGTGGCGATCGAGATCGACGCGCGGGAAAACGCGCTGAACAGCAGCAGCCAGTTGATAACGATGGCAGCACCGCCGAGAGCCGCGATCGCGACAATGCGAAGCGACAGCCTGCCGCGCAGCAGTCCCAGCGCCGTGCAGATAACCAGCAGCGTTACCGCACCGAAGGCGCAGCGCCAGAACACCACGTCCATGATGGGTTGGCCGGACAGGACGACGAACCAGCCGATCGTGCCGAGGATCGCCATCGCCGCAGTCATTTCGATCGTGCCGCGTACCGTGTTGTCCATGGATGCTCCTGAAACCCGTTGAGATTTTATAATCCCACGGCGGATCGGGCCTTTCCATGACTTGTAGCTGGTGATATGCAGAACGAACCTAATTTAATTAGGTAAACATCGGCTTTTTCTTGGAATTGTAAAATGCTGGACGAGCTCGATAGAAAGCTCCTCGATATCCTGGTCAGGGATTCACGGACCTCGCTGAAGGAACTGGCGCTGCAGGTCGGGTTGTCGTCACCAAGCGTTTCGGAGCGGCTTCGGCGGCTTGAGGATCGCGGCGTCATTCGCGCGTTCACCATCGACATCGATCCGCAGGCGCTCGGCTACGCCTTGCAGGCGATCGTTCGCATCCGGCCGTTGCCCGGTAAGCTGCACATCGTCCAGAAGCTGATCGAGGAAATCCCGGAATTCGGCGAATGCGACAAGGTGACGGGCGATGACTGCTTCGTTGCCCGGCTGTTCGTCCGCTCGATCGGCGAGCTCGACGGGATTCTCGACCGCATCGCCGACAAGGCCGAAACCAGCACCGCCATCATCAAGGCGCAGCCGATCCGGAGACGCCCGCCGCCGCTCGACATGCCAAACATGTGACGGGCTCCGGTGGCGTGGCCCACGTATTTGCGGTCGCGGTCTGGCCATTTCTGGTCTATTCCAGAGTTCAACTTTCCCTCCAGCCTCCTTTCCCCATGTCAGGCCTGCTCATCGATCCCTGGTTCTATGCCGCGGCCCTGCCGGCCGTCATCCTCGTCGGCCTGTCGAAAGGCGGCTTCGGCGGCGCCGTCGGCTTTGTCGGCGTGCCATTGATGGCGCTGACCATGCCGCCGGTTCAGGCTGCCGCAATTCTTCTGCCAATTCTGTGCCTGATGGACATTGTCTCGGTGTGGACATGGTGGGGTATCTTCGACCGCAAGATGCTGGCCGACATGATGCCGGGTGCCGTGATCGGCATTGCCCTTGGCTGGCTGACGGCGGCACTTGTAACCGAAGAGATGGTCCGGCTGATCGTCGGCGCGGTCGCCCTGATCTTCGTGCTGCGCTGGCTCTATTTGCAACTCCGCCACGGTGCCGGCCACGCGGCGGAGCCCAACCGCGTTGCCGCCGGCTTCTGGGGTACCGTTGCCGGGTTCACCAGCTTCGTCGCCCATGTCGGCGGCCCGCCTTTTCAGGTCTATGCGTTGCCGATCAGGCTGGATCCGAAGGTGCTGTCCGGCACCGCGGCGATCTTCTTCGCCGTCACCAATGCACTGAAGCTCATCCCCTATTTCGCGCTCGGCCAGTTCGACACCACCAATTTGACCGCGTCGGCGGTGCTGATGCCGCTGGCGCCGCTGTCGACAATCGCCGGCGCCTGGCTGGTGCGGCGGATGCGGCCGGAGCTGTTCTATCCCTTCACCTATGCGACCGTGGCGGTCGTCGCGGTCAAGCTTCTGTGGGACGGCATCGCCGGCCTTCTGTAAGACGGCGGCCCCAGGCGGCCGCCGCCGGATTCCTTAAACCTCAGGCGGCACTCGGCAGCAGCGGCCGCGTCCTGCCAAGCGCGAGAGCAGCGCCGGTTGCCAGCACGAACGCCATGCAGCCAAGAATGGTGATGTCGTGCAGTGTCGGCTTCAGCACCATGTCCGCGATGATCATCAGCATCACCGAATAGTCGAAGCGCGCGGCATTGAGGACGCGCTGGCCCTGGGCAAGCACCGCCGGCGTCACGCCATCCTTGGCGATCATGCCTGCCATGCGGTCGGCAGTCGGCTTGAAGACGAACATGCCGATGCAGAAGGTCGTCGCATAACCGGCAAGGCCGATCAGCACCCACAAATCGGAAAAGCCGACCCAGAAGCCGCACATGATGAGGCCGAAGAGCAATGTCAGCATCGACATCGGCGCGAAGAACCGGTTACCGAGCTCGCCAGTGGCGCGCATCGCCTGCAACATGCCTTCGACGTTTCCAGCGCGGTCGGCGCGTGCCGCAAGCAGCATCAGGGTGAAGCCGCCGCCGACCCAGAGGATCGCCGAGACGATGTGCAGAAATTTAACGGCCGAGTACCAGTCCATTGTTCGCTCCTTGAGAAATTTTCATGATTGCCGGAGCGCAATTTTGCTCCGCCTCGTTGCGAGGAGCGGGCGTTTAGCGCGGCGCCTGTTTCGGAACGATGTCGCGCGGCGAGCGGATCTGTTTCGGTATGTCGGTCACGATCTGGAGGAACCGTGGCGCAAGCGCGTCGCCCCCACTTTCCAGCCGGTGGTGAGAGCGGCGGCTTAGCCGGCCATCTGTGCTGTTACGGCACAGATGCTGGGCGCTTGATCGAAAAATATGCCCTGCGTTAAGGCTTTGTTAAGCTTTACAGGCGTTTACTATGTCCATCCAGTGATCTGGATTCTTACCGAGTGGTTGGAGCCACTTTGTTTGACGCCTCCCTGTTAAACTCCTGAGAGCCGCCTTATCCGCGGCTCTTTTTTTGTTCGCCGGCATGGAGCCCCTTGGGCCAAATGCGGCCGTTAACCGTTTGTTAAACATGTGCTTGCCTTCGCCGGCAGCGAAGCGCATTTTCAAGCTTCAGTCGTTTAGGCTGCCGGATATGGCGGCCAAGAGCCGAATCGGCCGGCTGTCAGGCAAGTGCAGGGGCGCAGCGATGAACGAGCCTTCGAAGGCGAGCGCGAACACCATCAAGCTGGCGGAGCGCCGGGTTTTCTCCCAATCCTTCAAGCCCCTCTATCAGGAAGGCATGGGCTTGGTCGAGCAGGCGGCCGAATATCTCGACGGCAAGGGCCGCGCCGAGGCCAAGAAGCTGTCGAGGCTGGCGGCGACGCTTTATGCGGCCGAGTCGATGCGGCTGACCACCAGGCTGATGCAGGTCGCCTCGTGGCTGCTTTTGCAGCGGGCGGCGAATTCCGGCGAGATGACCCGCGATCAGGTGGCTTCCGAAAAATCCAAGGTGCGTCTCGACACCGCCTCCGCGCATGACGAGGCGCCCGGCTGGGCCGAGCTGCCGACGGATTTCGTCGACCTCGTCAACCGCTCGCTGCGCCTGCAGGCGCTGGTGCGCCGCATGGACGAGGAGATCTATGGCGGCCTCGCCGAGGTGCCTCAGTCGAGCCGTCGCCTCAATCCGGTCTCCGACCAGATCACGTTGCTCAACACGGCTTTCGCCCGCGGCTGAGAGACCGTTTGGAAACTCTACTCCAGCGGCCATCTGGCGGCGTTTTCTCCGCTTACCTGCAGCGCCGCGTCCTTTTGGACGCGCAAAGGACACTGCAGCACTTTGATTGCGCATGATCCCCTCGGGATCACGCGTGGGCTCACGGACCAAATGTCCGTTGCGCTCCGGTTCTCGAAACCACCACCATATGACTCGCCGGAGCGACTTTCGAAACGGTCTCAGAGGCTTTGTGGACATCACGAGCCCCGTTTCTGGTTTGTTCACATTTCGCTGGCATCGCTGCCCGCCGAAGGTAGACTTGGCGGATGGGGGAAGCGATTCGCATCATCGGCATCGATCCGGGGCTTAGGCGCACCGGCTGGGGCATCGTCGAAAGCCTTGGCAATTCGCTGCGCTTCGTCGCTTCCGGCACAGTACGGTCCGACGACAAGGCGGCGCTGGCGGTGCGTCTTTGCCAATTGCATGACGGGCTTGCCGAGATCCTGCATGCCACGATGCCGCACGAGGCGGCGGTCGAGCAGACCTTCGTCAACAAGGATGCCGCGGCGACGCTGAAACTCGGCCAGGCACGCGGCATCGCCATGCTGGTGCCGGCGCGCGCCGGCCTTGCCGTTGCCGAATATGCGCCCAACGCCGTCAAGAAGGCGGTGATCGGCGTCGGCCATGGCGACAAGAAGCAGATCCATATGATGGTCAAGGTGCTGATGCCGAAGGCGACTTTCGACACCGACGACGCCGCCGATGCGCTGGCCATCGCCATCTGTCACGCGCATCACAGGCAGAGCATCGCCTACAGGATGGCGATGCTGGCCGAATAAGTTTGTTCTTGACTTGTTCTCCAGTGAACAATAAGTAATACCAACGAGGTATTACCATGCGCGTTACCACCAAGGGCCAAGTGACCATCCCGAAGGAAATACGGGATCATCTGGGTATCGGCCCGGGCTCGGAGGTGGAGTTCGTCCCCACCGAGGACGGTGCTCGTGTCCTTGCGGTCGACGAAAACATGTCGAAGGAGGAAGCCTCGCGCAGATTCAGCCAGATGCTCGGCCGTATGGCTGGTACGCTGGATCTGGGGGGCATGACGGCGGACGAATATGTGGAATGGCTGAGGGGCCCGCGTGAAGACCTCGACATTGATTGACACAAATGTCCTGATCGACGTTTGGGGTCCTGCCGGACAGGAGAGGAAATGGTCGGCGTCGGCGATCACCGCATGCCGGCGCGACGGCGCGCTTGTCATCAACACAATCGTCTGGTCCGAACTCGCGCCGCTGATTGCAACGGAGCAGGCCCTTCGCCAAGCAGCCGACATGCTCAAGATCGAGCGTGAACTCCTGCCGTGGGAAGCGGCCTTCCTCGCTGGTGTCACGCACTCCCGCTATCGCCGCGCCGGCGGCCTCCGCGAACGAGCGCTGCCGGATTTCTTTATTGGAGCCCATGCGGTTGTCGCTGGGCATCGCCTGCTGACGCGCGATGCCGCGCGCTATCGCAGTTATTTCCCGGACCTCGATATCATCTCTCCGGAAACCCACCCGGCATGATCGGCACGCTCAAATGATCGGCAAGCTAAAAGGCACGTTGGACGAGATCGACGAGGATTTCTGCATCGTCGACGTGCATGGCGTCGGCTATGTCGCCTATTGCTCGGCGCGCACGCTTGCCGCATTGCCGCCGCCCGGCGAGGCGGTGATATTGTTCATCGAGACCTATGTGCGCGAGGATATGCTGCGGCTCTATGGGTTCCAGTCGGTGCTGGAGCGCGAATGGTTCCGGTTGTTGATGAACAATGTGCAGGGCGTCGGCGCCAAGGTGGCGCTGGCAATCCTGTCGACGCTGGCGCCGGCCGACCTCGCCAATGCGATTGCGTTGCGCGATATCGCCATGGTCAGCCGCGCGCCGGGTGTCGGCAAGAAGGTGGCGGAGCGCATCGTCACCGAGTTGAAGAACAAGGCGCCGGCCTATGCGGGCACTGCCTCCGGCACCATCGGCCTGAGGCAGGAGCTCGGCGAGGGCGTTGCTTCGGCGCCGATTACAGACGCCGTCTCGGCGCTGGTCAATCTCGGCTATTCGCGCGACACCGCCGCCAATGCGGTGGCGGCGGCGCTGAAGACGGCAGGCGAGGAAGCGGACGCATCGAAGCTGATCCGCTTCGGGCTGAAGGAGCTGGCACGGTGAGACGTTGCTGGAAAGTGAAATTCCGACTACTATGTGATCGGTAAGAATTTTCTCCAGGAGTAAGAATATGGGCGCATATGCCAGTCTGACCTCCAAGGGACAGCTTACGATCCCAAAGGACGTCCGCGACGCCTTGTCGCTCAAGACAGGCGACACGATCGCCTGGACAGTCATGGATGGTTACCTGATCGGAACGCCGCGCAACCTCGGATTTGCCGACCTCGCCGGGTTCTTGGGAGATCCGCCTGGCGGTCCCGCTACGCTGGAGGAAATCGACGCCGCTGTGCGGGATGCGGTCGGCCGGCATGTTGTCGGGGATAGACCAAATGACGGACAAGAGGGTGCCGCTTGACGTCGATCGGCATCGATACCAACGTTCTGCTTCGCATGGTGCTCAACGATGATCCGGAGCAGCGGGCGAAGGCGCTTGCGTTCGGCCGCGGCCTCAGTCTGGAAATGCCCGGCTTCGTGAGCTTGATCGTGCTGGTCGAATTCAGCTGGTCGTTGGCTTCGCGCTACAGGCAGCCCAAGGAACAGGTGCTGGCCGCGATCCAGAGGCTGCTCAAGATCAAGACGCTGGAGTTCGAAGACTTCGATGCCATCGTCATCGCGCTCGAACGATCGAATTCAGTGCAGGTCGACTTTGCCGACGCGTTGATTGCGGAGCACAATCGAAAATTAGGTTGCACGCACACGGTCACCTTCGATCAGCGCGCTGCCAAGGCCATTCCCGGTATGGAACTGCTCGCATGAGCCTTTCGCCACGCCTCATTGCTCCCGACAAACGCGGCGAGGATGCCGAGCAGACCTTGCGGCCGCAGACGCTCGGCGACTTCGTCGGCCAGGCGGCGGTGCGGGCCAATCTCAAAGTCTTCATCGAGGCCGCCAAGGGCCGCAGCGAAGCGCTCGATCATGTGCTGTTCGTCGGCCCGCCCGGCCTCGGCAAGACGACGCTGGCGCAGATCATGGCGCGCGAGCTCGGCGTCAATTTCCGCTCGACCTCCGGTCCGGTCATCGCCAAGGCCGGCGATCTCGCGGCGCTGCTCACCAACCTCGAAGACCGCGACGTGCTGTTCATCGACGAGATCCACCGGCTCAACCCGGCGGTCGAGGAAATCCTCTATCCGGCGATGGAGGATTTCCAGCTCGACCTGATCATCGGCGAGGGGCCGGCGGCGCGCTCGGTCAAGATCGACCTGGCCCGCTTCACCCTCGTCGCCGCCACCACCCGGCTCGGCCTGTTGACCAACCCGCTGCGCGACCGCTTCGGCATCCCGGTCAGGCTCAATTTCTATTCCGTCGAGGAACTCGAGCAGATCGTGCGGCGCGGCGCCCGCATCCTTGCCATGCCGCTCGGTGACGACGGTGCTTTGGAGATCGCCCGGCGGGCGCGCGGCACGCCGCGCATCGCGGGCCGGCTGTTGCGCCGGGTGCGCGACTTCGCCAGCGTTGCCGGCGACGGCCATGTCGACCGCAGGATCGCCGACGAGGCGCTGACGCGGCTGGAGGTCGACGGGCTCGGCCTCGACGCGCTCGACCGCCGCTATTTGTCGATGATCGCCCGGAATTTCGGCGGCGGGCCAGTCGGCATTGAAACCATCGCCGCTGGGCTTTCCGAGCCGCGCGATGCCATCGAGGACATCATCGAACCCTTTCTGATCCAGCAAGGCTTTATCATGCGCACGCCGCGCGGCCGCGTGCTGGCGGCCAATGCCTGGCGGCATCTCGGCCTCGACGCGCCGAAGGACCTGGCGCAGCAGCAGATCAGCCTGTTCCAGGAAGAGCCGTAAGTTCCGCTGCTTATGGCTTCGGTGCTGGCAGTTCCCGGCCCCGCCCTCCAGGTCTTGATCATCGCCGGTCTATGCGCAAAACAGGTGTTGCTTAAAACAGGGCCCGTCGGGCCAAAAGGACAGCAATGGACGATCACCGTGAATCGGCATTGTCCGCCGGGCTTTCCGGCGCGCTGACGGAATTCGGCCATCGATTGATGGCGCGGGTCTATTATGCAGACACCGATTTTTCCGGCGTCGTCTACCACGCGCGCTATCTCGAGTTCTTCGAGCGCGGCCGTTCCGATTATCTGCGCTTGGCCGGCGTCCACCACACCGAGCTTGCCGAGGGCAAACATGGCGAGAAAATAGTCTGGGTGGTGCGGCGCATGGAAATCGATTTCCGCGGTTCGGCCCGCATGGACGACATCCTGACCATCGATACGCGCACCGACGAGATTTCCGGTGCGCGGATCGTCATGGCGCAGCAATTGAAGCGCGGCAGCGAAGTGCTGGTCGAGGCGCGGGTCGAAGCGGCGATCGTCGGCGACAACGGACGGCCGCGGCGCTTTCCCAAGGACTGGATCGCAGCCTTCATGCCCAGAACGCGCAAATAAGGGTTCAGAGGCGGACGATCCCGGAGCTCTCGGTTAGGGGGCCAGGACCGCCGGCGGCTCGTCGGGGCGCGGCAATGCGCCGCGCTGTACGTCCTAACCCATCCTTAACCATAACGGTCCATGAAGGGATTGGTTAAGATTGGGAGAATCCAAGCGCCTTCCTTTCACCAATATTTGCCCCGAAAAGGCCGCCAATGGTGCATTTGGGGTTATTCCGCCAGCTTAACGCGAACGGACCACAAGGGATGCCCATGGGCCAGCCGCCAGCCACGCCCGGAAAATCTTTAAGGACGTAACATGGAAAACATCGCTCTCGCCGAACCGGGCGCGCATTTATCGATTTGGGCCTTGTTCATGCAGGCCGGTTGGGTGGTCAAGCTGGTCATGATCGGGCTGCTCTGCGCCTCGATCTGGACCTGGGCGATCATCGTCGACAAGCTCGTCGCCTATGCCCGCATGCGGCTGGCGCTCAATCGCTTCGAACAGGTGTTCTGGTCGGGACAGTCGCTGGAAGAACTTTACCGCACGCTCGCCGACCGCAAGACGACCGGCATGAGCGCGATCTTCGTCGCCGCCATGCGCGAATGGAAGAAGAGTTTCGAGAAGGGCGCGAAATCGCCGCTCGGCCTGCAGACCCGCATCGACAAGGCCATGGATCTGGCGCTGACCCGCGAGATGGAAAAGCTGGAAGGGCGGCTCGGCTTTCTCGCCACCACCGGCTCGGCGGCGCCCTTTATCGGCCTGTTCGGCACGGTTATCGGCATCATGACCTCGTTCCAGGCGATCGCCGCGTCGAAGAACACCAGCCTGTCGGTGGTCGCGCCCGGCATCGCCGAGGCGCTGCTGGCGACGGCCATCGGCCTGCTCGCCGCCATCCCTGCCGTCATCGCCTACAACAAGCTGTCGTCCGACGCGAGCAAGATCGCGGTGCGCATGGAAGGGTTCGCGGATGAGTTCTCCGCCATACTCTCGCGCCAAATCGATGAAAAAGTCGTGCAGAAGGCCTGAGGAACGATCATGGGAATGTCCGTAAGCGCAGGTGGCGGAGGACGCGGCGGGCGCGGCCACAGGCGGCGCGGCCGCCATCACGCCCTGATATCGGAGATCAACGTCACGCCGATGGTCGACGTGATGCTGGTGCTGCTGATCATCTTCATGGTCGCGGCGCCGTTGCTGACGGTCGGCGTTCCGGTCGATCTGCCGGAAACTCAGGCCAAGCCGATTGCGGCCGACACGCAACCGATTACCCTATCAATCAATGCCGCCGGCCAGATTTTCATTCAGGAAACCGAGATCCCGATCGAGGAACTGGTGGCAAAGCTGCAGGCGATTTCGAAGACCGGCTATGACGAGCGCATTTTCGTTCGCGCCGACAAGGCAACCAATTATGGAGCGGCTCTGAAGGTCATGGGCTATGTCCAAGCCGCTGGCTACAAGAACATGAGTCTCCTGTCACTGCAGGAACAGGATCAGTAGACAAGAACATGCGGACCGGCCTCACCACATCGGTGATCTTGCATACGGTGGCGCTGGCCTTCGGCCTGTTCACGTTGTCCTCGCCGCCCGCGATGCCCGCGTCTGATGCGGAATCGGTGTCGGTCGAGATCGTGCCGATGGAAGCGACGGCGCAGATCCTGCAAGGCGACAAGAAGGCTGTGATGCACGACAAGCCGGCCCCGCTGCCGACGCAGCGTCCCGACATCGTTCCCGATGCCCAGAAAATCGGCGATAACAGCGTCGACACCGACAAGCCGCCGACACCTGAGCCCAAGCCCCAGCCAGTCGATATGACGGCGGCTCCGCCACCCGCGCCGACGCCAGTCGAAAAGCCCAAGCCTGAGGACGTGCCGAAGCCGAAGGAGCAGCCGAAGCCTATTCCCGCTACGGAGGTAGCGCCGGTGCCGCAGCCGAAGGAGGAGGTCAAGCCCGAACCGGTCAAGCAGACCGAGCCCAAGCCGACGCCCGCCAAAGAGCCGACGCCCACCCCGCCGCAGGACAAGACTGCCGCGATCGATCCGCAGCCCGAGGTCAAGCCGGATGCCGTCGCCGAGGCGATTGCCAAGCAACCGCCAACCGAGGAGGCGCAGCTTCCGGACTCGGCGCCAGCACCCGAGGCTCGGCCGAAGCCGCAGCCGGCCCAGGCCGAAAGCGCCAAGGCGCCGGAGCGCAAGGACGCCGACAAGCCGGTCAAGGAAGCCTCGTCCAAGCCGAAATCGGACGACAAGCAGTTCAACGCCGACGAGATTTCGGCTCTGCTCGACAAGCGGAAGCCGGCCGGTGGCGGCGCCAAGCGCTCGACCCAACAGTCTTCGCTCGGCGGCGACAAGGATCAGGGCCAGAAGCTTTCGAAATCGGAGCAGGGGGCATTGGAAGCCCAGCTTGGTGGTTGCTGGACGCTTCCGGCAGGGCTCGAGGGCTCGGAAAATTTCGTCGTCGTGGTCCGGTTTAATCTGGACGCCTCCGGCAAGTTGGATGGCCGGCCGAGCGTTGAAAAGTCGAGCGGAAACCGCCCGTTTGACGAAAGTGCAGTGCGCGCGGTTCAGAAATGCGATGTGGCCGGCTTGCAAGTTCCCGCGGGCAAGCAAGACATCTGGTCCGACGTTCGGGTCACTTTCGACCCCAGGGAGATGCTCGGCCTTTAGGCCCGGCGCCCACAGAGTCAGCGAAGAAAAGCGAGAAGACATGAAATCCATCCTCAAGCCGCTCCTGATGATCGTAGCGATGGCGCTGGGCATGACTGCCGCCGCCACCTTGCCGGCGCGGGCGCTCGTTGAGCTCAACGTCAACAAGGGTAATGTCGAGCCGTTGCCGATCGCCATTACCGATTTCCAGGGTGGCGATGCACTCGGCGCCGAGATTTCCGGCATCGTCAGTGCCGACCTGAAACGCTCCGGCCTGTTCGCGCCGATCGACAAAAGCGCTTTCATCGAAAAGATCTCGAACCCGGATGCCACGCCGCGCTTCGAGGACTGGAAGGTGATCAATGCGCAGGCGCTGGTCACCGGCAGTGTCGGCAAGGAGGCTGACGGCCGTGTCCGCGCCCAGTACCGGCTGTGGGACACCTTTGCCGGCCAGCAGATGTCGGGCGAACAGTTCTTCGCCAACGACGCCAATACCAGGCGCGTCGCCCACATCATCGCCGACGCCATCTACGAACGGCTGACCGGCGAGAAGGGCTATTTCGACACGCGCGTCGTCTTCATCGACGAGTCCGGTGCCAAGAATGCGCGCAAGAAGCGGCTTGCCATCATGGACCAGGACGGCGCCAACGTCCGCTATCTCTCGAACGGCAAGTCGATCGTGCTGACGCCGCGCTTCTCGCCGAACCGGCAGGAAATCACCTATATGTCCTACGAGAGCGGTCAGCCGCGGGTGTACCTGCTGCAGATCGAGACGGGGCAGCGCGAGCTGGTCGGCAATTTCCCCGGCATGACGTTTGCGCCGCGCTTTTCGCCGGACGGCCAGAAAGTAATCATGAGCCTTCTGCGCGACGACGGAAATTCCAACATCTTCGCCATGGACCTGAGAAGCCGCTCGACGACCAGGCTTACCAACTCGACCGCCATCGATACGTCGCCATCCTACTCGCCCGACGGCAGCAAGGTGGTGTTCACCTCGGACCGCGGCGGCCGCGCGCAGATCTATGTGATGGGCGCCGACGGCTCGGGCCAGACCCGCATCTCGTTCGGCGACGGCGTCTATTCGACGCCGGTGTGGTCGCCGCGCGGCGATCTCATCGCCTTCACCAAGCAGACCGGCGGCGAATTCCAGATCGGCGTCATGCGCACCGACGGTTCGGGTGAGCGCATCCTGTCCACCGGCTTTCAGCAGGAAGGGCCGACCTGGGCACCCAACGGCCGGGTGCTGATGTTCTTCCGCGATTCCAATGGCGGACCAAAACTTGTGTCGGTCGACCTCACCGGCCGCAATGAACAGTCGATCCCGACAGCGAACTTCGCCTCGGATCCGGCCTGGTCGCCGCTGCTGGAATAGGCTGGAAGAGGATGTTCAACTCGAGCGTCCTTTGCTCCCAGTTGCACGCCGGCAACGGTCGCCGAAAAGCGCCGTTTCCGGCCTTGTTTTCACCCGATGGTCGCGTTTTGGCCGCATTTCCGCCTACGGTCCGCGCTCATTGTGGCTCATAGGGTGGCTCCTCAGGGTATCCCCTGCATAGGGCTGCGGACGGCAGCCGAAACCAAATTTTAACCGTGTTTCTTGAGCGCCGGTTAACCCAAACGTGGTTACTGGACGATCAATGAAATCACTCGAATTGCGAAGGAGAGGCGGCATGGGCCGTATCGCAGCACTTACCACAAACCCGGTCATGATCGCGCTGGTCGCGATGCTCGCGATCACCGGTTGCGCCTCGAAGAAGACGCCAAACAGCGCCGCCGATCTCGGCCTCAACGGCGCTGGTGCGGCAACGCCCGGGTCAGCCCAGGACTTTACCGTCAACATCGGCGACCGCATCTTCTTCGACACCGATTCGTCGTCGATCCGCGCCGATGCGCAGACGACGCTGGCGCGCCAGGCACAGTGGCTGAACCAGTACAAGCAGTATGCCATCGTCATCGAAGGCCATGCCGACGAGCGCGGCACGCGCGAATACAATCTGGCGCTCGGCGCCCGCCGTGCTGCCGCCACCCGCGACTTCCTGGTCGCCAAGGGCGTTTCGGCGCAGCGCCTGAAGACCATTTCCTATGGCAAGGAGCGTCCGGTCGCGGTTTGCGACGACATCTCCTGCTGGTCGCAGAACCGCCGCGCCGTAACCACCCTGGGCGGCGCCGGCTCCTGATCGGCATAAATGCAACACTTGGTGCGAAAGGCGGCCAAAGGGCCGCCTTTTTCATATCTGCCCGCTCCAAACAAAATTTGGCCGAAGTCTCACGTCCTGTTAAGAGCCGAGAGCGTCTGGCTAGTCCCAGTTGGCTGGTCTACTTCGAGTGAGAGGCGCGCAACAACGGTTTCACGGCGAGAGGCACATGCATTTCAGATCGGTCTTGAGCGGCACGCTTGCGCTGCTGCTCGTATCAAGTATCGCGGCACTTGCTGACGGGGCAAGCGGCACCGAGCAGTCATCGGAAAGCGGCTTTTCCTTCCATCTGCCGACGATCAAACTGCCCGGCATTTTCGGTGAAAAGAAAAAGCCGGATCAGGTTCAACTCGCGCAACAGGATGGCACCGGCACACCGGCGCTGGAGGAACAGCTCCGGCAGATGAACGGCAAGATCGAGGAACTCAACTTCCAGGTCCTGCAGATGCAGGAGCAGATCCGCAAGCAGCAGGAAGACAACGAATTCCGCTTCCAGCAGTTGGAAGGCGGTCCGCAAGGCGCGCAGCAGCCGGCCGAGCAGAAGAAGTCCGAGGCGGCGCCCAACAGCGACAACCCCAACGGCGACAGTAACGTGGCGGAGGCGCCTGCAACGCAGGCTCCGGCCGCTGCCGACACGCCGCCAGCCGGCGACAAGAGCGTCGAGGACGTCATCGTCGAATCGCCCAACGGCGATCCCGGCAAGCTGATCCCCGGCGCGCCGCCCAAGACGTTCGGCACCATCACCGTCGACAAAAACGGCAATGTCGTCGAAGCCGACGGCAATGCGCAGGCGAACGCGCCGGAGCAGAATACGGCCCCAGCCAACGGCGCCAACGCAGCCGGCAACAAGGCCGGCAAATCCGACGATACGGTGGTCGCGGCACTCCCCTCGACCAACGACCCGGAGGAGCTTTACCGCAACTCTTACCAGTTCATCCTGTCGGGCGACTACAGCACCGCCGAACAGGGCTTCCGCGACCATATCGCTCGGTTTCCCCGGGACGCCAAAGCGGCGGACGCGCATTACTGGCTCGGTGAATCGCTGCTCGGCCAGCAGAAATACCGCGATGCGGCCGAGACTTTCCTCGCAGCCAGCAAGGACTATCCCAAGGCCAAGAAAGCGCCAGACATGCTGCTGAAGCTCGGCGTTTCACTGGTCGGGCTGAAGCAGCGCGACGTGGCCTGTGCCACCTTCAGCGAGATCGGCAAGCGCTACCCCGATATTTCCGGCGCGCTCAAGGAGCGGGTCAAGCAGGAAAGGGCACTCGCGGCGTGCTAGTTTTTCTGTTGCACGTCGTTGCCCCAAAACCGGGCCCACTTTTGGGCGACATGCATGACGCTCGACACCGAGCCTGATCTTTCGGATTTTTCGCGGATCGACTTTTCCAACGGCGCTGTTGTGGCCGTGTCCGGCGGCAGCGACTCGACCGCCCTTCTCCTCCTCCTCAAAGCCCATCTCGACCGTACCGCACCGGCAACGAAATTGCTGGCGGTGACGATCGATCACCAATTGCGGCCGCAAGCGGCAGCGGAAGCGCAAGCCGTGGCCAGGCTGTGCGCGGCGCGCGGCATTGCCCATCGCATCGTCGTCTGGTCGGGGCACAAACCAGCGACCGGCCTGCCCGCCGCCGCGCGCGAAGCCCGATACCGGCTGCTCGCCGAGGCCGCCGAAGCGGCAGGCGTCGGGCTGATCCTGACCGGCCACACCGCCGACGACCAGGCCGAGACCGTGCTGATGCGGCAAGCGCGTGACGAGGTGCCAAGTGAGGAGAGGCCGCGGGGCCTTGCCGGCATGGCGCCGGCAACCCTCTACGACTGGCGGTACTGGATCGTGCGGCCGCTGCTCGGCGTGCGGCGTGCGGCGCTGCGCGAATTCCTCCGGCGCGAACAGGTCGCTTGGGTCGAGGACCCGACCAATGCCGACACTGCTTTCGAGCGCCCGCGCGTCCGCGCAGCACTTGTTGAAGGCGACGATGCGCTTCGCATGGCTGAAACGATGGCGCTGGCCAGAAAGGCGGCGGTCGAGCGTGAGCAGTTAGGACAGCGCGCGGCCATGCTGATCCGCGGCTTGGTCTCGAGGCCAGCCGCCGGCCTCGTCCGCCTCGACCGGGATTTTGCGACGGGCGCCGACAGCCGGGCGGCTATTTATGCGCTGCGCATCCTGCTGGCGGCGACCGGCGGTACCGCCTTCCTTCCCGACCAGGCCCGCAGCGAAGCCCTTTTCGGCCGGCTCCGGGCCGGGGCGCTTTGTGCCACATTGTCGCGGAGCGTGGTCGATGCCCGGCGTACCGGCATCTTTCTGCATCGTGAGTTGCGCGATCTGCCGCCCGCTGTTGCGGTTTCCGACAATGCCCTTTGGGACGGCCGCAGACGGATCACATTGAGCGACAGTTCAGGTGCATTGTTGATCGCGCCGCTGTTGATTGCCCCGCTCGGGGTGGCTCTTGCCGCAAAGCGGGCAATTGCCGGGCATGGCACGCCGGCAAGCCTTGTGCGTGCCGCCTTGGCCGCCGAACCAGCGCTATGGCGGGATGGCGAATGCCTTGGTCTGCCTGGGCAAGGCCCGGGTTTGCCTGAGGAAAGCCCGATGCCGGCGGCGGTCGCCGCATATCCGGCAGTCGCGCCCTTCGCCCGTTTCCTGCCGTCCTTCGATCTGGACCCGGCCGATGCCGTCGCCGCGTTGCTTGGCGCGGCGCCGGTTCCAGCCGCGCCATTCGGCGGCCACAGTGCCGGCCTACCACGGGCGAAAGCTTAACCGAGACCTGCTGTTATGCTTGGCAAGGGGAGACGCTCTCCCTATGTTAGGGCCAAGTTTCCTCTCACGACGTGCGTCCGCCCAGCGGGCGCCAACGGGACAATTGATGAATCCAAATTATCGCAACCTCGCGCTCTGGGCGATCATAGCGGTCCTGCTCATCGCTCTCTTCAATCTTTTCCAGACGCCGCAGACGCGTGGAGCCTCGAGCGATGTCCCCTATTCGCAGTTCCTACAGGAGGTCGCGGCGGGACGGATCAAGTCGGTGACCATCGCCGGCGCCCGTATCTCCGGCAACTACACGGACAGCTCCAACGGCTTCCAGACCTATTCGCCTGGGGACCCGTCGCTGGTTTCGCGGTTGCAGGACAAGAACGTCACCATTAATGCGCGTCCTGAATCCGACGGCTCCAATTCGCTGTTCGGCACCCTGATCTCCTGGCTGCCGATGATCCTCATCCTCGGCGTCTGGATATTCTTCATGCGCCAGATGCAGTCCGGTTCCGGCCGCGCCATGGGCTTCGGCAAGTCGAAGGCGAAGCTGTTGACCGAAGCGCATGGCCGCGTCACCTTCCAGGACGTCGCCGGCGTCGACGAAGCCAAGGAAGATCTGGAAGAGATCGTCGAGTTCCTGCGCGACCCGCAGAAATTCCAGCGGCTCGGCGGCAAGATCCCGCGCGGCGTGCTGCTCGTCGGTCCTCCCGGAACCGGCAAGACGCTGCTCGCCCGCTCGGTCGCCGGTGAAGCCAACGTGCCGTTCTTCACCATTTCCGGCTCGGACTTCGTCGAGATGTTCGTCGGCGTCGGCGCAAGCCGCGTCCGCGACATGTTCGACCAGGCCAAGAAGAACGCCCCTTGCATCATCTTCATCGACGAAATCGACGCCGTCGGCCGCCATCGCGGTGCCGGCCTCGGCGGCGGCAATGACGAGCGCGAGCAGACGCTGAACCAGCTGCTGGTCGAGATGGATGGCTTCGAATCCAACGAAAGCATCATCCTGATCGCCGCCACCAACCGGCCCGACGTGCTCGATCCGGCGCTGCTCAGGCCGGGCCGCTTCGATCGCCAGGTGGTGGTGCCGAATCCCGACATCGTCGGCCGCGAGAAGATCCTGAAGGTGCATGTGCGCAACGTGCCGCTGGCGCCCAATGTCGACCTCAAGGTGATCGCACGCGGCACGCCGGGCTTTTCCGGCGCCGACCTGATGAACCTGGTCAACGAGTCCGCCCTGATGGCGGCGCGGCGCAACAAACGCCTCGTCACCATGGCCGAATTCGAGGACGCCAAGGACAAGATCATGATGGGCGCCGAGCGCCGCTCGTCGGCGATGACGCAGGCTGAGAAGGAGCTGACAGCCTATCACGAGGCCGGCCACGCCATCCTGGCGCTCAATGTGCCGTCGGCCGATCCGCTGCACAAGGCGACCATCATCCCGCGCGGCCGGGCACTCGGCATGGTCATGCAGCTGCCGGAAGGCGACCGCTATTCGATGAGCTACAAATACATGATCTCGCGCCTCGCCATCATGATGGGCGGCCGTGTCGCCGAGGAGTTCAAGTTCGGCAAGGAGAACATCACCTCAGGCGCCTCCTCCGATATCGAGCAGGCGACCAAGCTGGCGCGCGCCATGGTGACGCGCTGGGGCTTCTCCGACAAGCTCGGCCATGTCGCCTATGGCGACAACCAGGAGGAGGTGTTCCTCGGCCATTCGGTGGCGCGCACGCAGAATATCTCGGAAGAGACGGCGCAGATCATCGACGCCGAAGTGCGCCGGCTGATCGACGAGGCCTATTCGACGGCAAGGTCCATCCTGACCAAGAAGAAGAAGGAATGGATCGCGCTGGCGCAAGGCCTGCTCGAATACGAGACGCTGTCCGGCGAGGAGATCAAGCAGCTGATCGCCGGCAATAAGCCCGCACGCGACCTCGGCGACGACACACCGCCGAGCCGCGGCTCGGCCGTGCCGAAGTCCGGCCGCCGCAAGAAGGGCCCCGAGCCCGAAGGCGGTATGGAACCCCAGCCGTCAAGCTAGGCTCCGGCCCAGGAGAGATCGACTTCGAAACGCCGCGGCTCTGACCGCGGCGTTTTTCTTTGGGGAATGCGACCCTTCCTGCATCGCTGGAAATTGGCGAAAGTGACGATGACGGCCAATCTCCCCCCTCGCGGGGGAGATGTCCGGCAGGACAGAGAGGGGCGCGAAGGAACGCGGCCTTCTATCGTCCTCGTTGACGACTTCGGGAAGATCGACAAGGCGCGCCGGTGAAGGAAATTCGCAGTTTTTTGCCGACGGCGCCACATTTTGTTCTTGCTTTGTGCCGGCAGCTATGCTACTAATTTGCGTATGGTGCCAATTGGCTCCAACGACCCGCCCGCCGAGGCGGGTTTTTTGTTTCAGGCTCCTTCGACCAAACGTGGCGCGTGCTGCCGACCATCGATGTCGGCGGGACAGCGCCCCTCTCTGTCCTGCCGGGTCCTGCCGGACATCTCCCCCACGAGGGGGAGATCGCTAGAGCGGCGGCCGACTGCGCGCGGATGCCGCCTCTTCGGAACGCGCGGCAGCATGCAGCAACAAAAAAGCCCGCGAACCTTGCGGCTCGCGGGCTCATGTCGTCGGATGATGGCGCTGGTCAGCTCTTCAGCTTGGCGTTGCAGAGGCTGTAGAAGCCGCCGCCCTTCTGGATCCACCTGAGGCCGCCCAGCGTGTTGGCGTCCTTGTTGGCGTAATACAGGTCGAGGCAGGTGTGCATGCGGCCCTTGGCCGGGGTCTCGGTAGCGTATTTCTTGGAGATCGCCGTCGGGAATTTCACGCCCTGGGGGGCGGTGATGGTCGGCGCTTGCGGATCGCCGGTGTACTTCGCATCGGGAGCCGGCAGGGTGTCGTCGTCGTCGGCTGCGCCGGCGCCGCATTGGCTCTTGCGGAAGTCGTTCCACTTCATACCGTTCAAAGTATTGCCGGACTTGGCGGCCTGATATTTGGCGCTGCAATCAGCCATGCTGAGGCCTTTGCCGGTATCGGTCGCGGCAGCTGTCGTCGCCTTGGCAGGTGCCGCGGCAGGTTGTGCCGCTGCAGTTGCGCCGGCGGCGCATTCACTCTTGCGGAAATCGTTCCATTTCATGCCGTTGAGCGTGCCGGCAGCCTTGGCGGCCTGGTATTTGGTGCTGCATTCCTTGGCCGTCAGGCCCGGCGCAGCGTCGTCGGCGGTGGCTGCCGCAGCCTTGGTCGTGGCGGCGGGTTGTGCGGCTGCCGTCGCGTCGGCGGCGCACTGGGTCTTGCGGAAATCGTTCCACTTCATGCCGTTCAGCGTGCCGGCGGCTTTTGCCGCCTGGTACTTGGTGCTGCACTCCTTCGCCGTCAGCCCAGGCGCCGCATCGTCGCCGGCGGCTGCCTTGGTGGTGTCGGCGGCCTTGGCCGTGGCTTTGGCTGGGGCGGGATCGGTCGTAGCGGCGGTGGCATCGGTGCCGCATTGGGCCTTGCGGAACTGGTTCCAGTTCTGCCCGCCAAGCGTTCCCGCGTCCTTGGCCGCGTTATACTTGGTGCTGCACTCGGCCATGGTCAGCGCATTGGCAGGCGCCGCCAGGAATAAGGTCGCGACGGCAAGACCCGTCAAAGTGGCAAGTCGATGGATGAGCATGCGTTTTCTCCCTATGGCGGTTCATGATATGTCCCAGTGCAGCAATAGCGCTCAACGGCTGGTTGCGCCAGATGCTAAGTAGCGTAGAGACAATTTAGAAGTGCATTCTTTTCTTTAAGGTGATGAATTCGTTGCCGGGACTGTTTCCCAGCCAAGTTCGTCCGGGTGCATTGCACGGAGAGCGCGCATATGGCTCGTTCCCAGCGAGGACACTGCGTCGCATGACAGCCAGTCAAATCGGCGGGTGCGACGGACCTGAGCCTACCTCTGTCTGAAGCAGCGCGATGCGGATTCAGGTTCAAGGCCACACTGCCACAAACCAAAGGATCCAGATGAGGTTTGAGGTTGACGTTTCTGATGCTGCTGCCGCAACAAGGGCTCGAAACTTGAAAATCAACACACTAGCGTGACGCAAAACACACAAGACAACAATTTTCTAAGGATTGGTCGTCCATAATCATACAATGTGATGACAGAGCTCGGCCGATTTTATGGCATGAGATGCTCGGAAAGAACCATCGGGAAGCTGGCTAGCATGGCAGGACATTATTTCGGCACGGACGGCATTCGTGGGCGCGCCAACAAGTTTCCAATGACGGCGGAGGTCGCCATGAGGGTCGGCATGGCCGCCGGCCTCTCGTTCCAGCGCGGCAGCCACCGCCACCGCGTCGTGCTCGGCAAGGATACCAGGCTTTCCGGCTACATGATCGAGAACGCGATGGTGTCCGGCCTGTGCGCCGCCGGCATGGATGTCTTCCTGCTCGGCCCGATCCCGACGCCAGCGGTTGCAATGCTGGTGCGCTCGCTGCGCGCTGATATAGGGGTGATGATCTCTGCCTCGCACAACCCCTATTACGACAATGGCATCAAGCTGTTCGGCCCCGATGGCTACAAGCTGTCCGATGAGATCGAGGAGCGTATCGAGGGGATGCTCGACAAGGATATCGAACTGGCGCTTGCCGATTCTGATGGGCTCGGCCGCGCCAAACGCGTCGACGGCGTGCATGACCGCTATATTGAATTCGCCAAGCGCACGCTGCCGCGCTCGATGTCGCTGTCGGGCCTGCGCATCGTCGTCGATTGCGCCAATGGCGCCGCCTACAAGGTGGCGCCCGACGCGCTATGGGAACTCGGCGCCGAGGTCGTTGCCATCAATGTCGAGCCTAACGGCTTCAACATCAACAAGGAATGCGGCTCGACTCATCCGGCCGGCCTGCAAAAGAAGGTGCACGAGGTGCGCGCCGATATCGGTATAGCGCTCGACGGCGATGCCGACCGCGTCGTCATTGTCGACGAGAACGGCGCGATCGTCGATGGCGACCAGATCATGGCGCTGATCGCCGAATCCTGGCATCAGAGCGGGCGGCTGGCCGGCGGCGGCGTCGTCTCGACGGTGATGTCCAATCTCGGCCTCGAACGCTTCCTCGGCGACATGAACCTGCAGTTGCATCGCACCAAGGTCGGCGACCGCTATGTCGTCGAGCACATGCGTGCCCATGGGCTCAATGTCGGCGGCGAACAGTCGGGCCACATCGTGCTGTCCGATTTCTCGACTACCGGCGACGGCCTCGTCTCGGCGCTCCAGGTGCTCGCCTGCATCAAGCGGCAGAACCGGCCGGTCAGCGAATTGTCGAAGAAGTTCGAGCCGGTGCCGCAGCTGTTGAAGAACGTGCATATTTCCGGCGGCAAGCCGCTGGAGGAGGCGCCGGTCAAGGCAGCGATCGAAGATGCGCGCCATCGCCTCGGCAAGGCCGGGCGCTTGGTCATCCGGCCATCCGGCACGGAGCCGCTCATCCGTGTCATGGCGGAGGGCGACGACCCGCAGCTTGTCGAGTCCGTGGTCAACGACATCGTCGAGGTCATTTCGGAAACGCGCAGCGCCGCCTGATCTCCCTCCAATATCAGTTCAAAAAGCCCGCCCTTGCCGGCGGGCTTTTTGTTGGATCGCCTGTCAGTCCTGCAACAGCAACGGCCGCCCAGAATCCTCGGATTTTAGAGATTCGTGGTTAATCGATACGGTTAAACGCCTTTTAACCTTTCCGATTCATTATCCACAACTGAGGTCAATCATATTTCGGGCGCGTTCGCCGTTCGAGGGTTCTCAGGGGTGATAAGCATGTTCAACACAGCAAGAATGGCTCTCCTGGCCGCGCTGTTTGCCGGCGTCGGGCCGGCATTCGCCGCCGATTTCGTCGAGCCGCCGGTGGTCGAGGAGGCGCCGCCACCGATCGCCTACGAGCCGCCGGCCGAGTATGGCGGCTGGTATATCCGCGGCGATATCGACTATCACTGGTCGAAGTTTCGCGGTGGCGACTATATCACCTACGGTGTAGCGCCCCAGAATCCCGGCAAGTTCGATACAGGCAAGCTGGATGGCGCCTTCTCGGCCGGCGCCGGTGTTGGTTACCAGATCGACGAGCATTTCCGTACCGATCTCACCTTGGACTGGATGAGCAAATCCAAATTCCGCGGCTCGACCAACGGCTTCTGCGGCGTATTACAAACCCCTTGCACATCCGTCGACACCTCGTCCTATTCGGCGCTGCTGCTCTTGGCCAACGCCTATGTCGATATCGGCACCTGGCATGGCGTCACACCTTATGTCGGAGCGGGCATCGGCGGCGCCTGGGTCAAGTGGGATGAACTGCACAACGTCGATGACGACGGCGAGTTCGAGCATCATGGCGGTAAGGGCTGGCGTTTTGCATATGCTGCGATGGCGGGCGCATCCTACTGCCTGACCGACCGCGTCAAGCTCGATGTCGGCTACCGCTTCAGCCACATCAATGGCGGCAAGATGTTCGACTATGCTTCAGATAGCAATGTCGGCCCAGGCTATGACCGAGGCATCAACGTGCACGAAGTGCGCGGCGGCCTGCGCTACCAGTTCGGCAGGTCGGACTGCGCTCCGCCCCCGGAGCCCTATGTTCCGGAACCCGAGCCCGTCTACACCAAGTAGTCGCTTCGAAATCAAGGAATTCGTCGACCGCCCGGCTGATACCGGGCGGTTTTCGTTTGGCTGCCTAAAGATGCTGCGTTGCTCTGTAATGCCGTCCAGCTCGAGGAGCGAAAACGGATCAAATCAATTGCTAACGCCTTGTTATCCTTAACCCGCACTTAACCACTATGGTTAACAATGCTCTCTGAAACGGCGCGCGCGATCGCGAATGCGCCAAGTCGGGAGCCGGGGACCATGACATTCAAATCGCCTGTAGTGCTGGCGCTTGCAGCAGTCGTCCTGATGCCGCTCACGCCGGCGCTTGGCGCCGATTACGATCCGCCGGTCTATGTCGACCAGGCGCCCGACTATGTACCGGTCGAGGTTGGCTCGGGATGGTATCTGCGCGGCGATGTCTCCTATCTGGTGCAGAAGAGCTTCAAGGATGAGGATTTCGCCTTCACGCCCGCGAGCTTCGACGAAAAGGAAGATCCCATCTTCGCCAGCATAGGCTTCGGCTACCATTTCAACGACTATCTGCGGGCCGATCTCAATGTCGGCTATCTTCCCGGCAACAAGATCGACGTCGGCTATAACGACGGAACGACGGTGGCATCGGCGACCCTGAAGAACTATGCCTTCTCAGGCATACTCAATGGCTATGTCGACCTTGGCACCTATGTCGGAATCACACCTTATCTCGGCGCTGGTATCGGTGTCGTCCAGAGCAAGCGTCGCCTCTCGGCGAGCTACTTCACGGACAACGCCAACCCCGCCGACGATTTCGTCCTGCGTGACAACAAGACCCAATACTCCTTCGCCTACACGCTGAATGCCGGCCTTGCCTACCAAGTGTCCAAGAACGTCTCAGTCGATCTGGGCTATCAGTATTTTTCCGCGCCAGACGCCGAATATGTGACTGCGGAGAGCCTGACTTCTTTTCCGATCCGCAAAGGAATCAACAATCATCAAGTCAAAGTCGGACTACGCTACGACCTCTGGTAGGCTCGATCGAAGCCGAGGCGTTAACAATGGCGGGTCGTAGGCCCGCCGTTCGCATTTTTGCCCCGGGCGCTGGCAATATCCTGACAGCGACAAAAACTTTCCCCTTGACGCCGAAAGCCTGAACGCATATCGCCGTTCGTGGGCCACCCCTCCCCAACGAGGGGCCACTATCTGGAAGGATAGACCACGATGACGACGCATACGAAGCCCGGATTCCGTCCGGCAAATCCCAATTTTTCCTCAGGTCCCTGTGCAAAACGCCCCGGCTGGTCGGTCGAGGCGCTCAAAAATGCCGCGCTCGGGCGCTCGCACCGTGCCAAGATCGGCAAGACCAAGCTCGAACAAGCGATCGATCTGACGCGGGAAATCCTCCAGGTTCCGGCAGACTATCGCATCGGCATCGTGCCGGCCTCGGACACCGGCGCGGTCGAAATGGCGCTGTGGTCGCTGCTCGGCGAACGCGGCGTCGACATGGTCGCCTGGGAGAGCTTCGGCTCCGGCTGGGTCACCGATGTGGTCAAGCAGCTGAGGCTTGCCGATGTGCGCAGGTTAGAGGCCGACTACGGGGCACTGCCCGACCTGACCAAAATAGACTTCGACCGCGACGTGGTCTTCACCTGGAACGGCACGACGTCGGGCGTGCGCGTGCCGAACGGCGATTTCATCCCGGCCACCCGCAAGGGCCTGACCATTTGCGACGCCACTTCGGCGGCCTTTGCGCAAAAGCTCGATTTTCAGAAACTCGACGTCGTCACCTTCTCCTGGCAGAAGGTGCTGGGCGGTGAGGGCGCGCATGGCATGCTGATCCTCAGCCCGCGCGCCGTCGAACGCCTGGAAAGCTACAAGCCGGCCTGGCCACTGCCGAAGATCTTCCGCCTCACTTCCGGCGGTAAGCTGATCGAGGGCATCTTCAAGGGCGAGACTATCAACACGCCGTCGATGCTGTGCGTCGAGGACTATCTCGATGCGCTGCATTGGGCGAAGTCGATCGGCGGCCTCGATGCGCTGATCGCCCGTGCCGACGCCAATGCCGCCGTGCTCGATGGCTTTGTCCGGAAATCTTCCTGGCTCGGCCATCTTGCAGCCGACCCGGCGACGCGCTCGAACACATCGGTATGCCTTTCCTTCACCGATCCGGATGTCGCGGCACTCGACGCCAACGGACAGGCCGCGTTCGCCAAGGCAATTGTCTCGGTGCTCGACAAGGAAGGCGTCGCCTATGACATCGGCGCCTATCGCGACGCCCCGCCCGGCCTGCGCATCTGGTGCGGCGCGACGGTCGAGGCCTCCGACCTCGAGGCGCTGCTGCCTTGGCTGGACTGGGCCTTTGCCGCGCAAAAGGCGTCGCTCAAAGCGGCGGCCTGATCCCTCCCCCTCGAGGGGAGGGTGGCCCGAAGGGCCGGGTGGGGTCGCCTCCACCCGCTCAACGGCACGAGCTCAACGATCCACCATCCAGAAAGATTCGGCCGCATCCGGCCGCACCGACCCCACCCCGGCGCTTCGCGCCGACCCTCCCCTCAAGGAGGGACGCCAATCGCAAAGGACCAAGCCAATGCCTCGCGTTCTCGTCTCGGATAAACTTTCCACCACCGCCGTGCAGATCTTCAGGGATCGCGGCATCGACGTCGACTATTTGCCGGATCTCGGCAAGGATAAGGAAAAACTGCTCGAGGTGATCGACCAGTATGATGGGCTGGCCATCCGCTCGGCGACAAAGGTCACGGAGAAGCTGATCAACGCCGCGACCAGGCTGAAGGTCGTGGGCCGCGCCGGCATCGGCGTCGACAATGTCGACATCCCGGCGGCGAGCCGGAAGGGCATCATCGTGATGAACACGCCCTTCGGCAATTCGATCACCACCGCCGAGCATGCGATCGCCATGATCTTCGCGTTGGCCCGCCAGATACCGGAGGCCAACGCCTCGACCCATGCCGGCAAATGGGAAAAGAACCGCTTCATGGGTGTCGAGATCACCGGCAAGACGCTGGGCATCATCGGCTGCGGCAATATTGGCTCGATCGTCGCTACGCGCGGCGTCGGCCTGAAGATGCATGTCATCGCCTTCGATCCGTTCCTGTCGGACAGCCGCGCCGAGGAGCTCGGCGTCGAAAAGGTCGAGCTCGACGAGCTGTTCGCCCGCGCCGACTTCATCACGCTGCACACACCGCTCACCGACAAGACGCGCAACATCATCGACGCCGCGGCGATCGCCAAAATGAAGACCGGTGTGCGCATCATCAATTGCGCGCGCGGCGGGCTGGTCGTCGAGGCCGACCTGATCGCGGCACTGAAAAGCGGCAAGGTGGCAGGCGCCGGCATCGACGTGTTCGAGGTCGAACCGGCGGAGTATAATGAACTGTTCGGCATGGAGAATGTCGTGGCGACGCCGCATCTCGGCGCGTCGACCACCGAAGCGCAGGAGAATGTCGCCCTTCATGTCGCCGAGCAGATGTCCGACTATCTGATCAAGGGCGCCGTTTCCAACGCCATCAACATGCCGTCGATCACCGCCGAAGAGGCGCCGCGGCTGAAACCTTTCGTCAAGCTTGCCGAAGTGCTCGGCGCCTTTGTCGGCCAGGTCACCGAGGATCCAATCAAGGAGGTCGAGATACTGTTCGACGGCTCGACCGCGACGATGAACACGCGCGCGCTGATCAGCGCCACCCTTGCCGGGCTGATCCGGCCGCAGGTCTCCGACGTCAACATGGTGTCGGCGCCGATCATGGTGAAGGAGCGCGGCATCATCGTCGCCGAGGTCAAGCGCGACAAATCCGGCGTGTTCGACGGTTACATCAAGCTGACGGTCAAGACCGAGCACAGGACGCGCTCGATCGCCGGCACCTGTTTTTCGGACGGCAAGCCGCGCTTCATCCAGATCAAGGGCATCAATCTCGACGCCGAGGTCGGCCAGCACATGCTCTACACGACGAATGCCGATGCGCCTGGGATCATCGGCCTGCTCGGCACGGTCTGCGGCGAGAACGGCGTCAACATCGCCAATTTCCAGCTCGGCCGCAACCGGCCGGGCGGCGATGCCATCGCATTGCTCTATCTCGATGCGCCATTCCCGGAAAACGTGTTGGCGCAGGTGCGCTCGCACAAGTCGATCGACTCCGCCAAGCGGCTGCACTTCGACGTCGGCGTGGCCTGAAATTCGGTCGCCCCGTGTGCAGCAGCACGCGGGGCGCTTCCACGGTCGTTGATGGACCGCAGTGAAACGTCGCGGCAAGCGACTTCATTCAGCGGCGGATATCGCCATCTTCCGTCCGCTGTATTCGGCGAGGCTGATGCCGCTGAGCACCAGCGCGAGCGCCAGCGCCTGATAGAGCTGGAATGTCTCGCCGACGATCAGCACCGACAGAAGCGTACCGAAGATCGGCACCAGGTTGATGAACAGGCCGGCCCGGTTCGCGCCGATCAGCTCGTTGCCCCTGATATAGAAGATCTGCGATATGACCGAGGCACCGATGGCGGTATAGAACGCGACCGCCCAGCCGCGCGCATCGGGGACGATGACCTTGCCGACGGCAATCTCCCACAGGAAGAAAGGCAGCGATGTGATGAGTGCGGCAACCGACAGCGCCAGCATCAGGCTCTGCCAGCGGATGACTGGCTTCAGCCGCAACCCCACCGAATAGAAGGAGTAGCAAAGTACGGCGATCAGCATGATGGCGTCGCCGAAGTTGAGATCCAGCCTGAGAAGCTGGCGTGGATCGCCATGGCTCGCCGTCACCGCGACGCCGGCGATGGTCAGCACGACGCCGATGATCTGCACGCCGTTGACGCGCAGGCGAAAGAACACGAAATTGGCGATGATGATGACGATCGGGATCGCCGCCTGCTCGATCGAGACGTTGATTGCCGTGGTGTAGTTAAGCGCCGTGTAGAAGATCGTGTTGAAGAAGGCGAAGCCGCAAGCGCCGAGTCCGCCAAGCAGCAACCAGTGCCTGCGCACCACCGGCCAATCTTGGCGCAGCGTTGCCCAGCCGATCGGCAGCAAGATCAGAACCGCCAGCAGCCAACGCAGGAAGACCAGCGTCATCGGCGAGATATGACCGACCGCCAGCTTCCCCGCCACGGAGTTGCCGCCCCACAGCAAGGTGGTGAACAGCAGGAACAGATAGGCGGCTCGATGCATCGTGAAGTCCCGGCCAGGCGGAGAGAAATGCGCGGTCGATGCGGGCCTATTGCGGCAGCTCGCGCAAGTAAATGATGTCAAAGGCGAAAATTGTTGTGCCTCGGAGCGTTTTGGGCGGCAAAGAATGGTCGCGCTCGCCCGGTCTTGACGCTATAGAGGCCTGTCGTTTCGAACCGTTTCAAGCTGCCTGGCGCGGCATCTCAAGGGAAAAGAAGCATGGCCAATGTGGTGGTCGTCGGCTCGCAATGGGGCGATGAGGGCAAAGGCAAGATCGTCGACTGGTTGTCCGAGCGCGCCGACGTTGTCGTGCGCTTCCAGGGCGGCCACAATGCCGGCCATACGCTGGTCGTCGATGGCAAGGTCTACAAGCTGTCGCTGCTGCCGTCCGGCGTGGTGCGGCAAGGCAAGCTGTCGATCATCGGCAATGGCGTGGTCTTCGATCCGCACGCTTTCGTCGCGGAGGTGGCGAAATTGAAGGCGCAGGGCGTCGAGGTGACGCCGGACCGCCTGAAAATAGCCGAAAACACCGCGCTTATCCTGTCGCTGCACCGGGAGCTGGACGGATTTCGCGAGGACGCCGCTTCCAATTCCGGAACGAAGATTGGCACGACCCGTCGCGGCATCGGTCCGGCCTACGAAGACAAGGTGGGCCGACGCGCGGTCAGGGTGATGGATTTGGCGGATTTGGAAACGCTGCCCTTGAAGGTCGACAGGCTGCTGACGCACCACAATGCGCTGCGCCGTGGGCTCGGCCATGCCGAGGTCACGCATGAGGCGATCATGAGCGAGCTGATCTCGGTCGCCGACGAGATTCTGCCCTATATGGACCGGGTCTGGAAAATCCTCGATGACAAGCGCCGCGCCGGCGAGCGCATCCTGTTCGAAGGCGCGCAAGGCACGCTGCTCGACATCGACCATGGCACCTATCCGTTCGTTACCTCCTCCAATACGGTTGCCGGCCAGGCCGCCGCTGGATCCGGCGTCGGCCCGGGCGCCATCGGCTATGTGCTCGGCATCACCAAGGCCTACACGACGCGCGTTGGCGAAGGCCCGTTTCCAACCGAACAGAAGAACGAGATCGGCGAGTTCCTGGGCACGCGCGGCCATGAATTCGGCGTCGTCACCGGCCGCAAGCGCCGCTGCGGCTGGTTCGATGCCGTGCTGGTCCGCCAGGCTGTCGCCGTCAACGGCATCAAGGGCATTGCGCTGACCAAGCTCGATGTGCTCGATGGGCTGGACGAGATCAAGGTCTGCACCGGCTACCGCCTCGACGGCGAGGCGATCGATTACCTGCCGGCCAGCCAGGGCGCGCAGGCGCGCGTCGAACCGGTCTACGAGACGCTGGAGGGGTGGAAAGGCACCACCGCCGGCGCGCGCAGCTGGAACGACCTGCCGGCCCAGGCGGTGAAGTACGTCCGCTACATCGAAGAGCTGATCGGCGCGCCGGTCGCACTCCTTTCCACCAGCCCTGAACGGGACGACACGATACTTGTGACCGATCCGTTTCAAGACTAGTTTCTCAGCCTTTCCGGGCATTGCGGCTGATTTGCGGGGGCCGGCCCAGAAACAAAATGCAGGTCGACTGAAGCATGGTAGATTTTGTTTCTGTTCTGAAAAAGACGCTCGACAATCTCGGCGAGCCGTCGGCGGAGGTGCGCGCCAGGGTCTACGACAAGGCCCGTTCGACGATTGCAAAGAAGATTGCCGAACGCGATCCACCGCTTGCGCCGTCGGACGTCGCCAGGCAGAAGCGTGCACTCGAAGATGCCATCGCAAGCATTGAGCGAGAGTATGGCAAACCGGCGCCGGCATCCGATCCGCTGGCGGAGCTGGAGGACATCTTCTCCTCCATCGACCGCAACAAGAACCAGCCCAGCCATGTCCGCCAGCCGGCCAAAACCGAGCCGGCCAAGACCGAGCCGGCAAAGACCGGGCCGGCACAGACTGGGCCGGCACAGACTGGGCCGGCATGGCAGCCCACGCCCGCCAAGGCGGCGTCGAACTGGCAAAAGCCGCAGCCCGTCGCTCTTTCTCAGGAGCGCGCTGGTCCGCCGCCGTCCGACATGGATCTTCCGACAGCCGATGACCAAGACGGGGTTTTTCGGGGCGATGACTTTTCCAACGACGGCGACCCCGCGGAGGACAGGTTCCAGCGGCTCCATCCTGCCGAGCGCAGGCGCAGCTATGGCGGTGTGATTGCCGCTGCCGTCGCCTTGCTGGTCATTGCCGGTGGCGGTTACGGCATGTGGCTGAACAAGGAAGCGTTCGGCAGCATGCTCGGCCTCGACGGGACCAAAACCGTCGCCACCGAACCGCTAGTAAAGCCAGCCCCGGCCAAGCCGGTGGCCGATGCGGCCGTCCCGGCCGCCGCGCCTCCGACGGAGGCCGGCGAAGGCGCGAAGTTCACGCAGCGCCTGACGCCCGAAGGCCACGAGGTCGATCCCGGCCCCGCGGCCGGGCAGGCGGGCATCGGCGAAGGCGAATCCGTCGCCGCGCTGACCACGCCGCCGTCGGCCGCACAAACGCCGACCAGCCCGGTACCCGCCGCGCCGGCACCGGCCGCGCCCGCAGACGCGCAAGCCACGGCCAATGCTCCAGCAGTCGACGAGTCCGGTGCACCAACTCCCGCAACGCCGCCCGCCAACGGAGCGGCAGCGCCGGCCGATGCTGCAGCTGCCCCGCCAGCGCCTGCAGCGGCCGCCCCACCGCCCGTGACGGCAGCGGCACCGACGGTAGTTCCGCCGGAAGCCGCGCTGGCCGTCGGCCAGAAGGCGATCTTCTACGAGGAGCGCACCAGCACCGCTCAAGGCTCGGCCGAGCCCGGCAATATCGTCTGGTCGCTGGTGCAGGAATCGCCCGGCGGCGACCTGCCGCCCGAGCCGGCGATCCGCGCCGAGGCGACCATTCCAGGCAAGGATATCCAGTTGCGCATGACGATCCGCCGCAACACCGACCAGACGCTGCCGGCCAGCCATATCATCGAGATGATCTTCCTGACGCCTGACGGCTTCGAGGGCGGCGGCGTCGACAACATCCTGCGTGTCGCCATGAAGGGCTCCGAGCAGGATGCCGGCAGCCCGCTGATCGGCATCCCGGCCAAGATCGCCGACGGTTTCTTCCTGGTTGCGCTCAACGATACCAAGGCAGATGAAGACGCCAATCTGACCTTGCTCAGGGGCCAGGACTGGATCGACGTGCCGGTCGTCTACAAGACCGGGCGGCGGGCGCTGCTGACGATGGAAAAGGGCATTCCGGGCGAGAAGGTGTTCGACGAGGCGCTGAAGGCCTGGCAGACAAAGACAGCGGGTTGAGGCCGCTCACCAGCCCAACCCCTCTTTGGCTCAGAAGCCTTGGAACAACATGTAGAGTGCGCTCACGATGTCGTCGTGATGGCGAGAAAGGTTTCCTTCGGCAATGGGCAATTCAGATGTCATCAAGGCTGACATGAATTGAGTGACCATGACATGGTCCTTGCCGTTGATGGTGAAGATAGGATTTAGCCGGCGGCCGGGCACTGGGGCCTTCATGGCTGGCATCAGCGGGACGACTACCTTGGTGTCGAGCCGTCCCAGAAGGTCGGACTGGACATCGAGAAGATAACCGTCGCCTTCGGCAATCTGGTAGAAATCATAACGCGCCATCAAAACAGCCGGTGCTTGGCCAGAGGCAAGCCGTTGCGCCTGACATAGTCGTTGGAACTCTCGATCGCTTCCTTGTTTTCCTCCTGCCATCGCCGGGTTTTTTCGGCCGAAATCGCCTTGGCGATGCCCTCTTCTGCAGCGCGGGATATATTGATGCCCAACGCCTTGGCATCCTCGATCAATCCGGAGTCGATCGATGTATTAACCGACTTTCTTTGGGTTTTTGGATTCGAGCGAGGCATGGAGCCGCTCCCATTTATGCGCATAATGTAGGCGCATATGAGCGTGCATTCAACCTCTCACCCCTCCATCTCTTCGCGCAGCATCTCGAGTTCCAGCCATTCCTCTTCGAGCGCTTCCAGCGTGGCGCGCTCCTTGTCGAGCGCGGCAATCGTCTTCTGGAACGACGCCGGGTCGCGCTCATAATAGGCCGGATCGGCGATGTTGTTCTCCAGCCGCGAGATCGAGGCCGACACCGCCTCGATCTTCTTGGGTAAGGTTTCCAGCGCGAATTTCTGCTTGAACGACAGTTTCTTGGCCGGGCCCCTGCTAGCGGCCGCTTCGCTCCTGCTTGCCGCCGTCGCCTCGCCGGTCTCTGCCTTCGGCCGCGCCTTGCGGTCGTCCAGCCTGGTGCCGCCGCGCTGCGCCAGCATATCGGAATAGCCGCCGGCATATTCGATCCAGCGGCCGTCGCCATCCGGCGCGATGATGCTGGTCACCGTGCGGTCGAGGAAATCGCGATCGTGGCTGACCAGGATCACCGTGCCGGCAAAGCCGGCGACCAGTTCCTGCAGCAGCTCCAGCGTCTCCATGTCGAGATCGTTGGTCGGCTCGTCGAGCACAAGCAGGTTTGCCGGCCGCGCCAAAACGCGGGCGAGGATCAGCCGTGCCCGCTCGCCGCCCGAAAGCTCGCGCACCGGCGTGCGCGCCTGTTCCGGCTTGAACAGGAAGTCCTTCATGTAGGACACGACGTGGCGCTGCTCGCCATTGATGACAAGGTTCTCGCCGCGTCCGTCGGTGAGATACTGCGCCAGTGTCTCCTGCGGATCGACGGCCTCGCGCTTCTGGTCGAGCGTGGCGATCTCCAGGTTGGTGCCGAGCCGCACCGTGCCTGCGTCCGGCTTCAATTCGCCGGTCAGCATCTTCAATAGCGTCGTCTTGCCGGCGCCGTTCGGCCCGACCAGACCGACGCGATCGCCGCGCTGGATGCGTGTCGAGAATCCCTTGACCACGGTCAGATCGCCAAAGCTCTTCTCGATGTTCTTGGCCTCAATCACCAGCTTGCCGGATTCGGCGGCGTCGCTGGCTGTCATCGTCGCCGCACCCTCGGCGCCACGATGACCGCGAAAGCGCTGGCGCATGGTCTGCAACTCACCGAGCCGGCGCATGTTGCGCTTGCGCCTTGCCGTCACGCCATAGCGCAGCCAGTGCTCCTCGCGCACGATCTGGCGGCCGAGCTTGTGCTGCTCGCGCTCTTCCTCCTCCAACACCGTGTCGCGCCATTCCTCGAAATAGGCAAAGCCCTTATCGAGACGGCGGGTCTGGCCGCGGTCGAGCCAAATTGTGGCGCGTGACACGCGTTCGAGAAAACGGCGGTCATGCGAGATGACGACCAGGGCCGAGGAGGTGCGGGCAAGCTCCTCCTCCAGCCATTCGATAACCGAAAGGTCAAGATGATTGGTCGGTTCATCGAGGAGAAGAATGTCGGGCTCGGGCGCCATGACGCGGGCGAGTGCCGCGCGCCGCGCCTCGCCCCCGGAGAGGTCGTTCGGCCGTTCCTCGCCGGTCAGGCCGAGATGCTCCATCAGATAGGTGGCGCGGTAGGGATCATCGGCGGGCCCGAGCCCCGCCTCGACATAGGCGCGAACGGTCGCAAAACCGTCCATGTCGGGCATTTGCGGCAAATAGCGCACCGTCGCCGAAGGCTGGCGGAAGACTTCGCCGTCCTGCGGTTCGATCAGCCCGGCAGCGATCTTGAGGAGCGTCGACTTGCCAGAGCCGTTGCGCCCGACCAGGGCGATCTTGTCGCCAGCTGACGCCGTCAGGGCGGCACCGTCGAGCAGCGGCGCGCCGCCAAAGGTCAGCTTTATCCCGTCGAGATTGAGAAGCGGCGGCGCCATGTCAGCTTTCAGGTAGGGGAAAAGGATGCGCGAGCAGCAGCGCGCGGCCGCTGGCCAGCGCGATTTCCAGCCGGCCCTTGACCTCGTTGGAAATGGTCAGCGACGAGCCGAAGGCAACCTCGACATGGGCGAGCGGCCATTTGGCGCCGGTGACTGTCAGGCCGGCGAGATCCGAAAAGCCGAGCACCGAAAACAGCGTACCGTCGACATAATCGAAGCCAGTCTTTCCAGGCAGCAAAGGAATGCCTTCCTGTGCGCCGCTGGTCAAAAGCACTTCCGTTCCGCCTTCCGCCAGCCGGACGCTGAGCGCCAAATGCAGGAAGATGTGGTCGGTGCGTTTGCCGCCGAAGGCGCCTGCGAGCACAAGGCTGGTCGCACCGCGTTCGAGCGCGGCGGCGATAGCGAGTTCACCGTCTGTCTTGTCCTTTTCGGCGGGAAACACCTGCCGTGGCACGGCGGCCAGATCCTCCGGCAAATCGGCAGGCACGGAATCGAAATCGCCGACCCAGAGTTCCGGCATCAGGCCCAGCATAAGGGCATGGCCGATACCGGCATCGGCAGCGATGACGCGGGAGCCTTCGACCTGGCGGTCGAGCAGCGGCGTGCGGATGAGATCGCCGCCAAGCAGGATGGTGAATGTGCTCATATCTCGTGGCCCTTACCAGCCCTGCCCCGGAAACGGAAGATGAAACGGCAGATGAAACAGGACGCCGCGCTTTGGATGCCCGGCAAACTTCCGCTTGCGCAGCACTTCGGCCGGGCCTATGTGTCGAAACGCTCTAACGGGGTGCCGGACGCGATCTTCGCGGACCGGCTGAGAGGCAAGACTGCCAACCCGCTGAACCTGATCCGGTTTGTACCGGCGGAGGGATTAGACGTTTCGGACAGCCCGACGCCTCAATTCCTTTCAACGCGAACGAAGGAGGCGCCGATGCGCAGTTTTTTCCACTCTCTTGTCTCGATTATCCTGCTTGCGGCATCCGCGCTTGCCCAACCGGGGCAGGCATCGGCACAGGATAAGCTGACCGTCTATACCTATGAAAGCTTCACCGCCGATTGGGGTCCGGGACCGGCGGTGAAGAAGGCCTTCGAGGCCGAGTGCAGCTGCGTCGTCGAATTCGTCTCGGTCGCCGACGGCGTGGCACTGCTCAACCGTGTGAAGCTGGAAGGGGCCGTGACCAAGGCCGATATCGTGCTTGGCCTCGATACCAATTTGACGGCGGACGCCAAGGCAACCGGCCTGTTTTCGCCGCATGGCGCCGTGACGGACGTCAGTGTGCCGGGCGGCTGGCGCGACGATATCTTCGTGCCGTTCGACTATGGCTATTTCGCTGTCGTCTACGATAGCGAAAAACTGAAGAGCCCGCCGAAGAGCCTCAGGGAATTGGTCGAGGGCGATGCCGGCGACAAAATCGTCATCCAGGATCCACGCACCTCGACGCCGGGCCTTGGCCTGCTGTTGTGGGTCAAGTCGGTCTATGGCGACAAGGCGCCGGAAGCCTGGGCCAAACTCAAGGCAAAGGTGCTGACGGTGACGCCGGGCTGGAGCGAGGCCTACGGCCTGTTCACCAAGGGTGAGGCGCCGATGGTGCTGTCCTATACCACTTCGCCAGCCTACCACATGGTTGCCGAAAACACCTCGCGCTACCAGGCGGCGTCCTTCGAGGAAGGCGAATATCTGCAGATCGAGGTCGCTGGGATCACCACCAAGGGCGCGAAGAACCCGCTGGCGGAAAAGTTCATCGCCTTTATGACCGGGCCGAAATTCCAGGACGTCATTCCCGAAACCAACTGGATGTTCCCGGCCGGCAAAACTGACAAGCCGCTCAATCCGGCGTTCGACAAGCTCGTCAAACCGACCAAAACCTTGCTGTTCAGCTCGGAAGAGGTCGCCGCAAATCGCAAGGCCTGGGTCGACGAGTGGCTGGCGGTGATGAGCAAGTAGCTCGGATAGAAAGATGATCGCCCTACGGCGCCCCCCTCTGTCCTGCCGGACATCTCCCCCACAAGGAGGGAGATTGGCCGTCATGCCGGCTTTCGCCAATCTCCGACATTGCCGGAATGAGCGGAGCGCTGAACCTGCCAATCTCTCCCCATGTGGGGGAGATGTCCGGCAGGACAGAGGGGCGCGCGAAGGAACGCAATCCTCGCTAAGAATCTCGAATCTGGTGGTCTAGCGTGCAACGCGCGCCATCATCGGATACCCGCGTCGCTGCCGGTATCGTCGCGCTCGCCGCCATCGCGCTGCTGATCGGCGGGGCATTCGCCGGGCTCGTCGTCGAAGCCATGCGCGACCTGTCGGGCGCCGCCTCCGCCTTTGATTCCTATCTCCTCCGTGTTGCCCGCTTCACGCTCTGGCAGGCTCTGTTGTCGACCCTGCTCTCCGTCGCACCGGCGCTGTTCGTCGCGCGCGCGCTGTCGCGGCATCCACAGTTTTTCGGGCGAGGCTTTGTCCTGCAGCTTTTCGCCGTGCCGCTGGCGCTGCCGGCCATTGTTGCCGCACTCGGTGTCTTGGCACTCTATGGCCGCGCCGGGTATTTCGCCGGCTTGCTCGGTGCGATTGGCGGCCAGAACTGGCCCGGCATCTATGGCCTATCGGGTATTCTCGTCGCCCACGTCTTTTTCAACCTGCCGCTGGCAACGCGACTGTTCCTGGAAGCGTTGCAGACGGTGCCGGCTAACCAATGGCGGCTGGCGAGCCAGCTTGGCATGGGTGCTGCGCCGGCCTTCCGGCTGATCGAATGGCCGGCGTTGCGTGCGGCCCTGCCGGGCGTTGCCGGGCTCGTTTTCATGCTGTGCATCACCTCCTTCACCATCGTGCTTACGCTCGGCGGCGGGCCGCGCGCGACGACGCTGGAGGTTGCCATATACCAGGCGCTGCGTTTCGACTTCGACCCGGCGCGGGCGGTGACGCTGACCTTGTTGCAGATTGCCCTGACCTTCGTCGTCGTGCTGGCACTAACGCGGCTTGGCGCCAATATGACCGGCGACGCCAATCTGCCGGTAGCCCCGCGCCGGTATTTTTCAGCCGGTGCGGCCGAGACCGTGCTGAACGCACTGGTGATCGGGCTGGCACTGCTGTTTGTCGCCGGACCGATGGCGGCTACGCTGTCGGCCGGGCTTGGCGCCGATCTCGGCCGCCTGGCCGGCGAGAGCGCGGTGCGGCAAGCGACGGCGACCAGTGCCGTGCTCTCCCTCCTATCGGCGCTGCTCTCCTTGGCGTTGTCGCTGTCGCTGGTTATGGCGCGCCGGGCGCTGGCGCTCACCCGGCGGACCGGCAGGCGGACGCTGCTCGAACACCTGGCCGACACCGGTGCGGGGTTCGTCCTGGTGGTGCCGCCCATCGTCATCGGTGCCGGCTGGTTCCTGCTCCTGCGCAGCGTCAGCGATGTCTTTGCGATCGCCCCTGTCATGGTGGTTGTGGTCAATGCGGTGATGGCGATGCCGTTCGCCATCCGCGCCATCCGCCCCGCCTATGACGCGGCGAGCGAACGCCACGAACGGCTCTGTGCACAGCTTGGCATCTCGGGCTGGAACCGGTTGCGTCTGGTCGACTGGCCGTCGCTGCGGCGGCCGCTCGCCACCGGCTTCGCCTTCGCCATGGCGCTGTCGCTCGGTGATCTCGGCGTCATTGCGCTGTTCGGCAGCGATTCCGTGCAGACATTGCCCTATCTGTTGCTGGCGCGCATGGGCAGCTACCGCACCGAGGATGCGGCCGGCCTGGCGCTGCTGCTCGGCCTTGTCTGCCTGGCGCTTGTGCTGACCGCGGACTGGCTGGGAAGGAGGGAGAAATCATGATGCCGATCAGCCCGGAACGGTCGATTTCGGTCGAAAAAGGCGCGGCCGTGCGGCTCGATAATGTCTCGTTCAGCTATGGTGAAACGCCGCTTATATTCGATGTCGATTTCCCGGCGTCGGAAATCACCGCCATCATGGGGCCGAGCGGTTCGGGAAAGTCGACGCTGCTCAATCTGGTGGCCGGTTTCGAGGCGCCGCGGTCAGGCCGCGTGCTCATCGGCGGCGCCGACGTCAGCACTGCGCCGCCATCAGCGCGGCCGGTATCGATGGTGTTCCAGGAAAACAACCTGTTTGCCCATCTGTCCCTCGAGCAGAATGTCGGGCTCGGCCGCTCGCCTTCGCTCATGCTGAGCGAGGCTGACCGCGCCGCAATCGCCGCAGCGCTGAAGCGCGTCGGCCTTGCCGGCAAGGAAAGCCGGCTGCCGCGCGAACTCTCCGGCGGTGAGCGGCAGCGCGTCGCGCTCGCTCGGGTCCTGGTGCGCGACCGGCCGGTGTTGTTGCTCGACGAGCCGTTCGCTTCGCTCGGACCGGCACTGCGCGACGACATGCTCGACCTGGTCGCCGACGTCCATTCGGAGCAGCGCATGACGGTGCTATTCGTCACGCACCAGCCGGACGATGCGCGCCGTATCGGGCAAAACATGGTTTTCCTGGATGGTGGCACGGTTGCCGCGACGGGCACTGCGGCCGATTTTTTCGTCGGGGCTGGACCGGAGGCATTCCGACGCTATATCGGCTCGGGTCCGTTTGCGGCTGGATCACGAGATGTTGCCCGGAAGCGGACATAATTTATGGTCAAACCGGCGGAAGGCGAAGCGGCGCTTGCTTGCCATGGTCGAGGTAGTGTGGCTAGGTCCGCCAGGAGCTGGTCCGGCTTAGACCGTGATTTGCCCTTGCTGCCTCGTATCTGTCGGACGCCGTAGCACTTGATTTTGCGCGTGATGCTTTCCGGAAATCGCGCCCGATTTTCGCGGTCACGTGCCAGGACTTGAAAGGAAGCCGATCTGCCGACCGGCATCGACAATCGGAGGGTGAAACCGCTGGCGCGCTTTCTGGCGCTGGCCGGTCTTGCCGTGGCGCTGGCAAGCTGCCAGATGTTCACGCCTCCCGACGTGCAGGAATCAGGCTTTCAGCCCTCAGACAAGCCGATCACGGTCGACAACGTCGCCGCCAACGGCAAGCTCGCCCAACTGGCGAAGGCGCAGCACCCGCGCATCCTCGCCACCTATGGCGGAGAATATTCCGACCCCAAGCTCGAGCGCATGGTGGCCAAGATCGTCGGCAGACTGACCGTAGTGTCGGCCAACCCGACCCAGACCTACCGCATCACCATCCTCAACTCGCCCAACGTCAATGCCTTCGCGCTGCCGGGCGGCTATCTCTACATCACCCGGGGCCTGCTTGCCTTGGCCAACGATTCAGCCGAGCTTGCCGCCGTCATTGCGCATGAAATGGGCCATGTTACGGCCAATCACGGCCTGCAGCGCCAGCAGCTGGAAGCCGAAGAGGGGTTGGCGACCAAGGTCGTTTCGGATGTGCTCGGCGACAACCCGACGGCCAAGGCGGCGCTGATCCGCGGCAAGCTGAGGCTGGCCCAGTTCTCGCGCAATCAGGAGCTGGAGGCCGACGCCATCGGCATCAAATCGATCGGCGAAGCCGGTTTCGATCCCTACGCTGCCGGCCGCTTCTTGCAGTCGATGTCGGCCTATACCGATTTCCGCTCGATCAGCGGCGCCACCGACGCCAGCCTCGACTTCCTGGCGACGCACCCCAACACGCCGCAGCGTATCGACCTCGCGCAGCGCCACGCCCGCCAGTTCGGCGCGCCCGGTGTCGGGTCGCGCGATCGCGATTCATTCCTTTCCGGCGTAGACGGGCTGCTTTACGGCGACACACCGGAGGAAGGCTATGTGCGCGGCGAAACTTTCCTGCATCCTGGCCTCGGCGTGTCGTTCTCGGTGCCCAACGGCTTCATCATCGACAATTCGGCAGCGGCGGTGACGGCGACAGGCCCGGGCGACATCGCGATCCGCTTCGACGGCGTTTCGATCGACAAGGGCCGCTCGCTGACCGACTACATCCGCAGCGGCTGGGTTGCCGGCCTCGACGACAGCAGCGTGCGCCAGGAAACGATCAACGGCAACGAAGCGGCAACCGCGCATGCCGGCGCCGATGGCTGGCAATTCGATATTGCGGTGATCCGCGCCGGCGGCCAGGTCTACCGCTTGCTGACCGCGGCGCCTTCGGCCAGCACCTCGCTGAGCACGGTGGCGCGCTCGGTCAGCGGCTCGTTCCGCATCCTGAGTGCTGCCGAGAAGGCGGCGTTGAAGCCGCTGCGTATCCGCATCGTCACGGTGCAGCCCGGCCAGACAATGGGCTCCCTGGCCGCACAGATGGTCGGCGTCGACCGCAAGCTGGATTTGTTCAGGGTGCTCAACGCGCTGTCGCCGGGTGCCGCCGTTTCGGCCGGCGACAAGGTCAAGATCGTCACCGACAAATAGCAGCCGACGCGATTCAGGCTGCGAGAAATTCCGGGTTCTGCTTCACCAGCGCCGCCTTGAGCTTTTCCATGGCGCGCGCCTCGATCTGCCGGACACGTTCCTTGGAGATGCCGAGCGTCTCGCCGAGCGCTTCGAGCGTCGCGCCCTCGTCGCTCAGCCGGCGCTCCTCGATAATCCTGAGTTCTCGCGCATTGAGCGCGCCGAGCGCCGTCTTCAGCCAGACAGAGCGGCGTTCGACATCGATCGTGTCGCCGACGACCTCGTCGGGCAGCGGGTCATCCGAAACCAGGAACTCCATCCGCTCGGTTGCGCCCGCATCGTCGGCAAGCGGCGTGTTGAGCGAGCTGTCGGGTGCCGAAAGGCGGGAATCCATCATCGCCACATCGGCCTCGGAAACGCCGAGAGCCGCCGACACTTCGCGGTAAAGCGTGGCATTCGACGTCTGCTCGGCGCCGTTTGCCAGGCGGGCGCGTAGGCGCCGCAGGTTGAAGAACAGCGCCTTTTGCGCCGAGCTGGTGCCGCCGCGCACGATCGACCAGTTGCGCAGGATATAATCCTGCATCGAGGCGCGGATCCACCATGTCGCATAGGTCGAGAACCGCACCTCGCGCTCGGGCTCGAAACGGGCCGCGGCCTCCAGCAGCCCGACATGGCCTTCCTGGATCAGGTCGCCCAGGGGAAGGCCGTAGTGGCGGAACCGCGACGCCATGGAAATAACCAGCCGCATATGGGCGACGGTGATGCGGTGCAGCGCGTGCTGGTCATTGTTCTCCTTCCAGCGCAGCGCCAGGAGATGCTCTTCGTCGCGCTCCAGGTAAGGGGCTTTCATCGCCGCGCGAACCATGGTCCGTCCTGCACTGTCTTGCATCATGCCGCGCTCCTGCTTCAGGCGTTGCGGTGCGATCGCTGAATCGTGAGTTGGCGCCGATGGTTGAAATGGCGGCGCCGCGCCCTACAACAGCCAAGAACGTGCGATGCGGGGGAATGTTCCCCCGGACTGTCATGCCGATTGCGCTGTTCCAGGCGATTCGCCATCGGCCTTGACTCAGCCGGGTGGCGCCGGGAGGTGTTGGTTGAGAATGGGATTTCAAGGGCGCGAGATTTTTGAAATTTAGTTTCTTATTTTGGCATCGCGCATCTGTCATTTTCCGGCACTCGCAACGACGCCGGACATCGGCCAAGGACGGGATCACAGAAAAATGAAATGGCTCAAATCGCTCATTATCGCCGGAACGCTGCAGGTTCTGGCAATCGCCGCCGGTCATGCCGGCGCCAATCTCGACCAGATCAAGCAGTCCGGCGTCTTCAAGATCGGCACGGAAGGAACCTATGCACCCTTCACGTATCATGATCCTTCCGGCGCGCTGGTCGGCTTCGACGTCGAGATCGCCCGGGCCATCGCCGAGCGCCTCGGCGTCAAAGCCCAGTTCCTCGAAGGCAAATGGGACGGGCTGATCGCCGGTCTCGATGCCAACCGCTACGATGCCGTCATCAACGAGGTCGGCATCACCGAGGCGCGCAAGGCCAAATATGATTTCTCCGATCCTTACATCGCCTCCAAGGCGGTGCTGATCGTGCGCGGCGACAACACCGACATCAAGGGTTTCGCCGATCTCAAGGGCAAGAAGGCGGCGCAGTCGCTGACCTCGAATTTCGGCAAGCTGGCTGAAACCAATGGCGCCGAGCTCGTCGGCACCGACGGCTTCGACCAGTCGATCCAGCTTCTTCTCACCGGCCGCGCCGACGCCACCATCAACGACAGCCTGTCCTTCCTCGACTTCAAGAAGCACAAGCCCGACGCCAATGTGAAGATTGCCGCGCAGGAAGAAAACGCCGACTATTCCGGCGTCATCGTGCGCAAGGGCGATCCGGAACTGGTGGCCGCCATCAATAAGGCGCTGGCCGACATCAAGGCCGACGGTACCTACCAGAAAATCGCCGATACCTATTTCGGCCAGGACGTTTCGAAGTAAACGGCTTTTCTCGCGTGGGCCGAATGCCGGCCCGCGTCGTTCATGTCGCGGCGAGCTGTCTTTGACGGCCCGCCGCTTTCGCGTGATATGAGCGACGGCAATCTGGCAAGGAGGAGGCTTCGTGCCGCACTGGCTGCAATTGATGCTGGAATCCCTGCCTACGCTGCTGTGGGCTGCACTGATCTTCACCGTGCCGTTGACGCTGCTGTCGTTTGCATTCGGTCTTGTCCTCGGCCTGGTCGTGGCGCTTGTCCGGCTGTTCGGTCCCAAACCGCTGGTCGCCGTGGTCCGCTTCTATGTCTGGATCTTCCGCGGCACGCCGCTTCTCGTGCAACTGTTCCTTATCTTCTACGGCCTGCCATCGGTCGGCATCCTGCTCGACGCTTTTCCGGCAGCACTGATCGGCTTTACCTTGAACATCGGCGCATATTCGTCGGAAATCATCCGCGCCGTCATTGGTTCGGTGCCGAAGGGCCAGTGGGAAGCGGCCTATTCGATCGGCATGACCTGGGCCCAGGCAATGCGGCGCACCATTCTTCCACAGGCGGGGCGCGTCGCCGTGCCGCCGCTGTCCAACACCTTCATCTCGCTGGTCAAGGATACATCGCTCGCCGCCGCCATTACCGTGCCCGAGATGTTCCAGGCGGCGCAGCGCATTGTCGCCACCACCTATGAGCCGCTGATCCTCTATGTCGAGGCAGCGGCTCTCTACCTGGTCATGAGCTCCGTGCTGTCGGCCTTGCAGGCCCGATTGGAAACGCGGCTCAACCGCTATGGTGGCTTCCTGGAGGCGCGTGCATGATCGGCCTCACCAACATCGAAAAGCGTTTCGGCGACAATTTGGTGCTGAAGGGTGTGACCGTCACCATCGAGGAAGGCAGCGTCACCGCGCTTGTCGGGCCATCGGGCGGCGGGAAAAGTACGCTTTTGCGCTGCATCAACCTGCTCGAACTGCCGACTTCAGGCACGGTGCGGATCGGCGACGATGCACTCGAATTCCACCCCGGCGGCAGGGTCTCGACCAGGGATATCCAGCGGCTGCGGCTGCAGACCGGCATGGTGTTCCAGAATTTCCAGCTGTTTCCGCATCGCACCGCGATCGAGAACATCATGGAGGGGCTGGTGACGGTGCTGAAATGGCCCAAGGAAAGGGCGCGCGAACGGGCGCTCGCCCTGCTCGAAAAGGTCGGCATGGCGCACAAGGCCGACGCCTGGCCGGCGACGCTGTCAGGCGGCCAGCAGCAGCGCGTGGCGATTGCCCGGGCGCTGGCGCCGTCGCCGAAAGTGCTGCTCTGCGACGAACCGACCTCGGCACTCGATCCGGAACTGGCGCAAGAGGTGGTCGACGTGCTCGGCAAGCTCGCCAGCGAGGGCACGACCATGGTGATGGCGACGCATGATCTGAGGCTCGCCTCCAAGATCGCGCGGGAAGTGGTGTTCCTCGATGCCGGCAACATCGTCGAACAAGGGCCGGCCGCGGTGCTGTTCAGCAACCCGGAGCGCCAGCGGACCAAGCGGTTCATCGCCACGCTGAAGCAGGAGGCGGAAAGGGAGGGCGGTGTCGAAGGTTAGATATGCATTCGCCGATCCCAAAAATAAAAACCCGGCGCGAGGCCGGGCTTTTCTGAATTCGAAGGCGAAAAGGCTCAGGCGGCCTCTTCCTGCTCGGCTTCCTCGTTGTCGGCCTTGGCGCCGCGCTTCGGGCCCTTGTTGAGGTTCACCTCGATAAGGCGCACCGCTTCGGTCTCCGACATGCGGTTGACGGCCGCGATCTCGCGGGCCATGCGGTCGAGGGCCGCCTCGTAGAGCTGGCGCTCGGAATAGGACTGCTCCGGCTGGTTGTCAGCGCGATAGAGGTCGCGCACCACTTCCGAGATCGAGATCAGATCGCCGGAGTTGATCTTGGCATCATATTCCTGGGCGCGGCGCGACCACATGGTGCGCTTGACGCGGGCCCGGCCCTGCACGACCTTCAGCGCGCGCTCGACATAATCCTCTTCCGACAGCTTGCGCATGCCGATCGAGGTCGCCTTGGCGACTGGCACCTTCAGGCGCATCTTGTCCTTCTGGAAGTCGATGACGAACAGTTCCAGCTTGTGGCCCGCGACTTCCTGCTCATCGATCGAGACGATCTGGCCGACACCATGCGCCGGATAGACGATGTACTCGCCGGTCTTGAAACCGTGGCGCGCTGCGGTGGACTTCTTCTGCGGGGTGATCGTTGCCATTACGCCCTGAACTCCTTGTTGTGGTACCGGCATCGTGCCGGCCCGAACTCGTGCGACCGGGGTGACCGGTCCTTAGCCACACAACGATGAACTCACCGGAAGGCCAGGACCGGCAAATCGCAACATTGCGACCGCCTGCCCCAGATCGCTCTGGTCCGGATTGAGAAATTCACCTTTCAGTGATTTGGGGCGTTTGCGCCATAAATCGACGTTGTGTCACCGGCATGTTGGGTTGATGTAACACAAAAAGTCGGAAGAATCAAGGTTTTGCTGCACGCGCGAAGGCCATGCGCCATCGCCGCCTGTCAAGGCGGTTAATGTATCACGTCTGTTACGCCGCGTCAGGCTGCCGCAATCAGCGCCTTCGTCAATCGCCTTCGCCGGGCTCCGGGGAGAAATATTTCTCGAATTTGCCAGCTTCCCCGTCGAAGGATTTGGCGTCGGCCGGGGGCTCCTTCTTGGCGGTGATGTTGGGCCATTTATCGGCATATTCGGTGTTGATCTGCAGCCATTTGTCGAGGCCCGACTCGGTGTCGGGCTTGATCGCGTCGGCCGGGCATTCCGGTTCGCAGACGCCGCAGTCGATGCACTCGTCCGGGTGGATGACGAGCATGTTCTCACCTTCGTAGAAACAGTCGACCGGACAGACCTCGATGCAGTCCATGTATTTGCATTTTATGCAATTGTCGGTCACGACATAGGTCATTGGTCGGCTCCGGGACGTCCCATTTTGTTGGGCTTTTTTGGTGAGGTAACGCCTTTGTCCGCCGCTGGCAAGGGCAGCCCTTGCCAGCGGTGCCGGGGTTTCCGGAATGGAATTCCAGAGGCCCGGCAAAGCGGAAGTTCGACCTTGCTCAATCGTCGCCGAGCAGGTGGTCGGTCTGGCGGCGTTCCTTCTTCGTCGGGCGACCGCTGCCGGCCTCGCGCAACGGCGGCACCGCATCCGGAAGCGCCTCGCCCTTGGGCGCGGGGGGCGGCGACATGTCCTCGTAAAGCAGGCGGGCTTCTTCGGCTGGGCCGCGCCGTGCGCCGGTGCCAAGGACTTTCCAGACGAAGATCCGCCGCTCGAGCGTGATGGTCAAAACGTCACCCGGCCGGACCGTATCGGATGCCTGCGCTGCTTTGTCGCGATTGATGCGGACGCGTCCGGTAACGACCAGCTTGGCTGCCAGCGTGCGCGATTTTACCGCGCGCGAGAAGAACAGCCACTTGTCGATGCGCTGGCGGGCATCAGTGACCATCGGACGAACAGCTTACTTCTTCAGCTGGTCGCGCAACGCGGCGAGCTTGGCGAAGGGCGAGTCCGGATCGAAGCGGACCGGGCGTTCCTCACGCGGCTTTGGCTGGAAGGCGGGCTTTGCGCCTTGGGCGCCGCCTTTGCCGTCCTGCCGGCCAGCCTTCCAGTCGGGCCGGTTTTCGCGCCGGTCGGGGCGTTCGCCTTGCGGCTTGCCGGCGCGCTGCTCTGCCGCCTCGCCTTGCGGCTTGGGCTTGAACTTGCTGCGGTCGAAGCGTGGCTTGCCGGCGCCGTCGCGCTGGTCGTGGCGCCCTTGACGGGCGGGCCGGTCGCCCGGCGTCGGTTGCCCGCCGGCATCTACCGGCGCATCGCTGCGGCCGTCCGGCGCAGATTGACCATTGCGCGCGCGACTGTCCCGATGATTGTCCCGGGGGCGGTTGTCATGCTGGCGATGACGCGGACGTTGATCGAAGCGACCCTGCCGCCACAACAGGATAGGTTTTGGCTCCTCGGCTTCTGGGGCAGCTTCGTCAGCGACGACTTCCGCCGTTGCTGCAGGTTCGGCCGGCGATGCTTGCATAGTGTCGGAAACCGGCGGCTCTGCCGGTGCCGTAGCCTCAGTTTCCGCCCCAAGTTCCGTCCTTGGCTCAACCGCTGGTTCTGCAGCCGCTTCGGCGGCGGGCTGGGTCTCTTGCGTGACTTCTGCCGCAGCTTCAGGGGCTGGAGCTTGCGGCTGGTCTTCCGCGACAGGCTCTGCCGCCGCTTCGGTCACGGCTTCGGCCGCCTCCGCAACAGGAGCCGCATCCGACACAGGCTCCGAAACCTCCGCCGAAACCTCCGCCGGCGGCTCTGCCGCGGCAGCTGCTTCCGCCATCCTCGCCTGCTCGGCTCGCGTTGCCTCTTCCGCCGCCTGCTTTGCAGCGGCCGCTTCACGCGCGGCATTGTCCTGTGCTTCGAGCCGCGCCTTGACCTCGGCCGCCGGCTTGGCATCGGCGCGATAGCCGAGCCCCTTCAGGATTTCTTCCATGTCGTCGGCGGTGGCGCCGAGGATCGACATCATCGGCGGCGTGACCATGAAGGACTGACCGTCATAGGCGCCGTCGGGGCGAGGCCCGAGGCCCGGCTTCCAGTTGGTCGCCGGCCGGATCAGGTCGGCCAGCCGTTCGAGAATATCGACGCGTACAGCACGCCGGCCAAGATTGCGGTAGCCCGCCAGCTTGTAGAAGGTCTTGTCGAAGGTTGGATCGATGACCACCGAGGTGCGGCCGGAGGCCAGTGCGTGAACGACATCGCCGAAGCCGGGCTTGTCCTTGCCGTCGTTTCTCAGCGCCCACAGCAGCGTTATCAACCCGGCCGGCGCCGGCTTGATCAGCGCCGGCACGAAGACATGGTAGGCGCCGAAGCGCACGCCGAGACGGCGAAGCGCCGCGCGGCCCTCCTGGTCGAGCGACTTCATCTCGTCGGCGATGTCGCGACGGTTGATGAGGCCGAACTGCTCGACGAGCTGGAAAGCGATGCCGCGGCCGATGCCGGTGATCTGCTCGGCATTCTTGTGATCGACCAGCGGCTTCAGCAGGGATTCGATCTGGAAATTGACGAAGCGCTCGGCGCGCGCCGCAACCTTGTCGCGGGCCGGGCCGGTGAGTTGCTCGTCGGCGAGCAGAACGAGACGCGGCTTCAAAGCGTCTTCGCCAGCGACCAGCGTGCCGATCGGCGCGCCGATCCAGCGCAGCGTGCCATCCGAACCCAGCGCGATGTCGCCATTGGCCGAGGCGCCGAAGCGTTCGGCACGCGCCTCGAACTCGGCGGCAAGCGCCTTCTGCGCCGCCGCCCGCACCGCCTTGGCGTCCTCGCCGCCGGCGCTCTGGTCGGCGGTGAAGCGGAAACCCTGCAACTCGCCGACGTGATGGCCTTCGACGAGGACGGTTCCGGTTGGGCTGATTTCGGCTTCAGGCATCGTGTTTTCTCTAAGGCGCCGCATGAGGACGGAAGTCCTGCGGTCTACAAAACGTTTCGTCAACCGCTCATGCAGCGCATCCGACAATCTGTCTTCGATTTCGCGCGTCTTTTCCTGCCAGTGTGCCCGATCGGCCAGCCAGCCGGGCCGGTTGGAAACGAAGGTCCATGTGCGGATCTGGGCAATCCTGTGCGATAGCGTGTCGATATCGCCTTCAGTGGTGTCGGCCCGGCGCACCTGCTCGGCCATGTAGTTCTCGTCGACATGGCCGTGCCTGGCAAGGTCCATGTAGATGGAGGCGATCAAGTCGGCGTGCTGGGCCGGCGCGATCTTCCTGTAGTCGGGCAGCGCGCAGGCTTCCCACAGCAGCGCCACCCGCCTGGCGTCGGTGGTGAGTGCCCGGATGTCCTCGTCGCGCGACAGATGCTCGAGCGCCTGCGCGTCCACGGCCGGCAGTGCGCGCGTCAGGCCTTCGACCGGGGCGTTGGTCTCGATCGAGCGCTTCAGCGCATCGAGGTTGGCGAAATCGAAATGCGCGGTACGCCACTGCAGCACTTTCACCGGATCGAAATCATGCGCCTCGATCTTCTTGACCAATTCCTCATCCAGCGGATCGACCTGGCCGGTGACGCCGAAGGTGCCGTCGCGCAGATGCCGGCCGGCACGGCCGGCAATCTGGCCGAGCTCGGCCGCGGTCAGGTTGCGGTACTGGTAGCCGTCGAATTTGCGATTCTGGGCGAAGGCGACGTGGTCGAGGTCGAGGTTGAGGCCCATGCCGATGGCGTCGGTGGCGACGAGGTAGTCGACATCGCCCGACTGGAACAGCGCCACCTGGGCGTTGCGGGTGCGCGGGCTGAGCGCGCCGAGCACGACGGCGGCACCGCCCTGCTGGCGGCGGATCAGCTCGGCGATGGCATAGACCTCGTCGGCCGAGAAGGCGACGATCGCGGTGCGCCGCGGCAGGCGGGTCAGCTTCTTCGAGCCGGCATAGGCAAGATGCGACAGCCGTGGCCGGGTCACCACCGACACGCCCCGCAGCAGGCGCTGCAGAATGCCGTGCATGGTGGCCGCACCCAGCAGCAGCGTCTCCTGGCGGCCGCGCAGATGCAGGATGCGATCGGTGAAGATGTGGCCGCGTTCGAGATCGCCAGCGAGCTGGACCTCGTCGATGGCAACGAAGGCGGCGTCGGTCTCGCGCGGCATCGCTTCCACCGTGCAGACCGAGTATTTCGCGCCCGCCGGCTGGATCTTTTCCTCGCCGGTGATGAGCGCAACCTTATGGGCGCCGACCTTCTCGCAGACGCGCGTATAGACCTCGCGGGCAAGCAGCCTGAGCGGTAGGCCGATGACGCCGCTCTCATGCGCCACCATGCGTTCGATGGCGAGATGGGTCTTGCCGGTATTGGTCGGGCCGAGCACGGCCGTCACGTCTCGACCCGACAGGATCAGCGGTTCAGTGTGTTTCGGATGGATGTTCATCGGCCTGGAAATAAGGCTCTCTGCCTCGCATTGTCGGGAGCGCGCCCATATTGGCCGCGTATGACAGGCGACACATAGGGATTTCGGGCGCGAAGCGAAAGCGGAATGTGCCGAGGGCAGGCTGATTGGTCGGTTCGAAGCCAGAAATCTGTTCCCGATTAACAGTTGGAACGAGTCTGGAACGAATCAGCGACGAATCACTGACTCGCGCTGATTCAGGTTTTGTTCACGGCTACATCTGGGATTTCTGCCGGCGAGTCTCACCACATGCTGAATCACAGAAACTGGCCCGATTCATGCAGGCGGCATTCAAACGAGCACCACCGTTAACCTTTGCCGGTGAATGATCGTGGCCGGCCAATCTGCTTCGCCCAACATTATGAAATTATTGATGTTTCCTAATGCGCTTTAATCATTTCGAGGGTGTTTTCGGCTCTCGCCGTTAACGTTCCGCTCAAAGCCGGAACGAATCGGCGACGAATCAGCGATAGGCAAAGTTTCTTGGTTTGTTCACCGCAACATGTTGTGTTGTGAACAGCTTTTCCACCGAGAATCCACAGGCTGCCGGGAAGTTTTTGCACAGGCTGCGCAGCGCCCGTTAACCTTTGCGTGCCGGATTGGGGCAGCGTGCTGAATCGAGATCTTGCAACGGGAAGACCGCTATAGAAACGGGCCGTTTTGCAGGCCCGTTCGTCCAAGCGCGTATCTATCTCAACGTAAAGATAAACGGTCAGGCGATGTACTGCCCGCCATTGGCTGATATGGTCGAGCCGGTGATGAACCCGGCATCGTCGGAAGCGAGGAAGACGACGCAGCGCGCGATCTCCTCCGGCTCGCCGAGACGGCCGACCGGGATCTGCGGAAGGACACGCTCGTTGAGCACCTTCTCGTCCATCGCTTTGACCATCTCGGTGGCGATGTAGCCGGGGCAGATGACGTTGACGGTGATGCCGGCGCGCGCGCCTTCCTGGGCCAACGCCTTGGTGAAGCCGATATCGCCGGCCTTCGAGGCCGAATAATTGACCTGGCCGACCTGCCCTTTCTGGCCATTGATCGAGGAGATGGTGATGACGCGGCCGAATTTGCGGTCGCGCATGCCGCCCCACAACGGATGCGTCATGTTGAAGACGCCGGAAAGGTTGGTGTCGAGGACCTCTTTCCATTGCTCGCGCGTCATCTTGTGGAACATCGCGTCGCGCGTGATGCCTGCATTGTTGACCAGCACCGATACGGGACCGAGATCGGCCTCTACCTGTTTGATGCCGGCAGCGCAGGCCTCGTAGTCGGCAACCGACCATTTGTAGACCGGGATGCCGGTCGCTGCCTTGAACTTTGCTGCCGCTTCCTCATTGCCGGCGTAGTTTGCGGCAACCGAATAGCCGGCGCTTTTCAAGGCGACCGATATCGCCGCGCCGATGCCGCGCGACCCGCCTGTGACGATTGCAACCTTTGTCATGTGTCCTCCCGGGCAATGCAGATGACTGAGCGTTGAAGCGGTAGGGTTTGCCCTCTATTCCCTACTCGCTTTGCGCCAGTATCCTATTCGTATCGCTTATCTCATCACAATGCTTCCACGCACATGGCAACGCCCATGCCGCCGCCGATGCACAGCGTGGCAAGACCTTTCTTGGCACTTCTGCGACGCATTTCGTAGACCAGCGTGTTGAAGATGCGGGCGCCCGAGGCGCCGACCGGATGGCCGATGGCGATGGCGCCGCCGTTGACGTTGACGATGGACGGGTCCCAGCCCATGTCCTTGTTGACGGCGCAGGCCTGCGCGGCGAAGGCCTCGTTGGCTTCGACCAGATCGAGGTCGCCGACCGACCAGCCGGCCTTGGCCAGCGCCTTGCGCGAGGAGGGGATCGGTCCCGTCCCCATGATCTGCGGGTCAACGCCGGCGGTCGCCCAGGAAACGATACGCACCAGCGGCGTGATGCCGCGCCTTGCGGCTTCCGCTTCGGTCATCAGCACCACGGCGGCGGCGCCGTCATTGATGCCGGAAGCATTGGCTGCTGTCACCGTGCCGTCTTTGTCGAAGGCGGGCTTGAGCTTGGTCATGGCGTCGATCGTCGCGCCATGGCGGATGTACTCGTCCTGGTCGACTATCGTGTCGCCCTTCCTGCCCTTGACTGTGAAGGCAACGATCTCGTCGTTGAATTTTCCGCCTTTCTGCGCAGCCTCGGCCTTGTTCTGGGAAGCCAGTGCGAACTGGTCCTGGTCGTCGCGGGTGATTTGGAACTGGCGGGCGACGTTCTCCGCCGTGTTGCCCATATGATAACCATAGAAGGCATCGGTCAGGCCGTCCTTGATCATGGTGTCGATCAGCTTGAAATCGCCCATCTTGACGCCACCGCGCAGATGCTGCGCATGCGGAGCCATCGACATCGATTCCTGGCCGCCGGCAACGATGATTTTTGCATCGCCCTGGGCGATCTGCTGCATGCCGAGCGCGATGGCGCGCAGGCCGGAGCCGCAGAGCTGGTTCAGGCCCCAGGAGGTCGCCTCCTGCGGCACGCCGGCGGCCATGGCCGCCTGCCGCGCCGGGTTCTGCCCTTGAGCCGCGGTCAGGATCTGGCCGAGAATGACCTCGTCCACCTCCTTGCCGTCGACGCCGGCGCGGGCAAGCGCTTCCCTGACGGCGACGGCACCCAGTTCATGAGCTGGCGTGTTGGCGAAGGCGCCGTTGAAGGAGCCGACAGGCGTGCGCGCCGCACTGGCGACAACGATGGCGTTGGAAGCGGACATGTTCTTCTCCAGACTTTCGGGGAGCGATTTCGGGTGCCGTCGGGGACTTTTCTTGCCCTTTCCACAACCCGAGTCAAACCCGAAATGGGCATGGCGTTCCTCCGCGGCAAGCAGGCCGCGCGTCGCTGCGATGACGGCCCATCCGTGCTGCGCAGCATAAAATGTTCCCGCACTGCACAAACAGCTTGGATTCATGACGCTTTTGCGCATATCCTTTAACAAGGCGCAATCGTTACCGGCGGCTTACTTAAGCTGGCCGGTGTCCGGGGAGGATGCAGATGGCCGCGAAAGACGAACCTATTGTTATCAAGAAATATGCCAATCGCCGTCTCTACAATACGGGCACCAGCACCTATGTGACGCTCGAGGATCTCGCAGAAATGGTCAAAAAAGGCGAGGACTTTACTGTCCAGGACGCCAAGACCGGCGACGACATCACGCATCCGGTGCTGACCCAGATCATCTTCGAGCTGGAGAACAAGGACGGGCAGAACATGCTGCCGATCCCGTTCCTGCGTCAGCTCATCGCCTACTACGGCGACCAGATGCAGATGATCGTGCCAAGCTTTCTCGAACAGTCGATGCTGGCCTTCTCGAAGGAGCAGGAACGCTTTCGCGAGCAGATGAAAGATGCCCTCGGCAAGTCGCCGATGGACATGATGAAGATCGCGACGCCGATCAAGGTGTTGGAGGAGCAGACTCGGCGTAACATGGAAATGTTCCAGAACGCCATGCGGCTGTTCACGCCGTTCCCGCCTGCGGGGTCTGCGCCGGCAGCAGCACCGGCCGAACAGGCCAGGAAAGAAACACCGGAAAAACCGGACGACCTTCAGGAGCTGAAGGAGCAGATCGCCGCGATGCAGCGCAAGCTCGACACGATGTCGTGACTGCCGGCCGGCGAAGCGCCGGCCCAAAATTTCCCTCAGCAGGCCTGTGTCAGAAAACATCTTCGCCTCGAAGGTGAAGATGTCATCCACGCTCTATTTTGTGGCACGCTCTATTTCGTGGCATGCCCTATTTCGTGGTCACCGTCACCAGAGCGGTAACAGGTTTGCCGTCTACTAGAATGGGCCGGTGATGATCATCGGCAAGAAGCACGCCGATCACGTGTCTGCCGGCGGCATCCGGGCAATGGCCGAAACGGGCCTTGATAAGATCACCGCCAAAGTCGCTGTCCATGCTGTTGTACGGCTTGCCGGGGATGTTGCAGGTGTCTCCGTTGGGATCGATCTTCATATGCACGTGGCCGCATTGCTTGATTTCCCCGCACTCACCCGCAGTGAGCAGCCTGAAGTTGCTCCTGACGACAACGCCTATCGCCTTCTCAGGAGAATTGCCCAGTTCGACAACTGAACCTGCCGTCGGCCAGACGACTTCCAGGGTGGGCCGATCCTCGGCCTCGGCAGATACGAGCGACAATAAGGAGAAAGCGAGGGCAGTCGTTGCGGTGATGCGAAACATGGTAACCTCCGTTGCGATGTAAACATTGATTACATACGCAGCGCTCGAACACAAGGGAAATAATCAGTGATTACATTCCGCTCTCGTGCTATTTGACTGAGATGACCAAGACAACTGATTCCGACGAAGCCGGAGATGCCAAGCGATACCATCACGGCAATCTCGTCGAGGCCTTGATCACGGCAACCGTGGAGATCATCGAGGAGCGGGGAGCCGAGCATGTGTCCGTACGCGAGGCCGCAAAACGTGCCGGCGTTTCGCCCGGCGCGCCATTCCGGCATTTTCGATCGAAAACAGCGCTGCTCACCGCGGTCGCCGAACAGGCCATGGATCGGCTGACAAAGGCCGTTGTCAAGGCGCGGTCGAAAATCGACAGCGCAGATCCCATTGAGGCCTTCGAAGCAATCGGACAAGGCTATCTGGAATGGGCAATTAGCAACCCCACGCATTTCCAGATCATCAGTTCCCGAACCCTGATTGATTTTGAAGGGTCGGACAGCCTTCGTGATCAGAATGAGGCTATTCGGCGGACGATGATCGACTTGCTGACGCAAGCGCAACAACAGGGTCGGCTTGCTCCCGGCACCGACTTTGATCATCTTGTGCTTGCCGCGCGTGCACTCGTTTATGGGTTGGCACGCATGGCGATCGATGGTCATTTCCGGGAATGGCATCCGTCCGAGCCGCCAGCCCTGGCCGCGCAGCGGGCTCTCCGACTTTTCATGAGCCGGATGACCATTCCATCTAAAGCTTAATCCGCCAGCACCCAAAAAAGGGCCCGCGATTGCGTCGCCAGCTAATGGAACTCCGGCAGCGGTCCCTGGTAGCGGGCGCGTGGTCTGATCAGGCCGCTGCTTGTCACCTGCTCCACGGCATGCGCGGCCCAGCCGATGCTGCGGCCGAGCGCAAACAAGCGAAACGGCGCATCGGACGGCAAACGGAGGCTGCGCGTCAGCGCGGCCAAGGCGAAATCGACGTTCGGGCGCATGCCCGTTGCCGCAAAGGCCGCATCGCAAAGCCGTAACAGCCCATCATCGACATCGATCGCGGCCAGCAACGGTTCCGCACGCGGATCGCCGTCGGGATAAAGCGGATGGCCAAATCCGGGCAGTGGCCTGTCGTGACCGAGCCAGCGTCCGACAGCCGCATCCGGCCCCAATCTCTGCGCATCCTCCGCCAGCATCATGACCGCCTCCGCGGCGCCGCCATGGCGCGGACCGGAGAGCGTGGCGAGGCCAGCAAGCAGGCAGGCCGAAACAGGTGCACCGGTGGACGCGGCGACCCGCGCGGCGAAGGTCGATGCGTTCAGTTCGTGATCGGCCAACAGCACCAGCGAGCGGCGGATCAAGTCTGCGCCGGCTGCATCGAGGGACCAGCCCTGCGCCAGTCGTTCGTGCACGGCACCGATTCCGCGAACCGCGCCGAGCGCCTGGGCCAGAGCGGCGATGGCGCCGGCCGCATCGTGGTTGAGCGAAGCCGCCCTGCGGCCGAGCGAAGGCCGGCCCTTGGCCGCCAACGCGGCCAATTCCGCGAAGGCAGCCGGCCGGCCAGTTGCGCCGTTGCCATGGCGGCTCGCCGACACGAACGACACTGGTGCGTCAGATGCCCAAAGCAGGTTTGCCGTCTGCTCCAGCGTGGTAGTCTCGCAGAGTGCAACCGCATCCTGGCCACGATAGACGAGGCGGCCGTGCAAAACGGTCGAGATCGTGGTGGCGATCGCCGGCTCACCCCAGGCAATTGCACTTTCGGCGATTGCCTGGGGATTTCGGCCGCGCGCCCGGCGGCTCGCCAGCGCCGCGATGTCGTCGGCGCGATACTGGCTGCGGCGTGGGTCGGCCCGATCCGGCCGCATGCCGATGCGTCCGCGGCTGACATAGGCATAGAGCGTCTGGGCGCGCACCTTGAGGCGCTCCAGGGCTTCGTCCCGCGTCAGCCACTCAGTCATGTAAACCTGGCATGTTGATTCGGTTGATCAAGATTGATGGTCCAGCCGCCAACCCTTATCTACGACCCGGAAAGGGTCAAGGAGAAAACCAATGGCGAATGGGCTCGATGATGTGGTGGCGGCAGAAACGGTGCTCTCCGATGTCGACGGTCTTGGCGGCCGCCTGACCATCCGGGGCCATTCGTTGCCGGAACTGGCAGGCCGCTGGAAATACGCCGACGTGGTTCGGCTGCTGTTCGACGGCTCTTTCGACGATCTTCCCGGCGAAAAGGAGCTGGCGAAAGCGATCGGCCGGGCGCGCAGTGAAGTGTTCGAGCGGATCGAACCCTTGCTGCCGTTTCTCGCATCCCTCGATATTTACAGCGCGATGCGCGCCGGCATTGCCCTACTGCCGGACGGCGACAAATTGCCGGACGCGCTCAGGCTGGTTGCGGCACCTGCCGTGCTGACGCCGGCCTTGCTGCGCTTGCAGCGCGGCGAAAGCCCAATTGCGCCTGATCGCAAGGCCGATCATGCCGCCGACATGCTGCGGATGCTGACCGGCATGGCGGCCTCGCCGAAGTTGGCGAAAGCGCTCGATACCTATCTTGTGACGGTTTGCGACCATGGCCTCAACGCATCGACCTTCGCCACGCGCGTGGTCGCCTCGACGCAGGCGGGGCTTACTTCGGCGGTGCTGGCCGGACTCGGAGCGCTCAAGGGGCCGCTGCATGGCGGCGCGCCAGGTCCGGTGATCGAGATGCTGGATGCGATAGAAGCGCATGGCGACGCCGCCATCTGGCTGCGCGACGAGATCGCGCGCGGCCGCCGCATCATGGGCTTCGGGCATCGCATCTACCGTGTGCGCGATCCGCGTGCCGACGTGCTGAAAGCGGTGGTGCGGCAACTCGGCGCCGAGGGCGAAGCCGGCCACCGGCTGGCGTTTGCCGAAAGCGTGGAGCAAGCGGCGCTTGAAGTGCTTCGCATCGCCAAGCCGTCGCGCTCGCTCCAGACCAATGTCGAGTTCTTCACAGCACTTCTGCTGGAGGCCGCGGGCTTTCCGAAAGAGGCGTTCACCAATGTCTTTGCTGCCGGGCGCGTCGCCGGCTGGATCGCCCACGCCCGCGAGCAGCAGACGAGCGGACGGCTGATCCGGCCGCAGTCGCGCTATATCGGGCCGGTGCCGGACCTCGTCGCCTAAGGATTTTCCCCCGCATGCTTTGCGGAAACCGGCCCCGCTACAGCCGGTGCCAGACACTCTCTCGTCAAGGTGAGAGAGGTCCTCATGACAAAAATTTCATGTCATTGCTCCACACATCCGCTGTTCTTGGGTGGCAGAGAGCTTATATGCTGCAGTGCAGCATGGTTCCGCGGGAGCCCGCCTCGAAAGGAATAAGCCGCCTTGACCGCCAGAAAAACCGCCATCGTCACCGGTTCCACCTCGGGCATCGGCCTGGCCATTGCCCACGCGCTCGCGGCCGAAGGCTGCAACATCGTCGTCAATTCCTTTTCCGACACCGCCGACGACCACGCCATCGCCGACGCAATTGCGAAACACCACAAGGTCCAGACCGCCTATGTCAAGGCTGACATGTCGAAGCCGGCCGAGTGCCGGGCTCTGGTCATGAAGGCAGCCGAGACATTCGGCTCGGTCGACATCCTGGTCAACAATGCCGGCATCCAGCATGTCGCGCCGGTGGAAAGCTTCCCGATCGAGAAGTGGGATGCGATCATCGCCATCAACCTGTCATCGGCCTTCCACACCATCGCCGCCGCCATCCCGTTGATGAAACAGGCCGGTGGCGGCCGGATCGTCAACGTCGCCTCGGCCCATGGGCTGGTGGCCTCGCCGTTCAAGTCGGCCTATGTCTCGGCCAAGCACGGCATTATGGGCCTGACCAAGACGGTCGCCCTGGAACTGGCGCGCGACAAGATCACCTGCAATGCCATTTGTCCCGGCTATGTGCTGACGCCGCTGGTCGAGGCGCAGATCCCCGACCAGATGAAGGCCAACAAGATGGACCGCGAGACTGTGGTCCGCGAGGTCATGCTCGAAAAGCAGCCGACCAAGGAGTTCGTCACCGTCGAGCAGGTTGCGGCGGCGGCAGTGTTCCTGTGCTCGGATGCGGCAGCGCAGATCAACGGCACGCACATCTCTGTCGATGGCGGCTGGACCGCTCAGTGAGCCGTCCAGCGGTCAAGGGTCACGCCATGCCGAAAAACGGCAAGGCGGAGGAGCCAAAGAAGATCAACATCGCGCTGCAAGGCGGGGGTTCGCACGGGGCGTTTTCCTGGGGCGTGCTCGATCGGCTGCTCGAGGACGGGCGCCTCGATATAACGGCGGTTTCGGGCACCAGCGCCGGCGCCATGAATGCCGTCGCGCTGGCCGACGGCTTTGTCCGCGGCGGCGTCGAGGGCGCGCGGCGGAAGCTCGACGATTTCTGGCGTGCGGTGGCGGCAAAGGGCCGCTTCAGCCCAGTGCAGCGCATGCCTTGGGACGTCGCCTGGGGCAATTGGTCGATCGAGAACACGCCCGGCTATTTCCTGTTCGACACGATGTCGCGGGTATTTTCGCCCTATGTCGCAAATCCGCTCGCCATCAATCCGCTGCGCGACGTGGTCGAACGTGAGATCGATTTCGACAATGTGCGCGCCTGCAAGTCGATGGAACTGTTCATTTCCGCGACCAATGTCGAGACCGGCCAGTTGCGTGTCTTCTCGGACGGCGAGATCGACCTCGACACGGTGATGGCGTCGGCCTGCTTGCCGCAATTGTTCCGTGCCGTCGAGATCAAGGGCGTGCCCTATTGGGATGGCGGTTATGGCGGCAACCCGGCACTGTTCCCGTTCTTCAAGACAGCGGCCACCGAGGACGTGCTTTTGGTGCAGATCAATCCGGTGGTCCGCGAGGGGACGCCGAAGAGCGCCAATGAGATCCAGAACCGCATCGACGAGATCACTTTCAATGCCGGGCTGTTGCGCGAATTCCGCTCGATCGCCTTCGTCAAGGAACTGATCGCCGCCGGCCGATTGCCGCACGGCGAATATCGCGACATCCGCATGCACCGCATCGATGCCGACGAGGCGTTCAAGGATCTATCGGCATCGTCCAAGGTCAATGCCGAATGGGCGTTCCTTGCCTATCTGCGCGACCTCGGCCGCACCGCAGCCAGTGACTGGCTGGAAGAAAATTACGACGCCGTCGGCAAGCGGCCGACGATCGATCTGTCCGGCGAGCTCGACGACGGCTTGAAGCCGGTGCGCGGGCCGGCGCCGGGCCGGCGGGTCAAGGAGTTTCTTGCGGCGCGCAAGCAGCCCGAGGCCGCCCGCCGTCCGGCCTAGAACGATTCATCCTTTCGGAAACGCCGAACCGCTCTATCTTTTTTGACGCAATTCCGGACGGAAAACCGTTTCACACTTTTTCTGGAATTGTTCTGGCTCCCCCGCAAAGCAGATGACATCGCAATCTGTCCAATCATCCTGACACTTGCTGCCATACCGCTGTTTTGGCGATCAACAGCCGATGCTGCAGCCGCATCTTTGCGGACAAAGCAACAATCCATCAACTTTTCTGACTATATTGCGATGCAACTTTGAGGTAGAAGCGCGCTTCGCCGATCACGGCAATTTGAATACGGCCTCGCGCGCACCCATATCGGCGACGCGCCCCAAGTAGAAGATGCGGCCTGGCCGAACCCCGCGCACTGGAAAAAATGACGATGCCGAAATTCAGGTTTCACAAGCTTGCAGCCATTGTTGTGCTCATCGGGTTCGCCGGCTGGATGGCGACAGGCGAATTCTCGTCCGTCGGCAGCGCGTCCGCCGACAACAAGCGCAAGGCAGGAGAGGTCGAGCAGCCCAAGGCAGCCGACGTAGGCAAGCCCCAAACTGGCGAACAGGGAGCTGCCAAGCCGGGGACTGCCGAGGCAGAACAGCCCAAGGCGCCGTTGCGCACGGTCGCGGTCATAACCCCGCCGCGGCGTACCTATGCACGCGCTATCCGCATTTCCGGACTGACCGAAGCCGATAAACGCGCCGTCCTGGCGACACGCGTAGCAGGCGTCATCGACAAGCTGCCGGTCAAGCAGGGTCAACACGTCAAGACCGGCGACCTCGTGCTGATGCTTGCCGCCGAGGAAAAAATCTCGGCGGTCGACAATGCCAAACAACTTGTCGTGCAGCGTGAGGCGGAACTGGCTGCGGCCTTGCGGTTGATGAAAACCGGCAATCTGCCGACGCTGCAGCTCGATACGGCCCGCTCCAACCTGTCGCTGGCCAAGTCGCAACTGGACGCCGCGCAAGCCGAGCTCGACCGCAACGAGGTGAAGGCGCCCTTCGACGGTGTCATCGACCGGGTGCCGGTGGAGCTTGGCAGTTCCGTCATGCAGGGCGGCGAGGTGGCGACCATTCTGAAGCTCGATCCGGTGATCGCCCGCGGCGAAGTCAGCGAACGCGATCTCGGCTATCTGAAGATCGGTGACGAAGCCAATGTGCGCCTGGTCAGTGGCCAGATCGTCAAGGGTACGGTGCGCTACATCAGCCGGGATGCATCTTCGGCAACCCGTACCTTCCGGGTTGAAGTCGCTATCCCCAATGCCGATGGGTCCGTACCGGCCGGCATGACGGCAGAAATTGCGCTCAGCGCCCAGCCGACCGACGCCGTGATGCTGCCGCGATCGGTGGTGACGCTCGGCGACAAGGGCGACCTCGGCATCCGCGCCGTCGACAAGGATGACAAGGTCGTGTTCTTCCCGATCGACCTGGTCGACGACACGCCGACCGGCCTGGTGCTCGGCGGCATTCCGGCCGACGCCCGCATCATCGTCGCTGGCCAGGAGCTGGTGAAGGAAGGCGAAGTGGTCAAGCCGGTCGAGGCCGACCAGGCGACCATTCAAAAGCTGTTGGGCGAAGCGACGACCGGGACGCAGTAATCATGGACATCGTCAAACTTGCAATCAGCAATGCCCGGCTGACCATTGCGGTCCTGGTCTTTCTCATCCTTGCCGGTGCGGTCGCCTACCAGTCGACGCCGAAGGAAGCGGAACCCGACGTTCCGATTCCGATGATGTATGTCAGCCTGATCTACCAGGGAATCTCGCCGGAAGACTCCGAACGCCTCCTGCTGCGGCCGATGGAAGCCAAGCTGAAGAGCCTGAAGGGCCTCAAGGAGATGCGCTCGGCCGCCTTCCAGGGCGGCGGTTATGTGCTGGTCGAATTCCAACCACAGACGGATCTCGCCACCGCGCTGCAGGACACGCGCAGCAAGGTGCAGGACGGCAAGGCCGACCTGCCGCAAGCGGCTGAGGAGCCCGTGGTCTCCGAGGTCAACATCTCCGAGTTCCCCGTCCTGGTCGTGACGCTGTCGGGCGAGGTGCCCGAGCGCGTGCTGACGGCGGCGGCGCGCGAGTTGCGCGACCGCATCGAGGAAGTGCCTGGCGTGCTCGAGGGCTCATTGCAGGGTGCGCGCGACGACCTCGTCGAAGTGGTCATCGATCCGATGAAACTTTCGTCCTACGGGCTGCAGCTCGACCAGTTGATCGGTGCGGTCGGCGCTTCCAACAGTCTTGTCGCCGCCGGCAACATCGAAGGATCCGAGGGCAAATACGCAGTCAAGGTGCCCTCGCTTATCGAGACACCAGAAGATGTGGCGGCGCTTCCGGTCGTCGCCGGCCCCAACGCGGTGGTGCAGGCCAAGGATATCGCCACCATCCGCTCGACCTTCAAGGACGCCGAGACGGTTACCCGCCTGGACGGCAAGCCGGCGATTGCCATCGAGGTGAAGAAGCGCATCGGCTCCAACCTGATCGATACGATTGGCAAGGTCAGGGAGGTGTCCGACGCCTTCATCAAGACGATGCCGGAGGGCATGCACGTCACCTACACGCAAGACAAGTCCGTCTTCGTGAACCAGTTGCTCGGCGACCTTCAGAACCACGTGATGATCGCCGTCATCCTGGTGTTCATTGTCATTCTCTACGCGCTGTCTGGCCGTGCCTCGCTACTGATCGGATTGGCCATCCCCTCATCCTTCCTGATCGGCATCCTGTTGCTGGCGATGATGGGCTACACGATCAACATGATCGTGCTGTTCAGCCTCATCCTGGCGGTCGGCATGCTGGTCGACGATGCCATCATCGTCACCGAATTCGCCGAGCGACGCATGAGCGAGGGCATGCCGAAGGAACAGGCGTTCGCGCTTGCGGCCAAGCGCATGGCCGGCCCGGTCATCGCCGCGACGATGACGCGCATTGCCGCCTTCTCGCCGCTGTTGTTCTGGCCGGGCATCATCGGCGATTTCATGAAATACATGCCGATCACGTTGATCGTGACGCTCTCGGCCTCGATGCTCTATGCGCTGGTCTTCGCGCCGACGCTGGGCGCCATATTTGCCAAGGCGCCGGCTCATCACCCCGACGACAATCGCGACGGCTGGTACATGGCCGTGGTCAAGCAGGCGGTGCATTATCCCATCACCGTGCTTGTCCTTACCGTCGCGCTGTTGTTTGGCGTGGGCTACGCCTATTCGAAATTCGGCGCCGGCGTCGAATTCTTCCCGAATGTCGAGCCTGACTACGGCCTGCTCTATGTCCACGCCCGCGGCAATCTTTCGCTTGCCGAAATGGACGCGGCCACCAAGACGGCGGAAAATCGGCTGCTCGGCTGGCCGGGCGTGAAGTCTGTCTATACCCGTGTCGGCAAGACGCAGGGCGGCGGCCAGGACGTTCCGGAAGACGTGGTCGGCGTGATCCAGTATGAATTCGTCGATTGGCGCGAGCGCAAATCGGCGAACTCAATCCTGGACGAGTTGCGCGGCGTGATGGCCGGCATTCCCGGTGTCGACGTCGAGGTTCGCGTGCCGGAAGCCGGCCCGCCCACCGGCAAGCCGATCCAGATCAGGCTTTCGGCCGTCGACCCGAAGGGTCTTGACGACAAGGCCCGCGCCGTCGCCACGCGCATTGCCAAGGTGCCCGGCGTCATCGATATTTCCGATGGCCTGGCGCCGCCCGGCGTCGATTGGGCGCTCGAGGTCGATCGCGCCAAGGCGGCGCAGTACGGCATCAGTCCGACCGCGGTCGGAACGGTCGTGCAACTGGTGACCAACGGGCTGAAGCTCAGCGAGTACCGCCCCGCCGGCGCCGACGATGCAGTCGACATCAGACTGCGCCTGCCCGAGGATCGGCGCACGCTGTCGACGCTCGACGAACTCAGGGTTCAGACCGCGCAAGGCTCGGTGCCGATCTCGAACTTCGTCGTACGCAAGCCGGAGCCGACGGTCGGTATCCTCAATCGCATCGACGGCGCGCGAACGGTGGTCGTCCAGGCCAACGTCGCTGCCGGCGCCCAGGTGGCTGCCGTCCAGCAGGAGGTCACCAAAGCTGTCGCCGACATGAACCTCGGCAGCGGCATTCGCTGGAAGCTTGCCGGTTCCAATGAGGACAGCGCGGAGGCCGGGGCCTTCCTCAGCAAAGCCTTCGGTGCCGCGATCTTCCTGATCTTCATTGTGCTTCTGGCGCAGTTCAACAAGTTCACCAGCGTCTGGCTGGTGCTGTCCTGCGTGGTCATGGCGACGATCGGCGTGTTCCTAGGGCTGCTGCTGACGGGAGAGGCATTCGGCATCGTCATGTCGGGCATCGGTGTCATCGCGCTGGCCGGCGTGGTGGTGAACAACAACATCGTGCTGATCGACACCTACGACCGGTTGCGCGAAGAGGGCTGGGACAAATACGAAGCCGTTCTGCAGACCTGCCGCGAACGTGCCCGCCCGGTGGTGCTGACGGCAGTGTCGGCGATCCTCGGCGTGCTGCCGATCGCTTTCGGCCTCGGCCTCGAAATCTTCCATCACGAGACGACGATCAACGCGCCGTCGACGCAATGGTGGATTTCGCTGTCGTCGGCGATCGTCTTCGGCCTGTCCTTCGCCACCGTGCTGACGCTGGTGGTGACGCCGTCAATGCTGATGGTGTTCACCCGCGCCAAGGTAAAACCCGGTGCGCGTCGGGGCTGGTTCAGTCGCCTGTTGGGGCGCGGCAAGGCCGAGATCTCGTCGGAAGGCCTGGAGGCCGATCTGGGCGCCGAACCGGCGATCGCCTTCCCGAAGGCCGCCGAATAGAGGCTGAATCGCCGTTCTGATCAAGCAAAGGCCGCCCGGGAACAATGGGCGGCCTTCTGCATTGTTCCGTCATTGCAACCTCAAAGCGAGGATTTTCTGATGACGATAAGCACCATTCTCATCATTATCCTTATTCTTATCCTGATCGGCGCGGTTCCGGCGTGGCCGCATTCGCGGTCCTGGGGTTACGGACCATCCGGCATCGTCGGCGTCATCCTGATCGTTGTCCTGGTGCTGCTGTTGATGGGCCGGATCTGACCGCAATCATTGGTCCCCGACAAGCGGCGGATGACCGTCAGGCCATCCGCCTTTTTTCAGATTGCTTCTGCGCTGCCTTCACCGTGGCGATACCGATGTCTTCAAGCGCTTCCGACACTGCATTTTCCAGCGGCGTGTGGGGGATCGCACCGATAATGCCTTCAAGCCTGCCTGAAACCAGCCGGTGCGGCTCGAAGCGGAGATAGGACATCGAAACGATCTCGCGCCACATTGCCACAAATGGGCTGCCGGCACGCAGCACCCACCACGGCATCGACGTCAGTTTCAACGTGCGCCCGAGCGCCTTCTCAGCGGCCGCCTTGATCTCCAGATCGGTCACCGCATGGCCGGGAAAGTTCAGCGCCTCGTAGGAGCCGAGCTTGTCGAGATTGTCGGCCAGTCCGACGAAAGCCTTGGCCAGGTCGGGCAGATAGGCCCATTCATGCACGAGATCGACCGGCCCTGGGGCGGTATAGACGCCCTTGGTCATCTTGGCGGCAACGACCAGATCGAACCACGATCCGCTGCCGGTGCCGCCGAAGAAGTCACCGGCGCGCAGCAGGATGGTGCGCACCCGACCCGCGTCGGCCTCGCGGCGAAACAGGTCTTCCATGGCAACGCGGATGCGGCCCTTTTCCGTCGTCGGGTGAAACGGCGTGTCTTCGGTGATCACCGCCGGTATCGGCGAGCCGTAGTTGTAAACGGTGCCCGGGAAGAGATGCAGCGCGCCGTTCGCCCAGCAGGCGGCCATGACGTTCTCCGCCATCGGCAGGCACTTGCTCCAGTCGGTGTAGAGCGGGCTCAGGCCGTTGAAAATGATATCAATGCCGTCGGTGGCGCGGATCAGCGCCTCGCGGTCGAGCGCATCGCCGGCGATCGCCGTGGCGCCTTCGAGCTCCGCCGGCACCTTGCCGCTGCGGGTGACAGCGCGGACGTGGTAGCCAGCATCGATGAAGGCCTTGGCCACCGCGCGGCCGAGCCGGCCATTGGCGCCGAGAATTGCGATCTTGGTCATTGTTCGTCTCCGTGTTTGCGTTACGACGCCAATGTGATCTCTTCGCTAACGAATGAAAATTGACCAAAGCTGGCGATCTGATATTCAATTTTGAATGGATATCGACTGGAACCTGATCAAGAGTTTCGTCACGGTGGCGGAGACCGGGAGCCTGTCGGCCGCCGCGCGAAAACTTGCCGCAAGCCAGCCGACACTCGGCCGCCACATCGCCGAGCTGGAGCAGGCGCTCGGCGTCACCTTGTTCCGGCGCGGGCGGCGCGGCTATGCGCTCACGGAAGCGGGCAGCACGCTTTTTGAACGGGGCCGCGCGGTGAGCGAGCAGGCGAGCGCATTTTCGCTGCTGGCCCTGGGATCGGTCGAAGCGATCGAGGGCACGGTGCGCATTGCCGCCAGCGAGGTGGTGGCGGCCTATGTGCTACCCGAGATGACGGCGCGGATCGCCGTCGAGGAACCCGGCATCGAGGTTGAGATCGTCGCTTCGAACCAGGTCGAGAATCTGCTGCGTCGCGACGCCGACATTGCCATCCGCATGGTCAAGCCGGCGCAGAATGAACTGGTCGCGCGCAAGGTGACCGACATTCCGCTCCGCGCCTGCGCGGCAAAATCCTATCTCGACCGGCGTGGCCGTCCGCGCGAGGCCCGCGATCTTGCCGAGCACGATCTGGTCGGCTTTGACCGGAGCGATGAAATCATTCGCGGCTTTGCCCAATTCGGGGTTCCGCTCAACCGCAATGCCTTCCGCTTCAGGACCGACAACCACATAGTTTTGTGGGAGGCACTGCGGGCGGGAAACGGCATCGGCTTTGGCCAGGAGCCGCTGGCAGATCGCGATGCGCTGCTGGAGACAGTGCTGCCGGGGCTCCCGCTGCCGACGCTGCCGGTGTGGCTGGCCATGCACCGCGACGTGCGTACCAGCGTCCGCATCCGCCGCGTCGCGGATTTCCTCTACGAACAGTTCAAGCGCTATTCAGCCGGTGCAGGCTCGGCAGCAAATTCGGCGCGATGAGCGAGCCCGGCCATCAACAGCACGACTATCAGCAACCCGGACAGAGCGACGAAGATCGGGCCGAAGCTCGAGTGTTCGGCGATGAAGCCGATCGCCGAAGGCGCCACCAGGATGCCTGAGTAACCCATTGTGGTGACGACGCTCATGCCGGTGCCGGGCGCCATGCCCTCCTGGTTGCCGCCGGCCGAAAAGATGATCGGCACCATATTGGCAATACCCAGGCCGCAAAAGGCAAAGGCGGCAATGGCCAGCCACGGCGAGGGAGCCAGCCCGGCCACCAGCATGCCGGCTGCAGCGGCAAGCGCCGACGCGCGCAGCGTCGTAACGGCACCGAAACGGTTGCGGACGCCATCGCCGAGAAAGCGCATGACGGCCATGACGCCGGAAAAGGCGGCATAGGCCAGGCCTGCGATAGCAAGATCGGCGCCGAGCTCCTGCCTGAGATACAGCGCTGCCCAGTCGAGCACCGCGCCTTCGGAGATCATCGTCAGCAGCGCCATCAGCCCGACCAGATAGACAAGCGGGTTTGCCGGCAGGGCGAATTTGTGATGCTCGGCGACCGGATGCTTGTCCTCGGCGATCAGGTAGCGGATCGCTACCGCGATGACAGCAAAGGCGAGCGCCGTCACCATCGTCGCATGCGCGAGATGACCATAGTTCTGGATGGCGAAACCGCCCAAAGCGCCGCCTGCGAAACCGCCAAGGCTCCAGAAACCGTGCGAGGACGACATGATGGCGCGGGACAGCCGCCGTTCCACCGCCACCGCATTGGCATTCATGGCGACGTCCATGCCGCCGATCGAACCGCCGAAGATGAACATGGCGATGGCCGCCAGGGGCACATTGGGGGCCAGAGCCACCATCAAAAGACCGAAGCTGCCGGCAAGTCCGAACCAGCGCAGCACGGTGCGCGAGCCATGCTTCGAGATCAGATGGCCGCACCAGGTCATGGCGGTGACGGCGCCGGCGCCGAACAACAGGATCAGCAGGCCGAGCGTGAATTTGCTGATGTCCAGCCGGGTCAGGAACACCGGGATCTGCGGCGCCCAGCTGCCGGTCAGGAAGCCGTTGGCGAGGAAGATGCCGGCCACGGCCCAGCGTCCACGAATCGCGAGTTGCGTGATTTTCTGCGCGTCCATCGGGTAGAATCCGGTCCGGAAATGGCTTTGCGCGGCAAATTAGATCGATTCAATTCACAGTCAAGCGCTCTTCGCCGAAAGTGCTTGGACCAGACGGCGCCACAAGGCGCCGGTGGACGCTACGTCCTCTCGTGTCGGCCAACCACCTCGGTGGTCCACTCCAAAATCTCTACGGCTCGGGATAAGGCGCGCCATCCTTGTGCACAAACCGGCCGTCGGCGTTGGTGCTCATCATGTCGATGTCGGAGCAGGTGGTTACGTCGGCGGGCCAACGCGAACCAACTTCGAGATAGATCGCAACTGCGCCCGATTTGTTGATCATGTGATGGCCGTTGCCGGAGCCTTTCGGAAAGGCCGCGCAATCACCCGCGCGCAGCACCGTCTCGCCGGCATCTTCGACGAGCGTCAGCTCGCCTTCGAGCACGTAGACGAACTCGTCTTCGTGCGAATGCCAGTGGCGCTGGCTCGACCAGTTGCCCGGCGGCAGGCGCATGAGATTGATGCCGAAGTCGGTGAGCCCGCCGGCGTTGCCCAGCCGCTGCCGCACGCGTTCGGCACAGGGTGCATCGAACGGAGGTGGATAGGATGAGCCCTTGCGTCCGGGTACGTCGGCGACGTCGATCTTAGGCACGGCAGTCCTCCCATTTGGGGCAAAAACCATTCGTGAAGGTCGTTCAGTGCGATGGATTGTGACCCTGGAACGGTTCATCGTTTCACGGAAACGCCGAACCGTTCCATCCTTTTGTCTTGACGCAATTCCGGACGGAAAACCGTTCACACTTTTCCTGGAATTGCTCTAGTGGTCCCTGGGGCGTCTTGCCTCGAACTCGGCCTTCTTGGCATCGGAGGCCTCGATCTGGTTCAGTGCCTGCCACTCGGCATAGGCCATGCCGTAGATGATCTCGCGCGACTGGTCCTTGCTGAGTTCGACACCCTCGGCTTGCGCCGCATCGCGGTACCAGTTGGACAGGCAGTTGCGGCAGAAGCCGGCGAGGTTCATCAGGTCGATGTTCTGCACGTCGGAACGCTCGCGCAGATGCGCGACCAGCCGGCGGAAGGCAGCGGCTTCGAAATCGCGCTTTTGTACGTCGCTGAGTTCGGGCATGGCTTGTTGGCCTCCTTGGCCTCCATCATGCCGGCCCGGTGCGCGAGCCGAATATTTTCACTGCATGTATATCGGCACGTCGATCTATCGCGTCAACGATCGGCGCCAGCCGTTCGGCCCAGGCGAGCGCACCCTTCCGGTCGGCGATCAGGTCCTGGCGGATCTCGATAAGCGCATGGGCAAAGCCGTTGACGATAGCGTGCCTGAACATGGTATCGCCGCGCAGTGCGCCGTCATAGGGTTCGTTGTCGCCGACGACGAGGCTCTTGTCCTCGGCGAGCATGTCGATCAGCGGCCGCGCAACGCGATCGTCGAGATCCCATAATATGCCGACATGCCACGGCCGCACGAAGCCCTGCATGGTCGGTGTGAAGGAATGCACCGAAAAAATGAAGGGCGCCTGCGCCGACGCTTGCGCCACCGAGGCGATCATGGCGCCGGCGGCGTCATGATAGGGGCGGTAAAAGCGATCCAGCCGTCTTTCGCGTTCCTCCGGCGCCATGGGATAATTTCCCGGGATGACGGTGCCGTCATAGAGCTGGCGAATCAGCGTTGGATCGTCCTCGCCGCGATTGGGGTCGATCAGCAGTCGCGAAAAATTGGCAAGCACCGCCGGAACGCCGAGCAGACTTGCGAGTTCGCGGGTTACAGTCTCGACGCCGATGTCGTAGGCGATGTGGCGGTCAAACTCCGCCGCGGGCAGGCCGAGGCTGCCATACTCCTCCGGCAGGTCGCGGCGGGCGTGATCGGCCAAAAGCACCATGCCGCGCTTGCGATCGCCTTCGACGATGTCGAAAGGCGCGAAAACTGTGGATCGGGTCATTGGCGGGAAAGGTCTGTTCGCTGGCTTCCGGGGAGGGTGGTATCGTCATTCCACGAAGAGAACGCTCGCGCAATGCCGTTGTTTGGCCACGGTTTCTGCCAAAAAACTGAGCAGGGGCGACCGTAAGCGCGTCAGAGCCTTCTAAATCGATTGGAATTGGATAGATCGGCGCGTTGACATGCGTACGGACTTTTCCGAAAAGGGGCGTTGAGAGATGCAAATGTGGTTCTTGAGGGGTTTCAGGATGGGTTTCGCCGGCAGGCTGCGTGTGCGCCATGCCTTGGCCATGCCGCTCCTGATACCGGCCATGGGCCTTTTTGTGGTGATTTCGGCCTCGCCGGCACGCGCCGATTTCCGCGTCTGCAATGCCACGCAGAACCTGGTCGGCGTCGGCATCGGCTATCGCGCCAAAGCCGGCTGGATCACCGAAGGCTGGTGGCACATCGAAGGATCGAGCTGCAAGACGCTGATCGAGGGACCGTTGTCATCAAGGTTTTACTATCTTTATGCAGAAGACGCCGAGCGCGGCGGACGCTGGGATGGCCCGATCAACATGTGCGTGGCCGAAAAAGAGTTCAAGATCGCCGGCGTTACCGATTGCGTCGCCCGAGGCTTTCAGCGCGCCGGATTCCAGGAATATGACACGGGCGAGCAGGCAAGCTGGATGGTCCAGCTGACTGACGAGCCCGCAACGGATGGCGCTCCAGCCGCCCCGGGAACAAACAGTCAATGAGACGCAGCCGCAAGGTCAAGATCCTCGCCACCATCGGTCCGGCCTCCTCGTCCGAGGAGATGCTGAAGAAGCTGTTCGAAGCTGGCGCCGACGTGTTCCGCATCAATATGAGCCATACCGATCATGAATTGATGCGGACGCTCGTCGGCCGCATTCGTGCCGTCGAGGAGGCGGTCGGCCGGCCAATCGGCGTTCTCGCCGACCTGCAAGGGCCAAAGCTGCGCGTCGGCAAATTCGCCAACGGCAAAGAGGTGCTGACCGTCGGCCAGACCTTCACGCTCGACGACAATCCCGAGCCCGGCAATTCGACGAGGGTCTACCTGCCGCATCCCGAAATCCTGCGTTCGGTCGAGGCTGGTCATCGCCTGCTGATCGACGACGGCAAGCTCGAGCTCAAGGCGGTCAGCAGCAACGGCAAGGCGATCGTCTGCACCGTCGTGGCCGGCACGACCATTTCCGACAAGAAGGGCGTCAGCCTGCCCGACACCGATCTTCCGGTCGGCGCGCTGACAGAAAAGGACCGCCGGGATCTCGACGCGGTTCTGGCGACCGGCGTCGACTGGGTGGCGCTGTCCTTCGTGCAGCGGCCCGAGGACTTGGCCGAGGCACGCAAGATCGCACGCGGCCGGGCGCTGATCATGGCCAAGATCGAAAAGCCGCAGGCCGTCGCCCGGCTGGCCGAGATCATTGAACTTTCGGATGCGCTGATGGTTGCCCGCGGCGATCTCGGCGTCGAGATGCCGCTCGAAGCCGTGCCTGGCATCCAGAAGCAGATCACTCGCGCCGCGCGCCGTGCCGGCAAGCCGGTGGTGGTCGCCACGCAGATGCTGGAATCGATGATCACCGCGCCGGTGCCGACACGCGCCGAGGTGTCGGACGTTTCGATCGCCGTGTTTGAAGGCGCCGACGCGATAATGCTTTCGGCGGAGTCCGCCGCCGGCGCCTATCCGGTCGAGGCGGTGGCGATGATGAACCGGATCGCCACCAAGGTCGAAACCGACCCGACCTATGCCGGCATCATCAACGCGCAGCGCTCGGAACCGGAAGCGACGGGAGCCGACGCCATCTCGCTCGCCGCCCGCGAAATAGCCGAGACGCTTAAGCTGTCGGCGATCATCACCTATACCGCGTCCGGCACAACCGGCTTGCGCGCCGCGCGCGAGCGGCCGCAAGTGCCGATCGTGGCGCTGTCGCCGATCCTCAACACGGCGCGGCGGCTGTCGCTGCTGTGGGGCACGCATTGCGTCGTTTCTCCCGATGCCATCGACCTCGACGACATGGTCGATCGCGCCTGCCGCATCGCTTTGGACGAAGGCTTCGGCAAGCCCGGCGACCGCGTCATCATCACGGCCGGCGTGCCGCTGAGGACGCCGGGCTCGACCAACATGCTGCGCATCGCCTATGTCGGATCGGAAGTCGGCCGCTAATGTCGGCTGCGGCTGCCGGATGGGCCGGCTGCATGGCGCGTCGTAAACGCGGCGCCAGCCCGGCGCATCGACCGCAGTCGGGTTAGGATCGACGCCGAACTCCGCCAGCTTGCATCAGCCTGTGGCCGGCCGTGAAGCGGTTCGAAGGCCCTATCCGACTTGAGCTGGAAGTCAGTTAAGGTAATCTCTCCTGGGAGAAAGAGGAGGGTGATCCAATGTGGATGCGCACTGATCTTCTGGAACTCCTCGGCATTGAACACCCGATAATCCAGGCGCCGATGAGCGGCATCACCACGCCGGAACTCGCGGCGGCAGTCAGCAATGCCGGGGCGCTTGGCTCGCTCGGATGCGGCATTCTGCCTGCGGCGGCTATCCGCGAGCAGCTCACGGCGACACAGCACGCCACCAATCGTCCGATCAACGTCAACTTCTTTGCGCACCCGGCGCCGGCACGCGATGATGCGGCAGCTCAAAGTATGCGAGACCGCCTTCGCGGCTGCTATGAGGAGGTCGGCCTCGGACCGGTGCCCGAGCCGGGCGAACCCTTCCCCACCTTCGATCGTCAGCGTCTCGAAATTGTGCTCGAGCTTCGCCCGAAGGTGGTCAGCTTCCACTTCGGCCTACCCGACACCGCAATTGTGCAGCAGTTGAAAGCCGGCGGCTGTATTGTCCTGTGTTCGGCTACCACCGTCTCGGAAGCGCGCCAGCTTGAGGCAGGAGGGGTGGACGCCATTATCGCGCAGGGATACGAGGCGGGTGGGCATCGCGGCACATTCACTGGCGACCCTGCTATCGGCACAGCCGGCACTATGGCCCTCGTACCACAGATTGTTGATGCCGTGCGGGTGCCTGTAATTGCTGCCGGCGGTATCTTCGACGGTCGCGGCATTGCTGCCAGCTTTGCACTTGGTGCATCTGGTGTGCAGATCGGCACGGCTTTCCTGGCCTGTCCTGAAGCCAATGTGCAGCCAGTCTATCGCGTAGCATTGCGCTCGGCCAACGACGAGAGCACGTCGGTGACTCGCTGCTTCACTGGCCGCCCAGCGCGCGTGGTGCGCAACCGGTTTGTGATGGAAATGGCTGGTGAGGAAGATGCTGCGCTGGCGTTTCCGCTACAGGCGAGTCTGGTCATGCCGCTTTCAATGGCAAAGGATGAAAGCAAGCGGGCTGACTTCTTGCCTATTTGGGCCGGGCAGGGCGTTGCGAAGCTGCGGGAGATGCCGGCCGCCGCCCTTGTGGAGAAACTCGTCACGGAGCAAGCGGCATAGATCGGGCCGATAGGGGAGTAGGGGAGTAGGGGAGTAGGGGATGTGTTCCGGAGTGCATCTACACCACTCACATACTGCCTTACTCCCCTATTCCCTTACTGGTCTCAAATGCCTTCGCCGGCAAGCTCTTCGGAAAGTGCGGCGACCTGGTCCTGGGCGCTGCGCATCATCGGATAGATGCCGAGAACGCGCTGCCAGGCCTCGAGCGCCGACTGCTTGTGGCCGGTTTCGGCCATGATCTGGGCCAGGCCGGAAAGCGCGCCGAAATGGCGTGGTTCGAGCTGCAGGGTACGGTCGATGTCCGACATCGACTTCCCGTAGTTCTTCATCATGAAATGAACCGTGGCGCGCCGGTTCCAGCCTTCCGCATAGGTCGGCTGCAGGGTTACCACCTGATCGAGGAAATCGAGCGCAACATCGAATTTCTGGTTTTCAGTCGCCTTTTGCGACCATTGCATCATCAGGTCGATCGAGGCACTGCCCGACTGGGACCACTCGCTGCCGATGCGCCCGGCGATGCGCTCGGCCGCCTTTTCGTTGCGTTCGCGCTTGAGATCGGCAAACAGCTGATCGAGCCGCGCCTGTTTCGTCATCACAACCGGAGGTGCTGTCGGCCGATTTGCTGTCGGATCTTCAGCCCACGCCGGCAGCGAGACAGCGCTGGAAACGAAGAAAGCCGTGAAAAATGCAAAAAGAATCCGCATCGCGGGAATCTAGCCCCCGACGCCGGATCGTCAAACTGAATTTAGCGTGAGAGGCGTATCATGCGCACGGAGGCACGCAGCCTCCGGTCAAAAACTCAACCCTGGCGCGCCTTGTAGCGCGGAGCGGTCTTGTTGATGATGTAGACGCGGCCCTTGCGACGAACCAGCTGGTTGTCGCGGTGACGCGCCTTCAACGCCTTGAGCGAATTCTTGATCTTCATGGTCTTGCCCGTCGGTCTGGGCCCGGTCCCGGGCCGAACTATTAAGGCGCGCCCACAGACGCGCCTTTGAACTGTGCGTGGCTCATAGACGAGGAGCCTTGCCCGTGTCAACCGCAAGCGCGTTGCCTAAACGATACGGACCGTTTCGTATCATCGAAATACCCGCCAACGGCGCCTTGCGGCATTGCGCGGGCTTGAGACGGCTGGAATGATGCGGTTGCGAATTGGAGATCATCATGCGCCGAATTCTTGTGTCCGCCTGTCTTGCCGTCCTTGCGGCAGGTTCTGTTGCCCATGCGCAGGAATGCGACCGCAACGACGACAGCCAGCAGATGATGAACATCTGCGCCGACGCGGACTACAAATCCGCCGACGCCAAACTCAACAAGGCCTACCAAGAGCTCATCAGCGCAAGCGATGCAAAAGCCAGGAAGCTGTTGCAGACGGCGCAGCGCGCGTGGATCGCCTTTCGCGACGCGGAATGCAGCTATTCCGCCGCGGACAGCGAAGGCGGCTCCATCTATCCGATGCTGATATCGGAATGCCTGACGCGGCTGACCGACGACCGCACCAAACAGCTCACCGCCGATTCGACCTGCGCGGAAGGCGATGTGAGCTGCGCCAGCCCCGACGAGGACGAGAGCGGCGACATCCAGTAAGCGTAGGTTCTAACTTTTGTTTGAGCATGATCGTTCCCGAAAACCGGATTCCACTTTTCGGGATCATGCTCTAGCTGCGGCGGCTCACGCGCGTGAAATGGCCCATCTTGCGGCCGGGCCGTGCCTCGGCCTTGCCATAGAGGTGCAGCATCAGATCGGGCTCGGCGAGAAGTTCAGGAACGCGCCGGATGTCGTCGCCGATCAGGTTTTCCATGACGCAGTCGAACTGCCGTGCGGGATTTCCCAGCGGCAGGCCGGCGACGGCGCGGATGTGCTGCTCGAATTGCGAGATGGTGCAGGCGGCCTCCGTCCAGTGGCCGGAATTGTGGACGCGCGGCGCAATCTCGTTGGCCAGCAGCGAACCGTCGGCCAGGACAAAGAATTCGACGCCGATGACGCCGACATAGTCGAGCGCTGCAAGTATCTCGGCCGCCGCCGTTTGAGCCGCAGCCGCCGTGTCGGACTTCACCCCGGCCGGCAGCGTCGAACTGTGAAGAATACCGTTGCGATGGACATTCCAGGCCGGATCGTAGGCGGCGAGCGAACCGTCGATGCCGCGCGCGGCGATCACCGAAATCTCGCGCTCGAAGGCGACGAATGATTCCAGGATCAACGGCACGTTGCCCATCGCCTCGCAGGTGCCGGCAAAGCCGCCTGCTTCCATGTTGCGGAAGACACGCTGGCCCTTGCCGTCATAGCCCATCCGCCGCGTCTTCAATATCCCGCTGCCGTTGAACTTTTTCAGCGCAGCCGTCAGTTCGTCGTCATTGTCGACAGGACTGAAATCTGCGGTCGGTATGCCGATGCCGTTGAGGAATTTCTTTTCCGCCAGCCGGTCCTGCGCCACTTCCAGCGCGCGTGCCGGCGGATAGACCGGAACCGTGGCGGCAAGTGCCGCGGCGGCAGAAACCGGAACGTTCTCGAATTCATAAGTAACGACGGCACTGGCCGCAGCCAGCTCGCCGAGCGCGGCCGCGTCGTCATAGGCGGCGACGATCTGCCGGTTGGCGACCTGTGCCGCCGGGCAATCCGGCTGCGGCTCCAGCACGACGATGCGGTAGCCGAGGCGGGCCGCGGCCATCGCCAGCATGCGGCCGAGCTGGCCGCCGCCAATGATGCCGATGGTCGATCCGGAGGGCAGGCTCACGGCGTGTCCGTGGGCTCTGCGGCCACCTTGGCGGTCTGCGCGGCGCGCCAGCTATCCAGCCGGGCGGCAAGCTTTTCGTCGCTCAGCGCCAGCACCGCGGCGGCCAGAAGGGCGGCGTTGGCAGCGCCGGCCTTGCCGATGGCCAAAGTGCCGACCGGAATGCCGGCCGGCATCTGAACGATGGAAAGCAGCGAATCCTGGCCGGACAGCGTCTTCGATTCCACCGGCACGCCGAACACCGGCAGCGGCGTCATCGCCGCCGTCATGCCGGGCAGATGAGCTGCGCCGCCGGCGCCGGCGATGATCACCTTGTAGCCGGCCGCCTTGGCGCCCTTGGCGAAGTCATAGAGCCGGTCGGGAGTGCGGTGGGCCGAGACGATCAGCCGCTTGTGCGGAATGCCAAGCGCCTCCAGCGTCTCGGCGGCGTGGCGCATCGTCGCCCAGTCGGACTGGCTGCCCATGATGATGGCGACGTCGGCGCGGTGATCGTCCAAGCTTATGCTCCCCGGCGGCAAAGGCGCGCATTAGCGGAATTCGAGCGGAGCCGCAAGGATGGCCAGAGATGGCGAGCCGCCTATGCCGGTTCCTGTCGCACGCAAATGCATACGGCCGATCGTTTCACCGGGCGGCCGCCGTTCGAAAGCGATTGACGAAGTCGTCGAGTTCGGGCCGTTCCGTATCGGAAATCGCCCAGTAGGAAAAGGCGCTGTCGCTCCAGTGCACCAGCGAGAAGCCACCAGCCGAAAGATCGACCGGCACGGTCGTCGAACCTGTGTCCTCCGGAGCGGCGACGAGGGTGATCAGGTGCTCGCGGTGCCGGTAGACCAGCGCCGGCACCGGCCGGTCGGCGATCACCTCGACCCGGCCACCGAGCAATGTGAAACCGTCATTCGCAAGATCAGGCGCCGGGGGCGACAGGCCGACCCTGGCATCGAGCCAGGGTTTGACGGTATGCCGGTCGGACGAGACGACGTCCACCGGGCTGGCGGCCAGCAGGCTGCGGCGATGGCCGCTCGCGACCGCGGCGGCAAAGCTGTCGGGCGCCCGGCTGAGCATCACCCATTGCGTCGCGCCGCTGGCCAGCACGGCGGTGACGACGATCGATGCCGCCAGCGCGCGCCAGTCGAACGCGCCAAAACGGCGCATTGCCCGGCGCGCCGGCAGCATCGGACCGTCGCGCGCGGGCGTCGACACCACTTTCGTTGTATCGGCTGTCCCGATAGCCGCAATGCGAGCCTTGAAATCGTCACGGACATCGGGCCTCGGCAGCCCGCCAACAGCGGTCTGCAGCGCTAAGGTGCGGGCATGCTCGGCGGCGAGCGCCGCATCGGCGGCGATGCGCCGCTCGACGGCCAATGCCGCCGCTGCGTCGAGTTCGCCATCGACCAAAGCGTGGATCATCAGCTTCATGCCCGCCGGGTCTTCGGGCAATCCATCGTTGTGCGCGCTCATGGCGCCCTCCCAAGTTGGGACATCAGCAGGCCGCGCGCTCTTGCTAGCCGCGACATCACCGTGCCCAGCGGCACGCCAAGCAGTGTCGCGATCTCGCGATAGCTGAGGCCGTTGATGTCGCGCAGCACCAAGGCCTCGCGAAATTGCTGCGGCAGCGCGGCGATTGCCGCCTCGAGTGCCGCCGTGTCGGCCTTGGCGATCAGGCTTGCCTCCGGACTGTTCGGGTCTGTCAGGGCGTTGTCGCGCATGGCCACATCTTCCAGATCATTGAGATCGCCGACAGCGACGACACTTCGCGGCCGGTTGCGCGCCAGCCAGGAATAAGAAGCGTTGCGCACGATCGCCAGCAACCAGGCGCGGGCATTGCCGCCAGCATAGGTGGCCATGCCGGCATGCGCCTTCAGGCAGGCGTCCTGAACAACATCCTCGGCGTCGGCGGTGTTGCCGGTCAGCCAGCGGGCAAGCGAAAGCGCATCCGCGAGATGGGGCAGAACCACCTCGCGGAAGCGCTCGGCCGCGGCCTTGTCGTTCAACACCGTCGCATCGCCCGGCATCCCGGGCAGGACCTTCCGAACATCCTCACGGAGCGACGGTGATCCTGCCCTGCATGTGCGGGTGCAGCCCGCAGAAATAAGCATAGTCGCCCGCTTTGGTGAAGGTGAGGGCATATGTATCACCGGTGTCAAGCGCCTTGGAGCGAAACGAGCCATCGTTGGCGACCACCAGATGCGGGATGTCGTCATCGTTTTGGAAAGTCACGACGGTACCCGGCTTCACCGTCAGCACGGCCGGCGTGAAGGCGAAGTTCTCGATCTTGACCATTGGCTCGTCAGCGGCCTTCAGCGGCGCGGAAGCAATCGCCAGGATGGCAGCCAAACTGAATGCGACAGGAAATCCGACGAAGAGGCGGGTCGGGAAGCGGATCATCGCATTTCCTCTCAGGCCAGCGTGCGGTCGATGATGGCGAGGTCCTGCCCGCCTTGCTTGACCGTCACGCTACTGGTGCCGAGCAGACCGCGCAGCTGGCCGGCGGGCACGGTCATCGGCCCGGGTGAGGCGGCGGTGCCTGGCGCCGGTTGCGGGAAAGCGGTAGAACGCGCGGTGTGGAAGGTGACGTTGCCTTCGACCTTCTGCATGATCTGGTGGATATGGCCGTTGAGCACGGTCACCGAGCCGAAGCGCTTGAGCAGAGCCAAAGCCTGAGCCGCGTCGTCGGTGCCCCAGCCCCATTCGGGATAGACAGCCCACAGCGGGATGTGGGCAAAAACGACGATCGGCGTCGAGGCGCTGACCGCCTTCAGATCATCGACCAGCCATGCCAGCTGGTCAGCACCGAGATTGCCGAGCCCGCCGGCCTTCAGGTTGACGACGTTGACCAGCCCGATGAAATGGGACGCCGTTCTGGTCGAACGAATACCAGCCGGCACCCTTGGTGCCCTTGCCGTAACGCTCGAGATAGGCCTGGCCGTTGCCGTCATCGATCAGGTCGTGCTCGCCCGGCACATAATGCACGTCGAAGCCTGCGCCGCCGATGATCTGGGCAGCGTTGTCGAACTGTGCGGCCTTCGACAGATGGGTGATGTCGCCTGTGTGGATCATGAAGGCGGGCTTTTGCGGCAGCGCCTGGATCTTGCCCATCGCCTCCTTCAGCGTATCAATGGCGTGCGGGTTGGCGGCCTTGTCGAAGCCGATGTGGCTGTCCGAGATCTGGAGGAAGGTGAAACCGGTGGCCATTGCCTCGGCGGCTTCCGCCGCGCCGAGCAGGCTGAGCGAAACCGGCACGCCGGCCGAAATCGTCCAAAGCACTCCCGTGCCGGCCCAGATCATGCATTCCAGTGCGTGACGGCGGCTGATGCCGTCAGCTTCATTGTCGTGGTGGTGGTTCATACCGGTCTCCTGCAACGCCGGGAATGGCGTATGCTTGGGAGACCAATGGGCGGGGTGGTTTATTCCCGCCCGAAGACAAAGCGGTCATTCACAGTGCCGTGATGGCGCAGTGGGGCGGTTGGCGAAGCCAGGCTCGAAAAGCACGGTTCGTCCATCGACTGGCTTCAGCGTTGTGACTAATCAGGCCAGCGCAAGGCGCCGGCGGACTGCTTGCGAACGGACTTCATTGCATTGGCGGGACGATCAGCTGCGCTCAACACCGCCCGCAGGCGTTCGGCGACGGTCTCCGCCTCGCCAGGGTGGAGATTGCACGGGTCGAGGAAGAAGTGGCCGCGCTCGACCTCGTGGTTGCGAACGATAATGGGGGGCGAACCCGCCGCCAGCGCAGAGGCAAGACCGGCGGCGGTGAACCGGCTTTCGGGCGCAACGAATATCTGCAGCCGGTCGAGAGGATTTCCGGTCGGATCGGGAATGATATGTGCTGCGATGCCCGGAAGGTCCTGCAATGCGGCTTGCCACAGCTGCAGTGCGGCTTCTTCCCGCTGGCGGATGCCGGCATGGTCTCGCCGCTCCCAGGCTTCCAGGGCCGCCATGGTGCCGGCAATGCTCTCCTTGCCGACCTTCATGGCGCGCGCAACGCCCCGGTTCTGGAGATAGGCGGCCCGCACCAGATCCTTGCGGCCCGCAATGATGCCGCTTGTCGGCCCTGAGAGAAATTTGTGCCCGCTATAGACGACAATGTCGGCGCCGCGCGCCAGAAAGCCGCGCAAATCGTATTCCGAGGCGGCGTCGACGATCACTGGCACGCCCTTGGCGTGGCAGATCTCGCAGAACTCTTCGAGCGAGAGCATGCCGTATTGCACGGTATGATGCGCAACGACGTAGAGGGCTGCCGCCGTTCGGTCCCGGATCGCTTCGCCTACATGATAATCCTGAGTGACGCTGACCGTGCCGGCAGGCACTGCCTTGGCTCCGGCAAGCCGGATCGACTGGTCGATCGGCGCGCCATAATTGACGATGTGGCCAAGCTGAACGATGACCTCCGATTTGAGGCCCTCGGTGTCGTCCGGCAGCCGCTCGATGGCGAGAAGGTTGGTACCCGTCATCGCGCCGGCAATCGCCATGGTTATACCGCTGGCGCAGCATGCGGTGATGAAGCCGGCCTCGCCGCCGGTGAGGCGTGCAATCACGGTGCTTGCGGCGCGCTGCAGATCGTCCATTTCTACCCATTGCGAGGCCATTTCCGACATTGCGGCAATCGCTTCGGGGACAATGATTGAGGCGCCGAGCGCCGTCATCGTGCCGGAAACATTGATGATCGGACGAAGGCCGAGCCGTTCGCGGATTGTCGTGTTGGAACGGTCAGCGGCATAGGTCGTCATCTCGGTAGATCCTATTCATGGATTTCAGGCGGCGATCTCGACGACCGCCTCGATTTCAACTGTGATGTTGCCCGGCAGCGAGCCGACACCGATCGCGGAACGGGCGTGTCCGCCAATCCTATCAAAGACGGCGGCGAAAAGATCGGAACAGCCATTCACCACCTTGGGGTGCTCGCTGAATGTCGGGGTCGCATTGACAAAGCCAAGCAGCTTGACGACGCGCACGATGCGGCCGAGGTCGCCGGCCGCGGCATGCATGACGGCGAGCAGGTTCAGGCCGGTCAGACGGGCATGATCATAGGCCTCTTCCACGGAGACATCCTCGCCGACTTTGCCGGTGCAGAGCACACCATCAGCGCGCAACGGTCCCTGGCCGGAGAGGAAGATCAGCCGTCCGCTCTCGGCGTAGGTGACGAAGTTGGCGATGGGCTTCGGCGGCTCGGGCAGCGTCAGGCCCAATTCCGCGAGCCGGATGTAAGGCGTCATAAAAGCTCCTTGCGACAGCGTTCGCCGTCCGACGTCAGAAATGCGAGGCGCGAAACCGCGCCAGGAAGCTGCGAAGGCGTTCATTGTCGAACTCCGCAGCCAGAATCTCGGCGGGTGGTCCGACGGCACTGACGCCGCCATCCGCCATGAAAACGATGCGGCTCGACGCGTCGCGTGCAAAAGCCATTTCATGCGTGACCATCAGCATCGTCATGCCGTCTTCGGCGAGGCTGCGCACGACCTCGAGCACCTCGCCAACCAATTCGGGGTCGAGCGCCGAAGTTATCTCGTCGAGAAGCAGGATCTTCGGCTCCATCGCCACGGCGCGGGCGATGCCGACGCGCTGCTGCTGGCCGCCGGAAAGCTCGGCTGGCAGACTGTCGGCCTTGTGGGCGAGGCCGACCCGGCCGAGCCAGTGCTCGGCAATGGTGCGGGCCTCGGCATTGCTCTTGCCGCGCACCTTGCGCAAACCAAGCATGATATTGCCGGCCGCGGTCAGATGCGGAAACAGATTGAAGCTCTGGAACACCATTCCGGTCTCGGCTCGCATCGCCGCGAGGTCGCGCTCGCTGCGGCGCTGACGTGTTCCCGCCTCGCGGTAGCCGACCTCTTTGCCATCGATACGGATCGAGCCGTTATCATAGCTCTCCAGAAAGTTGACGCAGCGCAGCAGCGTGGTCTTGCCGCTGCCGGACGGCCCGATGATCGTCACCACCTCGCCGCGCGCCACCTTGAGGCTGACCGAGCGCAGGACCTCGACGGGACCGAAGGCTTTGGACACGTCGGAGACGTCGAGAAGCGCCGGATTTGCGTGGGCGGAGTTGGACATCTTGCTATTCCCGGATGAAGGAGAAACGCCGCTCCAGCCGCCGGCTGGCCAAGGAGAGGGCGTAGTTGACGGCGAAATAGACGAGCGCGCCGAGGATGTAGAGCGGCATCGCTTCGTAGGTGCGGCCGATGACCTGGTTGATCGCCTGCATCAGGTCGGTGATGCCGAGCAGCGAGACCAGCGCGCTGCCCTTCACCGCGTCGGTGACGCCGTTGATCCAGGGCGGCAGGAAACGCCTGAACGCCTGCGGAAAGATGACGTAGGCCAGCCGCTGGCGAAAGGTCAGCCCGATCGCCATCGCCGCTTCGGACTGACCCTTGGGGATCGAGCCGACGGCGCCGCGCAGATATTCGATGACCTGCGCCGTCTTGAACAGGGTAAGCGCGAGCACGGCCGCCCAAAAGGATTCCAGATGCAGCCCTACTGCCGGCAGGCCGTAGTAGACGAAGAAGATCAGCACCAGGATCGGAATGCCGCGTATGGTGTCGCTGAAGATGCGCACCACCCAGCGCAGCGGAGACGGACCATAGACGAGGCCGACGCCCATCAGCACGCCGGCGATGAGCGATAACACCACGACCAGCAGCGACACCCACAGCGTCAGGGCAAATCCTTGACCCAGGAAAGGCAAGGCATAGGCGATCTGGCCAATCATCCTAGTGCACCGCCCTGAATCGGCGTTCGACCAACCGCAGCGCGAAAAGCAGCGCATAGCCGGTCAACAGGTACATCGCCGTCACCACCAGATAGACCTCGACGATGCGGAAGGTGTTGAAGTTGATCCACTGGGCGCCGTAGGTGAGCTCGGGCACCGAAATGACCGATGCCACGGACGTATCCTTGAAGAGCGATATGAATGTGTTGGAAAGCGCCGGCAGCGTTATGCGCAGCATCGTCGGCAAGCGCACATGGACCAGCCTTTGCCATGGCGTCAGGCCGATCGCCTTGCCGGCGTCGAGCTGGCCGCGCGGCACAGCTTCGAGCCCCGAGCGGAACACCTCGACCAGATAGGCGCCGCTATAGAGCGACAGCGTGGCAATGAATGAGGTTTGCGCGCTGTACGCGATGTCGACTACAGTCGGCAGGCCGTAGAAGACCAGGTAGACGAGCAGAATCAGCGGCACGTTGCGGATGAACTCGACATAGGCCGCGATGACGGTCCGAACCGCCCGCCCGGCCGACACGTACCAGACCGCCAGAAGCAGCCCGATGACGATGCCGATCGCGATCGAGATGACGGCCAGTTCGAGGCTGAGCAGGAGCCCGCCCCAGAGCTTGTCGAAATGCCGCCAGATCAGGTTGAAGTTGAGGGTATAGCCCATGCGTCTCCCGCAATGCTGAGGGCTGCCGAGGAGAAGCAGGCGGAAGGGCGCTGCCCTTCCGCCTGCTTGCATCAGATGACCGGGAAGCCGGGATGGCGGGCCGGCGGCTCCTGTCCGAAATAATCCTTGAACGCCGCGTCATAAAGCGCCGTTTCATGGCCGAACATGGCGATGGTAAAGGTCTGGTTGACGAAGGTCAGCCAGTCGAGGTCGCCCTGCCGCAGTGCGGCACCATAAAGCATCGAGAACCAGCTCTTGCCGGCATCGAAGTATTTGTCCGGATTGCGCGAGGCGAGCCAGCGGACCGTCGACAGATCGACGGCGGCGGCGTCGACGCGCTTCGATTCCAGCGCCTGCAGCACGTTGGCCTGCGTGTCTATCTGCATTACCTGCGCCTCGGGCAGGACGATACGCACGTTTGCCTCGGCATCGACGTTCTGCAGGATGGAAATCCGGGTCGCCGAACCGGTGGCAAGCAGCTTGTCGAAGGTCTTGTTTTCGGCGTTCGGAAGGGTCAGCAAGGCGATGCCCTCGACGTAGTAGGGCCGGGAGAAGTGGATCAGCTGCGAGCGCTGGGCGGTCATGGTCATGAACTGTATGGTGATGTCGACCTTGTTGGTGGTCACGTTTGGAATGCGCTGAGCCGGATCCTGCATGACGAATTCGACCTTGGTCGGGTCGTCGAAAAGCCCCTTGGCAAGGATGCGCCCCATGGTGATGTCCATGCCGACCAGCTCGCCAGCGTCGTTCTCGAAGTGCCAAGGCGCGTTGGTGCTGCCGGTGCCGACGATCACCTTGCCGCGCTCGAGAACGGTGCGCAGCAGGCTGTCGGGCGCTGCCTGGGCCGCAGCTTTCTGGACATCGACCGCAGTGGCGGCACTCATCACTCCGGCCGTTGCAAGCCCGGCCATTCCCAGTTTCAGAAATTCACGCCTTTTGGATGTGTCGTTCACGGCGACCTCCTTCGTGTTGTGTTCCCCGTTGGACCAGCAGCGCAGGCATCGGTTGCAACTGACGTCATTGTCCCTTACAAGGGACGCCTGTACTCTGTACAAGACAGATTAACATCAGGAATCGATAATGCAAGAAGGCAATGCCTTGGCCGCTCGACCGGACGCCGGTCTGGACGAAGACAAGAATTCGGGCTCGCGGGAGAAGGGCCTCAACCGGGTCCTCCAGATTCTGGAGTTTCTCCACGCGACCCAGCGCGCGATCGGCATTGGCGATCTTGCCAGAGGGGTGAACGCACCGCGGTCGACGACCTATACGCTGGTGCGCTCGCTGGTCGACGCAGGCCTGCTGGAGATGGCCGGAGACGGCAATCGGGTCTATTTTGGAAAGAAGCTCTATCTCTACGGAATGGACTATGTGCGGGGCAACGACCTGCTCAGGCGAGGGCGGCAGGAAGTCGACCATCTGTCACGCGAGTCCGGCGAGACCTCGGAGCTGTGCATGCTGCAAAGCGGCCGCTACACCATCGTCCATTCAAGCCCGGGAACCAGGCCATTCAGGATCAGCTCGGCGACGGGTCTGCAAATACCGCTTCCCTGGACAGCTTCCGGGCGGCTGCTCCTCGCCGGCTTCGACAGGGCAGCGATCGAGGATATGGTCTCGGAAGACGACCTCGTACTGCCGGACGGCCGCAGGTTGCAGCTCGACGATTTCATAGCCGATATCGCGGTGGCCAAGTCGGCCGGCTACTGCGTCACCTCCGGCCTTGTCGATGCCTACACGAAATGCCTGGCCGCGCCGGTCTTTTCGGCGCCGGGCAGGGTCGAGGCGACGATGTGCCTGGTGGTTCCCATCGATACCTCGACCGAAAAGACCGATGACCTGATAGAGCTGTTGCTCGAGCGCGCCGCGCGGCTTTCGATCGCGGCATAGGCCGCCTTTTCAGCAGGCCAGCGCCGGCGTCCATTCAAGCGATAATGTCTGGAATGATCTTGTCTTCCAGCGCCATCAGCCTGTCCTTCAGGAAAAGCTTCTTTTTCTTCATGCGCTGGATCTGCAGCGGGTCGCAATTCATGGCGATCATCGCATTGATGGCCGCGTCGAAATCGGCGTGTTCCTGCTTCAGCCGGGAATATTCGAGGCGGATATCTGCCTGTTCCTGATCGGACATTTTTACCGTCTGCACGTCTGCGGCGCCCAAACTATGGGCCTGATTGGGCGGGACCGGGGGTCTTCTTGCACCGGCGCGCAGCCCATACCACATTTCATATTGTCGTGGAATGCTACCACGCAGCATTCGACATCGGTGCGCGATGGTGGCACACTGTCATTATGCCGTCACAGAAGCGAGCCTGCGGTGGACGTGCCATGACGGCTGCAATCCGAGGAAACCATGAAAGGGAGAACCAATCATGTCTCTTGCATCCCATCTTGATGAGCTGCAGCGGAAACACGGCGACATCGAACGCGAAATCGACGATGCGATGACCCATCCGTCGGTAGACGACCTCGAAATCGTGAATCTCAAGCGGCGCAAGCTGGCGCTCAAGGACGAGATTGAAAAACTGAAGGCGAAACCGACGACGCACTGACGCCCATCCAGGACTAGCTGCGCCGCCTGGCGCGCGATTTCTTTCCGGTGGCATGTCTCTATGCTGCCGGAAACGCTTATGGATTTGCGGCAAGCTGCCGTCTTGTCATTTCCGATTTGCTAGGTCTGCGCGCCAGTCGCCATTGACAAGCCATCTTTGCTCGTCCACCTCATGCCCGGACCTTCAAGATTAAAGGCAGCCGGCATGACCGGATATTTTTCCTCACCCTTCCCGCGCCGCAGGTCGGTCGGTGTCGACGTCGGCGGCGTGATGGTCGGCGGCGGCGCCCCAGTTGTCGTCCAGTCGATGACCAACACCGACACGGCCGATGTCGACCAGACGGTGGCGCAAGTGGCGGCGCTGCATCGCGCCGGCTCCGAGATCGTGCGCATGACGGTCGACCGCGACGAAAGCGCTGCCGCTGTGCCGGCCATCCGCGAGCGACTGGAGCGGCTCGGGATCGACGTGCCGCTGGTCGGCGATTTCCATTACATCGGCCACAAGCTCCTGGCCGATCATCCGGCCTGCGCCGAGGCCTTGGCCAAGTACCGCATCAACCCCGGCAATGTCGGTTTCAAGGACAAGAGGGATCGGCAGTTCGCGGCGATCGTCGAGATGGCGATCCGATACGACAAGCCGGTGCGCATCGGCGTCAACTGGGGTTCGCTCGACCAGGAGCTGCTGACCCGGCTGATGGATGACAACCAGGCCCAAGGCTTTCCGCTGACCGCGCAGGAAGTGACGCGCGAAGCGATCGTGCAGTCGGCGATCCTGTCTGCCGAAATGGCCGAAGAGATCGGCCTTGCGCGCGAGAAAATCATCCTCTCGGCCAAGGTCAGCGGCGTGCAGGATCTGATCGCCGTCTACACCGAGCTTGCCACCCGTTCCAACCATGCGCTGCACCTCGGGCTGACAGAGGCCGGCATGGGCTCGAAAGGCATTGTCGCATCATCGGCTGCGATGGGCATCCTGCTCCAGCAAGGCATCGGCGACACCATCCGCATCTCGCTGACGCCGGAGCCGAACGGCGACCGCACACGAGAAGTGCAGGTGTCGCAGGAGCTGTTGCAGACCATGGGCTTCCGGCAGTTCGTGCCGATCGTCGCCGCCTGCCCGGGCTGCGGTCGCACGACCTCGACCGTGTTCCAGGAGCTTGCCCAGAACATCCAGGCTGACCTGCGCAAGAACATGCCGGTGTGGCGCGAACAATATCCCGGCGTCGAGAACCTCAAGGTCGCGGTGATGGGTTGCATCGTCAACGGTCCGGGCGAATCCAAACATGCCGATATCGGCATTTCGCTGCCCGGCACCGGCGAGACGCCGACCGCCCCGGTGTTCGTCGACGGCAAGAAGGCGGCGACGCTGCGCGGCCCGTCGATCGCCGCGGATTTCGAGAAAATGGTTTCCGACTACATCGAACGGCGGTTTGGCCAACACGGCAAAGCCGCGGCGGAGTAGTTCGATGCGGCGTTTGCTTGGGGCGACGCTGGTTGTCATTTGCTGGCTGGGCTGGGCGACAGCCGTCCAGGCCGATCCGCCGCGGCCCGCCAAGCAGAAGCTGATCGATCGAGTTTGCGATCTTATCGAGACGCATGCCGACCAGAACGGCCTGCCCCGGGATTTCTTTGCCCGGCTGATCTGGAAGGAGAGTCGCTTCGATCCCAATGCGGTCAGCCCCGTCGGTGCGGAGGGTATCGCCCAATTCATGCCGGGTACCGCCAAGATGCGCGGGCTCGCCAATTCGTTCGATATCGAGCAGGCTATCCCGGCCTCGGCAAAATACCTCGCCGAAATGAAGACCGGCTTTGGCAATCTGGGCCTCGCCGCAGCCGCATACAATGCCGGCGAGAGCCGGGTGACGCGCTGGCTGAATTCCGGCGGCTTCTTGCCGATGGAGACCGAAAGCTACGTTTTGGACGTCATGGGCGAGCCGGCCGACAGGTTCACCGATGCCGCGTATGCCGGCGTCATCCGGCCGCTCGACAAGAAGGCGAGCTTCGCTGCCGCCTGCCGCACGCTGCCGGTGATCATGTCCAGAACCGTGCCGATGTCGTCGATCAACATCAAGCCATGGGGCGTGCAGGTGGCCGGCAATTTCCGCCGCGCCGCGGCGCTCAATCAGTGGAGCAATGTGAAACGGCGGTTTCCAGCCTTGCTCAGCGGTCGCAATCCGGTGGTCAGCCGGGTGCGCACACCGATCGGCAGGCGCGGCATCTATGCGGTGCGGATCGGCGCCGACACCAAAGCCAAGGCCGACGATATTTGCCAGAAGCTGCACAGCGTCGGCGGCGCATGCATTGTGGTGCGCAACCGGTAAAGCCATATGTCGGCGCGTTTCGCGCCATTGCTGCCCATCTCGCTCCCGCTGGGCGCTTCATCTTCGACACGCGATCACATTTTCCGTGAACCCTTAAGCAGAACCGTCAGGCAGGTCTTGCATCGTCGTTGATGCGGGGTAAGGTCCCCGCGATTTTTCGCGAAAGGGATCAGCATGGCCGACTTCAAGACACTGGACGACATCGGCAATATCAGCGGCAAGCGTGTGCTGGTGCGTGTCGACCTCAACGTTCCCGTCACTGAGGGCAAGGTCACCGACGCCACCCGCATCGAGCGCATTGTACCGACCATCGCCGAGCTGTCCGGCAAGGGCGCCAAGGTCATCCTGCTTGCACATTTCGGTCGTCCCAAAGATGGACCGGCGCCGGAATTCTCGCTCGAGCCGATCGCCAAGGCGACGGCGGACGTGCTCGGCCGTCCGGTTGGCTTTGCCACCGACTGCATCGGCGACAAGGCCGCGAGCGCCGTCGCCGCCATGGAAAGCGGCGATGTGCTGCTGCTCGAGAACACCCGCTTCTACAAAGCCGAGGAGAAGAACGACCCGGCCTTCACCGAAAAGCTCGCCGCCAACGGCGACATCTTCGTCAACGACGCCTTCTCCGCTGCGCACCGCGCCCATTCGTCGACGGAAGGGCTGGCGCACGTGCTGCCGGCCTTCGCCGGGCGCACCATGCAGGCCGAGCTCGATGCGCTGGAAAAGGGCCTCGGCAATCCCGTCCGCCCGGTTGTCGCCATTGTCGGCGGGGCCAAGGTCTCGACCAAGATCGACTTGTTGATGAACCTGGTGAAGAAGGTCGACGCGCTGGTCATCGGCGGCGGCATGGCCAACACGTTTCTCGCGGCACGCGGCACCGACGTCGGGAAATCCTTGTGCGAGCACGATCTCGCGACCACCGCCAAGCAGATCATGATCGAGGCGGCCGAGGCCGGCTGCGCCATCATCCTGCCCGCCGACGCCGTTGTCGCCAGGGAGTTCAAGGCCGGTGCCGCAAGCGAGACCGTCGCCATTGCAGACGTACCAGCCGACGGCATGATCCTCGATGTCGGCGCGAAAACCGTGAAAACCATTGCCGAATGGATCGACCGTGCCGCGACGTTGGTCTGGAACGGGCCGCTCGGCGCCTTCGAGATCGAGCCGTTCGACCATGCGACGGTGGCGACGGCCAGGCACGCGGCAGCGCGCACCAAGGCCGGCAGGCTGGTCTCGGTGGCCGGCGGCGGCGATACGGTGGCCGCCCTCAACCATGCCGGCGTCAGCGATGATTTCACCTATGTCTCGACGGCCGGCGGTGCTTTCCTCGAATGGATGGAAGGCAAGCCCTTGCCCGGCGTCGACGTCTTGAAGCGCTGAGCGCGGCGTTAATAACAGCGCGAAGCAGTGCGCTCGCGATTTTCAATCGATTCGCGCTTCTCCGACGAAAGGGTTCGACTTGAACCTGCATTGCTCTGGTGGTCTGCTGGGTACGGGTCAATTCTTTCAGGAGAAGCACGATGAGCGAACGTCTCGAGGACATTGCCGCCGCGATGGTGGCCAACGGCAAGGGCCTGCTGGCTGCCGACGAGAGCTCCGGCACTATCAAGAAGCGCTTCGACGTCATCGGCGTCGAGTCGACCGCCGACAGCCGCCGCGACTATCGCGAGATGATGTTCCGCGCCAGCGATGCAATGACCAAGTACATTTCCGGCGTTATCCTCTATGACGAGACCATCCACCAGAAGGCCGCCGACGGCACGCCGCTGGTCGACATCATCAAGGCATCAGGCGCCATTCCCGGCATCAAGGTCGACGCCGGCGCCAAGCCTCTGGCAAGATTTCCCGGCGATACCATCACCGAAGGCCTGGACGGCCTGCGCGAACGCCTCGCCGACTATTACAAGCTTGGCGCCCGCTTTGCCAAATGGCGCGCGGTAATCGACATCGATGTTGCCAAGGGGGTGCCTTCCGCCACCTCGATCGGCTCGAATGCCCATGCGCTCGCCCGTTACGCCGCGCTTTGCCAGGAAGCCGGCATCGTGCCGATCGTCGAGCCGGAGGTGCTGATGGACGGCGCTCATGACATCGACACTTGCTACGAGATCAGCAAGGCGACACTGACAAAGCTATACACCGAGCTCTATGCGGCCCGCGTCGTCCTCGAAGGCACCATCCTGAAGCCAAACATGGTTCTCGCCGGCAAGAAATCGGGCAAGGTCAGCAGCCCCGACGAGGTCGCCGAAAGGACGATAAAACTGTTCCGCGAGACGGTGCCAGCCGCGATCGGAGGCATCGCCTTCCTTTCGGGCGGACAATCGGACGAGCAAGCGACCGCCAACCTCAACGCCATCAACGCCATCGGCCCGCATCCGTGGAAGCTGACCTTCTCCTACGGCCGCGCCTTGCAGGCCGCTCCGCAGAAGGCCTGGAGCGGCAAGGCGGCGAACGTCGCCGCCGCGCAGGCCGCCTTCGCCCATCGCGCCCACATGAACCATCTGGCAGCGCTTGGACAATGGCAGCCGTCGCTGGAGCAAGCCGCTTAACCGAATCCATCTTGCGTTTCTCCCGACCCGGGCCACGTGCCCGGGTTTTGCTTGAAAGCAGCAAGGGCTGCAATTTTCTTGCAACTGAAATGCAGCTCGGTGTCGGCATTCCTCGCTGCCGAACGTCCTCCGTGAAAAGAGGAGCAGACCTATGCCAAACAACAAGACCGTTTCGCAGGAAGACTGGTTTCAGGCGCACAAGGCGCATCTGGCGCGCGAAAAGGAATTGACGCGCTTTCGCGACCGCGTCGCCGCCGAACGCCGCGAATTGCCATGGCTGAAGATCCGCAAGGACTACGTCTTCGAGACCGAGCAAGGGCCAAAGAAACTGCCCGACCTGTTTGGCGGCAACAGCCAGTTGATCGTCTACCATTTCATGTTCGGGCCGGGCGCCGATTATCGTTGCGAGGGCTGCTCGTTCCTTGCCGACCACATCGACGGCGCCAACCAGCATCTCAGGCACCACGATGTTTCGCTTGTCGTGGTGGCGCGGGCGCCGCTGGCCGAGCTTCTGCCCTACAAGCAGCGCATGGGCTGGAAATTCGACTGGGTGTCGTCCTACGCCTCGGACTTCAACTTCGATATGCAGGTGTCATTCACCGACAAGCAGATCGCGGCCGGCGACACGACCTACAATTTCGAGCGGCGCGCGCGGAGATCGAAGGACCTTCCCGGCACCAGCGTGTTCTATCGCGACGAGAAAGGCGACATCTTCCTGACTTTCATCTCGCGCTCCAGAGGCGGCGATCCGCTGATCGGCGCCTATCACTATCTCGACCTGACGCCGAAAGGCCGCAACGAAACCGGGCCGCATCATAGCCTCGCCGACTGGGTGCGGCTGCATGACGAGTATGAAGACCAATCCGGGACGCATGACTGCTGCCATTGAGGCGACAGGCTGTCGCTGCAAGGTCGTTCACCTTCAGTGCAACATGCGCTAAGTGCTGTTCGCTGTGCCCTAAAAGGGATTTGCCATGCGGCGCTTTCCGACCCTTCTCACCTGGCTCGCCTTTCCGGTCTATGTCTGGCAAGGACTTGGCGTGCGTCGCCGCACCACCCGCATGCTGCCGGCACAAGGTCCGGTCATGCACGAGATATCAGGCCAGGCGCCGGCAATCTCGCTGCTGGTGCTCGGCGATTCCTCCGCCGCCTCAGTCGGCATCGGCAATTCCGAAAACGGATTGGCCGCGCAACTGGCCGTTCTAATTGCGCAACGCACCGGCCGCACCGTGCGCTGGCGGGCAGCCGGCTTCAACTCGGCAACCTCTGGCCAGATCCGCGATCATGTGCTGCCCAATCTGTCGGCCGATCCGTGGACGCATATCGTGCTCGCCATCGGCACCAACGACACCAAGAATTTTCATTCGGTACCGCGCTTCAAGCGCGATTTTGGCGGCCTGCTCTACGCGCTGCGCGCCAAATGGCCGGAGGCGCGCGTGGTGTGGTCGCCGGTGCTGGAGTTCACCCGGGCGCCGGCAATGCCGCCGCTGCTCGGCAAGATCCTCGAGATCCGCGCCGGCGAGATGAACCGGATGGGCGAGCGCCTTTGCCTCGAGCGCGGCGCCATACCGGCGCCCCGCCTGCCGATCACTGACGCCGAGGCCGGCTTTGCGTCGGATGGATTTCATGCTTCGGAAGCCGGCTACCGCGCCTGGGCGGAACATCTGGCCGGCTTGGTGCTCGCCAACGAACCGGGCGTCGCGTAGCGGCTGCCGGCACTAAAGCGCGTCGCGTTCGATTGGCCTCATGCGACGCGCTTTAGGTTCTTTGTTTTATGTATGTCGTTGGCGCAAAACCGCTGCACACTTTTGCGCGACATGCATTACGTCCAGTGTCCGAGCACCGCCGTAATCGAAATCGCGGCCATAGCCAACAGCGCCAGCTTCCAGAAATCGCTGCGCCGCTTCAGCCCCGGCCAGCCGAGCGGCTTGATGAGCTGGATGACCATCATGGCGATGATGACGAGCGCGAGAAGTTTCGACATGCAGCCTTTGATCAGCATCGCGGCTGACTGTCAAAGCGGCTCCGCGATCGCGGTCTTTCCACCGCGGCACGCCTCTTTTCAGTACTGTTCGATCACTTCGGTGGACAAATTGGAACGCCGGTCATGAGAGCCGCACCCTCCTGACAGACTGCTGTCAGTAGGGGTGTGCGATAGTGCCTGCATCGAAAGAGAGGAGACCAGCCATGAACGGTTTTACCATTCTGCGTAGCGTGCAGCACTATGTCGGCAAGATCCGGACGATGCGCAATGAGATCCGCACCCAGCGTTTCATGAACACCCTGCCGGCGGACATCCGCAAGGATATTGGCTGGCCGGACATGTATGGCGACCGCCACAATGGCGGCAACTGAGGCAATCTTTCTGCCCGGCGTTTGGATGCGGCCCGGCGATGAGCTTAAACAGGCATGCTGAAGCCTCCTGACAGTATGGTGTCAGGAGGCTCGTGCCATAGTGGGATGGCCGTCAGAGACGGACGGCCGAGAGGACGATCGATGAAAAGCTGGACCGACAGGCTGAACACGCCTGGCATCAACGGCATAACACCGTCGCCACGCACCATCGCTGATGTCGTCGAAGGCCAGCCGATGCTGGTTCCTACAGCTCGCCAGGTCGATGCATTCATCCGCGCCATCCCCGAAGGCATGGACATGGATATCCGGGCTTTGCGCATGGCGCTCGCCATCGAGCACAGTGCCGAGGTGACATGTCCGGTCACCATCGGCTATCATCTGCGTACCGTCGCCGAGCCCGCCAACGAGGATCTTGAGCGTGGCATGGCGCTGGGCGACATTGCGCCGTTCTGGGGGGTGCTCGACGCAAGCACGCCGACAACGAGGAAACTGTCCTTCGGCGCGGCCTCCGTCGCCGCGAAGCGCAAGCGCGAAGGGCTGGAGCAATAGACGCCGAGGGACCATACGATGCGCCGCGCCGACAGGCTCTTCCAGATCGTGCAGCACCTGCGCGGTGGCCGTCTGGTCACCGCCCAGAAGCTGGGCACGTGGCTCGAGGTTTCCGATCGGACCATCTATCGCGACATCGCCGACCTGCAGTCGACCGGCGTGCCGATCGACGGCGAGGCCGGTGTCGGCTACATGATGAGGGAGGGTTTCGACCTTCCGCCGCTGATGTTCACGCGTGACGAGATCGTCGCGCTGGTCGCCGGCGCCCGCATGGTGCGCGCCTTTGGCGGCGCGGCCATGGCGCGAGCCGCCGACGAGGCGCTGGTCAAGATCGGCGCCGTGCTGCCCGACGCCGAAAAGGACCGCATCGCCCGCACCGAGATCCACACGCCGATGTGGGTGGTAAGCGACGCCGCCCGCGAAGCCATCGACCTGATTGAGCGGTCCATCGAGAAACGTCAGGTGCTGACCATCGACTATTCGGATGAGGCCGGCCGCAGCACCGCGCGCGACATCCGCCCGCTCGGCCTGTGGTTCTGGGGCAAGGTGTGGACCTTGGTCGCCTGGTGCGAGATGCGCGCCGATTTCCGCGCCTTCCGCATCGACCGCATCGCCTCCGTGGTCATCGCCGGCCGCACCTTCAAGCCGGAGCGCGGCAAGCAGCTCGCCGATTTCTACCGCGCGGTGGAACGCAGCGAGGACTACGGCATGGCACCGGACCGGGCGGCGCGAAGCTGACACGGAAGATCGAAAAAAAAGCCCGCTTGAAAGCGGGCTTTTTGTTTTGGATGCGAGACCTCTATTCCTCTTCGTCCGTATCCTTGTCCTTCGACTTCAGCGCCGAGAGCTTGGCGAAGACGGCGTTGGCGTCGAGTTCGCGATCCTCGTCCTTTGGCTTTTCCGACGCCGGCACCAGCCGTTCGGTCAAGGCAGCCGGCAGCAGCGTATCGCCGACCGGCTGTGCCTGCTCGCGGCCGCGCGAAGCGCGGTTGATTTCCATGTCGAGGTCGATCTGCGACGTCAGGCCGAGCGTCACCGGATCCATCGGCTGGAGATTGGCGGAGTTCCAGTGCTTTCTGTCGCGGATCTGGTCGATCGTCGACTTCGTCGTGCCGACAAGGCGGGAAATCTGCGCATCCTTGAGCTCGGGATGGTTGCGCACCAGCCAGAGGATGGCGTTGGGCCGGTCCTGGCGCTTGGACAGCGGAGTGTAGCGCGGACCCTTGCGCTTGGATTCCGGCACCCGCACCTTGGGGTCGGAGAGCTTCAGCCGGTGGTTCGGGTCCTTCTCGGCGCGCGCGATCTCGTCGCGAGTGAGCTGGCCGGTCATGATCGGGTCCATACCCTTGATGCCTTGCGCAGATTCGCCGTCGGCGATCGCCTTGACCTCAAGCGGATGCAGTCCGCAGAACTGCGCGATCTGCTCGAAGGAAAGCGCTGTGTTGTCAACCAGCCAGACGGCGGTCGCTTTTGGCATCAGCAGCGTATTGGCCATTACAAAAATCCTTCTCGTTCGCCCGCGTTCCCGCGCGGGCGGTGGTTTACAGCCACCAAAATGGGAAAATCGCGGTCTATATAACTGCTCACTCGCCATTTCGCAATGTTTTTGGCAGGCGCGCGTCAAGGACGGCATGGCGGCGCGACCAGCAGACCGCGAAGGGTCGGCACATGAAGCCATGCAGTCGAAAGCTTCAAAAAGACAAAGCCCGCCAGACCAAGGTCGGGCGGGCTCGGAACCGACGACGGAAATCCGTCTGCTACGGCTCTGGCTTCTAAGGCTTGATCCCGAACCGCGGCTCGGCGTTGCGGAAAAGCAGCGCCCGGTCTTCGGACAGGATCGTGCTCGAGATCAAAGCCCTTGGCGGGCGATTCTCTCTATGTCGCCGCGGTTGATGCCGAGATCATTGAGCTGACGAGCGTTCAGCCGGTTCAGTTCGCGCACGGTTTCGTTGTACATGCGCCAGTTACGGAAAGCGCGGATCGGGTTCATGGTAGTCCTCCATCGTTTCGATGCCGCGTAAATAGGCATCGGCGATGAAAAATTGAACAGACGCTTTTGCATGGCGGCAATGCGTTTGTTGCATTGCACCATTAAGCCTTCGTTCAGCCTGTTTACCGGCCGTCAGGCGACATCGAGCACAATCTTGCCAATGTGCTCACCCTCCTCCATCCGCTCATGCGCCCGCCAGGCTTCCTTGAGCGGGAAGATCGTGTCCATCACCGGTGCAACCTTGCGCGTGCCGAGCAGCGGCCAAACCTGCGCCTCCAGCGCAGCCGCGACTGCCGCCTTGAAGTCCACCGTGCGTGGCCTGAGCAGCGAACCCGTGTGCACGAGCCGCTTGGCCATGATTTTGAAGAAATCGGCGCTCGCCACCGCTCCGCCCTGCGTCGCGATCTGGACGATGCGGCCCTCCACGGCCGCAGCCTCGTAGTTTCGCGCGACATAATCGCCGCCGACCATGTCGAGGATGACGTTGGCGCCCTTGCCGCCGGTTGCCTCCTTGACCGCGGCGACGAAGTCCTCCTCGCGGTAGTTGACCGCCCGGTCGGCGCCGAGCTTGAGGCAGGCGTCGCATTTCTCCTTGCTGCCGGCGGTGGTGACGACATAAGCGCCGAAAGCGGCAGCAAGCTGAATCGCCGTCGTTCCGATACCCGATGAGCCGCCATGCACGAGCAGCGTCTCGCCGCTCTTCAGGCCGCCGCGCTCGAAGACATTGTGCCAAACAGTGAAGTAGTTTTCCGGCAGCGCCGCCGCTTCGGTGTAGGTAAAGCCGGCGGGCAGCGGCAGCACGCTGCCGGCATGAACCTTGACATATTCGGCATAGCCGCCGCCCGCCGTCAGCGCGCAGACCCGGTCGCCGACGCGCCAGCGCGATATCTCGTCGCCGAGGGCGGCGACTTCGCCCGCCGCTTCCAGGCCCGGCAGATCCGACGCACCTGGCGGCGGCGGATAGGCACCCTTGCGCTGCTGCACGTCGGGCCGGTTGACGCCGGCGGCACGCACCCGGATCAGGATCTCGCCAGGGCCGGGTACCGGCACGTCGCGGGTTTCCGGTTTCAGCACCCGCGGCCCGCCCGGCTCCGAGATGGCGATCGCCATCATCCTGGCCGGAATTTTCTGTGCGTTCGCCATGAATTTTCCCGTCGTGTTTCGCCGGTTTCTAGCGCCAGCTGTTGCCTGCCATTTGCATCCATACCCCTGCCCTATGTATGCTCATTGGCAAATCAGGCAAATGGGCAATCACGGAGGAGCGACGATGGCGGTCTTCGACGACGAACCCAAGAAGAAAGCGCGCCCGCACGAGATCGGGCAGGATCTGTCGCTGCTTTCTGTCGATGAATTGTCCGAGCGGATCGGCATCCTGCGCGGCGAGATCGCCCGGCTGGAAGCCGAGCTCATGACCAAGGGCTCCACCAAGTCGGCGGCAGAGGCGCTGTTTCGCCGCGGATAGTACTGCGGGCAATTCCAAAAGCTCGGGCACGCCGCCGAAAAGCCCGAATGCCGCTGTCTCCAGACCTGTGCCCCGAACCCCAGCCGGATTGAACAATGTTCGCAAGCTACAGACCGATCCTCTCGCTGCTGCGCGGCACCGCGTTCCTGCTGGCGGCATCCGGGCTGCACGGGCTGCTGTTGCCGCTGCGCGGCCAGGTGGAGGGCTTCTCGACCGCATCGCTCGGCCTGATGGGCACGGCTTGGGCCGGCGGCTTCGTCACCGGCTGCTTCTTTGCGCCACGCATCGTGCGCCGCGCCGGTCATGTCAGGGCTTTCGGCGCCTTTGCCGCATCGGGGGCGATCGTCGCACTGCTCACCGGCCTGATCATTGATGAATATACCTGGATCCTGCTGCGCGCCTTCACCGGCTTCACCATGGCCGGTGCTTTCATGGTCATCGAAAGCTGGCTGAACGAGAAGGCCACCAACGAAAACCGCGGCACCGTCTTCGGCCTCTACATGATGGTCACCTATGCCTCGATCATGGGCGGTCAGATGATCGTTGCCGGCGGCGATGTGAAATCGGCGTCGCTATTCATGATCACCGGCATTCTGTTTTGCCTATCGCTGATCCCGACGGCGGTCTCGACGGCGTCGCACCCCAAGCCGCTGCAGGACGTGTCGCTTGACGTCAAAGGGCTCTACGTCAATTCGCCGGTGTCGGCGATCGCCTGCGTGCTGATCGGCATCGCCAACGGCGCCTGGGGCACGCTTGGTGCCGTTTATGGAGCTCGCATCGGCATCTCGACGGCCGAGATCGCGCTCATGATGAGCCTGGTGGTCATCGCCGGCGCCGCCATGCAGCTTCCGGCCGGGCGGCTCTCCGACACGACGGACCGTCGTTTCGTGCTGGCGGGCGCGGCTTTCGGCGCTGCGCTGTTCGCCATCGCCATCTTCCTGTTCGAACCGCGCTCCGGCGTCTTCGTCATCGTCTGCACCGCCGCCTACGGCGCCTTCGCCTACACGCTCTATTCGATCGCGGTGGCGCATGCCAACGACCATGCCCGATCGGAAGACTTCGTCAAAGTGTCGGGCGGCCTGCTGCTGCTTTATGGCTTCGGCACGATGATCGGCCCGCTGCTGGCCGCCGGCCTGATGGGCTGGATGCGTCCCGAGGGGCTGTTCCTGGCTACTGCGCTGGCGCATCTCTGCCTGGCCGCCTATACGCTGCTGCGCATCAGCCGTCGCGCGCCGGTGCCAATCGAAGGCCGCGATGCCTTCAAGACCCAGCCGGCCGACCGCTCGGTGACGCCGGAAGCGTTGCGGCTCGACCCGCGCAGAAAAGCTGAAACCGACGGTTGAGATTCGAGACGCTTTGCCCCACAAATAAGGCATGATGCTTTCCGACGCCTTCATGGCGATTGCCGATCCCAACCGGCGCTATCTCTTGGAAGAGCTCCGGCGCGGACCGAAGACCGTCAACGAACTGGCCTCTGGCTTGCCGGTGTCCCGCCCGGCCGTTTCGCAGCATCTGAAGGTGCTGCTTGATGCCGGGCTGGTCAACGCCAAGCCGGAAGGCACCAGGCGCGTCTATACGGTCAGCAATGCCGGCTTCCTAAAGCTCAACATCTGGCTCGACCAGTTCTGGGATGCAGAGCAGCTCGGTTCACCCGGAAGCTGAGAGGCGTCGTCCGCGCGTCGGGCAGCTCGTGCAGCCTCGGGCCTGGAGCAATTCCAGGAAAAGTGTGAAACGGTTTTCCGTCCGGAATTGCGCAAAAAACAAAAGGATAGAGCGGTTCGGCGTTTCCGTGAAACGATGAACCACTCTCTAGCCGTTGTTGTAGGGGAAGAGCTTGAAATAGGGCTGCGCTTCCTCGATCACACGGGCAACCGACGGGCGCCGCAGCAGCCGGTCGTGATAGCGCCTCACCGCAGGATATTTGTCGCCGAACGGCTCGACCTTGTTAGCGTAGAACAGCGCGGGGCGGCGGCGCAGTCGGCCATGGTGAAGCTCCCGCCCACCGCCCATGTCCTCGACTGCATGTCCTGTTCGATGACGGCGTAGGAGCTGCGCAGCTGGGCGCGGGCCTGCTCGACGCCGAACGGATCGGTCTTGCCCTCCGGCCGCAGCCGGTCGCCGACGATCTTCTGCATCGGTTCCTGGACGTAGAAGTCATAGAAGCGGTCGGCGAGCCGGGTCTGGCGAGCGAGATCGACATCGGCGGGGATCAGTTCGGCCGGCCCAGGATAATACGCGTTGAGATATTCGATGACGATTGTCGATTCCGGCACGGTCCGATCCAGCGCTTCATCACGCAGTACCGGCATCTTGCCGAGCGGCCACAATTTCAGAAACGCCGCGCGCGACTGTTCATTGCCGAGATCGACGACGACGGATGTGAATGGCGTGTCGTTCTCATAGAGCGCGATCAGCGGCTTCCAGCAGAAGGAGGCCAGTGGATGAAGGTGCATAGTCAAGGACATTGTTGTTCGTTCCTTAGGTGGTTCATCTCGAGGAAATTCGGGGTCTAGGTCAGGCTCGGTCCCTATTTGGCTTGGCTGTGGGTGACGATGGCATCGATGATCGCGGCCCAGTCGTCGGGATGCAGCTCGTGGCCGCCGCCCTCGATCCGGACCAGCCTTGCGCCGGCGACCGCGTCGGCAAGAGCGGCGCCATGCTCGACTGGAAAGATCGGATCGTCGGTGCCGTGGATAACGAGGAGCGGGATCTTCATCTCGTGCAGCCGCCCCGTCCAGTCCTCGCCGCTCCGATCTTCGCCGCTCTTGAGCATGAAATGGTTGGTGGCGCTTAGAAAGCCGCCGGACCGGTCGTAATCCTGTTCGACGAAAGCCCGCGTGCGCTGCTCGTCGAATGAGCGTGCGGTGCCGGTGAGCGCATGCGCGTCCTTGACGATGAAATCGACCGCCTGGCCACGGTCAGACCAGTCGACCTTCGCGCCTTCGGCCGAATGTTTCCTGTAGGCCTCGGTGGTTCCGGGCAGATGCGACGTATTGATGCCCAAGGGCGAGCTGCTGATCACCGTAAGCGAAGTGACACGCGACGGGTATTTCAACGCAACGAGCTGCGCAATCACGCCGCCCATCGACATGCCGACCACGTGCGCCTTTCGGATTCCCTGGTCGTCAAGGACGCGGATGGCATCGTCCGCCATGTCGTCGAATGTATAAGGCGGCTCGCCCGGCGCGTATTTGGTCGAACGGCCGGTATCGCGATTGTCATAGCGGATCACGAAGCGACCCGCGCCGGCCAGCTTTCGGCAAAACGCTTCCGGCCACCAGAGCATGGAAGCCATGGCGCCCATGATCAACAATACCGCCGGATGTGCCGGATCGCCGAACGTCTGGGATACGATTTCGGGGTGTTCGGCGTTTCTCATGGCTTTCCTCCTCGGGCCGCAAATCCGATTGCAATTTGCAATCGGTTGCACGATATTAAAACCGATACGATAATGCAACCGGTTTTTGGAGATTCGCATGAACATCGATCGCCGGTCCGGATGTCCGATCAACCTGTCGCTCGAAGTGTTCGGCGATCGGTGGAGCCTGATCATCCTTCGCGACATCATCTTCGGCGGCAGACGCCACTTTCGCGAACTGCTCAATGGCTCGATGGAGGGCATCGCCTCCAACATCCTCGCCGACCGGCTGAAGCGGCTGATGGAGCTCGGCATGCTGACCAAGGCGGACGATCCCTCCCACAAGCAAAAGGCGATCTACAGCCTGACCGAAATGGCGATTACGCTGGTGCCGATCCTGGCGCATCTCGGCGCCTGGGGCCGCGTCTGGCTGCCGGTCAGCGAAGAGCTCTCTATCCGTGCCGAGCTTCTGGAAAAAGGCGGCCCGCCGATGTGGGATAAGTTTATGAACGAGTTGCGCCACGAGCATCTGGGTGCGTCTCCCGCCCCATCTGGACCCACCGTGCGCGCGACCTTGCAGGCCGCATACGATGCGGTGATCGCCCGCAATGCGGAGCGAGTCGGGTGCGATCCGGCGCCATGACCAACTTATTTTCCCAATTGCGGGCTGGCTCTGCTATCAAGGGACTGAAGATAATTTACCGGATTGGATAACGCTCTTGGTCGAGAACTCTAAGGACACTGCCCGTGCGCGGGCCGATTTGCGTTTCAAGAAACAGGAAGAGGCAGCCACGGTGCGCCAGAAGGCCATGGCGGAATATGTCGCCGAGAGCGACGCTCGCCAGGCCAAAACCAACAAGCTGCGGGCGCTGCGCCTCGCCAAGGAAGCGGAAGACCTGGCCAATGCGCCTCCGGCGCCGGTGAAGAAGTCCCGCGCCAAGAAGAAATAAGCCGGCGCTCCTTGGATCGCATTGCTTCGTTTCGTACGCGGAACAGTTTTCACCGCGATCTGTTCTGCCGGTTGATAACTGGCGCGTTTAGGAGGCGGCCATGACCGCACTGACGCTCGACAAAGCCCTTGAGATCATCGCCGCCGCCTTTGCCAAGGGTGCCGAGCTCAAGCTCAGGCCGCTTGGCGTCTCGGTGCTCGATGCCGGCGCCCATCTGGTCTCGTTCCAGCGTCAGGACGGCGCCTCGTTCCTGCGTCCGCAAATGTCGGCCGGCAAGGCCTATGGCGCGCTCGCTATCGGCATGGGCTCGCGCCGGGTGGAGGCTTTCGCCAAGGAGCGCCCGCATCTGATAGCCGGCGTCTCCGACGTGTCGGGCGGACGCGTCCTGCCGGTCGTCGGCGGCGTGCTGATCCGCGATAAGGCTGGCACGATCATCGGCGCCGTCGGCATTTCCGGCGATACGTCGGACAATGATGAAACGGCAGCCATCGCTGGCATCGAGGCGGCTGGCTTCACCGCCGACCCGGGCTGAGCCGGAATCCTTAATTCATGTTGATGTCGCGGCTGGCCGACCGCATCGACACCGAAAAGCCGGCCAGCACGTCGATCAATGCTATGACCATCAGTGTGAAGAAAACGGAATGGGCGGCGCCCTTCACCAGCAGGAATTCGACCAGATAGGCCACAAAGACGAAGGTCGACAAAAGGTGGTCCATGATCGAGGCATTTGTCGTTCGCGTCGACTTCACCACTTCGACGAACAAGAAGATCAATGCGATCAGCACGATGAGATCGCCGAGGGTCATCGAGAACACCCCGCCCGACATCATCCGGACCGAAAACATTTCGGTCGCCCACGGGTCGTCGCCGCTGCCGAATATTCCCAGAAGCCCGAGATTGTAGAGAATGAAAGGCACGATCAGCAGCGGAATGGCACCGAACATGTGGCGGCTCCGGTTGGACTGATCTTTGTAGAGTGCGCCCGGCGTTCGCCGTCAAGAATTTTCGTGCGGCCCATAAACACGGACAAAGACGGCGTGAAACAACAATGTCAGCCCCGGCCGGTATGATCAGTTGTCGACGAACGCAAAAAGACCGGCCAGTGGCCGGTCTTTTGCAATAATAAACCGTAGAAAGCTGTCTCAGCTTTCCTTCGGCTCCAGCACCTGGCGACCGCGATACATGCCGGTCTTCAGGTCGATATGGTGCGGACGGCGCATCTCGCCGGAGTTCTTGTCCTCGACATAGGTCGGGGCCTTCAGTGCGTCGGCGGAACGGCGCATGCCGCGCTTCGACGGAGAGGTTTTTCGTTTCGGAACGGCCATGGATATGCTCCACTACATGGTCAAAACGCCCTGGCGGCCCTCGTGAAAGGGCCACGTCAGGGGCCGGAATCTGAGAAAGTCGGCTGCCTATACACGCCCGATGGCGTTTTGGCCAGCGTCGCGGTGTTTTTTTTTGACACTATCGCAGGCAGCCGACATAGGCGCCGGCGCGGCCCGCGCGCCGTTCGATCAACGCGGCAAGCCGCCTCAGTCCCGGCCCGGGCTTCGCCGGATTGCGCACGATCGGGTTCGGCAAGGTGACGGCAAGCAGCGCTGCCTGTCGGCGCGACAGCTGTTTTGCCGAGACGCCGAAATGATGTTGGGCGGCGGCCTCGATGCCGTAGATGCCCGGTCCCCATTCGGCGATGTTGAGGTAGATCTCCATGATCCGCCGTTTCGACAGCACCGCATCGAAATAGACGGCCAGCGGCAGTTCGACGACCTTACGGACCGAGCCCAACGGCCGCGACCATAGATAAAGGTTCTTTACCGTCTGCATGGTGATGGTCGAGGCGCCACGCGTCATCTCGCCGGCGAGCGCATCGTCGACGACGCCGCGCAACTCGCCTAGATCGACGCCGCGATGGAAACAGAACTGCCCGTCCTCCGACATGATGACCGAATATGCCAGCACCGGCGCCACATCGTCGATAGAAACCCAGCGCCGATCGTAGCCGGAAAACGTCGCCAGGTCCTTCAGCATCAATGTCGAAACCGGGTGCACGAATGACGGCAGGTACAGAAAGGTCAGCACCACCGGCATCAGCGCCAGCACGATGGCGACAGCGATGCCGCGCCGGACCCAGCGTTGAAGACCGATGCGGCTGCCGCGTCTCGGTCTCGCCATGTCCAACCCTTCGGTTTCGTGATCGACGATCGGTTCCGCCAAGCCACCCAATCCGCGCTACTCCCTGCCCCCGGCATAATGGCGCTTGGCTTCTTGCGCAACGTCTGAGTGTCGGCTACCGCTCCCGACCATGACGAAAGACGACCAAATGGCGTTCGAGGCTGCACTTATTGCCCGGGCAGTTCCACTCGAGGCGCTGCTGAGGCGGTTGCTCGACGGGCGCACGCTTTCAGGCGAGATCGCGCGGCCGGAACGCCTGATGGCCGCGATGCGACATGGCGTGCTGAACGGCGGCAAACGACTGCGCCCCTTCCTGGTCATGGAAAGTTCTGCACTGTTTTCAGCCGACGTCGAGCCGGCGCTGCGCGTCGCGGCGGCGCTCGAATGCGTGCACTGCTATTCGCTCATCCATGACGATCTGCCGGCCATGGACGATGATGATTTGCGCCGTGGCCAGCCGACCGTGCACAGGGCTTTCGATGAAGCGACCGCCATTCTTGCCGGCGACGCCTTGCTGACGCTTGCCTTCGACATCCTTGCCGACGAGGCGACAATGCTGCCGGCCGAGCGCAGGGCAGCGCTGGTGCTGGCGCTGGCCCGCGCCGCAGGGGCCGGCAGCATGGTCGGCGGCCAGATGCTCGATCTCGAGGCCGAACAAAGCCGGCCGGACGAGGCTGGCATCATCCGGCTTCAGGCGATGAAAACCGGTGCGCTGATCCGCTTTGCCTGCGAAGCGGGCGCCATCCTTGCCGGCGCGCCGTCGCGCGACCGCGAAAGGCTGGCCGAATTCGGCTCGGCGATCGGGCTTGCCTTTCAGCTTGCCGACGATCTGCTCGACCTGACCGCCGACGCGCATCAGATGGGCAAGGCAACCGGCAAGGATGCCGCGGCCGGCAAGGCGACGCTGGTCGCGCTGCACGGACCGGACTGGGCGCGGGACCAGCTCCATGGCCTCGTCGACCAAGCTCATGCGCTGCTCGAGCCCTATGGCGAACAAGCCGCGCTTCTGAAACAAGCGGCGCAGTTCGTTGCGGCCCGCAACAATTAAGCTGCCCCCTATGGCGCGCCGTACAGCCACGGAGAATTGGCGACTGTTCGGCCAGATGCCCTCGCAGCCGGCCGATCGGGATGATTTCCGGCGATGTCGGACCACATGGACTCGCCACGCCAGTTGCCGAACCATTCTTCAGCCTCGCGGCAGGGCTCCGCGGCTCGGGTCGACGCGGTCAGCCTTCGCCAGTTGTCTTTTCCACCACGGGCTGCGGAACCGGTTCCATTTCGGCCACCGCCTCGACCGCTCGCGCTTCGGCCGGCTTGCGCCGGTTGCGGATGAAGGCGGCGATACGGTCGCGGATTTCGCCGGCGCTGAGGAACACCGGAACGCGTGCCACCGGCGCGGTCGGCTCGAAGGATAGGCCAAGGCCGGTGATCCTGCCCTTGTCGTCGACGTCGCGGACGATCAGCTCGATCGGACCGAGCAGCACGCGGTCGGCATATTCGGCGTGGCCGCCGAGCCGCGCCGTGACCAGATCGCCAATGGTGAGCTTGCGTTCCGCTTCGGTCAGGCCCGGCGCGTAGGCGGTCTCCAGTTCCTCGGCGGAGCGTGATGGATCGACGGCAAAGGCGCCGAAGAAATCCGCATCCTCGGGATCGACCACGGCACGGCTGGCGAACAGCTTGTCGAGCAGGCGCGGATAGCGGTCCGGCACGAAGATGTAGACATGATCGCCGGCCGCCAGCCGGCCCATATCCTGGAAGCGCATCGAGCGTCCGTCTCGCAGCACAAGCGACGGCCGCGCCCAGCGCGGAATGCGTTCGCCGCGCGCCACCGGGCTGCCGGGTGCCACGCGGTAGGCAAGAAGCTCATGATGGGCGGAGCCCGGCAGTTCCAATTCGACCTTGTCGAGCGGTCCCAGGCGGGCCGGCACGATAAGGCCGAGGCGGCGCGCCAGCGGCCCGACGGTCCATCCCTGGATGACCAGAGAGACCAGCACGATGATGAAGGCGGTGTTGAAGATGAGGCGGCCGTTCTCAAGACCGCCGAGCAGCGGCGTGATAGCAAGCAGGATCGACACGGCGCCACGCAGGCCAACCCATGAGACAAAGGCGACTTCCGGGCGTGGCAGACGGAACGGCACCAGGCATAGCCAGACGGCGACTGGCCGTGCGACAAATATCAGGAACAGTCCGAGCAGCACCGCCGGCACCAGGATCGCCGGAAATTGCGAAGGCGTCGCGAACAGGCCGAGGATCAGGAACATGATGATCTGCGCCAACCACGACATGCCGTCCTGAAAGCGCTTGAGGATGGTGACAGCCCGGATATCGGAATTGCCGGCGATCAGGCCCGCGAGATAGACCGCCAGGAAGCCGGAGCCGCCGACGGCGCCGGCGGCGGCAAACACCATCAGCGACAGCGTCAGCACGAAGATCGGCAGCAGGCCGTGATCTAGATTGAGGCGATCGACAAGGCGCACGATGGCCATGCCGCCGAGAATACCGATGACCGCACCGAGCCCCATGTTGACAAGGAAACCGACGGCAAGATCGGTAACCAGCACCTTGGCCTCGGGGTGGGTGTTGGCGGCGATGACCTCGACCAGCGTGATGGTCAGGAAGATGGCGATCGGGTCATTGGTGCCGGATTCCACCTCGAGCGTCGAACGCACGCGCTCGCGCAAATTGATCTCGCCGGCGCGCAGCAGGAAGAACACCGCCGCGGCGTCGGTCGAGGCGACGGCGGCACCGAGCAGGAAGGATTCCAGCCATGTCAGGTCGAGCAAATAATAGGCGGCGGCGCCGAACAAGCCAGTGGTCAAAAGGACGCCGAAGGTCGCCAGCGACAGCGCCGGCCCGGCCGCCTGCCGCAAGGCATTGAGCGGCGTGCCGAAGCCGGAATCGAAAAGGATGACCGCCAGCGCCAATGAGCCGGCAAAATAGGCAAATCGGGCATTGTCGAAATGGATGCCGAGACCGTCGGTTCCGGTGGCAAGGCCGATGCAGAGAAACAGCAGCAGGAGGGGGGCGCCGAAACGGAAGGCGATCAGGCTCGAAAACGCGGCGGCAACGACAAGTGCTGCGCCAACGAGCGTCACCAGATAGATACCATGCTCCATTCGTTGGTCGCCCCTAGTCGATATGCTCCGGCATCACGGGAGAGTGGGGCGAAGACATGGCCGCTGCAAGGCAGCAGCGCGGCTTTTCGCCCTACGCTGCCGATAGTCGAATGTTTTGGCACCTCCGAGCAGCGGAGGCTGCCTCGGGGGGGCGTGCTGCAACGAAAAACGCCCGGACTGAGCCGGGCGTTGTCCAAGTCGAGAAGATGGTTCTGCGATCAGGCGATGGTCTTGCCGAAGGCGACAGCGGTGTCGCCCATGCGGTTGGAGAAGCCCCACTCATTGTCGTACCAGGCCAGCACCGAAACGAAATTGCCGTCCATGACCTTGGTCTGGTCGAGCGCCACGATCGAGGAGTGCGGATCGTGGTTGAAGTCGATAGAAACATTGGGATGACGAGTGACGGCAAGGATGTCCTTCAGCTTGCCGTTCGAAGCCGCGATTACCGCGTCGTTGATTTCCTGGACGGTGGTCGACCGCTTGGCGATGAACTTGAAATCGACCAGCGAGACGTTCGGGGTCGGCACGCGGATGGAGATGCCGTCGAGCTTGCCCTTGAGCTCGGGCAGTACCAGGCCGATGGCCTTGGCGGCACCGGTCGAGGTCGGAATCTGCGAAAGCGCGGCGGCGCGGGCGCGGTAGAGGTCCTTGTGCATGGTGTCCAGCGTCGGCTGGTCGCCAGTATAGGAGTGGATCGTCGTCATCATGCCCTTCTCGATGCCGACGGCCTCATTCAGCACGGCCGCCAGCGGCGCCAAGCAGTTGGTGGTGCAGGAGGCGTTCGAGATGACGATGTGGTCCTTGGTCAGCTTGTCGTGATTGATGCCATAGACGACGGTGAGGTCGGCCCCCTCCGCCGGAGCGGAGACGAGAACGCGCTTGGCACCGGCGGTCAGATGGGCGGCGGCCTTGTCGCGGGCGGTGAAGATGCCGGTGCATTCGAGCGCGATGTCGATGCCGAGTTCCTTCCACGGCAGTTGCGTCGGATCCTTGATCGCGGTGACCTTGAATTTTTCCTTGCCGACGATGATCTGATCGCCGTCAACCGTCACCTCATGCGGAAAGCGGCCATGCACGCTGTCGAAGCGCAGCAGATGCGCGTTGGTCTCGACCGGGCCGAGATCGTTGACGGCGACGACGTCGATATCCTTGCGGCCGGATTCGTGGATGGCGCGCAGGATGTTGCGGCCGATGCGGCCGAATCCATTGATGGCAACTCTGACGGTCATTGTTCTCTCCCTGGGAGTTGGGGGCCGAAGATCAAGTCCGCAGCTTCATAACGGCGGACGGGCAAAGAATCCAGCCGCCGAGGCTCGGATTTAAATCGATTAGTGCTCCGCCGGCCGGCAAAACCGCTATGCCAGCCTTTGCGGATCGGGGCTTAATTTCATTTGCCGTGCAGACGGGCTTCCGCCGCCTTCACCGTTGCTTCGGCGGTGATGTCGAAATGCGGATAGAGCTGTTCGATCGTGCCGGAGGCGCCGAAGCCGGTCATACCGATAAAGATGCCTTCGGTGCCGATGAAATAATCCCAGCCCTGACGGATGCCGGCTTCGATGGCAATCTTGAGCGGCGCATTGCCGATCATCCTGCTGCGATAGTCGGCGCTCTGCTTGTCGAACAATTCGAAGCACGGCACCGAGACGACGCGGGTAGCATGGCCGTGCTTTTCCAGCGCCTCGCGCGCGGCCAGCGCGATCTCGACCTCGGAGCCCGAAGCGAAGATCGTCACCGCCGCCTCGCCACTTGCGGCGGCAAGTTCATAGGCGCCGCGGCTGGAGAGGTTTTCCGCAACGAAGTCGTTGCGTACCGTCGGCAGGTTCTGCCGGGTCAGCGCCAAAGTCGAAGGCGTCTTTTCCGATTCAATGGCCAGCTGCCAGCATTCCGCGGTTTCCACCGCGTCGGCCGGGCGGAAGACATTGTGGTTCGGGATGGCGCGAAGTGCTGCCAGATGCTCGACCGGCTGATGGGTCGGGCCGTCTTCGCCAAGGCCGATGGAATCATGGGTCATGACGAAGATCGAGCGGATGCCCATCAACGAGGCAAGCCGCATCGCCGGACGGGCATAATCGGAAAAGCACATGAAGGTGCCGCCATAGGCGATAATGCCGCCATGCAGCGTCAGCCCGTTGAGCGCAGCCGCCATGCCGTGCTCGCGAATGCCGTAGTGGACATAGCGCTGGCCGTAATCGTCGGCAGTGATGTTCTTGGTCTGGCTGGTCTTGGTGTTGTTGGAGCCGGTCAAATCGGCCGAGCCGCCGATGGTTTCGGGCACGGCGCCGTTGATGACCTCCAGCGCCATTTCCGACGATTTGCGGGTGGCGACCTTCGGCTTGTCGGCGGCGAGCTTCTGCTTGTAATCGCCAATGACAGCATCGAAGTTGGCCGGCAGCGTGCCGCTGATGCGGCGTTCGAATTCGCCGCGCAATTTGGCGTCGGCCTTGGCAAGGCGGCTTTCCCAGTCGGTGCGAGCCTTGACGCCGGCCCGGCCGGCGGTACGCCATGCGTCGAGGATATCGGCCGGAACCTCGAACGGCGGATAATCCCAGCCGAAGAATTTTCTGGCGCCGGCGATTTCCTCGGCGCCGAGCGGCGAGCCATGCGCCTTGTTGGTGCCGGCCTTGGTCGGCGCGCCGAAGCCGATCGTCGTCTTGCAGGCAATCATCGTCGGCTTGTCGGAGTGGCGGGCCGCTTCAATGGCATAGGCGATCGCTTCCGGGTCCTGGCCGTCGATATGGCTGGCGTTCCAGCCGGACGCCTGGAAGCGGGCGACCTGATCAGTGTTGTCGGCCAGCGACACCGGGCCGTCGATGGAGATGTTGTTGTTGTCCCAGAAGACGATCAGCTTGTTCAGCTTCAGATGTCCGGCAAGCGCGATGGCTTCCTGGGACACGCCTTCCATCAGGCAGCCGTCACCGGCAAGCACATAGGTGTAGTGGTCGACGAGATCGTTGCCGAAAGCGGCATTCATGATGCGCTCGCCGAGCGCGAAACCGACCGAATTGGCAAGGCCCTGGCCGAGTGGGCCCGTCGTCGTCTCGATGCCGGCGGCATGGCCGTATTCCGGGTGGCCCGCGGTCCTCGACCCCAATTGGCGGAATTGCTTGATCTGGTCGATGGTGATGTCTTCATAGCCGGTCAGATAGAGCAGCGAGTAAAGCAGCATCGAGCCGTGGCCGGCCGACAGGATAAAGCGGTCGCGATCCGGCCAATGCGGGTTCTTCGGATCGTATTTGAGAAAGCGGGTGAACAGCAGGGTGGCGATGTCGGCACAGCCCATGGGCAGCCCGGGGTGGCCGGAGTTTGCCTTCTCGACGGCGTCCATGGCGAGAAAACGGATCGCATTGGCCATCCGGTCATGTTGTTCGCGCGAGGTCATGCTTCCTCCAAAATGGGGGTTTGGGCCTTGGGAAAGCCCTTGAAAAGGGTGCGCGACACATAGCAGGCGCGGCCTTTTAGTCAACAAATCGGTGTGCTTTTGCCGGTCTTGTGATGGCCATGCACCACTTACATTAGCGTTAGCAGGGGACAGTCGCGATCGCTTTATTGACGTGCGGTTCACACGGCGCGTAATGTTTCAGGGATAACGCGTTCTGAACGTGGATGATTCGGTGATGGGCAGGGCGCAGGACGAAAGCCATGACCGGGGAAACGACCCTCAAGGAAGTCATTGCCAGGCTGGGTAAGGCCATCGAAGGGCTGGAAAACGCCGTCGCGGCCAAGCTCGAGCACGAGCGGGACTATTCGGAAGCCGAGGCCGAAGTGCAGCGGATGAACGCCGACCGCTCGCGGCTGGCGCAGGAACTCGACAATTCCGAGGCCCGCGCCGAACGGCTGGAAGATGCCAACAAGGAAGTGTCGCGAAGGCTGGTGACAGCCATGGAGACCATCCGCGCGGTACTGGACAGGTAGGCCAATGGCACAAGTCACGGTTTCCATCGACAGCAAGCAGTATCGGATGGCCTGCGACGAGGGCCAGGAAGAGCATCTGATCGATCTTGCCGAGCGCTTCGACCGCTATGTCTCGCATCTGAAGGATTCTTTTGGCGAGATCGGCGACCAGAGGCTGACCGTGATGGCCGGCATCATGGTCATGGACGAGCTTTCAGAACTGCAAAAGCGGGTCAAGGGCATGGAAAGCGAAGTGCTGACGCTGCGCAAGACGCGCGACGACGCACTGACCAAGGCCGACAAGAACGATTCCGTGCTGACCGGGGCGCTCGGCGCGTTGGCCCAGCGCATGGAAGACCTGGCGACGACGTTAGCAGTGAGCAAGGCCTGAGCCAGCGCAGCGAAAATTCCTGCTGCATTTGCCGAGAAGCAATGAAAATATTTCGCCGCCGGCCTCGATGCCGGCGCAACAGCCGTTTGAAGGATGACGCCGGAGTGGTAGAAAGGCAAAAGCAGCGCCGGTCAACGCCGGCTGCGATCTGCACTCACAAGGTAGGGACATGTCATGAGCCTCCGCATCAACGATATCGCGCCGGACTTCACCGCTGAGACCACGCAAGGACCGATCAGCTTCCATGAATGGATCGGCGACGGCTGGGCGGTATTGTTCAGCCATCCGAAGAACTTTACGCCGGTTTGCACAACCGAACTCGGCACGATGGCCGGGCTCGAAGGCGAGTTCAGGAAGCGCAACGTTAAGATCATCGGCATCTCGGTCGATCCCGTCGAAAGCCATGGAAAGTGGCAGAACGACATCAAGACGGCGACCGGCCATTCGGTGAACTACCCGCTGATCGGCGACAAGGATCTCAAGGTCGCCAAGCTTTACGAGATGCTGCCGGCGGGTGCCGGCGAGAGCTCGGAGGGCCGCACGCCCGCCGACAATGCCACGGTGCGTTCGGTCTACGTCATCGGGCCCGACAAGAAGATCAAGCTGGTCCTCACCTATCCGATGACGACGGGCCGCAACTTCGACGAAATCCTGCGCGCCATCGATTCCATGCAACTGACCGCCAAGCACCAGGTGGCGACGCCGGCGAACTGGAAGCAGGGCGAGGACGTCATCATCACCGCTGCTGTCTCGAATGAGGATGCCATCAAGCGCTTCGGCGCCTACGAGACAATCCTGCCATATCTCAGGAAAACCAAGCAGCCTTCCGCCTGAGCAGGCAGAGGCGGCACGGAGAAATTTTTGGTTTTCCTAGCCGTGTGAGCACGGGGTGCTTGACGACGCCTGGTTGACGGACAACCATGCCTTTCATTTGCCGTGGCTGAGAAAATCATTCCTGCCACGGTGAGAGATCAAGGGGGCTGGGATTGGACGCATTATCGGCCAGGTCGCAGGTCACCGGCTTCTATGACAAGCCGAGCGGGTCCGTCCAGTATGTGGTCGCCGACATGGCGACCCGCAAATGCGCCATTATCGATCCGGTGCTCGACTTCGACGAAAGGTCCGGTGCAACGGCAACGAAAAACGCCGACGCCTTGCTCGACTTCGTCAGGGAAAGCGGGCTGGAGGTCGAGTGGATCCTCGACACGCATCCGCATGCCGACCATTTGTCCGCCGCCCATTATCTGAGGGGGAGAACCGGAGCGCCGACGGCAATCGGCGAGAGGATCATCGACGTCCAGAAATTGTGGAAGGTGATCTACAACTGGCCGGAATTCCCCGCCGACGGTTCGCAATGGGACAGGCTGTTCGCCGACGGCGCGACTTTTTCGGTCGGCGGCCTTCCGGCAAGAGTGCTGTTTTCGCCGGGCCACACACTGGCCTCGATTACTTACGTCATCGGCGACGCCGCCTTCATCCACGACACGCTGTTCATGCCGGACAGCGGCACCGCAAGGGCAGACTTTCCCGGCGGCAGCGCCGAGCGGCTCTGGCGTTCGATCGAGGACATCCTGGCACTGCCGGACGAGACACGTCTGTTCGTCGGTCACGACTACCAGCCGGGTGACCGCGAAGCGCGCTGGGAAAGCACGGTCGCGGAACAGAAAGCCGGCAACATCCATGTTGCCGGCTGCAAGACGGAAGCCGACTTCGTCGCGCTCCGCCAAGCCCGCGACAGGACGTTGCCGATGCCGCGGCTGATCCTGCACGCGCTGCAGGTCAATATGAATGGCGGACGCCTGCCGGAACCGGAATCCAACGGGCGGCGCTATCTGAAATTTCCGCTCGATTGCCTCTGAGGAGATGGGTCGCTGGCACTACAAATGCCATTTCAAACTCGGCGCCCGCTCATCGTTCCGAGATGGTCATCTAAGTTATTGATTAAGTTATTGATCCTGATTCGATTTTTGCGATGTGTGAATCCGATAGGTCGCCATACGGGAGAAGGTGGCGGCAGCCGGATGAGGAGCGGCGCAGACGCCAGCTAAGTGTTTAGTCCAGCGTCAGGGTTTTGTTCGGCGGGCTAAATGTTCATACGTGATTTGCCAAGGATCGCTCTCGGAAGATCTTTCCTCGCCAATCCAATGGAAGCTGTTGGCAGTGATCTCAGTGAAACGCCATCGAGTTTTCAGACCGCGCGAGTCATTGCCGAGCTGGACAATGTCCTTACCCTCGGCCCGGCCGATCTGGCGCGAGTGATCCCGGTTGAGCGGGTCGTTCCATATGATATGCCAGCCATCGATCCCAGGATCGAAGATGCGCAAGGTTGTGCCATACATCGTCGACGGCGCAGGGCGCTTGGGCCTGATCCAAACGTCCTGAATCGCGCGGCCTTCGAGCACCCAGCCAAAATGGCATTCGCCATCCCATTTCTGGATTGTCCCGTCATCGAGGTAGTGGACCGTGTCCATTTCCCAGCTTCCAATTAGCCATCCATACAGGTCCATGTCTTTCGCTCGGTCGGCTGGGGGACCTTCGGATCCGAGAGCGGTCAGAAACGGAGAAATCGTCATCGTCATATCGTCTTTCGTTTCCGAACAGACGAGTTCAACTGCCCGGCGCGGCCCCGGCGGCCCGTTGTCGCCCGCCTGCCGCAAGCGCCGCCTTGTGGAATTTTGCGACGGAAGCCCGTGTCGGCGCCGGAACATTGCCGCCACAGCTTGCAGCGTTGCGGTTTCCAGAGCTTGGGGAAAATTGCGATAATGCCGCTATCGATGGGATCGTCTGCGGACACGATGGCGAGGCTACGGAGCAGTTTATGGCAGTGGATCGGACATCCGCGAAGGCGCCGCGGAACTGGCAACCTTCTAAAATAACGGCGGCGCCAGTTACCTGACGCCGCCGTTATTTGTTTCTACCGGCCGTTATTTGTTTCTATCGGAAGGCTTTACGCCGCCGGCTGCGCCTCGATGGTGCGCAGCGCCTGCATCTGGCGCTTGGCTGCGGCCTTGACCGCGTCCTGCACCTTCTCGAAGGCGCGCACCTCGATCTGGCGCACGCGCTCGCGGCTGATATCGAACTCGGCCGACAGCTCTTCCAGCGTCAACGGCTCATCGGCGAGGCGGCGCGCCTCGAAGATGCGGCGTTCGCGGTCGTTGAGCACGGCAAGAGCGCCCGACAGCATGCCGCGCCGGTTTTCCAGCTCGTCCTGCTCGATCAGCATCTCTTCCTGGCTTTCGTGATCGTCGACCAGCCAGTCCTGCCATTCGCCGGATTCGCCTTCGCTGGCCCGGATGGGCGCATTGAGCGAGGCATCGCCCGACAGACGGCGGTTCATCGACACGACTTCCGCTTCCGAGACGTTCAGCCGGGTGGCGATCTCGGTAATCTGGTCGGGCTTCAAATCGCCTTCGTCGAGCGCCTGGATCTTGCCCTTCACCTTGCGCAGGTTGAAGAACAGGCGCTTCTGGTTGGCGGTGGTGCCCATCTTGACCAGGCTCCACGAGCGCAGGATGTATTCCTGGATCGAGGCCTTGATCCACCACATCGCATAGGTGGCGAGACGGAAGCCGCGCTCCGGTTCGAATTTCTTGACGGCCTGCATCAGGCCGACATTGCCTTCCGAGATCACCTCGCCGATCGGCAGGCCGTAGCCGCGATAGCCCATGGCGATCTTGGCGACGAGCCGAAGGTGGCTGGTGACGAGCTTGTGCGCAGCCGTGGTGTCCTCATGCTCGGCGTAGCGCTTGGCGAGCATGTACTCTTCCTGCGGCTGAAGCATCGGAAAACGGCGGATTTCTTCCAGGTAGCGGCTGAGGCCGCCTTCGCCGGAAACGATACTGGGTAGTGACTGGGCCATGATAGCGCCCCCTCTCTATTGGAGTGATGCCCCCGAAACGCGGCAGGCATGTGGCGCGAATGCCAAAGGCACATTCGCGCTAACCGACATATATAGAACAAAACCAGAAAGACAGGCATTTGTTCAACACGAAACAGTGTGTCACGCTGAAGTGAACAACGCCGGTCAGGTTTTCAGGTGGTTGGTTCAAAGCTTGCGGAAGCCGTCGACGAGTTCCTCCATGTCCCACGGTATCGGTGCTTCGAACCTCATCGTTAAATGGGTATCCGGATGCCGAAATGCAAGGAGGCGGGCGTGCAAAGCTTGTCGCGGAAATGCTTTCACTTTGCTGGTTAGCGGCTCAGGCAACCGGTTGGCCTTGGTGCGGAAAGCCTGGCCGTATTCGGGGTCGCCAATCACCGGATGGCCGATATGGGCCATGTGGACGCGTATCTGGTGGGTGCGACCGGTTTCCAGCCGGCATTCGACCAGGCTCGCCGTGGCGAATTCCTGCTGCTGCTCGCCAAAGCGCTCAATGACGGTGAAATGCGTTATGGCGTGGCGGGCATCGTCGCGGCCTTGCGGCACCACGGCGCGGCGTACCCGGTCGGCGGCGCGGCCAAGCGGCGCGTCGACCATCCCCGTCGGCCTTGCCGGTATGCCCCAGACCAACGCCAGATAGGCGCGCTCGAGATCGCCGGTCAGGCCGTGGTCGGCAAAGGCCTCCGACAACGCCTTGTGGGCGCGATCGGTCTTGGCGACGACCATGACGCCACTGGTCTCCTTGTCGAGGCGATGGACGATGCCCGGCCGTCTCACCCCGCCGATGCCCGACAGGCTGTTGCCGCAATGATGGATCAGCGCGTTGACCAGCGTGCCGGTCCAGTTGCCGGCGCCGGGATGCACGACCAACCCGGCCGGCTTGTTGATGACGATCAGCTCGCTGTCCTCGTAGAGGACATCCAGCGCAATATCTTCGCCTTGCGGCTCCGCCGGTTCCGGCTCCGGCATGTCGACCGACACGCTGTCACCTTGTGCCATCTTGCGCTTCGTCTCGCTGGCTGGCCTGCCGCCGATCCTGACCGCGCCCTGCTTTATCAGCATCTGCACCCGGCTGCGCGACATGTCGGGGCCGAGCCTGGCCGCCAGCCATTGGTCGAGCCGTTGGCCGGCCGCATCGGCGCCGGCCTCCAGCACGATCTGTCTGGCCCCTATTAATTGTCTGACCTCTTCGTTATGAGCGCTCATCGAAAACAGTTCCGGAATCTGGTGCCATGGCCCGGCCGCTTGCCGACGAAGACGAGGAAAAGCCGCTCGACCCCGAGGTCGAAAAGGTGCGGAGGAAGCTCGTCCGCTTCGTCGCCATCAATCTCGGCCTGCTGTTCCTCGCCCTTATGGTGGTGATCGCGGCGCTTGTCTACAAAGCGCGCAATGCACCGCCTGTCAGCCCTCCGCTGAGCAGCGACATCCAGGTGCCGATCGGCGAACCGGTCAATGGCGACATCGTGCTGCCGGTCGGCGCCAGGGTGGTCAGTCAATCGCTCTCCGGCAATCGCCTGTCGATCGACGCCGAGCTGGCAGACGGCAGCCGCGCCATCTTCGTCTATGACATCACCGAACGACGCATCGTCGGCCGTTTTTCGATCAGGAACAAATGACCGGTTTTGCCGAACACCGCAGCATTGCCACGGTCGCGCTCGTCGTCGCAAATTATGACGAGGCGATCGCCTGGTATGTCGACCGGCTGGGTTTTGTCCTCACCGAAGATGTCGATCTCGGCGGCGGCAAACGCTGGGTCACGATCACGCCAGGCAACGGGCAGGGGGCGCGGCTGCTTCTGGCCGAAGCATCCGGCGATGCGCAAACGGACGCCGTCGGCAACCAGGCCGGCGGGCGGGTTTTTTTGTTCCTCGAAACCGACGATTTTGCCCGTGACCATGCGCTGATGCTCGAAAAGGGCGTCGAATTCCGTGAGGCGCCCCGGCACGAGACCTATGGCACTGTGGCGGTTTTCGCTGATCTCTACGGCAATCTCTGGGACCTGATCGAGCCAAAACGCTAGGCTTGCAGCGGATATTTCACCGGCGCGACAGGCAGCCTTAAGCCTAGTTGCTTTTTGCCAGCCGTCAGCCTATATCGCCGGTTCTTGAACGCGCCCATCGTCTAGCGGTCAGGACACCGCCCTCTCACGGCGGGAACAGGGGTTCGATTCCCCTTGGGCGTACCAAGTCTCTCCAAGCTCTCCGCAAACCATCAATCCGATCCATCGCCTTGGGTCGCGGCGGGTTTGGCTCATTGCCGCTCAGTCATGGCTTCGCACGATACCAAGATATGCTGCGAACGACACATCCACGGCGCGCTCAACCATTCGATCTATTCCGGTAAGCCGAAAAGTGTTTGCGCGCCTGCTATTCCTCCGAGCGGATGACTGCCCATGGCGATCATCGGCTCGGTAGTTTCTGCCTCGAACACTGTCGACGCGAGCACCGTCCGTCCCAACGGCTTGCACAGCCCTTCGATGCGGCTGACAAGATTTACAGCCTTGCCGATCGCGGTGAAGTCCAACCTGCCGGCAGTGCCGATGTTCCCCCAGAGTATCTCGCCGACATGCAGGCCAATGCCATATCCGAGCTCAGGGCCGCCATTGCGGCGCCGAGTTTGGTTGAGATGATCTATCCCGGCGCGCGTGGCCTTCACGGCGCGTACCGCAGCGTCACATGCGGCATTTGCATCGCGCTCGCCAATCGGGAAAATCGCGAGGACGCCATCACCTATAAACTTGAGAACCTCACCACCAAATGCGTGCACCGCGCCCGCGACGCAATCGAACCAGGCATCAAGTACCAATACGATCTCGTCTGCATCATGAACCTCGGATAGATCGGTGAAACCTCGAAGGTCCGCGCACAGAAGCGCAGCCCGTATCGTCTCTCCCTTTACTCGACGAGAATGACCGTTGAGCACATGTGCTGCACTGCGCTTTCCCAAATATGCTTCGAGCAATGCGCGTTTCGCGGACCGTTCTGCGAGTGCGGTCATCGGAGCCGCAGCAAACCGGGAGATTTGCCGCAGCAGCTCTGACTGCGCCTCATCCGGAGTATGATCGAACGCCCACACCAAAGTCGGTGCGACACCGCCCGCTCGCTCGTCGAACACCATCGCCCGCGTCGTGCCAAGCCACTCCCGCAGCACGAGCCGGGGATCGGCATTCTGGCGGTCGGCGCCTATGCCCAAAGCCTCGACCACTTCATTCCCAGGCGCTCGCCAGAGCCAGATGCGGCGTGAAATGATCGGGTCGGGAGCATCCTGCGCCAGCGCGCCGGCGATGATCGGCAGGCCGTCTTCCATCAAATGCGTTGAGAGCTGCAATAGAAGTCGCCCACCGTCGCCAATATGCGCGGCGTCGTCCAGAAGGAATGAAAGCGAGTTTGCGAGAAGCATCGGCAGAAGGTCACTCGGCACAGGCTTATGCTTACGCCTCGAACATCTTCTTGCAACTCCCCACATTCGCTTCAATCATGCACGGTATTCGATGCGGATGTGACCTGGAGTGAGCGATGGCGGAATCGGTTTACACAGAGATTGAGGTCGCCGCGCCACAAGCGACCGTGTTCGCGCTTTTGACGGATCCGGACCAGATCGTGCGATGGATCGGGACCGAAGCGAATTTAGATGCATCGCCGGGCGGTCTGTTCCTCGTCAATGTCGGTGGTCGCCATATGGCCCGCGGTGAGTTCACCGAGGTGATCCCGGTCCACCGTCTTGCCTACAGTTTTGGCTGGGAAGACAACGAGACCGTGCCGCCCGGCTCCAGCCATGTCGAGATCGACCTGATCGCGAGGGATGCGGGGACACTGATCCGCTTCACGCACAGCGGACTGCCGAACGCAAAGGAGCGTGACAGCCACCGAAGGGGATGGGAGCACTACCTCTCACGGCTGAAGATCACTGCTGATGGGGGACATGTCGATCCCGACGTGCCGATGAAGAATATGTGATTTCATCTAAGGGCCGCGGATGCCCGTAATCCGAACCAGGCGCGGCATGCGTCAACGAGGCCCCTTTGACCTGCCGTCGCCAAACCGGCCGCTCGGGAAACCCAGCGACCTGCGGGCTGCCGCACCATTACAGCTGCCGGCGACGGATCGTTTCGGCGAGCTCGGCGAAGGCGTCCGCGATCCCGGTGCCGCTCTTGGCGCCTGCGTGGAATTCTTGAAACTCAGCGCTTCTGGCGCAACGCCTCGGATTGAATTAGCATCCGTTCATCAAAGCTCCGGCCGCACTCCTGCAGGATGCGGAATGCGGAGCGCAGGCGAGCGAGGCCGGGCGCGGTCACATGCCGGGCGCTGATCCAAGCGCGACTGGGCATCCGAACTTCCGTTCGGCGGCAAGACGGCGTGGCCGGGAGGAGTCAGATGCAGAAGCTGCAATCACAAGGCGTCCATCACATCACGCTGGTCGGCGCCGATCGCCAGAGCTCCATCGATTTCTGGGAAGGCGTGCTCGGCATGCCTTTCATCTTCGAGCAGCCCAACCTCGACAAAGCCAGCGAAAGCCATCTTTATTTCGATCCGGGCGACGGCCGGCTGATCACCGTCTTCACCGACGAGAGCCGCACGCCGGTCAAGCGGCGCACGCCAACCGATACGGGCTGCGTCCATCACATCGCTTTCGCGGTGTCGCGCGTCACCTTTTTGCAGGCGGTCGGCCGGCTCGACGAGCGCGCCATCAAGCACAGCGGCGTCAAGGATCGCGGCTTCATGGACTCGATCTACTTCGAGGATCCGCTCGGCCTGCTGATCGAGCTCGCCTCCTACCGTTTCGAGCCGCCGGCGGGCTTCACCCATGCCGACGTGTTGATGCAGGCGCACAAGATCCGCGTCGCGCGCGGCGACTACGCAATAGCCGAGGTGCATCTCGCCGACGCGATCCAGGCGCTTGTCGAGCGCTCCCGCGCGACCTTGTCGGAAGACCGCGCTCCGAAAGATCCATACTGACGACAGGCCAAACAAAGGGAGGACACAATGGCAAAGACGACAACGAAGAGTGCGAAGAAGCCGGCCGCCAAGGCCGCTCCGAAACCAGTTGCCAAGGCCGCGACAAAGCCTGCAGCCAAGGCGTCGAAAGCGTCCGCCAAGTCGGCAACGAAAGCCGCCGCAAAACCTGCAGCCAAGGCATCCGCGAAGTCCGCGCGGAAGGCCGTAGCGAAATCAGCGAAAAAACCCGCGCTGATGCTCAGCATGCTGAAGCCGAGCGTCAACAATATGAGCGTACGGGTGTTTGCGCGCGCGGCCGGGCTCGACCATTCCGAGACCGACGTATGGGGCCACACGCGCTCGCCTGAATACATGGCGCGAAACCCGGCCCATTTGACGCCGATGATCGAGGACAAGGGCCTGCCGAGAGGTGTCTTGTGGGAAAGCTGCGCCATCATGCAGTACCTCGCCAACAAGCACGGGCTGGAGAAACTATATCCCAAGGCGCCGGCCAAGCGGGCAATGATCGACAGCGCCATGTTCTACCTGATCGGGACGCTCTACCCCTATGTGGCGCGCGCCACCTATCCTGCACTGAATTTCCCGCAATATGCCGGCGAGGTCGGCCACAGCGACGCTCATCCCGACAAGAAGTCGGAAGCCCAAAAGGCCGCTATAGAAGCGATAGCCGAGCCGCTGGAGGTGTTTCACAGCTTCTTCAGGAACGGCAAGCCGTTCATCGGCGGCAAGAACCCGTCGATCGCCGACATCCGTCTGGCGGCGACGCTCGAGTTCCTCGCCGTCATCGACTATGCGCTGCCCCAATGGGCAAAAGACTATATGACGGCGATCGAGAAGAAGCTCGGCAAGGCCTATGCCGAGCCGGCCGGCGATGTGCGCGGCTATATCGCCTATGTGCGGTCGCAGGCCAACGCCTGAGGCACGTGCAGGCCGGCGATCGTCCGTACGTTCTGCAGGAGCCGGTAACGATCTGGGGTAATTCTTTTTTACTCTCCCCTGTTTGCACGATGTGGGGAGCTTAAGGTTTCGTTAACCGAAACCCTTTCTACTGTATCCACCTCCAGCCCGCGACCACGGATGTACTGGCGCGGATGGAAAGCAAAGGTCGGCTGCTCGCCGGCCTTTTGCTTGTTGCAGCCCTGCCGAAGTTGCGGCCGACGGCGCTTCACGACGCCTGCATGGCTGATGAAGCGCGTTGCTGGCACCTTGTCATCGCCGATGTCGGCCCTACCATCGAAGTTAGTCACGTCCTCGAGGGCGGTTCAAGGACAGAGGCCCTGTCATGAAAAGCATTGCTGGAATGGTGGTGATTGCAGGCGCCATGCTGGCGGGTGCAGCCGGTCAATCGAATGCAGCGACGCTCAACACCATGCCCGAGGTCGGGGCTGCCATCCAGGCGTGCTGGACCCCCCCAGCGAATGCCGGGAATTCCACCGTCACCCTGAGCTTCAGCTTCAGGCGCAATGGCACGCTGATCGGCCGGCCCAAGCCGACCGCCATCCGCGTGGCCGGCGACGACAAGGCGCGGCAAGCTTTTGTCGACGCGGCGATTGCGGCCGTGGACCACTGCCTGCCGTTGAGCCTTTCACCGGCGCTGGCTGAAGGCATCCCGGGCAAGGTGTTCACTCTGCAATTCAACTCGCCCAAACAAAAACAGCCTGCAACGCGGGTGCAGGCTTCGCCTTGATCTTTTCCGACAACCGGATTCTACTTTTCGGGATCTAGCGCATGTCGAGCAAAAGTGTGCAGCGGTTTTGCGACAACGACATGCATAAAACAAGAACCTAAGCGCGTCGCATGAGGCCCCATCGACCGCGATGCGCTTTAGTGGCGGCTTCGTCTGGCCTCGACATGTCGCGCCAGTTCCGGCATTTCGAAGACATAGTCGCTCCAGGCCGATTCCGGAATCTGGCCGGCGAGATAGCACTCCAGCAAAAGCCTCTGCTCGTGGTCGAGCGGCCTCGGTGTGCGTTCATGGTCCAGCCCAAGTGAATGGAACAGATTCCTGGTCAGGCCCGCGACAGTGAAATGAATCGACATTTTGCGGTCTCCTCCTTTGGCCGCTCAACGCCGAACTTGGGGCTAAGGTTTCAGCAACGGCCGGCCGGTAACGCCGGATTGATCGCGGTGCGGATCCGGCCGGGTGCTTCAAACTTCGCCGTGGCGCGAGTTCGCCGGCGTTGCTGCCGGTTCGTCTCAATCTTGAAATAAAAATGTAATATTGAATTTACGCCAGCGGATATAATACACTATAACTAAAGTCTCTGGTGGCGGTGCGGTCTACTTCAATTAGGTAAAACTGATTTAGCCAGTACTTATCCATAGTCGACAAAGAAATCCTGTTCTCGGCGCAACAAGGACAATGGTCGCTCCAATGACACGCTTCTGGCTTCTCACGATTCTGATGCTGGTGTCGGCAATAGCCGTTGCGCTCGGCACGTCCTCCTCCTATGCGGATAGCTGCGGCGCGATCAGGAGCCAATTGCTTTCGGCGGGGCGTGGCGCCGGGACCAGCCCCGAGCTTGCCCAACTACGCCGGCAACTCGCCGCGATTCAAAGGCTGGAGAGACAGCGCCGATGCACGGCGAAAACGGCCGGGTTCTTCTTCAACCCCTGCGCCGACCTCGTAAGCAGCAAGGCGGAGGTGCAACGGCAGATCGCCAGACTGTCGAATTCGGGCAGGGACACCTCCGGCCTGAAGGCCAGGTTCGTCGCGCTAGGCTGTGCCGCCCCCGCTGCCAAGAAGCAGCAGGCGCAGCAGAACCAGCCGCAGGCACAGCAGCGCACAGCACCAAAACCTCAGTCCGCAGGCGCAATAATGGGTGGCAATCGGATGCTGTTTTGCGTTCGCTTGTCGGACGGATATTTCTTCCCCGCGCCAAAATCGCAGTTCGCCAAGAACGACGATCTGAAGGAAACGGTCGATCAGTGCCGCTATATCTGCGACGATGCCGGCGTCGAACTCTATACGCTGAGCGATGCCACCCGCGAGACCGAAGAGATGATCGCGCTCGAGACGCAAAAGCCCTATGTGGAGCTTGCGACCGCCTTCAGGTACCGCGACGACGCGAACTTCAAGGCCTGCGATGTCAAGCGCTATTACCAGCGCGTCGCCGAACTCAGGGCACGAACCGTGACACCGGCCAACATGAGCAACGCCATCATTCCGTTGCCGACGGCAAAGCCGGATTTTGGCATCGTCGCGGAAATTCCTGAATCCGGGATCCAAACCGCCGGTACCGCTCTCGCAGGGGAAAAAACGCCGGTTGCCGAGGTACCAGGGGCTGCCCAGCATCAGTCGGTCGAAAGAGCGATCGGCGCGCGGCCGGTGAGAGTGGTCGGGCCGGCCTTTTTCCCGGCGGACTGACCAAGGCAGGCGATGTCCCGAGACGGCGAACGGCTGGCCGGATAGCCGCTTCAAGGCCTACAGCCGCACGCATCGACCGACGGCCGGTTGGTTATTCGCAGACCATGCGGGCCCGTTTGCCGGGCTGGCTGACATTCCTGCAGGTGAGCGGCTTCGCCGGCTCCGATGACAGCATGGGCGGATTGGCGACCTTCCTTCGTGGCGCTGCAACGGAAGCTGCGCTCCGGCGCACCGCCGGCCTTTTCGGCGTTTGAGGCGCCACAGGAAAGACATCGGTCTCCAGCTGCGACTGTTCGGCTTGCGCCTGCGGAGAAGGCCGGTCCCAGAAACGGCGAACATCGAGCGGCTTGGGAATGATCACGGTGCCGTCATAGCTGCGCGCGCAGCCGGTTCCCAGAAGCAGCGCCAGGCACAGGAAGACAGGCAGAATCCGTCGAAACATCAGCAACACCCCTGCAAGCTTATAACGCTGCTTCGGCCCAACCGACAACCGGCGGAATAGTGCAGAGGGAGTAGGTAAGGTGAAGTAGAAATCGTCGCACTTCCAGTCGAAGGCCCCGCTCGAAAGATCGAGCGCCGGGTCGGGCGCGGATGGAGGTCCAGCGCGAGGCGAGTTAAAACCTTGCGATTCGTCACCGCTTCCAGCGTAAGGCCATGGTGCGATCGCACCATACCCAATGGCGCGCTCAGTCGCGACAATGGGATATTCGAAGTTCCGCTCCTCCAGTTACGGGCGGGAGCAGCGACCGCCGGCAAGAAACAGGGTCAGATTTACCCCAACGGACCTGTTTCGGCGATGGCGCGGCCATGACACGTTCTGGCTGCATGCAACGCGCTCCCGTCCGGCTTTTTTCTTCTCAAGGTCAGTGGCTGCTATCGTCGAGCGGACAAAGCCGGCCGGAATTCACGCAAGCTGCTGATTCCAGCGGCAAACCGCGGCCCATGCCGACAAAGCCCGCGGCCGTTCCTTCTTAACCCGGCTGGACGACGTTACCGGAGCGACATGAAACTGTCATGCGACTGTAATAATCGGGGGCTATTGGCCTCAGCGGGCGCCGGAGGAATGGCGCCGAGAGACCATATTCCGAACAGGAGCAGGCCACATGAGACATTTCATCCGCTCGGCGGCCGTTGCGATTGCAATGGCTGCGGCGACGACTACCCTCACCCTGTCCGCCGCGCTCGCCGCGGACATCTCTGGCGCCGGCGCCACCTTCCCCTACCCGATCTATGCGAAGTGGGCCGACACCTACAAGAAAGACACCGGCATTGGGCTTAACTATCAGTCGATCGGTTCCGGCGGCGGCATCAAGCAGATCAAAGCCAAGACCGTTACCTTCGGCGCTTCTGATGCGCCGCTGAAAGGCGAAGAGCTTGAATCGTCCGGATTGGCTCAGTTCCCGATGGTGATGGGCGGCATCGTTCCCGTCGTCAACCTCGAAGGCATCAAGCCGGGCGAGTTGGTTCTCGACGGCCCGACGGTGGCCGACATCTTCCTCGGCAAGATCACGAGCTGGGATGACGAGGCGATCAAGAAGCTCAATCCCGACGTCAAGCTGCCTTCGCAGGCGATCGCGGTCGTTCACCGTTCTGATGGGTCGGGCACGACGTTCAACTTCACATACTACCTCGGCGACGTCAGCGCGGACTGGAAAGAAAAGGTCGGCGTCGACAAGGCCGTGGAATGGCCCGTGGGCATCGGCGCCAAGGGCAATGAGGGCGTTGCCAACAACGTCTCCCAGACCGGCGGCGCGATCGGCTATGTCGAATACGCCTATGCCAAGCAGAACAAGCTCACCCACACCGACATGATCAACAAGGACGGCAAGAAGGTCGAACCCACCGCGGCGGCATTCTCGGCGGCAGCGGCCAATGCCGACTGGAGCTCGCAGCCGGGCTATGGCGTCATCCTCGCCAACGAGCCGGGCGCCGAGTCCTGGCCGATGACGGCGGCAACGTGGATCCTCCTGTACAAGAAGCCGGACGATGCCGCGACCACCGGCGAAGCGCTCAAATTCTTCGCCTGGGCATACGACAAGGGCGACGAGATGGCCGGCGAGCTGGACTACGTTCCGATGCCCGACAAGGTGGTCGAGAGCGTCAAGGCCATGTGGGCCAAGGAAGTCGTCGGCAGCGACGGCAAGCCGCTCTACTCGGCTATGTAATCTCCTCCAGGGAGGGCGTCGACGGCGCCCTCCCTGTTGCCTTCAATCGCGAGGACCCAATGACCATCGCTTCCGATGCCATGCTATCGTCTGCAGCCCGGGCCAGGGAAGCTACGGTGCGGCGCTTCGCGCTCACAGACGCCATATTCCGCGGACTCACCCGCGCTTCCGCAATTCTTGTGCTGGTCATCCTCGGTGGTGTCGCAATCTCGCTGTTTGCCGGCTCATGGCAGGCCCTGTCGTCCTTCGGGTTCTCTTTCCTGACGACTGAAAGCTGGAATCCGGTAACGGAAAAATTTGGCGCGCTGGCGCCGATCTACGGCACGCTGGTCACGGCGGCCATCGCCATCCTGATCGCGGTTCCGATCGGCATCGGCATTGCCGTGTTTCTCACCGAACTCTGCCCGCGCCCGCTCAGGCGCCCGATCGGCATAGCGGTCGAGCTGTTGGCCGGCATTCCCTCGATCATCTACGGCATCTGGGGCCTGTTCGTGTTCGCGCCGTTCCTGCAGACGACGATACAGCCCTTCATCATCAACATCTTCCACGGCGTGCCGGGACTATCCAGCCTTTTCGCCGGCCCTCCTTACGGCATCGGCCTTCTGACCTCGGCGCTGATCCTCGCCATCATGGTGCTGCCCTTCATCACCTCGATCACCAAGGACGTCTTCGATACGGTGCCGGCGGTGCTGAAGGAATCGGCCTATGGCATCGGCTGCACGACCTGGGAAGTGACCCGGCGCGTGGTCATTCCCTATACCCGCATCGGTATCATGGGCGGCGTCATGCTTGGCCTCGGCCGCGCGCTCGGCGAAACCATGGCGGTGACCTTCGTCATTGGCAACGCCCACCGCATCAGCGCCTCTCTGTTCGCGCCGGGCACGACGATCTCGGCGACCATCGCCAATGAATTCACCGAGGCCGACGGCGATCTCTACACCTCCTCTCTGGTTTCGCTCGGGCTGATCCTGTTCGTCATCACTTTCCTGATCCTTGCCGCCGCCCGCTATATGCTGATGCGGATCGACGCCCGTACGGGAGCCTGACCGATGTCGACATCCTCATCGCTCCACAGCCGCCGCAAAGCCAGAAATTCGGTGATGATGGCGCTTTGCGTCGTCGCCGCCGGCATCGGGCTTGCCTGGCTGGCGCTCATTCTCGGTGCACTGGTCTATAAGGGCACAGCCGGGCTTTCGTTCGCGGTCTTCACCGAGATGACGCCACCGCCAGGCGAGGCCGGCGGCCTGCTCAATGCAATCGCGGGCAGCCTGCTGATGACGATCATCGCCGTTGTCGTCGGCACGCCGATCGGCGTGCTGGCGGGAACCTACATGGCCGAATATGGGCGTTTCTCGCGCATCACCACCGTCGTGCGCTTCATCAACGACATCCTGTTGTCAGCGCCGTCGATCATCATCGGCTTGTTCGTCTATGAACTGATGGTGCGGCCAATGGGACATTTCTCGGCCATAGCCGGCGCCGTTGCGCTTGCCATCCTGGTCATTCCGGTGGTCGTGCGCACCACTGAAGACATGCTCAACCTGGTGCCGAACGCGTTGCGTGAAGCCGGCGCCGCGATCGGCGCGCCGCGCTGGGTGGTGATCCGCTCGGTCGCCTACCGCGCCGCATTGTCCGGCATCGTCACCGGCATATTGCTGGCGATAGCACGCATTTCCGGCGAGACGGCGCCGCTGCTCTTCACCGCGCTCAACAACCAGTTCTGGAGCAGCAATATCAACGCGCCGATGGCCAGCCTGCCGGTGACCATCTTCCAGTTCGCTCTCAGCCCTTATGAGGAATGGCAGCAACTGGCGTGGACCGGCGCACTCATAATCACCCTGACGGTTCTGGGCTTGAGCATCCTCGCCCGCAGCCTTACCGGACGCAGAGAGGACAGATGACACAGATGTTGTCCCCGGACATGACGATGACCGAAACGGTCGCCGAGAAGACGAAGATCGAGGTCAAGAACCTCAACTTCTACTACGGCCAGAGCAAGGCGTTGAAGGACATCACCTTGTCGCTGCCCGAGCGCAGCGTCACTGCCTTCATCGGCCCTTCGGGCTGCGGGAAATCGACGCTGCTGCGTGTGTTCAACCGCATCTACGAACTCTACCCGAAGCAGACAGCCGAGGGCCAGGTGCTGCTCGACGGCAAGAACATTCTCGACCGCTCGCAGGATCTCAATCTCCTGAGGACCAAGATCGGCATGGTGTTCCAGAAGCCGACGCCGTTCCCGATGTCGATCTACGAGAACATCGCCTTCGGCGTCAGGCTTTATGAGAATCTCGGCAAGTCCGAAATGGACGGCCGCGTCGAACAAGCGTTGAAGCGGGCCGCGCTGTGGGGCGAGGTCAAGGACAAGCTCAACGCCAGCGGCTTGAGCCTGTCAGGCGGCCAGCAGCAGCGGCTTTGTATTGCCCGCACCGTGGCGGTGAAGCCGGAAGTCATTCTGCTCGATGAGCCGGCTTCGGCACTCGACCCGCTGTCGACCGCCAAGATCGAGGAACTGATCGACGAATTGCAAGCCGACTACACGATCGTCATCGTCACCCACAACATGCAGCAGGCGGCGCGCGTATCGCGCCAGACCGCCTTCATGTATCTGGGTGAACTGGTAGAGTTCGACCGGACCGAGAAGATCTTCACGTCGCCCCGCGAGAAGCGCACGCAGGATTACATCACCGGCCGCTTCGGCTGAGCCGTTCCGATCACGCATATGAGGACAGGACCATGGGCGAACACACAGTCGCTTCTTTCGACGAGGATCTCGAGCAGATCAGCAAGCTGATCCGCGACATGGCCGACCTCGCCGGTTCGATGGTCGGCGGGGCGACCAAGGCCCTGTTGAATTCCGACAACGTGCTGGCGCAACGCGTCGTCTCCGACGACGCCATCATGGATGCGCGTCAACGCGAACTGGACGACCGCGCCATTACCCTGATCGCCAAGCGCCAGCCGATGGCCCACGATCTGCGCCATGTCGTCGGGGCGATCCGCATGGCCGGCGACCTCGAACGCATCGGCGACCTTGCCAAGAATATCGCCAAGCGTGTGAGCGCGGTCGGCCTCAGCGTCACGCCGCGCGACCTATCGCATTCCATCGATGCGATGGCGCAGCTGGTGCTCATCCAGGTGCAGGGCGTCATCGAGGAGTATGCTGCAGGCGATGCAGCCGCGTTGGCCAAGCTGCGCGCCGCCGACGAGCGTATCGACGTCAAATACACGTCGGTGTTCCGCGAGCTGTTGACCTACATGATGGAAGACCCGCGCAACATCACCGCTTGCACGCATCTGCTGTTCTGCGCCAAGAATCTGGAGCGGATCGGCGACCATGTCACCAACATCGCCGAAAATGCGTATTATGTGCTGACCGGCGAGCAATTGCCGGTCAATCGTCCGAAGCAAGACGAAACGACAATGTCCGCACCGGCGACATGATGGGGGTGCCCAGCCGATGATCGCACCACGCATAATGGTGGTGGAGGACGAGGAGCCGTTGGGTGTGCTGCTCCGCTACAATCTCGAATCCGAAGGCTACCAGGTCGAGGTGGTGACACGCGGCGACGAAGCCGAGATCCGTTTGCAGGAGAATGTGCCCGATCTTCTGGTGCTCGACTGGATGATACCAGCGGTTTCCGGCATCGAGCTCTGCCGCCGGTTGCGGGTGCGCCCCGAAACCGAACGGCTGCCGATCATCATGCTGACCGCGCGCGGCGAGGAGAGCGACCGGGTACGCGGTCTTTCGACCGGCGCCGACGACTATCTGGTCAAACCGTTTTCGACACCGGAATTCATGGCCAGGGTCAAGGCGCTGCTGCGCCGCGCCAAGCCGGAAGTGCTGTCCAGCGTGCTGAAGGTCGGCGACATCGTGCTCGATCGCGAATCGCACAGGGTGTATCGCAAGAAGACCGAGATCCGGCTCGGGCCGACCGAATTCCGGTTGCTCGAATTCATGATGCGGCATCCGGGCCGCGTCTTCTCGCGCAGCCAGTTACTCGATAATGTCTGGGGCGAGACGATCTATATCGACGAACGCACCGTCGACGTGCATGTCGGGCGGCTGCGCAAAGCCGTCAACAACGGCCGCATGCCTGATGTCATCCGCACCATCCGCGGTGCCGGCTACGCGATCAGGGAAGATTGACCCGCCCAGTCAGGCTACGTTCTTTCTGACGCCGGGCCTCATTTGCGCGCCCGGCGCGAAAATCTGCTGGTCGACGAAGCTTAACGCCCGCATTGCACAGCCTTCGCGGATCAGCGGCAATTCGTTCGGCTCGGTATCGAAGGAGATCGAGCCCGAATGCTGGCCGCCGGCGGTCTGGGCGATGGCCTTGCGCAAGGCCGGCTCGATCAGATCGAAGGCGGCGGCACTGGCGCCGACCATCGCAACCGGTGCCGGATCGATCAGCGCGAACAGCGAGCCGAGACCGAAACCCAGCGCTTCGCCGGCCTTGCGGTAGGCTTCGCGTTCCGGCCCGTCCTTCTCGCGCGCCCGAACCGCCAGCGCGCGCATGTCGGCGTCGCTGACGTCGGCGACCGGTTGGCTGTCTTCGCTCATCTGCGTGGCGTTGCGCCAGATGGCGTAATTGCCGGCATAGGCCTCGATGCAGCCGCGCCGCCCGCAACGGCAGAGTGCGCCGCCCGGACGATGGATCATGTGGCCAAACTCGCCGCCCGAGGAGTGTGTGCCGGTGAACAGCTCGCCCTTGAGCACCAGCCCCATGCCGATTCCGTGCGAAAGCAGGATGGCGATGAAGTCGTCGCGATAGCGATCCGGATCGCGCCAGCGCAAAGCCACCGCCATCATATTGCAGTCGTTCTCCACCGTGGCCGGGATGCCGAATTCATCTTCCAGCATGTCGGCAAAGTCGATGTCCGTCTGCGGCGTGATCGGCGACCACAGCATGGCGCGTGCAGGGGAGTCGGTAATTCCCTGAATCGCCAAGGCGATGCGGGCGACGCGGCGGACGTCAAGGTCTGGATCCTCCAGCCGGCGCCGGACGATGGCCATGCATTCGCGGATCAGTTCGTCGCGCGGCATGGTCAGCGTGTCCAGCCGGCGCTGTTCCTCGGCGACCACCTGCCCCGCATAGTCGATGATGGCGGCCGACAGGAAATTCAGCGACAACACCACGGTCAGCACCGCCGCCGCTTCCGGATTGAGGGCAAGGCCGACCTGCGGACGACCGCGTTTCAACGAAACGGGTTCGCTTGCCTTGCTCTCGGCGAGGATGCCTTCCCGTATCAGGTCGGAGGAGATCGCCGATATGGTCGAATGGCTGAGGCCGGTGGTTGCGGCGATCTCCGTACGCGATGGCTGGCCGGCCCGGCGCACGGCCGAGATCACCATCGCCCGGTTGCGCCGGCGCAAATCGTCATGGCGGATTCCGACCGACATCGTTTTGCTTTCCTCCCGGTTTGCCGCGGCCGCTCATGAACCGGAAGCCGTCGGTAATGCCGACAAATAGTGTCAGATGAGGCAAATAGTGTCAGATGCAGGTGGCGCTGTCATCGTTTATTCCGAAGCTCGAAAAAACTCGCAGCAACATCAAAATCCATCAGAATCGATGTTGACAGCAGCGGGAGATCGGGCCAGTATTTTTTCGAGGCTCGAAAAAATTAGCGCCTCTAAGCTGGCCTTTGGGGCCAATTGGTCACGCCGTACGCGGCGCAGGGAGGATATGATGAAGAAATTCACGACCGCCATTCTGGCGGGTGTCGCCATGACGCTGGCGCTTGCGTCGGTGGCGCAGGCTAAGGACAAGGTCATCGGCGTTTCCTGGTCGAACTTCCAGGAAGAGCGCTGGAAGACCGACGAAGCCGCAATGAAGGCGGCCATCGAGGCCGCAGGCGACAAGTATATTTCCGCCGACGCACAGTCCAACCCCGGCAAGCAGCTCACCGACGTCGAGAGCCTGATCTCGCAGGGCGCCAACGCACTGATCATCCTGGCGCAGGACGCCTCGGCGATAGGGCCGGCCGTGCAGAAGGCGCTGGACGAAGGTATTCCGGTTGTCGGCTACGACCGGCTGATCGAGAACAAGGACGTCTTTTACCTGACCTTCGACAACAAGGAAGTCGGCCGCATGCAGGCCCGCGACGTGTTCAAGGTGAAGCCGGAAGGCAACTATGTCTTCATCAAGGGCTCGGGCGCCGATCCGAATGCCGATTTCCTTTTTGCCGGTTCGATGGAAGTGCTGAAGGACGCCATCGACAGCGGCAAGATCAAGAATGTCGGCGAGGCCTATACCGACGGCTGGCTGCCGGCCAACGCCCAGAAGAACATGGAACAGTTCCTGACCGCGAACGACAACAAGGTCGATGCGGTGGTCGCCGCTAACGACGGCACTGCCGGCGGCGTCGTCGCCGCACTGACGGCGCAAGGGTTGGCTGGATCGGTTCCGGTCTCGGGCCAGGACGGCGACCACGCCGCGCTGAATCGCATCGCGCTCGGCACACAGACGGTCTCGGTGTGGAAGGACGCGCGCGAGCTCGGCAAGAACGCCGCCGAGATCGCCTCGCAATTGGCCGACGGCAAGCAGATGACCGACATTGCCGGCGTGAAGGATTTCACCACGCCCGGCGGCAACACCGTAAAGTCCCTGTTCCTGACCCCGGTCGCCATCACCAAGGACAACCTCAACGTCGTCATCGACGCCGGCTGGATCAAGAAAGAAGAGGTCTGCGCGGGCGTGGCGGCGGGCGCTGTTCCGGTCTGCAACTGATCCGAGTTTCCGAGAAGTCCGAACGCCGCGGCCGCTTGCCGCGGCGTTTTTTCAAGAAAGAATTGTTTTTCCGCTTCCGGCGGATAACTTCTAGGCTGCTTCCGGCATCCGCGGCAGACGGCAACCCGGCGGGAGAAACATCATGACCGACACGACTTCCAACACGCCGGTCGACAGCTCGACGGCAGACCGGGCGCGGGAATCGGAGCTCGGCGTCGTTGCCCGATTTCTCAAGGCAACCGAACTCGACACGCGCATGCTCGGCATGGTCGGCGCGCTGCTGGTCATCTGGGTCGGGATCCACATACTGTCGGGCGGGCTCTTCCTGACGCCGCGCAATCTCTGGAACCTTTCGGTGCAGACCTCGTCGGTGGCGATCATGGCGACCGGCATGGTGCTGGTCATCGTGATGCGCAACATCGATCTTTCCGTCGGCTCCGTGGAAGGCGTGATCGGCATGGTGATGGGCGTGGCGCAGGCCGAATTCCTCGTCCGCATCATGGGATTTCAGCTTGGCAGCCCCTGGCTGTGGGTCATCGCACTGGCCGCCGGCCTGGTGCTCGGCCTGGCTATCGGAGCGTTTCAGGGTTTCATCATCGCCTATCTCCAGGTTCCTGCCTTTATCGTGACGCTCGGCGGATTGCTGGTCTGGCGCGGCATGGCATGGCTGATCACCAGCGGGCGCACCGTTGCGCCGCTGGACAGGACCTTCCAGCTGATGGGCGGCGGACCACGGGGCTCGATCGGCGCCACCTGGAGCTGGATCGTCGGTGTCCTCGCCTGCGCGGCCGTTGCCTTCATGCTCTTCAACGGCCGCTCGCAGCGCAAGCGCTTCAACTTTCCGCTGCGCCCTGTCTGGGCGGAAAGCTTGCTCGGCGTGATAGCCTGCGCCGCCATCCTCGGCGCCGTGTGGATCGCCAATTCCTATCCTTGGCCGGTCGGCATCGTACGCCAATATGCCCAGCAGAACGGCATCACCGTTCCCGAGGGCGGGTTGTTCATCGCCCACGGCATCGCCATACCTGTGCTGATGGCCGTGGCCGCGGGCATCGTCATGACCTTCATCACCAGACGCACCCGTTTCGGCCGCTATGTCTTTGCCATAGGCGGCAATCCGGAAGCGGCCGAACTCGCCGGCATCAACACACGCTGGGTCACCATGAAGGTGTTCATGATCATGGGCGTGCTGGCCGCGATCAGTGCGGCGATCGCATCGGCGCGCCTCAACGCGTCGACTAATGCGCTGGGGACCCTGGACGAGCTGCTGGTCATCGCGGCGGCCGTGATCGGCGGCACGTCGCTCGCCGGCGGCTCCGGCACGGTGCTCGGCGCCATGCTCGGCGCGCTTTTGATGCAATCGCTGCAATCCGGCATGGTGCTGCTCGGCATCGATTCGCCGCTGCAGAGCATCGTTGTCGGCGCCGTGCTGGTGGTCGCGGTGTGGCTCGATACCGTCTATCGCAAACGGGTCTAGTGAGGAGAACGAGCATGGCAGACAGGACCGCTCCCACGGGCACGCCGCTGATCGAGATGCGCAACATTTCGATCGCCTTCGGCGGCATTCGCGCCGTCGACGACGCCTCGGTCGATCTTTTCCCGGGCGAGGTGATGGCTTTGCTCGGCCATAACGGTGCCGGAAAATCGACGTTGATAAAAATCCTGTCCGGCGCCTACAAGCGTGATGCGGGCCAGATTTTCGTCAACGGCGAGGAGGCTTCGATCTCCAATCCGCGCGACGCCAAGAAGTACGGCATCGAGACGATCTACCAGACACTGGCGCTGGCCGACAATGTCGATGCGGCCGCCAACCTGTTTCTCGGCCGCGAGCTGATGACCGGCTGGGGAACGCTCGACGATGTCGCCATGGAGGCCGAAGCGCGCAAGGTGATGGGCAGGCTCAATCCGCGTTTCCAGCGCTTCAAGGAACCGGTGGTAAAGCTTTCGGGCGGCCAGCGGCAGTCGGTTGCGATCGCCCGCGCCATCCTGTTCAACGCCCGCATCCTGATCATGGACGAGCCGACAGCGGCACTCGGGCCGCAGGAGACGGCACAGGTCGGCGAACTGGTCAGGCAGCTCAAGGCCGACGGCATCGGCATCTTCCTGATCAGCCATGACATCCATGACGTGTTCGAGCTTGCCGACCGCGTCTGCGTCATGAAGAACGGTCGGGTTGTCGGCACGGCGCGCACGACCGATGTCACCCAGGACGACGTGCTCGGCATGATCATCCTCGGCAAGTGCCCGCCCGGCGCCATCCCAGGGCCGGGCGCCCTGAAGATCGCGGCCTGAACGAGAATTAGCCGGCTAATCACAAGTCGCCAAAATGTGCCAGCAGTCACCATGCTTTGGCCTCGCCATTGTGTTGGCGTCGGGAGTTGCCCATAAAGATGCCGAACCGTCCACGGGACGTATCGGCAATTGAAGAAACTCTTTCCGACCGTAGCTTTCATCGCCGTCGCGCTGATCAGCCTGACGATGGCGGGTTTTGCCTATTTTGCCACCCAGGAAGCCGCCCGTATAAAATTCGAGGCGACGGCGGACGACGCGCTTAACCGGATCGAAAGCCGCATCGACCTGGACCTGTCGCTGCTGCGCTCAACCCGGGCATTGTTCGATGCGCGCAATGGCGGTATCTCGCAAGGCGAGTTCAAGGCTTTCTTCGACGCGCTCGACATCGACAATAATTTCGCCGGCCTGCGCGGCATCGGCTTCCTCCGCCTGGCGAAAACTGGAAACGAGGCGGCGGTCGAGCGCGATATCCTGCACGATCACGGCGCAAGCCATCCGATCTATCCCGACACGAACTTGCCGTGGCGTACGCCCATCGTGCTGTTCGAGCCGCTGGACCCGTCCAATAAATCCAGCATCGGTTATGATATGTTCACCGGGCCGGTGCGGCGCGAGGCGATCGAAAAGGCGATGGTCGACGACCAGCTGCACGCCAGCGGGCTCGTGCAGCTCGGCAAGGATACGGGTGCCGCGCAGACCTTCACCGGGTTCCTCGTCTTCGTCCGGCTCAATGTCGAAACCGCGCCGGACGCCGTCAACGCATCGAGATCTTCGACTGCCGGCTTCCTCTATGCGGCCTTCCGCTCCCGGGACCTGTTCCAGGCTGCGCTCAGCCGGGCACCTCTGTTGCCGGTCAACACCGAAATCTATGACGGCGCTGTGAACAGTGACAACCTGCTGTTCCAGTCGGAAACGCCGCCTGTTTCAGCCCTTGGCGACAGGCTGCTGATCACCCGCAAGATCACCGTTGCCGGTCGGCCGTGGGTCGTCCTGTTCAGGCCGACAAGTGCTTTCTCGCAACCTTCCTCGCGTGCCATTCCGGTGATGCTCGGATTGTTCGGGCTACTGCTTGCGGGCGCCATCGCGCTGGTGGCCCGCTATCAGGAGCGGGCCTATGAGGCGGTCTCGCTGCTTCACGAAACGACCGAAAAGAGCCTGCTGGAAAAAGACCTGATGCTGCAGGAGATGAAGCATCGCATCAAGAACTCGATCACGCGGGTGCTGGCAATCGCGCGCCAGACAGCATCGCACACCGCCGACGTCCAAGAGTTCTCGGCATCATTTTCGGCTCGGCTGCAGGCGATGGCGGCTTCCCAGGACATGCTGACGCGCTCACGCTGGCAGAAAGCCGATCTCGGCGACCTGCTGCGCATCGAGCTTGGCCAGGTGTTCGGAAGCGAGCTTCCTGAAGGGCTGTTGTCGGGACCGGAGGTTCTTCTCGACGAAAAGACGACGCAGGCACTCGGCCTCGTCTTTCACGAACTGGCGACGAATGCGCTGAAGCATGGCGAAGCCGGCAATTCAGTCGGTGCGCTCAAGGTCGACTGGTCGCTCGAAGGCCGCGGCGGAGCGCGGACATTGGCTCTCAACTGGCGCGAGGCCGGGCAGAGGAAGCTCGAGACACCGGCGAAGAGCGGTTTCGGCACCAGACTGATCGATCTCAACGTCACACGCGAGTTGCGTGGCACAATCAGGCGCGATTTTCACGAAAACGGCTTGAACGTGGAAATCAAGGTTCCGCTGCCGGCTTGAAACGCCGTCTCGTGAGCCGCATCGCGACAGCGCTTTGGAAGTGCAAACGCGGAGACAGGTGGTCTGCCTCCGCGTTTGCTATTCGCCTGGAGCTCGAAACTAGTTGCAGCGAGCTGTGTAGATCCGGCCGTGACGATCTCTGTATTGGCAGTAGCCATTTTGCAGGCGGCGAACCAGCAGACCGCCAATCGCACCAGCGCCAGCGCCGATCAAAGCGCCCTTGCCGCCGCCGACAGCGCCACCAATAAGCGCGCCGCCCACAGTGCCGATACCCACGTTCTCTTCCGTGGTGGTGCAGCCGCTGACCGCAACCACGGCAACCATGGCAATAATCATCTTCCGCATGGAGTCATCCTCACTTTGTCCTCACTTTAACAAGCTCCAGCCGCCATCTAGCATGAAAGTGCGGCCTCTGCGCGCACGATTTCATTGTTGATTAAGATAGTCTTTTCGGACGTGCGCCGTTCGATGCTACCACGAACTCGGAAATCTCCAAGGACGCATCGAGCGTGGCGTCGGGATGCACATTCCAGACAATCCTGTCATAGCCGTCCTCGAGCGCAGGATCGACGGCAAGACATTTGGCGCCGACATGTTGGGCTTGGCCCTGCCGGTCGATGACCGCGAACGGGCGCGCCGCCGTGCACTCGGCCGCGGTTTCAAAGGAATCAAGCAGAGGCGAGCTCGATCAGATCAACTGGGACGCGGCGGTCAGGACGATCGCGGCCATAAGCGCAAAGGCGGCGAAGCGAAGGGGCAAAGCACGAGGCGCGGGCGCTGCGGACACGTCGGGATCCTGAAAACCGCCCATCGAGACGCGAGCGGCCTGTTCCAGTCTGTTCAAGTCGGCAGCCGTCAAGGCCCATTCCTTTCATATTGTGCCAAACTCAATCAATGTCCGCTGAATCGGCACGTTCGGACAGGATCGGACTTTATGGTGAACAGTCGGTTAAGGCGGGGTGATGCAGCCAGCCTTCTTCCTGCGGCCGCCGTTCGTTCAATCCGTCTCGAAATTGCCGTGAGGAACGACAAGACGGTATTCGAGGCGGTTCCCGGTGATCTCAAGTGTCGCCGTTCCATTCAACGAAGTGGGCACGACGCGTTCAAGTGCGACGCTGCCAAAACGCTTCTCGCTGCGTTGATTGTCGTTGGCTCCGATCACTTCGGCCCATGTCAGCGACAGCGCAGGCTCGCCAGCGGAAGCGGCCGTCAGATCGGCCGTCACCTCGACGAAACCGTCGCTGCGCGACAGCGCGCCATAGCTGACCGAATTGACGGCGAGCTCATGCATGGCCAAGCCGATGTGCAAGGCAGCATTGGGATTGAGATATGGATTTGCGCCGCGGAAACGCAGGCTGTGCATGGGGTCCGCGCCGTACCTTCCGACCTGACCGGAAACCAGCTCGCGCAGCGCCGCTCCCCGCCAGTTGGATGACGTAACTAGGTCCTGCGAGGAGGCCAGCGACTGCAATCGGCCCCGGAAACGCGTCAGGAAATCGTCAATGCTGCCGGAATAACGCCCCGTCTGGGTGGCGATGCTCTGGATGATGGCCAAAAGGTTCTTGGAGCGGTGACTGACCTCGCGCAGCAGCGCCTTCAGCGTCTGCTCCCGGCGTTTCTGCTCGGTTGTTTCGACCATGGTGGTCACGACGCCCTGCACCGCGCCGGTCTCGCTGCGGTCGGCGTCGATCCATACCTGAAACCAGCGGGCGCCATCATCGGCCGGCACGCTGAGTTCGAGATGTTGAGGATTGCCGGAGACGATGACGTCGTGCTTGGCGGCGCCGATACGCTCTGCCTGCGCCGGCGGCAAGATGCCGTTGTTGTCGGAGGCATCAGAGGTCCATGGTGCGCGCATGTTGCGCGCCCACACCGTCTTCATCTCGCGATCCTGGTATAGAACGGAAATCCCGGCATTGTGCAAGGCGTGGAGAAGGGCTCGGCCAAGCTGCATTCCGCTTTCGGCGGGATGCAGAGCGATGATCTCATCCCTCTGGCCGCGGTCTTTCATTTTTCCGACTCTGGAACGCATCGGTAATTTGCTCAACCCACGTCGGCTGAACGGCTCACGGAAAAATGGGTTCCAAAAGGAGGAGCTTCGGATCGAGCCCTAAAAAGCGGTCCGCCGAGCGGCATCCCGTTGGAGGACACTGCCCGGCGGTGGCTGGAAACCGTTTGAGGGGTGCGGCTTCCAGTGTTCGCTTGAATGGCCGCTTGGCATTCACGCCCGTCTGATCAGGCCGGCAATAAGCGATATGATCAGGAAGGCGAGAAAGATGAAGAACAATATCTGCGCTATGCCGGCCGAAGTGCCAGCGATGCCGCCGAAACCAAGCGCACCGGCGATGATCGCCACGACGAGAAATACGAGCGCCCAGTAAAGCATGATCCATCTCCTTCCAATGCTGCGGTGAAAACGTGATTCGCCTCCGTTTGTTCCACCATTTCCCGAAAAAGACGATGCTGAAAATCGTTACGGCCCGAATTGCTGCGGTGTGTGCGAAAAGGTCCTCGTCAGGTTCGGCAGCAGTTGGCTGTCGTGTGTTAAGCCGGCATCACACCCCATCCGGTCCAAGGGGAGTGGCTATCCCACATCCTGGCGGCCGCAACTCGGTCGCCAGCTGTTTTATGCCGCGGCCTTCGCGTGCCGGTCAAAGAACAGGGCCTGGCTGATAAGAGCCTTGACCATATCCGGGTTGAACGGCTTGGTGACGAGGAAAGCCGGTTCCGGCCGCTCGCCGGTGAGCAGCCGCTCGGGAAAGGCGGTGATGAAGATCACCGGCACCGATGTGGACGACAGAATTTCATTGACGGCCGCGATGCCCGAACTGCCGTCGGCGAGCTGAATATCGGCAAGCACCATCTTTGGCCGCGCCTTGCCGAACATCGCCACCGCCTCCGCGTGGGTGCGCGCAGTTCCGACGACGCGGTGGCCGAGGCTTTCGACCATTTCCTCGATATCCATGGCGATCAGCGGCTCATCCTCGATGATCAGCACGTCGGTTGCCACCTGACGGGAGATCTCGTTGCTCGCCTGAGCGAGAAGTTCGGAGAATTCCTGTTCGTCGACGTCGAGAATCTCCGCCGCCTCGTCTTCGCTGAAGCCTTCGACGGCGACCAGCAGAAAGGCTTGGCGGGGACGAGGCGCGATTGCATTCAGATTGGCTGCGGCGCGCTGCTCCCATGCCGACTGGGCATGCTCCTGCGGAACGCGAATGGCCACCGAGGTGAAGAGCTTGGCAAAGACCTTGTAGAGCGCGATGCGGTCGTTCGATGCGTCCGGAAAGATATCGACATCGGCAATGATGGCCTCGAGCATTGCGGCGACCAGCGCGTCGCCGCTCTCCTGCGATCCGGATACGGCGCGCGAGAAGCGGCGCAGGAACGGCAGGTGCGGAGCGATGGTTGCTGATAGGCTCATGTCGGACGTCTCCCTCATATGACGTGATTGCATGTTACAGCTTACAGCTAAAAAGATTCGCAAGCCCGGAGTTGAAAACGCGGGTTCTGCGAAAAAGTTCCGGCCATGCGGAACTAAGTATGCGGGCTGGCGTTTAGGGCGGGGTTGGGCAACCAGACGAGGCTGCCGCTTGCCTTGCGTTATGTGTTGAAGGGGCGGCTTAAGGCTGGGACAAAGGGCGAAATGAAGAACATGACGAAAGCTACCACGGCTGGCGTTGACAACGGGCGCCGGGCTGCTTCCCGCGACCCGCTTGGGCCGAACTCGGAAATCGGCCGCAAACTCAAACAATACTACGACGAGCTGGTCTCCGACAATGTGCCGGATCGCTTCGCCCAACTGCTCAGCCAGTTGGAAAAGGCCGAACCTGTGCAAAAGAAGGACTGAGGCATGGCGGCCGTCTCCCAGGGCTTCAAGACCGATTTGCTCGGCTCGATCCCGAGCCTGCGGGCTTTTGCCGTGTCGCTGACACAAAACGCCGACAAGGCCGACGACCTGGTGCAGGAAACATTGGTCAAGGCCTGGGACAAGCATGAAAGCTTCCAGCCCGGCACCAATCTGAAGGCATGGCTGTTCACGATCTTGCGCAACGAATTCTATTCGCAGATGCGCAAGCGCGGCCGCGAGGTGCAGGACAGCGATGGCGTCATGACGGCCAGGCTTGCCGTTCATCCGGCCCAGCACGGCCAGCTTGACCTCGAGGACTTTCGCGGCGCGCTCGAGTTGCTGCCGGAAGACCAGCGCGAAGCCATTATCCTCATCGGTGCATCTGGCTTTTCCTACGAGGAAGCGGCCGAGATCTGCGGCTGCGCAGTCGGAACGATCAAGAGCCGCGTCAGCCGCGCCCGCACGCGGCTGCAGGAAATCCTGAAGATCTCCGGTGAAGACGAGTATGGCCCGGACGCAATTTCGGCGCAGGTGACGGGGTCGACGGCTGCGTGATGCGTAGACGCGCTCGAACCGCTCCGCGCCTCAGCGGAGAGGCCTTCGCCCGCAGGCCGCTGCCACCGCCTCGACGAGATCGTCTCCCGAATAGGGCTTGGTGACCAATCTGACGCCGGGAAAGGATTTCTTGATCTCGTCGGCATCCGAATAGCCCGAGGCGAAGACGAACGGGATGCCCGCTTCACGCAACCGCGAAGCAAATTGGAGCGTCGAAACGCCGCTCAGCATGAGGTCGACGATGGCCGCATCGAACTGCGCGGCAACGTCTTGCTGTTCGATATCAGCCAGATCACGGGCGATGACCACATCGAGCGCGCCGTAGTCGCGGCAAAGCTGCTCGATATCCATGGCAATCAGGAACTCATCTTCCAGGATAAGAATCCGCAAACCGTCAAGCGATGGGCGCACGCAGCAATATCTCCTTTAAATGCGTCTCTATCTTAGAACGGGGGAAGTCATGATCACTATTTGGCATGCTGTCATTTAAAAAAGACGTGCTGACGCGGATACGTCGGCCTCGGCCCTTGCAAGGCATTTGCAACGAGCGCTGCCGGAGATAGGGTTAGAAGAGGTTCGCGCCGGAACCTTGGGGTCTGTCGAGCGTTTCGACCGAGCAAAACAAGGAGAGTGAAGCAATGGCGACTGCCGCAGGAAAGGCCGCGAACGAGGCCCGTACGAATTCGGACCTTGAAGCTGACATTGCGCAACTGAAGGCCGATATCGAACAACTCACCAAGCAGTTGGCCAAGACCGGCGAACACGGCTACGGGGCTGCGCGCCGCGCCGCCGCCGAGGGCGTCGAGCAGTTGCGAACCCAGGGCGAAGCAGCCTTCGACAGCCTGCGCAGCAACGCCAAGGACATCGAGGCGCAGCTGATAGCCCATATGCGCGAAAAGCCTGTGACTTCGCTGGCGATCGCCGCAGGCGTCGGGTTCCTCTTCGCACTCCTCGCGCGCCGCTAGTTCTGCACGCATGGGAATGCTTGCATCGCTGATCTCGGGCCTCGCCTCGGGCGAAACCATTGCGGCGATACAACGCGCGCGCGTCGCTGCGATGGTCTATTCGGTCGCAGCACTCGCGGCGCTGTGCGGCCTCGGCTTCCTGGTCGGGGCGGCCTATATCTGGACGGCGGCCCGCTATGGGCCGATGGCGGCGTCGCTGAGCTTCGGGATCGGCTTTCTGGCAATCGCCGGTCTCATCCTGCTCGTCTACCGGATGTCGGCCGGCTCGCGCGCCAGACGCCGGGCGAAGCGACGCAACGCCGACATGAAGGCGGTCGGCATCGCCGCTGCACTCGCCGTGCTGCCGGCGCTGCTCAAGGGCAAAGGTGGCGCGGCGAAGGGCGGATTGGGCGCCATTCTCGGCCCGGCGATAGCACTCGCAGCCTACGCCATCTACCGCGAGAACGTGAAGCCCGACTCCGACGATCCGGATACCGGCAAAGGGAAATAGTTCGGAAGCGGATAGTTCGGCGCAAACGATTCTGGCGCCCGGTCGAAAAATCCTCGCGTCACAAATCGTCGAGCGGCATCGATATTTCCGCGATTACGCCGTCGGGCCGGAATTCATGGGTCACCTCGCTGGAAATGACCTTGGCCAGGCTGCGGCGGATCAGGATCGAGCCGAAGCCATGGCGTTCGGGCGGCGCAACCCGCGGGCCGCCGCTTTCACGCCAAGCCAGCAACAGACGTCGTGCACCCTTCCTGCCTTGCACCTTCCAATCGAGATCGACCTTTCCGGAAGAAACCGAGAGCGCCCCATGTTGTAGTGCGTTACTTGCCAGTTCATGCAGGATCAGGCCGAGCCCGACTGCCTGGTCGGGTGAGAGCAGGACATCGGTGCCGGAGATCGCGATGCGCGATTGTCCAGCGGTTTGAAACGGCTTTACCTCGATCTCCACCAACTCGCGGATGCCGATGCCGCGCCACTCGCGGTCCGACAGCAGGCTGTGCGCAACGCCCAGCGCCTGCAGCCTGGCGCTGAAAGCTTCAAGGAATTCGCTTGGCTGACGGGCATGGCGAACGGTCTGCGTCGCCAGCGCCTGTACGGTTGCCAAAGTGTTCTTGACGCGGTGATTGAGCTCGCGCAGCAACAGCCGTTGACGTTCTTCGCCAAGCTTGCGTTCGGTGATGTCGTAGTTGACGCCGAAGATCAGCGTCGGCTTGCCCTCGCCGTCGCGCTCTATGACGCGGCCGCGCGTTGCGATCCATCGCGGCGGATCGAGGCCTTTGACACGGTATTCGCCAAAATAATCGTCGCTGCCGGTCAGCGCGTCGCGAAAGCGTGTTTCGGTCTGATGAACGTCGCGCGGGTCGATGGCGGTCAGGATGTCGCGCGCTCTCAGCCTGTTCGACTTGGGCAAGTTGAACAATTCGGACAGCAGGACATCGCAGTCGATCATGTCGCTGCGGATATCCCATGCCCAACTGGCGAGCGAAGCCGCGTCGAGCGCAATAGCGCGTCGCTTTTCCTCTCGAACCAGTGCGGCCTCGGCAATCGCCGCGCTGCGGGTTGCATCCTTCAGCGTGAACAGGCTCGCGGCGAGGCCAGCCAGCGCCGACAGTTGGTCGAGCTGGACAGAAGAGGGACGTGCGTGCGGCTTCCGGTCGAGCACGCAGAGCGTGCCGATCAGTGCGCCGTCGACTACGATCGGCACGCCGGCGTAAAAGCGGATATGATGCTCGCCGGTGACCAGCGGATTGGCTTTGAACCGCGGATCCGTCGCCGCGTCGGCCACCACCATCGGCACGTCGCCGGCTGCGATGGTATAGGCGCAGAACGATGTCTCGGTTGCGGTTTCGGACTCGTTGAGGCCGATACAGGACTTGAACCACTGCCGCTCGGCATCGACCAGCGTGATCAGTGCGACAGGCGTTTGCATCGCCGAAGCGGCAAGACCGCTGATACGGTCGAAATCAGGGTCGGCAGCCGTATCCAGCGCGTCGAGGCCGTGCAGCACGGCAAGGCGGTCCGCAGCGCCCACCACATGGCGAATATCGACCGGCAGGCCCGGCTTTGTCTGGCTATTGTCGTCCACTACGCCCCCAGTGGCCGGCCCCGCTGATTGATCAGGCCAACCGGCCCGTTTGCCGCCTTGTCGAGCCGGAACTTTCGCAGCGGGGAGCCGTTACCAGCCAATGCCCTGCTAGCTACGCCTGCCGGCGCCAAATATGGAGCCAGACCATGCCAAAAATCGTTCCTGAAAACAAAGCCCGTCAAGGGCGGCGGGGTCAGCATGTCCTTCGTATCCTGATCGCCGCGCTGTTGCTGGCTTTTATCGCCTGGGGCGTCGCCGAAATCTACGGCTGGATGATCGAGACGCCTAAGACCGAGCAGGGCAACACACCCAGCGGCTAGACTCTCTCCATCTCTCGTGCCAACCCGCATCACGCAACCCCACATCACGCTACCTCACGTCAGGCAACCTTTGCCTCGGCGGCGCGCGCCGGGACGAGAACATTCAACGCGCGCGGATGGATTTCGACGGTCGTCTCGCGATCGAGCTTTACCAGTTCGCCGTCCATGACGGCCTGAACTTTCCTGTTCGTCGAATGGATTTTCAAAACGGCGCGGTTTGCCTGATGGATTTCGACATGCTCGTTGCCGCGCCATTTCCCACGGGCGACGTCAAAGAGGAACCTGATCAATTCGCCGCGCCGCCGTGCCACGGTGACATAGATGCCCAGCACGCCGCCTGCCGGATTGTCGGCATAGGGCAGGTGGCCCTCGCCGAACAGATTGTTGGTGATGCCGATACCGGTGATCCGGGTTCTGATCTCGGCCTCACCGACCGTCAGCGTTACGTTCATCGCCGGTGGATTGTTGATCGTTGCCCAAGCGGCTCGCACCGAGGCACGCATCTTCCCCAGCCGCGAGCCGAATTCCATCTTCTGGCGCAGTTGCACCATCCTGGCGTGCATGCCGATCGAGAATTGATGCACGAAAGGCCGGCCGTTGGCTGTTGCAATGTCAATCGCCATCACCTCGCCGTCCGCAAACGATTTCAGTGCCGCATCGAGGGTCTGCGGAATACCGAGGCCGCGCGCAAAAAGGTTCATTGTGCCAGCCGGCAGAATTGCCAGCGCCTTCTCCCCATTCATCAAACGGGCTGCCGCGGCCGAAATGGTGCCGTCGCCGCCGCCCGCCAGCACGACGTCGATGCCGCGCCTGGAAGCTACGCCGTCCAGCGTGGCGACGATATCCTTGCCGGCGACGATTTCGATATCGATCGAGTGGCCGGCAGTCTCAAGCGTGCCGCGCATCCGGCTGGCGAAGGCCTCAAGATCGATGGTGCGCAGGGTGCCCCCGTCCTTGTTCAGCACCGCTGCAAACCGCATGGCCGTTCCATTTTCCAGCACCTATCGGGCCGGGACGGGGGCCCAGCCGGGAGTGGAACGGGGCGGCCGAGAAAATGTTCCGTTCGACCAGCGCGGCGAATCCGAGAACCATCGACATCGCACCGGGTGCACCGCGGCTTTTTTCGGAACAACAGTGTGGTCACAACGTTGTGAACATGCAGAAGACGCTGCGCCCGCAGTGACGCCAGGCGGGCAGGGCGTGCACAAAATCACCGACGAGGAGACACTAAGATGATCCGCACCCTTTTAACCACGACAGCAGTCGCAACATTGATTGCGACGGGTGCATTTGCGCAATCGGCGACGACCCCGGCGCCGGCGCAACCACCCGCCGCCCAGGATACCGCTCCGGCGATACGTGCCGAGGGCAGCCTTGTCACCAACATCATCGGCGAATCCGTCTATAATGGCACAGGCGACGATGCCCAGAATATCGGCAACATCAGCGACGTCGTCTTCGACGAGCGCGGCGAGGTAAAATCCGTCGTCATCGGCGTCGGCGGTTTTCTTGGCATAGGAACCAAGAACGTCGCTTTCGACTACAAAAAGATGCAATGGGCCGAAAGAAATGGCGACCGTTGGCTGATAGCGCAAACGACGAAGGATGAGCTGACGGCTCAGCCGGATTTCGACCGGAGGCCTTACGATCCGCCGCCGCCACCAGCTTCGGCGGATAATGCGGCGCCTGCCGCCCCTTCCACCAGCGCGCAAAATACAACCCCGGCGCCTGCCGCGCCGGCTGAGCCGGTGAAGCGCGCCGAAGGCAATCTCGCCACCAATATCATCGGCGAGACCGTCTATAACGGCACCGGCGACGACGCCCAGAACATCGGCGACGTAAACGACATCGTCATCAACAAGGAAGCCAAGGCGCAATCGCTGATCATCGGTGTCGGCGGCTTCCTCGGCATCGGCGAAAAGAACGTCGCCTATGATTTCGACAAGGCACAGTGGGCCGAGAGGAACGGCGATCGCTGGCTGGTCGCGCAAACGACCAAGGAAGAGCTGCAGGCACAGCCGGACTTCAACCGCAAGGCCTATGATCCGGCCCCGGCAACCACTGCGTCGAACGATGCCGCGGCTACTGCGCCTGCCACCGTCACGCCTACCGTGACGGCCAGCACCGCGACCACCAGCAACACTGACCAAGCCAGTAAAACGGCTCAAAATGCCCCGGCGCCGGCGCCTACGGCTAATTCCGCGGCCGACCAGACCAAGACCGGCTCGATCGACAAGTCGACGCTGACTGAAATGCCCATAGGCGAAATCCGGGCCGAGGATCTGGTTGGAACAACCGTTTACGGCGCCAATGATGCCAATGTCGGCGAGATCGGCGACGTCGTGCTGAGCGGCGACAAGAAGGTCGACGCAGTCATCATCGACGTCGGCGGCTTCCTCGGCGTCGGCGAGAAGGAGGTGGCAGTCGGTATGGACAACCTGAAATTCATGACCGACAAGAACGGCAAGCGCTATCTCTACACGAACTTCACCAAGGAGCAGCTCGAGGCGCAGGCCGCCTATGACAAGGGCAGCTATGCGCAAAACCGCGACAAACAGCGCATGATCATGCGGTAAGCTGCATCTCAGTCGACAGGTAAGCCCGCGCCGGCAACGGCGCGGGCTTTCTCATGTCGACGCAAAAGGCAGGCCCGCGACATGGCCGGTAACGCCGTCATGCGTCAATTCGGCGAGCGCCAGCGACTGGTCGAGATGCTCGGCCCGCCAGGCAAGGAGCTTTTCGGCAAGTTCCAGCCGCGCCGGCCGATAGGCTGGGTCGTCCGCGACGCTGGTCACCTCGCCGGCGTCTTTCTCGAGGTCGAAGAGCAAGGGCGGCAGGCCACCGCCGAAATGCACATATTTGTACTTTTCCGTACGGATGACGGCGAGATTGCACTGGCGTTGACCGATGCCAAAATACCGTTCGGCATCACCATCCGCGATCGAGCGGAAATCGAACTCCCAATGGGCCGCGTCGCGCCAGGCGTCCGGCTCCGTCGCGTCCAGGAAAGGCGCCAGCGAGCGGCCGTCGAGATGCGGCAGCACTTCGCCGCCAGTGAGCTCGAGCAAGGTCGGCGCCAAATCCACCGCCTCGGTGAAGCGGTCGACGCTGCTGCCGACAGCCTTGCGGCGGCGCGGATCGCGAATGATCAGCGGAATATGGAAGCTGCCGTCGAAGAAGCCGCCCTTGCCCAGCATGAAATGGTCGCCCATCATCTCGGCGTGGTCGGAGGTCAGCACGATGACGGTGTCGTCCCATGCATCGGCCGCCTTGACTGCTTGCCAGACCCGGCCAAGCTGCGCATCGCTCTCCGAGATCATGCCGTAATAAAGCGCCCGGATGCGGCGAAAATTATCGTCGCCCCAGTCGCGCACCTTGCCCTCCGAGCCGGGCCGGAATTTCGACCGTTCCTGCCGGTCAAGTTCATAGGCGAGATAAGGGTGGCTTGCTGCTTCGGCCTGCCAGCTTTCGGCGCGGTCAAAAGCTGGACCGATGGCCAGATCGTACATGGCGTTGTAAGGCGCCGGCACGATGAAGGGTGGGTGAGGACTGATGAAGGAAAGGTGCGCGAACCACGGCGCATCGCGCTCCTGTTCGCCGAGCCAGCGGATAAATTCGCCGGCCAGGAAGGCCGACGGCGTTTCGTCCTTCGAATAGACGGGCGGGGCGTTGCTAACCCCGCCGTCGTTTTCCGGGATTTCACCCACCGGGAGATGGATGTCGGGGGAGCCGGCGCCGGCATCGACGCCGCGCGCCTTGAGCCATGACAGCCAAGGCTTCTGGTGCTCGGGCAGAAGCTGACGTACGGTGAAGCCGGGCAGCACGCCTTCATAGCTCTTCAGCTGCGGGTCGCCAGGCGCCAGCGTACGCGGATCGCGTGCCATATCAGTATAGCCGAACAGCGTCGGTTCATAGCCGAGGGCACGCGCCCGGAGCGCTATGTTGCCGTGGCGGGCGTCGAGCGGTGTGCCATTGCGGCAGACACGATTGTTCATCTGGTAGAGGCCGGTGTAGAGGCAGGCGCGCGCCGGCGAGCAAGGCGCGGCGCCGCCATAGTGCTTCTTGAAAAGAATGCCCTCTGCAGCCAACGCGTCGGCATTCGGCGTTCTTACCACCTTGTGGCCAGCAGCCGATAGGCAGTCGCCGCGCCACTGGTCGCAGGTGATCAGGAGAATGTTGGGGCGTTTTCCAATCAACCGCTATATCCTCATGCCGGCTACGTCGCTCATGGAGCGCAATTTCGGCGAATATGCAAGCCGGTCCAGTTTGCCGAATGGTGAACAAAACCTGTTTGATCGTTCACTTTAACAGCACAGTCCATTCTGTGTTTGCCATCTTTGCAGCCAGGAGCCGGATCCTCATATTTGCGTGGACAGCGGCAAGGGCCGCACCAGTACAAGGGAAGGAGCAGAAACATGCTCGACCAGGTCAAGGGCCTGCATCACGTCACCTCGATGGCCAGCGACGCGCGCCAGAACAATGAATTCTTCACCGGGACGCTCGGCCTGCGGCGGGTCAAGAAAACCGTCAATTTCGACGCGCCCGACGTCTACCACCTCTATTACGGCGACGAGGTCGGCATGCCCGGCTCGGTGATGACCTATTTCCCCTTTCCCAACATCGGCAAGGGCCGCCATGGAGTCGGCGAAGTCGGCACAACCACTTACTCGGTGCCCGAGGGCACGCTCGGCTATTGGGAGAAACGGTTTGCCGAGCAAGGTGTCACAGGGCTTTCTCGCGAGGAGACGTTCGGCGAGAAGCGTCTTGCCTTCGCCGGTCCCGACGGCGACGGTTTTGCGCTGGTCGAGGACAGAGCGGACAGCCGAGCGCCCTGGGCCAAGGGTGGCATTCCCACTGACGAGGCGATCCGCGGCTTTCACTCAGTGTCGCTCAGGCTGAAAGATAGTGGCGCCACCGAAGAGCTGCTGAAATTCATGGGTTATGAGGAGGTCGACAAGTCCGGCAATGTCAGGCGGCTAACGGTGAAGAACGGCAACGGCGCCGATGTCGTCGATATCGAATCGCTGCCAGGGGCCGGCTTCGCCAATCTCGGCGCCGGCTCGGTCCACCATGTCGCCTTCGCCGTCGAGAACCGCGCCAAGCAGCTCGAAGTGCGCAAGGCGCTGCTCGATACCGGTTATCAGGTGACGCCGGTAATCGACCGCGACTATTTCTGGGCGATCTACTTCCGCACACCGGGCGGCGTGCTGTTCGAAGTCGCTACCAACGAGCCCGGCTTCGACCGCGACGAGGACACCGCCCATCTTGGTGAGGCGCTGAAGCTGCCGTCACAACACCAGCATTTGCGGCCCTATCTCGAGCAGCATCTGCAGAAACTGGAAGACTGAGGGCAACGTCGTGAGTAAGGATTCGTATATTCACAAGGTGCTGCCCGGTTCGCCTGATGGACCGCTGCTCTTCGTCTTCCATGGCACCGGCGGCGACGAGGCCCAGCTTCTGTCGCTTGGACGCGATCTTGTGCCGCAAGCGACGATCGTCGCTCCGCGCGGCGATGTTTCGGAACAAGACGCTGCACGCTTCTTTCGCCGCGCCGGCGAGGGCGTCTACGACATGGGCGACCTCACGCGAGCGACAGAGAAGATGGCCGGCTTCGTCAAGGCACATGTCGAGGCGGCAAAGCCATCTTCGGTGCTCGGCCTCGGTTACTCCAACGGCGCCAACATCCTGGCCTCGGTGCTGTTTGCCGAGCCGTCGCTGTTCGACGCAACGGTGCTGATGCATCCGCTGATCCCGTTCGAGCCGGAGGTCAAGGGCAGCCTTGGCGGCAGTCACATCCTGGTCACCGCCGGCAGGCGGGACCCGATCTGTCCGCCTAATTTGACGGTGCGGCTCGAAGCCTATTTGCGCGCCGATGGCGCCGATGTCACAGTCGAGTGGCATGACGGCGGCCATGAGGTGCGGCCGAGCGAGATCGAGGCGGCGCGGCGGTTGTTCGCCGTGGCGCCGGACGAAAGGACCGCAAGCCATGTCTGACCTATTGCCGGAGATCGAACTGGAGGACCGCGGCTCGAAGGGCCGCTATCTCCTGCGTGGGCCGGGCGGCGCCGAGGCGGAGATGACTTTCACCAAGATCGGCGAGCACCAGATCATCATCGACCATACCGAAGTGCCGGATGCATTTCGCGGCCAGGGCGCGGGGCTTCGCCTGGTCACCCGTGCCGTCGAGGATGCGCGTGCGGCGGGCAAAACGATCATCCCGCTTTGCCCGTTCGCCAATGCCCAGTTCCGTCGCCATCCGGAATGGGCGGACGTGCTGAAGCGGTAAGAGACAGCCATCGATGAATGACAGGAGAAAGGGTGCGCGGCTTTACCGCGGGCCTCTTCGGCCATTGGAGGCGTACAAACACAGCGGCAACATGCGGGATTTGCGAAGAGCGCCCGTCTTGCCTAAGTATTGCCAACAAACCGGCTCGCCGTCTGCGGCCCGACCACTTCAACCGAATGGCCCTCCATGACCGAATCCGATCTCGTTCCCGTCTTCGACGGCCACAACGATACGCTGCTCAGGCTCTACCAGTCGAAGGATGCGGACGTCGAAAAGCTGTTCGTCGAGGGGACGCCGGGTGGCCATATCGACCTGCCGCGCGCGAAGAAAGGCGGATTTGCCGGCGGCATGTTCGCGATCTTCCCGCCGCCTGTCGAGAAATCCAAACGCGGCTCGGTGCCGCTGGCGCCGAGTGACAGCGAGCCCTTGCCGCCCGAGGTTCCGCGCGCCGATGCGCTCAACTCCACCATGGCGATGGCCTCGATCCTGTTCAGGCTGGAGCGGGCTTCGGCGCTCACCGTTTGCCGCAGCGCCGGCGACGTGAGGAAGGCGATGGCGCAAGGCTCGATCGCGGCGGTGTTCCATATCGAAGGGGTCGAGGCGATCGATCCTGAGCTCACCCTGCTTGACGTCCTCCACGCAGCCGGCCTGCGTTCGCTCGGTATCGTCTGGAGCCGTCCCAATGCCTTCGGCCACGGCGTGCCGTTCCGTTTTCCGGCGTCGCCCGATACAGGGCCAGGGCTGACCGATGCCGGCAAGGCGCTGGTGAAAGCCTGCAACCAGCTGAAGATCATGATCGATCTTTCGCATCTCAACGAAAAAGGTTTTCGCGACGTCGTCGAAATCAGCGATGCACCGCTGGTCGCGACCCACTCCAACGTGCACGCGATTTGCGGCCATTCGCGCAACCTCACCGAATGGCAGCTCGGCGCAATCCGCGACTCGGGCGGCATGGTCGGGCTGAACTTCGCCACCGGGTTCCTGCGTGAGGACGGCAGGATGAACGCCGACACCAGCCTCGACATCATGGTGCGCCATGTCGATTCGCTGCTGCAGGCGCTGGGCGAAGACGGCGTTGGCCTCGGCTCGGATTTCGACGGCGCCATGATTCCTGCCGTGATCGGCGACGTTGCCGGCCTGCCGAAGCTGCTCGACGCGTTCGCAGCACGCGGCTTCGGGCGCGCGTTGATCGAGAAGATCGCCTATCGCAATTGGCTCAGTATGCTGGAAAAGACCATCGGCTAGGGCACCCAAAAGTACGCTCCGCTCCGGTTCTCGGAACCCACAATTTTCGACTCGGCCTGACCTGAATCTCAACACGCCCCAGGGCGAGTTATTCAAAACCTATCCGTTTAAGCCAGTCCTGGCCAATGCCGCGATCGCGGATGATCGGCAGCGGATCGGTCGAGTCCAGCCTCGCACAAATGCGGTAGACCTCCAGCGTTTCAGCGCTCATCTCGCCGCGTTTGTAGAAGAACATGGCCGCGGCATAGCGGGTGCGGCCCGACCATTTTTCGCCGAGCGGCGTGTTGACCAGCTGCCACTGTTCGGCGGCTTCGGCGTCATCCTCATGACGTTCGGCTTCGTCGGACATGCTCAGAAATCCGCGGGCGGATTGGCGGTGCGGCGGTCGAGCCTGACGAACGGCCGCGCCACGATTTTGGCCCGCTTCATCAGCTTCTGGTACTGCAGCTCGCGCATGGCGTAGATCTCGACCCAGAGGTCGTCGACGATGGTCTCGCCGAACGGCCGCGTCAGCGAGGCGATGGCGATGTTGCGCTTGGCCATTGGCGACCACATGGCGGCGCTGACCAGCCCGACCTCCTGGCTTTTCCTGTGGTAGACGATCGCGTGCTCGGCCGGGATATTGCCCTCGATCTGCAACCCGACCAGGACATGGCGAAGACGCTTCTTCGCCCGTGCGTGGAGTATTGCGCGGCGGCCGTTGAAATGACCCTTTTCCAAGTCGACCATGAAGCCGAGGCCGATCTCGTCCGGCATGCGCAGGCGATCGGCGCGGATGGCATGCTCGGCGGTGACGAAATCTGCATTGGCGACGATCAGCCCGGCTTCGAGCCGGGCGCGGTTCAATGCGGCGTAGCCGATGGCGCGGATGCCGCGCAGCTCGCCCGCCGTCATCAGCCGATCCCAGAGGCTGAGCGCCTTATCCGTTTGCACGAACAACTCGTAGCCGAGATCGCCGGTGAAGCCGGTGCGCGAGATGGTGATGGTGACGCCGTCATGCGGAAACTCGGCGAGGTCGAATATTTTCAGTTTTTCTATACCTGCAAAATCTGCATCGCGCAGCACGGCAAAGGAGGTCGGGCCTTGCAAGGCGAGGCCGGCGACGGTTTCGGTCTCTTCTTCAACCGCCACGTCGAAGCCAATGGCGCTGTCCAGAAGCCACGGCAGATGCCGCTCCTGCGAGCACAGCCGGAACCGTGTCGGCGATAGCCGAAACAACGTGCCGTCGTCGAGGACAAAGCCCTGATCGTCGCACCAGGCGGTGTAGTTGACGCGGCCGGGCTTCAGCCTAGTCACGTCGCGCAATGTCAGGCGGTCGAGGAAGGTCTCGGCATCCGGTCCCTCGATGCGGTACTTCGTCATCGGCGAGATGTCGAACAGAGCGGCCTGGCTGCGGATGGCGAAATATTCGAGATCCTCGTCCCATAGGGAATGTGGGGCGCGATAGCCGGCCCAATTGTACCAGTCGTTCGTCTTCGCCAGCGCATCAATGCGCGCCTGGAACGGCGTGTCGAGGCGCAAACTGCGGAAATGGGATTGTGCCGCGATGCGGGCATCGGATGGGCCAATGGGCTGATGGTTCATCACGGCGTTCTTTCGCCGTGGAGCACGGTCTTGGCTCGTTGCACCATGACAGCTACCCCCTCACCGTAATGATGCGCCTTGCGGCATTCAGGCCCGGCACGCCGGAGACCCCGCCGCCCGGATGCGAGCCGGCGCCTGCAAGGAACAGCCCGTCCACCGGCGTGTCGTAGCCGGACCAGCCGGAGATCGGCCGTGACATCAGCATCTGGTCGGCCTGCAGTTCGCCGTGGTGCCAGTGCCCACCCGGCATCCGGTAGCGCGCCTCGATGTCGGCCGGCGTCAGCAGGTCGGCATGGAGCACGCTGCCGCCGATTCCCGGCGCATAAGCCTCGAGTTCAGCCATTAAGACTTTTAGGAATTTCGGCTTGCCGACGCTCCAGCCCTCTTTCAAGGCATAGGGGGCGTATTGCACCACCGCCGACCGCACGCAGGCCCCCTCGGGCGCGAGCGAGGCGTCCGACAGCGAGGGCAGCGTGATCTCCATCACCGGTTCGGGTGAGAACTCGCCATATTTCGACGGGTTGAAGGCGCGCTCGACATGATCGGTCGAGGGCGCGATGACGAGACGGCCACGGTGGCCGGCGGCATCGACGCCGACGAATTGCGGTGGCTGGTCGAGCGCCAGATTGAGCTTCGCAGCATCGCCCTTCATGCGGATATTGCCGACCTTGCGGACGAAGCCGGTGTCGACTTCACGCGGGCCGACAAGGTCGACCATGGTCGTCGCCGGGTTGATGGCGGACACGACCGTTGTCGCGCGGATTTCCTCGCCGCTGTCGAGCAGCACGCCGACGGCGCGGCCCTTCTCGACGATAATCTTTGCCACCGGCGTCGCGGTGCGGATGGTCACGCCGGCCTGTTGCGCCGATGCGCGAATGGCGGCTATGACGGCGCCCATGCCGCCCTTCGGCAGCATCTGCGCGCCGGCGGAACCGCCGGTCTCGCCGGCCAGGCGGTAATAGAGACCGAGCAGCGAGGTCGGCGAGCGCGGGCCAAGATGGCTGCCGAGCGTAGCGTCGAAGGCAAGCAGGCCCTTCAGCCGGTCGTCGGCAAGCTGCTCGTCGAGCAGGTCGGCAACGTTCATCAACAGCACGCGCAGGAAATCGCGCATGTCCTCCTTGCCAAGCTTCTTCAGCGCCAGTCCGGTTTGGCCGAGCGCTGCCGTGTTGGCGAGCGACATGGCGCCGAGATCGGGCGGCCGGCGTGACAAGAACAGCTTCAGGATGCCGGCGTAGCGCAGCAGCTGTGCCCGCAACTCCTTCCAGGCGGACTGCTCGGCAGGACTGGTGCCGGTCAGCACCTCGCCATAGGCGCCATGCAGGAAAAGCGGCGGACCGCTTTTCGCCAGCACCACCGACGGCGCGAAGTCGCCGCGTGCGACCTGCAGCCCGTGCTTCTCCAGCTCCAATACCTTCACCACATCGGGGTGCAGCCGGTTCAGCAGATGGGCGATCGACGAAACACGAAATCCGGGCGCGAATTCCTCCGTGCGCGCGGCGCCGCCGACCTCGCCGGCGGCTTCCAGCACCAGCACCTTGCGGCCGCTCTTCGCCAGAACGGCGGCGGCGACGAGGCCATTATGGCCGCCGCCGATGACGACAACATCCCATTTGTCAGATGACGTCATGGGCCGGGCTCATATGCTGATTTGGCTTGGCGAGATCACGCAGGATCTCGGCGGCGGCATTGCGGCCCGGCGCGCCCATGACGCCGCCACCGGGATGGGTCGAGGAGCCGCAAATGTAGAGTCCATCGACCGGCGAGCGGTATTGTGCGTAGCCCGGCACGGGGCGGTTGAACAACAACTGGTCGAAGGTCAATTCACCCTGGAAGATATTGCCTTCGGTGAGGCCGACCTCGGCCTCGATCTCGCGCGGCGTGCGCACTTCCATGTGGACGATGCGGTCGCGGAAGCCCGGCGAATAGTCCGATATCTGCGCGATCACGCTTTCGGCAAAGCCGTCGCGGTCGGCGTCGGTCCAGCCGCGGCCGTCCACCTTCGGTGGCGCATATTGCACGAAGCAACTCATGAAATGCTTGCCGGGTGGAGCCATGGTCGGGTCGAGCGTCGTCGGGATCACCATGTCGAGGAAAGGATCGGCCGACCAGCGCCCGGCCTTCCAGTCGTCATAGGCACGCTCCATGCGCTCGATCGAATCGGTGAAATGCATGTCGCCACAATAGACGGGCGAATCCTTCGGCAGCGCCGGGAATTCCGGCAGTGAATCGAGCGCGATGTTGACCTTGCCTGACGAGCCGCGGATCTTGAAATTCCTGACCCGGCGCAGGAAAATCTCGGGCAATTCCTTTTCCTCGACCAGCTTGAGGAAGGTGCGCTTCACGTCGGCGTTGGAAACCACGAGCTTGCCGTATATTTCCTCGCCGCCGGCCAGCACCACGCCATTGGCCTTGCCGCGCCGGATCAGCACATGGTCGACCTCGGCGCCGGTACGGATGGTGCCGCCCGAAGCCTGGAAGGATGCGGCGAGCGCCTCGGTGACCGCGCCCATGCCGCCGCGCGCATAGCCCCAGGCGCCGACCGAGCCGTCGACCTCGCCCATATAATGATGCAGCAGGACATAGGCGGTGCCGGGCGACATCGGCCCGAGCGCGGTGCCGATGATGCCGGACAAAGCGAAATTCGCCTTGATCACGTCGGTCTCGAAATATTCGTCGAGAAAGTCGGAGATCGACATGGTCCAGAAGCGCAGCGTCAGCGCCATTTCCTCCGCAGTGAGCCCCGTGAACTTCTTGCCGAGATAGAGCAGTTCGCCAAGGTCGCGCGGCCGCAGGCTGGTCGGGTCGGGCGCCGTGCGCATCAGCAGCGGCTGGATGAAGCGGCACTGCCGCGTCACGTCGCGGGCATAACGATCATAGGCCTCGGCATCGCGTTTGGAGAACCGCGCGAATTCGCGCCGGTGGGCATCGTGGTCGCGGTAGTTGGCGAGATAGTCGCCATCGCGGGTGAACACCGCGCCGCCCTCATAGGAGATCACCTGCAGGCCGAAGCGCGGCAGCTCGAGGTCGCGCATGATCTCCGGGCGGAACAGCGAGCAGACATAGGAGCAGTTGGAATAGAGGAAGCCGGGCGTCAGCTCGCGGCTGGTGGCGGCACCACCGACCCAGTCGTTCTTCTCGACGACCAGCACGTCGAGCCCGGCACGCTGCAGGTAGCAGGCATTGACCAGCCCGTTATGCCCGCCGCCGATGACGATCGCGTCCCAGCTCTTCACTTTGGCCCAGCCTTCATCGTGCCCGACCTTCTTTTCGTGTGATGCGCCCCCAATAAGCCGAATTTCGCACGAAGACGGTCATCCTGTCCAGCCATATTGAATGAATGTTCAACAAATGATGTTGCGTTTTCGTGTTTATGCGCTAGGCTTTGGCTCATTCGAGGATAGCCTTGGGACCAGGGTTTGATGATCGAAACGGCAGAGGCCGAACCGGAGTATGACGACACCGCCATCCGCTTCCTCGAGGCGCTGTGGGGCGACGGCTATTTGTCGCCGGGTGGGCCAGAAGAGGTCGACCGGGTCGTCGAAGGGCTGTCGCTTGCGGGCAAGACAGTCCTCGACATGGGCTGCGGTTCCGGCGGCATCACGCTGCATCTCATCGAGCGTCACCGCGCGGCCCACCTCACAGGCTTCGACGTCGAACGGCCCGTGATCGAGACGGCCAGGAAGCGGGCCGCTGCGCGCGGGCTCGCGCGTCGCGCCGATTTCATCCAGGCGGCGCCAGGACCGCTGCCTTTTGCCGACGGTGCCTTCGACGTCGTATTTTCCAAGGACGCGCTGCTGCACGTGGCGGACAAGGATGCATTGTTCGCCGAGATATTCCGCGTCCTGAAGCCTGGCGGCGTCTTTGCCGCGTCGAACTGGATGATCTCGCATGATGGCGAGCCGTCGCCCGAGATGAAGGCCTATGTCGCCGCTGAAGGCCTGTCCTTCGCCATGGCATCGCCGGCCCGCTATGTGCAGGCGATGCGCCAGGCCGGCTTTGCCGACATCACCGTGCGCGACCGCAATCCCTGGTATCGCGAGATCGCGGGGGAGGAGCTGAACCGCTTGAAGGGGCCGCTCTACCCGGTGGTCGCGGCTGCCGTCGGCGCGGCCTATGTCGACAAGAATATACGAACCTGGGAAGCCATGCAGAAGGTGCTTGACACAGGCGAGCACCGTCCCACTCATCTTCGCGGCCGAAAGCCGGTTGGCTAGCCGGCGATGCTGGAGACCATCAATCCCATGAAGACAACAGAGGCGCGCGAAGCCCTCCTCGAGGCGACGCGAAAGAGCGACACCGAAAAGCGTGGCCGCAAGGCGTCGAAAGAGACCAGGCAGCTTCAACTGATCGAAGCGACGATCGATTCACTGGCCAAGCGCGGCTATTCGGATACGACGATGGCCGACGTTGCCGACGGTGCCGGCCTGTCGCGCGGCATCGTCAATTTCCATTTCGAAAGCAAGGAGAAGCTGCTCGTCGCGACTTTGCAATACATGTATGACGAGTATTCGGCGCATTGGCGCAGCGCCTTGCAGAAGGCCGGCGATGATCCCGCCCGCCAGTTGCAGGCATTGGTCGCGGCCGATTTCGACCGCTCGATCTGCAACAAGCGCAAGCTGGCGGCCTGGTGTGCGTTCTGGGGCGAAGCCAAATCGCGGCCGACCTATCAGGCGCTGAGCAGCGCACGCGACGCCGTCTATCAGAACATCTTTATCGACCTTTGCGCGACGCTCAAGCAGAGCGGCGGCTATTCTTATGAGCCGCAGGTGATGGCGCTGGCGCTCAGCGCCATGCTGGAGGGACTGTGGCTGCGGCTGATGATGGGCACCGAAGACACCACGCGCGAGACTGCGCTGCAGGCCGCGAACGCGTTCCTGTCCGCGGCATTTCCCAAGCATTATCCGTGGCCGACAGCCGGCGGTGCCAAGCCGGCGTGAAACAATCAAAAGAGGATGGAACAGCAATGAAGACAATGACGCGACGCCCGACGCTGACATTGACGCTGACATTGGCATTGGCCGGAGCGCTCGCCGCTTCGGCGGCGGCGCTGGCTGCGGACAGGGATCTCGTCGTGTTCGACTGGTCTGGCTACGAGGAGCCCGGCTTCCATCCGAAATATGTCGAAAAGAACGGCGATTCGCCGACTTTCACCTTCTTCGGCGACGAGGACGAGGCGTTCGAAAAGGTCCGCTCCGGTTTCAAGGCCGATCTTGGCCATCCCTGCTCGCAAAGCGTGGTGAAATGGCGCGAGGCCGGCCTGCTGCAGCCGCTCGACACCTCGAAGATATCAGGCTGGAAAGACCTCAATCCCGGCATAATGGCGATGAAGGATCTCGCCACCACCGCCGACGGCAAGGCCTGGTTCATGCCTTGGGACTGGGGCAACACGCAGCTGACCTACAATTCCGACAAGATCGATGCGAAGGACGTGCAGTCGTTGAAGGCCTTCGCCGATCCGAAGTTCAAGGGCCGGGTTTCCGTCGGTGACAATGTCGACGACGCCTACGCGCTGGCCAGTCTCGCCATCGGCCTGAAGGACTGGACCAAGATGACGGACGACCAGTTCAAACAGGCATCAGGCTTCCTGCGCCAGGTGCACAAGAACGTCCGCTCCTACTGGACCGACTCAACCGATATCGTGCAGCTGTTGAGCGGCGGCGAGGTCGATCTCGCATGGGCCTGGAACGACGCGACGGTGCAGTCTGTCGCCGCCGGCGTGCCGATCAAGGCCAAGAAGGACACCGACGAGGGCATTTCGACCTGGGTCTGCGGCTATGTGCTGTTCAAGGATGCGCCCGGCAATGCCGACAAGGCCTATGATTATCTCAACGCCGTCAACGATCCGGAAGTCGCCAAGGTCCTGGTCAAGGACTGGGGCTACGGCCAGGCCAATGCCAATGGCATGGCCGGCGTCGACCAGGTGGTGCTAAAGGAGAAAGGCTATGACGACGTGCAGAAGTTCGTCGACAAGACGCTGTTCCAGTCGCCGGTTCCATCCGATCTCAAGCTCAAGATGATCGCCGAGTTCGAGAAGATCAAAGCCGGCTACTGAGCTCTCCTCGCTTGGCCCGTCTGCCCACGGACATAGCGGGCGGACGGGCTCGCCAAAGCTCCCGAATTCTCCTAACGTCGCCGCGGTGTTTCCCGCGATGAGGAGCTTTGCGCCATGAATTCCGTGCTTCGCCGCCTGGCCATCGCCGCGGCCTGCGCAATCGGCGCAGGCACAGTCGCGGCACTTGCGGCAGGCGGCGGCGACCTCGTCGTGTTCGACTGGTCGGGCTATGAGGACCCGCTGCTGCATCCGGCCTACACCGCCGAACAAGGCGCCGAGCCGACCTTCGCCTTCTTCGGCGACGAGGAAGAGGCCTTTCAGAAAATGCGGGCCGGCTTCAAGGCGGACATTGCGCATCCCTGCTCGCAAAGCGTGGTGAAATGGCGCGAGGCCGGCATGCTGCAGCCGCTCGACACCAGCCGTATCGCCGGCTGGAAGGATCTCAATCCCGGCATCATGGCGATGAAGGATCTCGCCACCACCGCTGACGGCAAGGCCTGGTTCATGCCTTTCGACTGGGGCAATACGGCCCTGCTTTACCGCACCGACAATGTGACGCCGGATCAGGCGCAGTCGCTCAGGATCTTTGCCGATCCGAAGTTCAAGGGGCGCGTTACCATTGGCGACAATGTCGACGACGCCTACGCGCTGGCCAGCCTGGTCATCGGCCTCAAGGACTGGAACAAGATGACCGACGCGCAGTTCAAGGACGCCTCGGCATTTCTGCGTGACGTGCACAAGAACATCCGCTTCTACTGGACCGACGACACCGATATCAATCAGGCCTTCTCCGGCAACGAGGTCGATCTCGCCTGGGGCTGGAACGAGACTTTCGTCACCCTCAAGGGCCAAGGCGTGCCGATCGCCATGAACCGCGATACCAAGGAAGGCCTGTCGACATGGGTGTGCGGCTATGTGCTGATGAAGGACGCACCGGGTGATCTCGACCAGGCCTATGATTTCCTGAACGCTGTCAATGCGCCTGCTGTATCCGACTATCTGGTCAAGACGTTCGGCTATGGCCATGGCAACGCCGCTGCCATGGCGGCGATCGATCCCAAGATCCTGGCCGAGCGCGGCTTCGACGATCTCGACAAGTTCCTCGACAAGACGCTGTTCCAGCAGCCGGTGGCGCCGGAGCTCAAGCAGCGGATGATCGCCGAATTCGAGAAGATCAAGGCCGGCTATTGACGTCCGAGATCGAACGAGCCGAGGTGGTCGTCGTCGGCGCCGGCTTCACCGGCCTGTCGGCGGCGCATGAGCTGAACAACGCTGGCGTCGATTTCGTGCTGCTCGAAGCCCGCGACCGCGTCGGCGGACGCGTCGAAGCCATGCCGAACGGGCTCGGCGAGCGCATCGACAGCGGCGGCCAGTTCCTGTGCGAGGACATGCCCGAACTGATGGCGCTGGTGCGGGCACGCGGCAAGACGCTGGTCGGGACGCATTTCGCCGGCGAATTCATCACCCAACCGCGGATGAGCGAGGCGCAAGCCGAGCGCACTTATGGCACCGCCATGCGAATACGCGAGCGGATGAACGCGATTGCACCGGACGATCCGGCCATTGCCGGTTTGACCGTCGCGGCATGGCTCGATCGCCAGAATGATCCCGATGAAGCCAAGGCGGTCTTTCATTCGCTGATCGAGGGCCTTTGGTGCCTGGCAATGGAAAGGCTGCCGCTGTGGTACCTGATCGACAACGACCGCCGCATCACCAACGAGGTGTCGGAACTGCAGTATTTCGTGCGCGAAACCATGCATTCGCTGGCAGACGACCTGGCCCGCGACCTCGGTGGTCGCCTGCGGCTGAACACGCCGGTCAAGACCATCGAGCGTCGAGCGGAAGGGGTTCGCGTCGTCTCGGCCGCAGGCTCAATCGAGGCGCGAGCGGTGCTGGTCGCAGTCCCGCCGATGATGGCGTCGAGACTGGATTTCGTACCGCTGCTGCCGGCTGCGCTGGAAGCAGCGCTCGGCGTCTGGCAAAGCGGCGCGGTAATCAAGATGCTGGCGCGTTATCCCACGGCCTTCTGGCGCGACAGGGGCTTGAGCGGCATGGTGATGTGGCGCGATCCGCACGGGCTTTTTGCCTGCGACGCCGGCAATGACGACGGTCATCCAGCACTTGTCGTCTTCATCGGCGGGCCGCTGGCCCGGCGCTGGCGCGAACTGGGCGAGGCGGAACTGCGCGCTAAGGTGACGTCAAAACTGGAGCAAGCGCTCGGCGCCGAGGCGGCCGGCTTCTCCGATCTCAGCTACCGTGACTGGACGGACGATCGCTGGAGCGGTGGCGGCTACAGCGACCTTATCGTCGATGCGACGGCAACCAATGCCGAACGCATCATCCGCGCCGGCGCGCCGCCGGTCCATTTCGCCTCGTCGGAGCTGTCGCCGTCATTCCCAGGCTATGTCGAGGGTGCAATCGTCGCCGGGCGAAAAATGGCGCGGCGGTTGATCGAGGAGATCTGAGCGGTATGAAAACGGTCTCGAAGATCGTACTCACCGGTGCGGTCATGGCAGTTACAGGATTTGCGGCTGGCTATTATTCGGCGCCCCACCCAATCGAGATTGGTGAACTCGACAATACCTTAAAGAAGGTCTGCGAATACTCGGCAAGCTCACTTAAAGCTGACCTTCAGGGCGGCTGGCCGATCAACTCATTTGCTGTTTGGAAGTCCGGCGACCGTGCGCATTATCACGTGCTTAGCCAATTGGGTAATCTCAAGTGCGGGTTCGACCCGGAGCTTACAGTCGTCTATTTGCAGAACCATGGATTGGTCGACATTGATGATCTTAAAATGCTGCTGGAGGATTCAAAGAAGGCAGGCGACAATCGATTAAGTGACTATCTGTCCGCCGAATTGGAGGTGAGATAGCGTCAATCTGCCATCGCCACCAAGGCCTCTGGGTCGTAGGCGAGGCGGATCGTGGTGCCGACCGGAATGTCGTCGGCGCCGAAGTCGTTGGTCTCGGTCACCGACAACGGCTTTTCCAGCCCTGGTATCTCGACGATCAAATGGGTGATCTCGCCAAAATAATGGCGCTCGACCACCTTGCCGGCGACCTCGAATTTTGCCGTCGCATCGTCCCACAGAACGCGCAGGCGCTCGGGCCGGATGCCAAGCGTCGCGGCGGTGCCATTGCGCACAAAAGCTTTCGGCTTGTCGGTCTTGACGCGGCCGAAGCCCAGCGTGTCGAGCACCAGCGAGGCGCCGTTCTCCTCGACGATCTCGGCCTTGACAAAATTCATGCCGCCGAGAAAATCGGCGACCTGGCGATTGACCGGCCGCTGGTAGATCTCCTTCGGCGATGCGACCTGCGCAATCATGCCGCCGAACATCACTGCGATGCGATCCGACATGGCCAGTGCCTCATATTGGTCGTGGGTTACCAGGACAAAGGTGATGCCAACCGCCTGCTGCAGACGGCGCAGCTCGACCTGCATCTGCTCGCGCAATTTCTTGTCCAGCGCCGACAGCGGCTCGTCGAGCAAAAGCACTTTTGGCCGCATCACCAGCGCACGAGCCAGCGCCACGCGCTGACGCTGGCCACCGGAAAGCTCGGTGGTGAGACGCTTGCCGAGGCCGGTCAGCGACACCTGGGCGAGGGCTTCTTCGACACGGCGCCTTTCCTCCGTGCCGGCGAGCTTCAGCCGCTTCAAGCCATAGGCGACGTTCTGCTCGACATTGAGGTGCGGGAAGATGGCGTAGCTCTGGAATACCATGTTGGTCGGCCGGCGATTGGCGGGAATACCCTCCATCGGCTGGCCATCGACCGAGATCGAGCCGCTGGTCGGGTTGTCGAAACCGGCGATCATGCGCAACAGCGTGGTCTTGCCGCAGCCGGACGGGCCAAGCAGCGAAAAGAATTCGCCCTCCCTGATGGTCAGCGAGGCGTCGTCCAGCGCCTTGAACGAACCGTAGCTGCGCGTGACGTTGCGGACCTCGATCATAGAGCGCTCGGTGTGAGGCCGCTCAGGCATGGAAGGCACCCTCGTTCTGGGTGCGCCTGGCCGCGCGGCGGCGCAGGATTTCAGCAATCGTCATCAAAAGAAACGAGGCAACCAGCAACAGCGTGCCCAGCGCCAGCACGCCGGGCAGTTTCGCGGCGAAACGCAACTGGCCCCAGATATAGATCGGCAGCGTCGCTTCGGTGCCGGTCAGGAAGAAGGCGATGAGGAATTCATCGAGCGAAATGGTGAAGCAGACGAGCAGGCTGGAAATGATCGCCGGCGCGACCATCGGCAGCGTCACCCGCCGAAAGGTGCCGAACGCGCTCTCGCCGAGATCGGCGGAGGCTTCCTCCAGGCTGCGGTCGAAGCCCTCGAAGCCGGCGGTCAGCACCGTCATCGAATAGGGAACGCAGACCAGGACGTGGCTAAGCACGACGGTGAACAGCGACAGGCTCAAACCGAGTTGCAGGATCACTAGCAGCAAGGAGATGGCAACGATGATTTCGGGCAGTACCAGCGGCGCCATGATCAGGCCGTTCATGGCGCGACGGCCGGGATAGCGGTAGCGGGTGATCGAGCGGGCGGCGAGGATGCCAAGAACGGTCGACAGGATGGAAGCCGATACCCCGACGACCAGGCTGTTCCAGGTGGCGTCGAGCAGCGCCGGCGTGCGCGGCAGGTCCTGGTACCATTTCAAGGTGAAGCCGGAGAGCGGGAATTTCGGCGTCGCGGCGGTGTTGATGGAGAAGATCGGCAGGAAGATGACCGGCAGATAGAGAAACACGACGTAGAAGAACGCATAGGCCGGCAGCAAGCGGCCGGGCAGCAAGCGGCGCATCGCCGTCATCGCGCCAGCCTCATCGTGCCAGCCTCTGGGCGGTACGGATGATCAGCACCGTGGCGCCGGCCATCAGCGTGACGATCAGCATCGTGGTGACGGAGAGTGCCGCACCCAGCGGCCAGTTCGACGCCTTGCCGAATTGCGCCTGGATGGCATTGGCGATCATGACGCCGTCCTTGCCGCCGACAAGCTTCGGCGTGACGTAATCGCCGACCGTCGGGATCATGACGATCAGCGCTGCCGAAATGATGCCGGGCGCCGAAAGCGGCAGCGTCACGCGCAGGAAGGAACGGACGGGGCCATCGCCGAGGTCCGTGGCCGCCTCGACCAGCGTGCGGTCGATTTTTTCCAGCGAGACGAAGATCGGCAGGATGGCGAAGGCTGCCCAGGCGTGGGTCAGCGTGATGATGACGGCAGTCGAATTGTAAAGCAGCGCGGTCGACGGCTCGTCGATGATGCCAAGGCCCATCAGGCCGGAATTGAGCACGCCATTATAGCCGAGGATGACCTTCCACGACATCACCCGCAGCAGATAACTGGTCCAGAACGGGATGGTGATCAGGAACAGCCACAGGCTCTTGTGGCGGCCGCCGTGGAACGAGATGAAATAGGCGATCGGATAGGCGAGCACGACCGTGAAGAAGCTCGCCGTCAGCGAGATGTAGAGCGAGCGCCACAGCAGGTCGCGATAGATCGGCTCGGTCAGTGCAAGGCGGTAGTTTTCCAGCGTGAAGGTATGGTCGACAGTGAGGTAATTCTGCGTCCAGAAGGAGTGCGCGATGACCGCCAGGATCGGCAGCACCAGAAGTATCAGCGCATAGACGAAGGTCGGGCTGATCAGGGCAAGACCCTGGACGGGTTCTGATTGCAGAAGGGCGTTTCGCCTCGCCCGCATCATGCCGAAAGCGGGCGACCCTTCCGCGGCCGCCGTCATTGCAGGCCCTCGGGCAGGGTCCCCGGCGTGATTTCGGTTGCTGGCGCGGACTGTCCTGCCATGCGGCATCCCATTGCTGGAACCGGCTATCTGTTCCCAATTTTATGCCCAGGCGCTATCGCGCTCCGAGCTTGCCGGCTTTCTTCATCATGCGCGCATCGGCGGATTGAAATCAAGCGCTATTTCTGCAATATTGATTGAACGGCCATTCAAAATGAACGAAGAAAGCCGAGCTTTCCTGGAGCGTGAACCAGCTTCGTGTCCGGTGAAATTGCGGCATACAATGCGAGGCGAAGATGGCGGCGGTAAGAGATATCACTTCGACCGAAATGGCCGGAGCCGGCGCTCAGGATGCCGTCGAACTGGCCAAGCGCCATCTTGTCCAGCCCTGGCCGTTCGCCGGCTCGGTCGGCGCGGAGGCACGCGCCCTGATCGGCGCGGGCGAGGGCATATATATCACCGATGCCACCGGCAAGAGGCTGATCGACGGGCCGGCCGGCATGTGGTGCATCAATGTCGGCCACCGTCGCGAGGAGCTCGCCAAGGTGATGTACGACCAGGCGATGGCGCTGTCCTACAACACGCCGTGGTACACGATGAACGCGCCGTCGGCGGAACTGGCCATGCGCATCGCCGGCCACGCGCCGGGCGATCTCAGCCATGTTTTCTTCACCACCGGCGGCTCCTCGGCGGTCGAGACGGCGCTGCGCTTCATGCAATTTTACAACAATGTGCGCGGTCGCCCGGAAAAGAAGCTGATCCTGAGCCGGGGCGGCGCCTATCACGGCTCGACCTATCTGTCTGCTTCGCTTAACGGGCGTCCGCGCGACCGTGACTGGATGGACGGCGCCGACGAGCTGGTCGTCAAATTGTCCTCACCCGATCCGTTCCGCCGTCCGAAGGGCATGAGCGTTGCCGCTTTCACCGATGCGCTGGTCGCTGAATTCCGCGATATGGTCGCCCGTGTCGGCGCCGACAGGATCGGTGCTTTCGTCGGCGAGCCGGTGCAGGCGTCGGGCGGCGTCATCGTGCCGCCGGAGGGCTATCTCCAGCGCATCCGGACGATCTGCCGCGACAACGACATCCTCTACATTTCCGACGAGGTGGTGACCGCGTTCGGCCGGCTTGGCCATGTCTTTGCCTCCGGCGAGGTGTTCGGCATCGAGCCCGACATGATCACCTTCGCCAAGGGTGTGACCTCAGGCTATTTCCCGCTCGGCGGCGTCATCCTTTCGGAACGGCTGCTGGAGGAGCTGCGCCGCTCGAACCATCCAGACGCCATGTTCGGCCATGGCCTGACCTACACCAGCCATCCGGTCGGCTGCGCGGTGGCGCTGAAGAACCTCGATATTCTGGAAGAAAGCGTGCTGGCCCATACGCGCGAGGTCGCGCCCTACTTCCAGGCGCAACTGAAGACGCTGGAGGAATTGCCGCTGGTCGGTGAGGTGCGCGGCATGGGGCTGATGGGCTGCGTCGAATGCGTCGCCGACCGCGACAGCAAGGATCCACTGCAGCTCGACAAGGATGTCGGCAAACGCATCGACGCGCATTGCCACGAGCTCGGCCTGTTGGTCCGGCCACTGATCAACATGTGCGTGATGTCGCCGCCATTGATCATCACGCGCGAGCAGATCGACGACATGGTGTCGATCCTGCGCGAAGGCATTTCGCGCACGATGGACGATCTGCGCAGGGAAGGCGTCTGGCGGGGATAAGCGTTTATCGCCGGCAATCTCGCCATTGCTGACAGCGGTCGTCCGCGCTTACGATGTGCGGCAGGGCCTCGATCGCCTGCATCTGGCCGCATCTCTGGGAAACAAACATTGACCGACCTATCGGACCTGTTCGGCCTCGCCGGCAAAACCGCTTTCATCTCCGGATCGAGCCGCGGAATCGGCTTTGCCATGGCGAAGGCGCTGGCGAGCGCCGGCGCGACGGTGATCATCAATGGGCGGGACGAAGACCACGTTCAAAAGGCACTCGGATCGTTGGCCGAATCCGGTATCCAGGCGATCGGCTCCACCTTCGACGTGACCGTGGCTGAAGACGTCGAGCGTGAAATCGGCAGGCTGGAAGCAGAGCGCGGCCCGATCGATATTCTCGTCAACAATGCCGGCATGCAGCACCGCGCGCCATTCGCCGATTTCCCGCTCGACATGTTCGACAGATTGATGCGGACAAACCTTTACAGTGCATTCTATGTCACCCGGCCGGTGGTCCGCTCGATGATGGCCCGCAAGACCGGATCCATAATCAACATATGTTCGGTGCAAAGCGAACTGGGGCGTTCCTCGATCGTGCCATACACGGCATCGAAGGGTGCGATGAAAATGCTGACCAAGGGGCTTGCCACCGAGCTTGGCCCACACGGCATCAGAGTCAATGGTATCGGCCCAGGCTACTTCCGGACAGAACTGAACGAGGCGCTGGTGCAAGACGCCGAATTCTCGCGCTGGCTGGTCGGGCGCACACCGCTGGCAAGGTGGGGCGAAGTCGACGAACTGGGCGGCGCCGCGATCTTCCTGGCTTCCGACGCATCGAGCTTCATGACGGGCCCAGATCATCTATGTCGACGGCGGCATGACCGGCTCGGTGTGAGCGCGGGCGTCGCGGTCGCCGTTGGGGCACGATCAGGGCGCCGCGCCGCCATCCTTTGGCTAGCTTCGGCGATCCCTCATCTCGACACGTCCAGCGCTGCTGAACATCCTTAGACGATGGCCCGGTCCCAACCGCCATAATGCGCGGCGCTGCGCGTGCCGCGCGGCAGGCTGAGCCCGACCAGCAGCGCTCCGATCGCCAGATTGGCTAGGCTCGCCGCCGCACCGCCGGCGAGGATAAAGGGAGAGAGGGCGATCCAGGCTCCAAGCGCGATGTTCAGAAAGCGGACGGCGCGCGCCACTTCGGCCATCGCCGTAACGGCGACCATGATGACCAGGCAGCCGGTGACATGGTCGCTGAAGTAGAGCGGCGGGCTTGTGCCGAAGGCGAGCGGCGTGATCATCAGCAGGGCGCCGGCGAGGGTGCTGGCGACTAGGGTCCATGGGAAGTTCACACCGCCGGTGACGAAGTCCCGCGCCACTTCCGACAGCGGCCGGTCGAGATCCGGCGCCGGCGTCTGGTCCTCCGAAAGTGCCGGGCCTCCGCACCAGAATGTGCGCCAGAACGGCTCTCCCGCCTGTTTCGCACGCCAAAGATACTGGCAGCTCGCCAGCACCTCGTCGACCGAATAGGGGATGAGCACGACGGTGACGGCAGCCTGGACGATGCAGAGCGTGCACAGCGCTCCGATGAGCGGCGGCTGGATGATGATGAAGCTGACGCTGACCACGCCGAGCGGGACGACCAGCAAGCCGAACAAAAGCACCATCCACGGTATCGTGCGCCAGCGGCGGCGGTCGCCGATCGCGCCGGCGAGGATGTCCAGCGCATAGGCAAAGGCGCCCAGCCCGGCATCGGCGATCGGAAAGCCCTTGGAGACCCAGGAGGTGACTACCGCCTCGCTGCCATTGCCGGCCGGCGTTTCGCCCGGGCCGAAGAACGGTTCCCAAAGGCCATCGATATGGCCAAGCTGATAGGCAGCGAGATAACGCGAGACGAACAGGCCGACAAAGGCGAGGCCGATTATGGGAATGCGCTGGGTGAAGAGCGAGGGCGAATAGCTCCAGCCGAGCGGCCGGTCGTCATCGGCGGCAAGGGCACGCCGGCTGATACCCGGCGTTGGCGGGACCATCACCGCGAACGCGACGATCAGCATGCCGGCCAGCGTGTCGGTCGCGTAGGCTCCGGCGCTGGTGGTCCAGAACAGGAGCGGCGCGAACATCACCCAAACCCCGATCGAGGCGGTGATCCATTGCAGTCCGTGCCAGCGCCGGCGCATGCCTACAAGCGCCAGCGACAGGATGGCGAGGCCGGATACGATCTCACTGATGCCGAGCCTGCCGTCGCGCGTCTCCGGCGAGGCGATCTCATGTCCGAGCGCCGGCGGAATCGGTGCTGAAGCGGGATCGAACAGGCCGAGCGTGAAGGGCGCCGCCACGAGCCACAGTCCGATGGCAACATTGGTCAGTGGCGCCCAGAGCGTTGCGGCCCGGTGGCGTTCGGTTTCCACCTCGACCTCGTCGTCCGAGCGCTCGAGCGGACGCCGCAGCCTTGCGGCGGCCTGGTCGAGCTCGGGCGCGGAAGCGGCGACCGCCGGCGGTTCAAGCTTGTTCTTCTTGTACCAGTCGGTGGGATCCGCCTTCAGCCGCCGGATCATTTCCGGCAAGGTAGCGGTCAGGCTGTGCCGCGGCTTCCAGCCAAGCAGCCGCCTGGCGCGGGAGATGTCGATCTCGTAGTGATCGTCGGCGTTCTCGATCATCCATGGCTTGATGTCGGTCTCCTGGTCGAAAACCTTCTCCTGCATCCAGGCGCCGAGCTTCGTCACCTCCTTGGGCAGGGACAGGTCCGCCAGATCTCGCCATGCAGGAGCCGCCCAATCTGCTTCTGCATCTCGTCGTAGGACGGCGTCTGCTCTTCGCCGATCAGCAGTACGGTCTCGTCGGGAAGCTCGCTGCGCCGGTCGACGGTGCGCACTACGGCGTCGACGAGGTCGTCCAGGTGCAGGTAAGGCTGTCCGGTGGTGATGTCGCCGGTGAAAAGATAGGCGGTCGGCATGCGCTCGAAAATGCGGGCGATCTGCTGGGCGATGAAGGCGGCGTGGCAATCCTCGTCATAGACACCCGCCAGTCGCAGGATCGCAACCTTGATGTCGCCGTGCTCCTTCAGGATCAGTGTCTCGGTCTCGGCCTTCGATCTCGGATAGGCCCAGGCCGGATCGATCGGCGATCGCTCGTTGATCTTGGCGCCCTTCGCCGGGCTCGGCGCATGCACCAGCAACGTGCTCGAAAACACGAACTGCTCCGTCTCGAGCCCCCTCAGCGCGTTCAGCAGCCGGCGCGTTCCCTCGACGGTCACCGCGCCGTATTTCGGATTATCCTCGCCGGTCGTGTCGTAATAGGCCGCGAGATGGATCACCGAGGCAATGCGGCCGCCACTCCGTTCGCGCACCTCGGCCAGCGCCTTCGCCGCGCTCGTATCCGAGGTAAGGTCGATCTCGATCGTCTCGACGCCGGGCAAGGACCGCCTGGCAACATCAAGGCCGATGATGTCGTGGCGCTCCGTCAGGCCGCGAGCGATGGCCTGGCCCAGAAACCCGCTGCTGCCTGTGATCAGGACGGTGGGACGGGTTTTGCCGGTCATGGCGAATCTCCTTGGCGGTAGCGAGATGAAAGGGGCCAAATGCTTTCAGTCGCACACTCGGAACCATGTTCGTTGAGAACGGTTCCCGATGAGGTGGCATCACGGAATGGATGCGCGCGGCGATCCGTCAGACCGACTGCATTCGCTCCGGCGGATTGCATTCGTGCACAAGTGCAGGACGACTGCCATTGGCCTACCGGTCGCGAAGTGCAGCAGTCAGAATGTCGATCAGCAGCTTGCCGCAGCGACGATCTGGATCGCGGTCGGGATCATAGATCGTCACCTCCATCCCAATCACGCGTGAATCATTGCACCATGTGCGAAGAGCTTCGACGGCTTCGTCGGGCAAGACACCGCCGGGTTCCGGCGTATCGACAGCCGACATGATCTCGCTGTCCAGCACGTCGACATCGAAGTGAACGAATACACCCTCGACGTCCTGCCCTGCGACCGCGTCAAGCGCTACGCGTGCAGCATCGGCGACGCCGCGCCGCCGCACTTCAGCCAAATCCATCCGGTGAACATCGGTGTCGAAGACGGCCTTGGACGTGTAAGTCGCGGGGTCCTGCACATCGCGATAGCCAAACGCGACTACATCGGCCTCACGGACCAAAGGAGTGTGCTCGCCGAAATCGGTCAGGAGCTTCGGTCCATGGCCGGTCACGAAGGCCAAATCCATGCCCGCGGCTCCCTTTGAGGGCGAGGTATCCGGCAATTTGAAATCCGTGTGCCCATCGAAGAAGATAAGGCCGTAGCGGCCACGACGCCGCAGCGCTAGCGCGGGGCCAAGCAACACGCTGCAATCGCCGCCGAGTATGAGCAGGAACCCTCCCGAGTTCAGCTCCTCGCCGACGGCTTCGGCAAGCGTCTCGGAATACTGGCGCAGCGCCTGGGCATTGCGCACGCCCGTCGCAGGGTCCACCTCAGGCCGATAGGGCGGAGCCCGAACCGTGCGCAACGGACCGGCGCCCAAACGGTTGGCGAGACCAAGCGATTGAAGTACCTCCGGCGCCTTCCATGCGCCGGGCTCCGGCTCACCCTCCTGCGGCATCAGCCCAAGATTAGAGGGCGCGCCGAGCAAAGCGATATGTCTCGCCTGAGGGGTGGTTCGTGGCATTGTCGTGCTGGCTACTGAGGACATGATCAGAGTTCTCCGCGTTGTGGGCAATAGGCATCTGCTCAAGAAACAGGCTGCGCTTTCCTCCCGGTCTCCCGTCGGCTTTGCCGCCGAGTACCTCCGGGGCCTTGCCGCCGAATACCTCTGGGTCGGTGTTACGCGTAAGGGAACATTTCGAGCGAAGACGTCGATGTTGTCCCGCAGATGCAGTCACTGATTCGCCTTGGGCAGCGGCACCGTCCCATGCTGCAGGAGCGGAGCTCGATACCGGTCGTTTGGGCCATATCGGGTTTCCTAGAGCCGAACTGCCATCTTTGAACTATGCGTGGTGTGCCCGCGTTCTGGCGGCCTTTTGCGCCGCCGCCTTCCTTCCGCTGGCGCCTTTCGTCTCGGCGGCTTTCTTTGCGGCTGCGGAACGCTCCTCAGCCGTCCGGCGCGAGGCCGCACGCTTTGCCTGCTGCGCCAGCGCCTCGTGCGACGCTGTGCTCTTCGGCTCGTGCTCGAGCACCTTGGAGACGGCTTTCGAGACCCGCGGGCGGCGTTTCGGCGTGCGTTCGCCCTGGCCGGCCTCATAGGCGTATTCGGCGCTTTTGCGCGTGCTCTCCTTCACCTTGCCCTTTTTGGGCGGGGGCAGGTCTACGCCTGCGCGTCTCGCCTCGGAAAGCCCGATGGCGATAGCCTGCTGGGTCGAGCGCGCGCCGTGCTCGCCGCGGCGGATTTTATCGATCTCCTCGTGCACGAACTCGCCGGCCTGCGTGCTCGGCGATTTGCCCTCGCGCTTGTCCTTTCGGGCCTTCTCGATGGTTTTCTTGTCCGGCATTGTCTTTCTCCCAACTAGGGGTTGCGACAGCCATTTGGGTTGCAGCTGCGCGCTGTTTTACGAGGACCTTAACGCGTTGAGGACGCAAATGATCCCGGGACTGGTGATCCAACCTCCAGCTGTCAGGACGTGGACGCCGATCTGTCCGAAATCAGATGGCGCAAGAACCATCGGCTCGCGAGATCCGCGACTTCGTCCAGCGCTGCCATGGGCGAAGAGCACAAGGCCGCGGGCATCCGGGGCAACGAAAGATTGCCCTCGAGCGTGATAGGCCCCGCGGGAACATGCACGACGTGCTCGCTATCCCGGTCCATATCCACCTCCGCTATGTCGATCTGATGCCAGGCGCCGGACCCGCACTCGCATGCCCAGCCAATTCCTCTTCGGAAGCGGCAGGCTTGTCGGAAGCGGCAGGCTTGGGCACGGACCTGGCGAGGAGCGCGCGGACCTCTTCATCGCTCGTCTGTGAGAAATCCACGTACCACCGCCCGACACCGAGCAGCGGCTCTGGTGTCGTCGCGCAAACGACCTCGTCTGCGTCCGCCCGCATCGCGGCGCAAGTGTCGGGGCTACCGACGGGAACGGCCGCGACGATATGGGCGGCGTGGTTTTTTCGCAGCGCCTTGATCCCGGCCCGCATGGTCGATCCGGTCGCAAGCCCGTCATCCACGAGGATAATGGTTCGTCCGTTCAACTGCGGTGGGGGCCGCCCGTCCCTATAGAGGTGCTCGCGGCGCAGAAGCTCTTTTTCCTCCGTTGCGGCGACTGTGTCGATGACATGTGGCGGGATCGCGAGACTGCTGACGATTTCGTCGTTGAGGACGCGTACGCCGAAGGGCGCGATCGCTCCCATGGCCAGCTCCTCGTGACCGGGGACGCCGAGCTTGCGCACGACGAAGACGTCGAGCGGTGCCTTGAGCGCCTGCGCGACCTCGTAGCCGACCGGCACGCCGCCTCTGGGCAGCGCCAACACGGTCACGTCGTCGCGCCCGGCAAAGCGAACGAGCTCTCCGGCGAGTCGCCGCCCGGCCTCGCGGCGATCTGAAAAGATGATAGCCATGATCTTCAATCCGCGTGCATCTGTTTTTCCGGTGGATGTTTTTCACCAGCCTGCGGCGACATCCCGTGGGATGGCTGCGACGCCGGTTACCGTTTTGGAACTCGCTCGCTGCCTGGACGTTCCAAGAATAGTTTCGATCGCGAGGTGCCGGCACGTGCATTGGCGCGGGATCGAGAGGATAGCGATCGCACAAGCCTCGTCCGGCCAGCTGGCAATCTCGCGATGCGCGGCAACAGCGCGTTTGGCGACTTGTTGCCTCAGCAATCAGAGAGAGGAAATATGCCATGCAAGTTCAGGAGATCATGAGCCGTCGGACCGAACTGGTCGGCCCGAACACGACAATCAGGGATGCCGCCCGGAAAATGCGGGCCGACAATCTCGGTGCCCTTCCGGTCGGCGAGAATGACAGGCTGGTCGGCATGGTGACGGACCGCGACATCGTGATGCGCGGCGTCGCCGAGGAGCGCTCAGCCGGCAACACGACCGTTCGCGAGGTCATGTCCAAGCATGTCTATTGGTGCTTCGACGATGCCGATATCACCGATGCGGCGAAGATCATGGCCAAGCATCAGGTGCGTCGTCTTCCGGTGATCAACCACGACAAGCGCCTCGTCGGCGTCATTGCCTTGGCCGACCTCGGGCGGACCGGTGAGGAAGCCGCCAAAATCGCTCTCGAAGGCGTTTCCGAGGCGACGGACGATCCCCGGCGCTAGACGCCCTGAGCGGTTGCCGCCGTGCTCGCCGCTCTCCTTCCACAGGGGCTGAACGCCGCCTGCTCAGGCAGCCTTCAGTTTGGCAACTATCGCGCTTTCACTTCTATGCGGCGTGTTTTGTCCTTTGCAGCGGGATTCTTCGGAAGCTCGACAGCCAAAACGCCGTTCCTGAAAGTGGCCTGCACCTTGTCGGCATCGATCTCCGTTTCCAGGGGGATGGTCCGCTGAAACCGGCCATAACTGCGTTCGCTGTAAGTGCGGCCGCCGTCGCCTTCCTTGTGCTCCGAACGCTTCTCGCCCGTAATGGAGAGGGTGTTGTCGCGCAGCTCGAGCTCAACATCCTTCTGCTCGAGCCCCGGCAATTCGGCGGTGACCTTATAGGCTTGGTCTGTTTCATATACGTCGACGCTCGGCCAAAGACCGCCGGCCGTAGTCGCTTCGGCCATTGGTGCAAAGAAGTCGTCGAACAGGCGATCAATCTGCCGGTGAAATGACGTGAGCGGGTCTCGCGCGGACGGGTAGAGGCTGCGCGATGGCGTCCTGGGCGCCAAATCGTGATGTGCCATGGCTTTTCTCCTGTTTTTCGTGTCTGCATCACTCGTCGCCATGTGATAGGCGACGGCAAACAAAACTCGTCCACCCATGAGGATGTTCCGAGCGTCGGCCAAGAAAGGCGGTCGAAAAAACAGCGGCAAAAAGCCGGCCCGAATCCCCTCATGACGGAACCTCCGACAATGAATGCGCACCAGGACATGCGCATTGGGGAACAACGGGCAGGTACGGCTGTTTGGTCATATCAGCCTAGTCGGATTTGAATGGAAGGAGGATTTCGATGAACGCCACCGGACTCGACGTATTCGACAAGACGCTGCAGATCACGACCATCTGGCTCGACGAGATCATGGACGAGATTGGACCGGATCGGCAGGTCGCCTGGCACGTTCTCGGCGCGGTGCTGCACGCCCTGCGCGACCGTATGCAGCCGGATCTTGCAGCCCACCTCGGCTCGCAGCTGCCGATTCTGGTGCGCGGCGCCTTCTATGACCAATATCAGCCTTCCAAAGCTCCCGAGAAGATGCGGTCGCTCGACGAGTTTCTGGCCAAGATCAAGGCGGAGCTGGAATTTACCCGTCCGGTCGATTCCAAGGATGCATTCAGGGTCGTGTCCAAGGTGCTCGCCCATCACGTCGGAGAAGGACAGATGCACAAGGTCTGGGAATCCCTGCCAGGAGAGATAAGACGCGTCGCCGAAGCTCAGCAAGCGGCGTGAACGGCGCCGCGCGGGTTTCTCGGTCGCAACCTTCTTGGGGAAATAACAATGCCACTCACCCTTATCAGCCCGGCGTTCCGGGCAGGCGGAAGAATTCCCGAAAAATATGCGCGTGACGGCCAGAACGTCTCGCCGCCGCTGAAATGGTCCGGTGTCCCGGATGGTACCAAGAGCCTTGTTCTTGTCGTGCGGGATCCCGATGCGCCAAGCGGGATTTTCGGGCACTGGGCGGTGTTCAATATCGCGCCGGATGCCGGCGGACTCGCCGAGGCCGAAGACGGCAAGCCCGGTCCATCGGCCCTCAGGCAAGGCACCAACGATTTCGGCAATGCCTATTACGATGGTCCGCAGCCGCCTGCAGGGCATGGCGTCCACCATTACCACTTTCTGCTGGCCGCGCTCGATGTGCCGAGCCTCAGCGTTCCGGGACAGGCGGGCGTGCATCAGGTCTGGAAGCAAGCCCAGAAACACGCATTGGAGGAGACGGAGTTGGTCGGAACCTACGAACGGCCGGCGTGACGCGGGCCGCGCCGATCGCCGCCTTCACAGTGGCCGCCTTCACAATGTAATCTGGGCAAGCGGTTTTCGGGCAGGGCCGTGGATGACCGAACCGTCGGCGGCGAAGATCGAGCCGTGGCAGGGACAATCCCAGGTGTGGTCCGCATTGTTCCAGGTTACGGTGCAGCCCTTGTGGGTGCACGTCGCCGAAACCGCCTGGAGTGCGCCTTCGGTGTCTCTCCAGGCCGCAATCTTTTCGTCTCCCCTGACGATCACGCCACCCATGCCGGGCGCAATGTCGTGGGTGCTCGAGACGATCGATTGACTGCGGCCATTCTTGCGGAAGTCCTCGGGATAGGGCCGCGCCGGATCGTAGAGTTTTTGCCATGGGCTTGGGCGGGCGCAGATCAGGTCGGCTATCATCGTGCCCACGGCCGTCCCGTTGGTGATGCCCCAGGCGTTAAAGCCCGTGGCAATGTGGAAGCCGGCGGCCTTGGTGGGATCGGGTTCGCCGGCGTATGGGATCCTGTCGGCCGTATCATAATCCTCATTGCACCAGCGCCACGCGACGTCGCCGACCGGAAGGTTCTTTCTTGTCCATTTTTCCAGTTCGACAAACCGCTTCGCCACGTCGCCATCCCAGCCGGTGTTGAATTTGGGGCCAAGCGTGACCAGCAGTGGACCTTCGGCATCACGGCCTGTGCGAATGGAATGCGTCGGCTCGTCGATGCCGATGAACATGCCGTCGACAGGGAGGGGATCATCGATCCGAAAGGCCATCACGGTGTGGCAGCGCGGTTGCGTCCGGTTCGCCATGCCGACGGGGCTCTTCACCGTCATGTTGGTGGAGACGACGACGTGCCCGGCATCAACGGCGCCGCCATCGGTGACGACGCGCCAGCGGCTTGCTTCGTCGATCGAGGTGGCGCGGCTGTTTTCAAAGATCCGACCGCCACGGGCCGTCACCGCTTCCGCCAGACCAACCAGATACATCGCCGGATTGAACTGCGCCTGGTCGAGGAACCGTAATGCCGCGGCCGTTTCGAAAGGCAGCGGTGCGCGTTCGAGAACCTCGGCCTCTAGCCCGACCTGGCGCGCGGCCTCCGCCTCGGCCGCGACCTCCGCGCGCCGGCGATCGTCGCAGGTGTAGGTATAGGCTTCCTTGCTCTCGAGATCGCAGGCGATGGCGTAGTTGTTAACCCAATCGCGGATTTGTCGGGCGCCGGCGGAATTCGCATCGGCGTAGACCTGGGCCAACTCCCGGCCGACAGTGTCGATGAGATGACGATAGATCAGCGTATGCTGCGTGGTGATCTTGGCCGTCGAGCGGCCGGTCACCTGGCCGCCCGTGCGCAGGCCTTCGAGGACGACCACCGATCGGCCCGCCTCGCAAAGCCGAAGCGCCGTCGTCAGCCCGACAATTCCAGCCCCCACGACAACGGCGTCCGCATGGATCGAACCTTCGAGCTGGGGATAGTTCGTGGATCTGGCTGCCGCCACCCAACAGCTTCCCGGTTTTCCCAAGAGAATGGCCATTTCAACCGCGTTCCTTGCGTCTCGGTGCACTTCCATCGACAACCGCGCCGGCAGAGGAACGTTCCCGAGCTTGGTCGCTTTCAATCATTGTCTCGCCACCCCGGGTCAGAAAAGCACCAGGAAGATGTGAGGTGCAGGCCATCACCCACGTGATCGCCTCGCGGTCGTATTCGTCGCCGGAGCGCCAGTCCTCGAAGAAGGCGTTCAGCCTATCGACACGCCCCGGCCAGATACCGGCGGCCTGCAGGCCGAGCGAAACGCCGTAATTGGTGAAGGCGAACTTGGTGTCGCCCAGCCATGGGGCACGGCTGAAATAGCCGGGCGGGTCGACCCACATCGTTTCCAGGGTTCGCAGGGAACGCCTCGTCTGGGCCTCGGCCCACGGCTCGTCGGGAAAGAAATGGGCGAGCCACAGCATCATGCCGAGGCCGAGGTCCTGCTCGATGTCGAGGGTGCGCCAATCGCGCTGCATCAGATCACGCATTTGCGCGATCTCGGGCGCCAGTGCGTCCTCATCGAGCGTCCGGTAAGAGACGTAGCCGTCATAGGCATCCATGCTGCCGAGACCGTAGCCAGGATATGGGCTGCTTAGATCCTCCTGCATCTTCCAGATCACACCGCGGCCGGGGACCACAAATGCCGGGTGAATGTCACGCGCCAGCGCAATGCCGCGCTTGCGGTATTCCGGCTTCAGATCGCCGAGGCGCGCCAAGGCGAACAGCCACATCGCGAGATAGTGGAAGTACTGGCCGTCGCGATCGGCCGCTTCGCCGATCCTCAGTCCGCGCCGGCGGCCGAGCACACGCTCGACATCGGCGACCAGCCGCTCGGCCGCGTCCAGCCAGCGCTGTTCGCCAGTTTCTGTGTAAAGCGAGACGTAGAGCACGACCCCGAATGCATCGGTCCACAGATATCGCAAGCCGTTGGGCCAGATGCCTTCGGCGCGCATCCAGTCGAGTTTTCGCAGGACGTAGTCGACGTCACGCAGCATCGTGCCAAAGCCCGAACTGGCCGAGCCGGCCGATGTTCGGTGTCGCGCGATTGTGAGCATGCAGAATTTCGAGCATGTCTCTCCTCCGTTGCGGTCGATCTGGCCAGATACCGCGAAACGATCTGATCGGCGGCAGGTTCCTTGGCGCTTTCAACGGCGCGACCGGGAACCCTCCGCCTGGTCATAAGTTTGCGAATTGGCCTTGGACGGTGCGGGGACCACGTGGCCCGAACTCATGCCCGGACTGGCCGAGCGGAGCAGTACAGAAAGCGACAATCGCGCGAACAAGACAAAGTGCACTGTCACCGTATTTGTGTTTTGGAAGTCAGTTGCCGCGTCTATTTTTCCACGGAACCTTCCAGCGAGAGCATCGTAAACAACGGGATGCGGGAGGTTGCAGCCTTTCGATCGAGGAGGCAAAATTGCGACACCGCCAAGTCAAAGTTAACGGAGACGCTATTTTCTTTCGCGAGGACGGCCCGGCCGACGCTCCGGTGCTTCTGCTGCCGCACGGCTATCCCTGCTCGTCCTATCAGTTTCGAAGGCTGATGCCTGGACTGGCAGATCGCTGGCACACGTTCGCGCCGGATTTTCCTGGCTTCGGTTACAGCGCCACGCCCGACATGGCTGCATTCGGCTACGATTTCGATGCCTATGCCGGGTTTCTGGCGGCTTTCGCTGACGCGCTCGGCCTATCCCGCTATGCGCTGTGGCTGCACGACTATGGCTCGCAGATCGGATTGCGCCACGCCATCGCCTATCCGGAGCGCGTTGCCGCGCTTATCATCCAGAACGGCGACATCTACGAAGACGTGCTCGGCCCGAAATACGCAGCCATCAAGATGTATTGGAACGACAAGACGTCCGAGAAGCATCGCCCGCTGGAAGATGCGGTCAGCGAGGAGGGCTTCCGGCACGAGTTCATCGGTGAAGTTGGCGAGACCGTGGCCGAGCGCGTGCCACCGGATCTGTGGAAACTCCATTGGCCTCTGATGGACACGCCAGCCCGTCGGCGGCTTGCGGTCGGCCTGATGGAGAAGCTGGAGGGGAACCTCAACTGGTTCCCGAAATACCAAGCTTATCTGCGCAAACGGCAACCGCCGACACTGATCGTCTGGGGTCCCGAGGACGGCTATATGCCGGCCGCATCGGCCCGCGCCTACAAACGCGACTTGCCGCAAGCTGAGTTCCACCTCCTCGATGGCGCCGGCCACTGGCTACTGGAAACCCATTTCGATGAGGCGCTTGCGTTGGTGCGCGACTTCCTTGCACGCGTCCACGGCTGATGACCGATGCATCCCTCGGGTAACCTATTGAAAGCATGGTGAACCGACCGGTCTGTGGCGAACCAGTCTTCGTTTGATATTTCCTGCTAACAGGCAAAAAGCAGGGTATTTGTGCGAAATGCGCGCTTTGGGCGGGCAGAACATCAATATCTTGTAGCGATGTCAGCTACTTAGTGGGAGATTTCCTGCGCGAGGCGTCAGGGAATATCGACCAGATTTGCGTGAATATTCGCGGCCGCCGGTGAATTAACAGGGAAATCCGTTGTCGTTATGTGGGATGCGATTGCCGTTAGCTGGGATCGAATGTTCGTTATCCGGGAACGCGCTGCCGTCTTGCGGAAAATGAACGCGCAATAACGGTTCGAATCGCGCTTGCGAGGGAATGCAATGCTCTCACCCGGAAAGACATTGTCATAGCGCGGGAGGCGATTGTCGACTCGCAAGAGGCTATCTCAAGGCGATGAGCAGTAACCGACGGCGGGGGTGAATAGGGTATTTTGCTGACTTGGCCGTTCATGAGACGCAGAGTGTAGTTTACGATATCTCGGTTCTGGATCGAGGCCCGGCTTTGATCTGATGGACCTAGGCCGCTCGCCGTCGATCCGGCCAGTTGTTAGGTCCGCCGCTTCAACGAACTAGCTGAGCTGAGCTTAACGATTCGGTATTGATTTGAGCGTTTCGAACTCGATCAGGTCGAGGGTAGCTGTGGTGACCTCCTCTACTCGCACGCGATGCACACAGTAGACGCCACCGGGATTGTTCGGCTTGCACAAGTTGGGAGCAGCGCATTGGCAGGGCAGCCGAGGCGCCACGATCCGATGCGGAACTCCGAGCGGCCCCCATATGTCCGGCGGTGTCAAGCCGTAAAGGCCGACGACAGGAGTCCCTACTGATGCCGCCAGATGCATGGGACCACTTGATGCCGCCAGATGCATGGGACCACTCTCATTTCCTAGAAAGATAACGGCGTCGCCAAGCAATGCCGTCAGTGTTTCAAGCGAGACCTTCCCAACCACGCTCGCCACAGGTGACACAGCCAATGCGAGTATTGTCTGCTCGGCTGTTGTCTCGTCCCGGCCACCAATCAGCAAAGAACCGAAGGCCGGTGGCGGCATAGACTTCATCGATTGCCGCTGCAAACCGCTCCGGTTGCCAGCATCGCCCCTCAAATCGTGCCCCTGCATGGACGACGATATAGGCGTTTTTGACCAAACTCCTTTGCGCCAGGATTTGTGCGCTTTCACTTTGAGCGGCGCATGTGGGCACAAGCCTTGGTGTGGAGTCAGCGAGGTCAATGTTGAGAGCCTTTAGAGGAGAAAGATATCGGTACAGATAGTGGATGCCGCCGTGACCACAGGTGGCGGCGTAAACGTTTGCCGGTTGAACCTCCCAGAATCTCAGTGGCCTCTCGGGAGGATCGAAGCCAACCCGCAGCGGCGCGTCGAGCAATCGGTGCAGAATCCTGGATGTCTTGGAATCACTCAGATCAATAGTGAGATCGTACCTTCGTTGGCGGAGATCAGAGACCAAGCTCAGATACGCTCTTAGCCGCTGGAAGAGGCTCTTTCCCTTGCCGCGGCGGTCGAACCCGATTGCTTCGTCCGCGATGTTTTGGCTGACTATGAACCGCCGAAGACCGGGGGCGCAAAGCATGGTCACGGTGGCATCCGGGTAGGCGAGACGTAGATTGCGCACCAAAGCTGACGTCAAAACAACGTCGCCAATATACTTTGTCTGAATGATGAGAATGGACTTGACGGACAGCTGGCCAGTCGTGGCAGGCGCTCGCGATCTGCACCCGCCATGGCCGAATAGACGGACAGCGCGGCTAGCCAATGCGGCCAAAGTGCTAGCACTCATCGGCCTCAATTCCGACGCGCGGGTCGTTCGGCAGGAGGATGAGAAAGTCCGTCCGCTGGCGTGGCAGGCCAGTTCGATCCCGCGCCTGTTTCACGAAGGCCGGATCGTAGTCGAGGTGCGTCCCAGGACCGCTCCCGCCGAAGCGGTGCCTCGAACTGCACTGCGTCTTCAGGTGTGGAAGCCGGCGAGGTCTCATGCTCTCCTAGGGCGGCAAGCCGTTTGAGAAGCCTGAGAAAGTCATCGACGAAGGTGAAGATGACGGGGATCGCGACGAGGCTAAAGACGGTGGAAGTCATCAGGCCGCCGATGACAACAATTGCCATGGGTTGACGGAAACTGGAGTCGCCGCCGCTGAGACTGAGGGCTACCGGAAGCATGCCGCCGCCCATCGCGATCGTCGTCATCACGATCGGGCGAGCGCGCTTATGGCAGGCGTCGACAAGAGCGTCGAAGCGCGAGAGGCCGGCGCGGCGTGAGATGATCGCGTATTCGACCAGAAGGATCGAATTCTTCGTCACCACACCCATCAGCATGAGCAACCCGATCACCACTGGCATGGAAAAGCTCGTGCCGGTCAGCACCAACGGCAGCAGGGCACCGCCGAGAGAAAGTGGCAGCGCCATAAGGATCGTCACCGGTTGAAGGAAGTCGTGGAAGAGGAGGACCAGCACGGCATAGATGCAGAATATTCCGATCCCCATAGCGATGGCGAAACTGCCAAAGAGCTCGGAGCTGCGCTCTAATTCTCCTTGCTCGACGAGCCGGACGCCTTCCGGGAGGTTGCGAAGGGCAGGCAATGCCTGTGCCTCGCGATAGACGTCGCCGAGGATGCGCCCGTTCAACTCGAGCGATAGCGTGACATTTCGCGATCGGTCGATGCGGCTGATTTCCGACGGGCTGCCGCCGATGCTGATCTCGGCGACCGAGCCAACATCGACGCTGCCCCTGGCGCCGGCAACGCGAAGATTGGCAATGTCATCAAACGTCGTCCGGTTGCTGGGGTCAAATCGGACACGGATAGGAAGCTGGCGCTGTGGCAGGTTGAGCTTCGCGAGCGAAGAGGAATAGTCGCCGTTTGTTGCCACGCGAACCGCCTCGGAAATCGCTTCTGCCGTCACGCCGAGAGCGGCCGCGCTGTCGAGGTTCGTGACGATCTGGATTTCCGGCGCCTGCAGGGAGGCACTGGAGGTGACCGCGCCGACTCTCCTGAGGGTGCGCAGTTGCTCTTCGAGCGCGCCGGCTGCCTGGCCGAGCGCATCGGAATCGTCGCTCGCCAACGTGATCTCCAATGTCGTGCCGTTGCCGCCCGTCCCCACAGCGATCCTGGTGCCGGGAAGGACGGAAAGTGCCTGCCGGATATCATTCTCGATCTCGGTCTGCGTGCGGGTGCGATCGCCGATCTTCTTGAGATCGACCACGAGGGAAGCGGCCCCCGTATCGGCGGTCGTCGAGGAATCGATCAAGTCATTCGAAGAGACGCTTCCCACGGAGGAGAACACATGCGTCACGTCCGGCAGTCGGGAAACGATCTCGGCGGCTCGCCGCGTGATCGCCTCCGTCTGCCCAATGGTGCTGCCAGGTTGCAGCGTCAAGGTGACTTGCGTCTGCGCATCATCCGAAGCGGGCAGAAAGCCGGAACTGAGGAACGGGATCGTCGACATGGAAAGGCCGAGAAACAGCATGACGCCAAGGACCGTTAGTTTGCGGCGCTGCAGGCAGATTCTGACGACGGCCATGTAGGCGCGCATGATCCAGCCGTCCTTTGCCTCGACGGGATGCGCTTTCATCATGTAGGCGGCCATCATCGGCGTCAGCAGGCGCGCGACGACCAGTGAGGCGAGGACCGCCACGGCTGCCGTCACCCCGAACTGACGGAAGATCAGGCCGGGAATACCGCTCATGAAGGCAGTCGGCAGGAAGACGGCGACGAGCGTGAAGGTCGTGGCGATGACGGCAAGGCCAATCTCGTCGGCGGCCTCAAGCGCGGCCTCCTTCGGGTGTTTGCCCATTTGCAGATGGCGCGCGATGTTCTCGATTTCGACAATCGCATCATCGATCAGGATGCCGACCACGAGAGAGAGCGCGAGCAGCGTCACCGTGTTGAGGCTGAAATCCGCCAGATACATCACAAGAAAGGTCGGAATGACCGATAGTGGCAGCGCAACCGCCGAAAGGACAGTCGCCCTCCAGTCGCGCAGGAAGAGCCAGACCACGACGATCGCGAGGATGGCGCCCTCGTAGAGCATGTGCATGGAGCCGTCATAGTTTTCAATGATCGGCCCGATCGTGCTGTAGGCCTCGACGATCTCAACATCGGGCTTGGCGGCGGCGAAGTTCTGCATGCCAGTCCGGATGGCTGCCGCGACGCCCGTATCCGAAAAGCCGTTCGAGCGTTTGACCTGCACTGCGATCACCGGCTCGCCATCGAGATAGGCGATGGACCCCCGGTCAGCGAAGCTGTCCGTAACGGTGCTGATCTCGTCGAGACGCACCAGGGCGCCACTTGGGAGCGGGATTGCGAGCGCCCTTAATGCCTCAATCGAAGAAACCGCGCCGAGCGTGCGGATCACCTGCTTGCTGCCGCCGATTTCCGCCCGGCCGCCAGAAGCGTCCGACTGCATGGATTTGAGCCGCGCGGAAACGGTTGCGGCGCTGAGGCCGAGCGAACTCATGAGTTGGGGATTGAGATTGATCTGCACCTCACGATTGATGCCGCCAATGCGGCTGACCTGGCCGACGCCGGGCACGGCAAGTAAGGCCTTTGTCATGTCGTTGTCGACGAACCAGGAGAGTTCCGTCTCATTGAGGCGGACGGAGCGCACGGCATAAGTAAGGATCGGTGAGCCTTGCACCGTCGTTTTCGTCACGCTTGGTGTCTGCATCTGGGCAGGCAGGTCGCCGCTCATACTGTCGACGGCATTGCGCACCTCGTTCAGCGCTGCCTCGCCGTCCTTCTCCAGCTGAAATGAGACATTGATGCTGACCGCGCCGTCCGTAATCGTGGTAGTGACATGCTCTAGGAGGCTCAGAGAGGCGAGCTTGTCCTCGATCTTGCGCGCGACTTCGGTTTCGAGTTGGGCCGGTGCGGCACCTTCGAACGCGGCGTTGATCTGGACAGTCGGCAGCACCATGTCGGGGAAATTCTGTACCGCTAAGCGATCGAAGGCGAGCAGGCCGCTAACGGTGAGCAGGATGAATAGCAGGATTGCGGGAACCGGATTGCGGATCGACCAGGCGGAAAAGTTCATCGTGCGTCCTCCTCTACCCGGACAAGAGCCCTGTCCGAAAGGAAGGCGCCGCCCGCCGTCACCACGTCGGCCCAGGGATCAAGGCCCGAGAGGATCTCCACTTCGCTGCCATTGCGGCGGCCGGTTTCAACTCGGACGCGTGACGCACGCCCGTCTGTACCCACGGTGAAGACGTAAACGATGCCATCACGCATCACGAGGCCCGTCTCGGGCACGGTGAGGGCCTGCGTGGTCGCAAGCTCAATCTGGCCGGTGACGTAGAGGCCGATGGGTGGGTGCGCGTCCGCCGGCAGCGCCACATAGGCGAGCACCCTTCCGGTATCGGTGCTGACCGTCGGCCCCACGAGCCGCACGGTCCCTTTGACGCGCCGCCGCTCCGGGCTGATGATCGTGGCGGTCAGGCCTTCTTTGATGCGAGGCAAATAACGTGCAGACACTTCCGCCTGCCACTCGACGCGCTGCTGGCGCACGAGACGGAATAGCTCCGTGCCGGAGGAGACGACAGCGCCGAGTTGGACCGAACGGGCGGTGATCAGCCCGTCGTCCGGGGCCATAATGGTCGTCTGAGCAAGCTTGATCCTCTGGCTTTCCAGCGAGGCTTCGGCGGATTCGACACTCGCGATCGCAGTCTGCTCGGCGATCAGGTATTCAGTGATCTTCTCCTCAGAAAGCGCACCGCTTCCCTGCACCTTGCGTGCTCGGTCCGCACTAGCCCTGGCTTTTGCGAGGTCCGCCTTGGCACTTGCCAGGACAGCCTCTTCCTTGCGCAGTTCCGCCCGCACCGTTTCGTCGGCCAGCCGAACCAGGGGCTGATCCTTTGAGACAACCGACCCGACATCGGCAAGGACATCGGTCACACGCAGGCCGCCGATTTCCGCGGCGATGACCGCCTCGTGCCAGGGCTTCAGCCAGCCGCTGGCGGGTATCGTTTCAGGCCACTGGCGTTCCGCGGGCTTTGCCACTGCGACGGTAAGCGCTGCCGCCTCGTTCTGTTGCGCGAGCGCGGGCTCTACGGCGAAAACAAGGATCCCGCTCAGGGTAGCGGCGAGGAGAAGAGGTGAAGATCGCATCAGAGCAGGTTTTCTTTCGATGTTTGCGGCAGGTCCTTGGATGAGGAGGCGCTCGCATCCCAGCCGCCGCCCAGCGCCTTGTAGAGGGCGATCCAATAGCGCACGGAGTCACGACGGATTTCGATGAGCGAGACCTCCGCCGACTGCGCCGAACGCCGGGCTTCCTCGCGGTCGAGCAGGCTTGCGCCACCGGCCTTCCAGTTCGAATCCACGGCTTTGAAGTAGGCGCGATAGTTGCGCGCCGCGACACTGGCGTCGCCGATCTGCCGTCGCGTACTGTCGATCCGCACGAGTGCGGTCTCGACTTCGGCGACCGCGTCCAGCACACCTGATTTGTAGGCGGCCACCGCCACCTTATATGCGGCTGCCGCGCTGCCCACTGCCGCCCGGCGCGAACCACCGTCAAAGAGCGGGATCGAGATGGCCGGGCCGAAGGACCAGGGCAGAGAGGTTCCGATCAGCGATGAACTGTCGATCGTGACCGAGCCGCTGAGGCTGAGACTCGGATAGAGATCGGCTTTTGCCGCGCCGATCTCGGCGAGCGATGCAGCGACCTCGAGCTCAAGGGCGTCGATGTCGGGGCGCTGCCGCAAGGCGTCGGCAGGCACGGCGGATAGCTTGAGGGTCCTCGGCGTGGGTAACCCGTGCTTGCCCATCGCCAGAATATCGCGGACGTGAGGCTCGTCACCGCCAGTAAGGCGGGCCAGAGATTTGACGAGAACCTCGCACTCGGCACGCTGCGCGGTCCGTATCGAGGCCGAGGTAGCAGCACTCGCGCGCCCTAGCGCAAGGTCGGCGCTCGACGTAAGGCCGGAGGTTGCGGCCATTTCCATTGCCCGGATCGTCTCGCGCTGCGAGGCGAGTTCGGTGGTGTAGACTTGCTCCAGCTGCCGGCAGGCACGGTACTGCATATAGTAGTCCGCCACCTCCGCCGCGAGTGAGACGCGCGCATCGTGCCAATCGGCGGTGCGCTCGTGGACCCGCAGCCGCGCAGCCTCGCTCCTCTGCCGAGTCTTGCCGAACAGATCGATTTCCCAAGAGGCGTCTAGGCTGCCGCTCGTGGTCGTGGCGCTATCGACTTGGTTCGCTTTATTACCGCCCGTTCCCGCGCGGGCGAGGGACCCCGATCCGACAACGGCGGGAAGAAGGCCGGCCCGCATGGACGCCAACGTGGCGCGCCCTCTCTCGATCTCTGCCGCAGCGGATTCGAGAGTAGGGCTTTCAGCCTGCGCCGACGCAACAAGGGCTGTCAGCGATGGATCGGAAAAGGTCGACCACCAGGACACGAGATCGCCTGCCCGGCCGCCGTGCGGAAAGGTCGCGTGCCAGACATTCGCGATCTTCAAGCCAGGTTCCTGAACGCCGGCGACGGTCGTGCAGCCTGAGACGATCAGGCACACCGCAATTCCGCTTGCACCGGCAATCCTGCGACAGGCCGCGTTCGTCGCTACCTTCGATCGGCAGGCAATGCGGTCCGGCGCGAAACTGCCAGCAAGAAAAGCCATCATGGTGACAGCCGCCCGTCGATGCATGTTTACCGCCTTGTTTCGGGCCAACCAGCTGGGGGAAGACCAAGATCTCCACTGGCAGCACCGCACATTTCGCGAATGTCCAATCGCGCCTGGGGCGGCATTAGTCCGGTTTTGTCATTGCCGTGGGTTTTGTATTGTTAAGAGTTGCTAAGACGCAGCGGCCGCCGGAAGTACCGGTGCGCGTCATTCATGGGGCCGTAGATGCAGCGGCTGTCGGGCCCGGAGGCGGCCTGTGGGGGTGCAGCAACAAAACTAAACACAATTGTTGCTGACAGCCATCATGTACTGCGTGTTATTCCGGAAGGGAAAGGGCAACGAAAATGGCCAAACCTATGGATAGCGTCGGATACAATGTCCTAACTCAAGCTTCAGCCCGAATCCTCGTCGTCGAGGATGACCGCGATATAGCGACCATGCTGATCGAGTTGATGAAGGATGCTGGTTATGCTGCCGAGACGGTCGGATCGGCGATGGAGATGGACCGCGTCTTAAAAAAGAGAGAGTTCAACCTTATTGTGCTGGACGGAATGCTGCCGGGAGAGGATGGTTTTAGCATTTGCAGAAGGATCAGGGCATCCGATACGACGCCCATCCTTATGCTCACCGCTCTGACGAAAGAGGTGGACAGGGTCGTTGGGCTTGAAATGGGTGCCGACGACTATGTCACAAAACCGTTCAGCTCCAGGGAGCTGTTGGCGAGAATAAAGGCGCTGTTGCGCCGTTCGTCTTATTCAAGCCAAGTCAGGCCAAGCCAAGACCCGATGACGTTCGCGGGCTGGCGCATCGACCCTGTCACACGCGAATTAACTGACGTTGACGGTGTGCATGTGCCGCTTACGACGGCGGAATTCGATGTGCTGCTTGTGTTCTGCGAGAATCCTCGCCAGGTGATGAACCGGCACGACATACTTGCGCGTACCCACGCTGGCGCTGCCGGACCTGTCGAGCGCAGCATTGATGTGCATGTGAGCCGTATCCGGCAAAAGATAGAGCCGAACTATAAGGAGCCCACTTTCATCAAGACAGTGCGGCTGGGAGGCTACATCTTCACTCCGGAGGTCTCGGTAGCCATATGATCGGTCGGTTCAGACGGGCGCCCATTCGGCTCCAGTTCGTCGTGCTCGCCGCGATCCCTATTCCGGCAGTGCTCCTTAGCGTTGTCGCGCTCTTGCCGGAGCCGTACATCTTCCAGGCCAAGCAAGTGGTGGCGGTCAGAAGCACGCAGATCGAATTGATCGTAGAGCAACTCAGAAACAGCGCGGACGATGCCGACGCCGAGAAGCTGCTGCGCGCGAGCGCTCCCACCGGTCTGGAGATGAGCGTTTTACCGTGGCCTGATCTTAACGTCGCAAGCAGCCACCAAGGGAATATGCAATTCATCGCCGATGATCTCCGCGACGTGCTGCCCTCTGACTTTGAGGCCACGGTTGTTCCGCAGGATGCTGAACACAATGCCCTGGCGGTGCGTGTCGATGCCAAGCGCGGCCTCCTGGTCCGGTTCTCTGACGCCGATACCTATCCAGCCGTTTTCGGCACGATTGTCGAACTCATTGCCAAGATTCTGATGTTGATCCTGCCGATGCTTCTGCTGGTCCTCTATATCGGCGGCGTGATTACGTCGCCTCTCGTCCGCTTCGCCGAGGCTGCAAAGAGCCTGCGCCTCGACGGCAACGAGGAGCAGCTGTTCACTGTCGCAGGCGCCAAGGAGCTTCGCACCCTCGCAACGGCACTTAACGACATGCGGCGCGGAATTCGCAAGATGGTTGATGACCGCACGCGGATGCTGACCGCAGTGAGCCACGACCTGAGAACACCACTGACGCGGCTAAGAATGCGCGTGGAGCGATCAAAGGAGATCCCGTCCAAACAAGCGATGCTTGACGATATCGCTACATTGACAGCGATGATCGAGGAAAGCCTCCAGTATCTGAGCAGCACGGCCCGCGACGAGCCGCTTCGAAAAGTTGATATTGCGGCCCTGATAAAGACAATCGTTGCCGGGTTCTCCGATGTTGGACACACAGTGATTTACGTCGGCCCCGAGAGATTCGGATATTCATGCAAGCAGAAAGGGCTGACGCGGGCAGTCACCAACATCGTGGAAAATGCCGTCAGATTCGGCAAGATCGTGCATGTCCAATTGTCCAATTTCCCGCCAAGCAAAGTGTCCATTGTTGTGCAAGACGATGGCCCCGGCCTTGCAGAAGGTCTCCACGAGAAGGCTCTAGAGCCTTTTTTCAAGGCAGATGAGGCCAGATCCTCGAATACCAACAGCGGTTTTGGTCTGGGTCTTTCGATCGCGGATGAGATCGCAAAGAGCCATGGTGGCTCGCTGTTGCTCGAGAACATATCGCCGCATGGGCTACGGGCAACTATATCGTTGCCGCCGGAGCAGGTTGTTCCGCTCAAAAACAGCAAGACTGACGAGATGCAACGACAGGCTTCAACGCGGCAGGCGCTCGCCAAGGGCAGGCAGTCGACCACGTAGCAGGACGCAGGATGCGTGACGTTTGACAGCCGCGTTCAAAGTCTTATCGCGGTGAGGGCGGCGTCTCCTGCGTCCGCAAGGGCTCGTCCTTGCCATGACACCGGCGCGACCGCGCCGCCGCATCCTGAAGCAGTTTCTTCATCTCTCTCAAAGAGACCCGGTCCGCACGCATCATCTGTCTTATGAGTGGGTCTTTCAGGATGTCTGCCCGCTTTAGATCGTCATGGGCCATAAACGGTCTCCGTCTTTATCGCATTCGAACGTAGCCGCGGCCGAGATCCTGGCGATGTCAAAAGCGGGACAAAACCAAGGCGGTCGGTGAAGTTTTGTTGCCGGCCACCGTGGCGGGTTCGCTCCGGTCAAAAGTTCCATCGGCAACCGAAATGGCCACGGCGATCGGTGAGCTTGCCTTATGCCGAGGCCGGCGCGCTCGGTCACTGCGCAACTGTCGGGCTGCTCCCTCGCCAGCCAAACCTGCCCAGCGCCTGTCTCGGCCCGACCCGATCGAAATTGCTTCATTGGGCATATTTCCGCGCGCTAACGGACGCGATTGCATAGGAGGCCTTCTCCCGAACGACCAAACATCGTGAACTGGCTGCGGGAGAAGAGTATTTCACGATGAAATGTAAAATCGTAACATACGTTGCAAATGTGCCATCAGTTCCACGCGGATCATAAGTACAATTCGTGCCAAAATAGGTGATATTTACGCAACATGAGTGCATATACTTAGTAATTGTCGTCACAAGATCGCAAAATACCATTGATCAATTCGACCCCATCGATAATCCCTTGCGGAGAGGCGGCGCGTCACGCTGCTTCGTGGACGGGGATCGAGGCTGAGATCTTGGCCAGCCCCTTTTAACTTCACTGGAGGTCAGAAAATGAACATCAAGAGCCTGCTTCTCGGCTCAACTGCGGCCCTGGTCGCAGTTTCCGGTGCTCGCGCCGCCGACGCCGTCGTCGTTGCCGAGCCGGAACCTGCTCAATACGTCAAGATTTGCGACGTCTACGGCGCTGGCTATTTCTACATCCCCGGCACCGAAATCTGCCTGCGCATCGGCGGCTACATCCGCTACGACGTCGGCGTCGGTGACCGGGAGGGCGCGCAGAACGTTCCGGATCATCTCAAAACCGGCAAAACAAACGACACCTACTACAAGCAGGCCCGCTTCACGCTGAGGACCTACACCGGTCAGGAAACCGAGATGGGCACCTTGAAGACCTACACCGAGACCCGGTTCAACTTCGGCAACAGCAGCGGCGATTATGCTGACCCGGATGGTGCTGGCCCGTTGGTTGGCGGCGCTGGCTGGCAGGCAGGTAACAAGGACGTATCGCTGAACTTCGCCTGGATGCAGCTCGGTGGTCTTCGCGTCGGTAAGGACGAATCAGCCTTCGATACGTTCATCGGCTACGCCGGCAACGTCATCGACGACACGATCGTCCCATACGGCTCGTTCGACACCAACGTCATCCAGTACTACTTCGACGCTGGCAACGGCTTTTCGGCCGTGGTCTCGCTCGAAGAGGGCGCTGGCGCCGACACGATCGACAGCTATGTCCCGCATGTCGTTGGCGGCGTGAAGTACACGCAGGGCTGGGGCGCGGTCACTGGCGTCATCGCCTATGACAGCAACTATGAAGAAGTGGCGGGCAAAGTTCGCTTGGACGTGAACGCCACCGACGAACTGTCGCTGTTTGTTATCGGCGGCTACGGTTCGGACTCGAATGCTGCTCACAACTTCTACAAGCTATGGGATGGCGAGTGGGCAGTCTGGGGTGGTGGCACCTACAAGTTCAACGAGAAGACTTCGTTCAACCTCCAGGCCTCGTATGACGAAGGCAAGACCCTCGGTGTCGCTGCCAACGTTGCCTACGACCTCGTCCCCGGCCTCACCGCCACGGCAGAAGTCGATTACTACAACAAGGGTGCCAGCGTGTATCACGCCAAGACCGATGGTGTCGGCGGTATCCTTCGCATGCAGCGCTCGTTCTAGATTTCGTCTGGTCTGGCTTGGTCCGCGGCGGGCGCCGCGGACCGTTTTCTTTCCGGCTTTTCGCATGACCGTCGGACGGCATTAGCTTTCCGGCGCTGCGCGGTAGTAGAGAAAAGGCAGATCGCGGTAGCGCTCGACCAGGGGCCTGGCCCTCTCGTTCAATCGCCGCAAAGCAACGGCATCTCAGGCGCTCTAGGTCAGAGAGGCAATGGTGGAAACGCTCGATCAAAATCGAAAAGAATGGAAATATCCGAAAATATTTCTAAATCTATTCAAACAAATTATTGCTTTAAAAAGCAATGGAGACCGTTATTTTAAAGAGGTTTCCACCTAAATCGCAATAGAGGTCCGATTATGAGCTCTCGTAAGCTGATCATCCTGACTAAAGCCTTGATGGGGTCCGATGATGATCAGCGCGCATATTTGTATCGCGACAAGGTGATGAAGGTTCCGGGTGTTATCAGCGCGGACAGTTTCCGTTGCGCGGATCATCCCGGAGGCCCAAGCCCGTATCGCTGGGGTTGCATGGTGACCTATGATCACGAGACTACGGACGTCAGGCAGGTAATAGAAGGTGCGGTGGCAAGCTCGGGAAACGAAAGCGAGCTCGGCGGCGCAACGCGCGAACCGGACTCTGTTACCTACTTCGAGCCCGTAACCGAATTCAGGCGCAAGACGGAGTTTCTTCGTGACAATGTATCCAGGGGCACAGGGCCGTCTGAACAAACAAATGCCGATTTGGCGCGAGTGAATGCGGGGCGAGAGTCTGAACCCTATTTGACGCGATGGCGACTCGCCGATGTTGCCACGATGCGTCTTGAAGACTGGGCAGGCGCGGTTGTCGGGCCAACATACCTCGAGGAAAATCTGCAGATTCCGAGATCGACGTTGCACCGCTGGCAGAAACGCAACCAGGTTATCGCATTGCGCAAGGGCCTCGGCCGGCACGTGTTCCCGCTGGCCCAGTTCGTTGACGGCAGACCCGTTGCCGGAATACCTGAAGTGTTCGCGCTGGCAAAGCAGCCAAGGCTTGCGTGGTCATGGCTCGTTCGCCCTTCACCTTACCTCGAGGGCAGTATTCCCATCGATTTGCTGAGACGAGACCTAGTCGACGAAGTCGTGATAGCTGCCAAACGTTCGTTTTAGCTGATCATTCGTCGAACGCGAAAGTTGAAGCTTGGAATCCCCCGCGCAGCGAGTGATGTCAGGCGAAAGTCGTAGGCCGAAGCGGCCATAGCAAGCACGCTCCCAGCATAGCAGATCATTTCGAGCAAGGTTTGGCTCCGGCCCTCATCGGCCGGATGGTCGTCCGGCGACCGTCCGTGATGAATCGTCTGGACCGAAAACAACTCTTAACAACACAAAATCCAATGCAACGACGAATCTGGACTAATGCCGCCATCCGAACGTGCGAGCGCGCCTCGGATGAACACATTCTGAAGTGTCTGACTTGGGTCGGCGCAACGGAAGCATCTCAACATCGCGGCAACTGGCGCATTCTGGGCAAATCTCATGCTAATTCTTGTCGTCATGGTCACGCTAGTGGCCGCGAGCACCGTGTACGTCTACCGCTTCCGGGGTGAAGTTCGCTACGAAAGCCTGTCTGAATACATCCGCAAGGGATGGCCAATTTTTTCGCCGTTGAATTGTGCCTTGTACATGACAACGCTGCCGCACGGATCAAGGGCTGTTCTCGACCCGGCCGATTTTCCTGAACTCGAGGTGCTGCGTCAAAACTGGCACACCATTCGCCAGGAAGGCCTTGAACTGCTGCGCCAGAACTACTTCGACGCCACCAAACGACCGGGCACGGCGGGAACCTATGACGTCGGCTTCCGCACGTTCTTCAAGTACGGCTGGAGCCGCTTCTACATTAAGTGGTACGGATATGAGCACCATTCAGCAAAACGCCTTTGCCCCAAGACGGTCCAGATCCTCCAGAGCGTGCCAAACGTCCATGGAGCGATGTTTGCCTATCTTCCCAAGGGCGCGCAACTGACACGGCATGCCGATCCGATCGCCGTGTCACTGCGCTACCACCTCGGTCTTGTCACCCCGAACTCCGACGCCTGCTTTATCAATGTCGATGGCCGCAAGTTGAGTTGGCGCGACGGCGAGGCCATCATGTTCGATGAGACCTACCTGCACTTCGTGCGCAACGATACCGACTGCGATCGGCTCATCCTCATGTGCGATGTCAAAAGGCCCTTGAACCCGGTGGGTGCAGTGTTCAATTTCTTCTACGAAGGCCTGACACGAGCCACGGTGGTGCCTAATACCCCGGAAGACCATCGTGGCTTCGCTAACAGGGTCTTTGCGGGGCTCGCGCCGTTCCTAGCAGGCACCAGGGCGCTGAAGTCGACGAACCGCCCCTTGTACCTCGTCATCAAATGGTCGGTGAATACCTCGCTGTTGCTGTTGGTGTTGGGGCTGATTGCCGGTGTAGCACAGTTGCTGAGCCAACTCGTCTAAAGCACAGTTTTTAGTTGGCTCCTGATGTGCGTGATCTGAGCGAAGGCCGCGCGATTGTTACCCCGCCATAGCAACCCAGACGGGTCGAGCCGCAACATGTCTTAACATCACTAAACCCAAAGCAATGTCGTAGTCCGAGATAGTGCGTGCGCTGGAGGTACGACTGTGTCGGGCTTCCCTTTTGCCGTCTTTGAATACCTCCACCATCCCCAGGAGACGATTCGCATGCCAGCCACAAAGTCTCGCTCAACCCGCTCGCGGGATGCTCTTGTCGCCACGAGCCTCTCAGCAGTGGCTTTTTTGCCGTTCCAAGCAGGCGCATCTGAACCGTTCGAGAATGAAGCGGCTGCAACAGTGCCCTCTGCGGATGCTGTCGACGAGAGACGGTACGGCCCCATACGCCAGAAGCTTGCCGACTGGAACGTGATGCTTGCCGCCGGAGCTATGTACGCGCCAAAATACGAAGGATCCGATGAGTTCGAACTCGTCCCGCTACCGATGATCTCCGCAACCATTGGTCGTCTTACCATTGATCCGGGCGGCCTGAGCATCGATGTGCTAGAATCCAACGGTTTCAAGGTCTCGGTGAAGGGCGGCTATGACATAGGCGGAGGGCGAAAGGAAAAGGACTCCAAGCACCTGAAAGGCCTCGGTGACATTGACGGCGGCGGCGTCGTCGGAGCGCAGATCTCATACGAAATGGGGCCGATGGAAATTTATACATCTGTCGACAGGACGTTCGGGGGCAGTGACGGCCCGATTGGTCAAATCGGCGCAAACGTTTCCCATCACTACAACGCATTTATTCTCTCTGCGGGCGCGTCGGCGACCTTCGCAGACAAAAATCACATGCAAAGCTACTTTGGGGTGACTGCTCTGCAGTCGGCAAGATCGGGGTTGCGGCAGTACGATGCAGGCGCAGGGCTTAAGCGCTTCGATATCGAAGCTTCGGTAACGTACATGGCATCGCAAAACTGGTTTGTGCGCGGGCAGGCAGGGGTTGGCTTCCTCACGGGCGACGCGAAGGACAGTCCGATTGTTCGGAAAACAGTGCAGCCTTCAGGGATGCTCATGGCGGGCTATAGGTTCTAGGACTTCCGTACTAACTCCCGCGCTACCCCTTCGACACTTTCCGGCCAGCACCGGCCCTTAACTCTGCTGCCTGATCGGCGTTTTCCGCCTTAGGCTTACGGGTAACAAATATTGCCTGTCGGTATGCGGAGCTCCGCAATGTTGGATCCTACTACTCTATTTCGAACCTGGATGTCGGATACCTTCCGGACGGCCTTGCTCGTGCCTTCCGGGAGAGCTCTGGCAGTGGCAATGACTCGCGAAATAAGTTCTGCGCAGTCTCCGGTGGTTGAGCTTAGGCCCGGAACCGGTGTCTTCACCCGACAGCTTATCATACGCGGCGTGCCTCAGCAGCGCATTGCGCTCGTCGAAAACGCTGCGTCCCTTGCCCGCGTGCTACGTCGGCAGTTCCCCGCTGCCGCGTTGCTGGATATCGACGCAACGGAGTTGCGGCGATGCAATCCCTTTGACGGGGAAAAAATAGGCACGGTGATCAGCAGCCTCCCGCTTTCTACTATGCCGGCTTGGCGTGTGTTCGCCATTCTGTACGGCGCTTTTCACATTCTTCGGCCGGGAGGAGCCGTCTATCAGTTCACTTACGGCTGGCGGTGCCCAGTACCTGACACCGTTCTCGACCGGATCGGGCTTGAGGCGACGTTTATGGAATGGGTCTTCGCAAACGCGCCGCCTGCGCAGGTTTACCGGATCGCCAGAAGATCGGACGCGATCGGGAGTGAACGATGAGCTTGTCGTCAGCCATCCACCGCCGACCCAGCCCACATCAAACTGCGGACGTCAGCGGCTGGCCGCTCTGAAGACAACCTGATCCTGCAGCAGCTCAGGCGCACCGTCGACGCGATGGTGGCCTTCCCCGTTGGGCAGGGTTGCCAGGCCGTTTAACCATGGATCGAGGGAACCCAGATGATCCAAGTCGTGCGGTCCCCCAGGAAAGGAGGATACGACTACGTGGTCATCGGCTCTGGTTCGGCCGGTAGTGTGGTGGCCAGCCGGTTGGCAGAGGATTCTGCCCGAACGGTCCTTCTCATTGAGGCGGGCGGGTCCGACCAGTCGATCGATGGAAGCATGCCTGCGGCCATAGGTCTTCCGTTGATAAGCGATCGGTATAACTGGAAATATTTCGGTATGCCCGAGATGAGGAGGGGCCAGGACGTCGGCGTCTATCAACCCTGCGGCAAGGTGTTGGGAGGCTCTTCGTCTATCGGTCGCATGAACTGGACGCGCGGCAACAGGAAAGACTACGACAGTTGGGCAAGCTATGGCGTTCAGGGTTGGAGTTACGATGAGGTTCTGCCGTTCTTCAAAATGTCTGAGACTTTCGAGGGTGGCGACAACCGGTTCAGGGGAGGCCAAGGCCCGATTCAGGTTGAGCGTTCCAAAGCCGACAATCCTCTGTTCCAGGCCTTTCTTGCCGCGGGCGTGGAGGCAGGTCACGGCGTGAATCACGACCACAACGCGGCTTATCTAAGCGGCGTCCATCGCATCCAACACAACATCGGCAACGGGCGCCGAATGAGTGCGTCCTTCGCCTATCTCCACAATCGGCCGGTCCGGCCAAATCTGGATGTCTTGCTCAACGCGCGCGTAGTTCGCGTCATTTTCCAGGGCCATCGTTGTGTTGCGGTCGAGGTAGTTAAAAACCGCACCCGCATCACGATCCCGGTCCATCAGGAGGCCATTTGCTGCGCAGGAGCATTAGTCTCGCCGCAATTGCTCATGCTGTCGGGTGTCGGACATGCGGACCATTTGCGACAGCTAGACATACCGGTCGTCTCTCACTTGCCGGCAGTTGGTCAGGGATTAAGCGATCACATCTGTTTCTGTGTTGAATATGAAGTCAAGGATTCCCGCGAGTCGGCCGCTCAAACCCTGCCCTTTGGTGGAGGACTTACGCCGGGTCTGGAATGGCTACTATCCCGGCGCGGCCCGGGGACCTCAGGTCTTTTCGAGGTAGGAGCCATGCTATCGTCCGACCAGACGGTGAGCCGGCCCGATGTGCAGATAGAATGTCTTGCGGCGCGATCGAGCTTCGGCGCCGGCGAAATCAGCATTGCCCCAGGGTTTCAGTGCTTTGTCAGCCTTCAGCGGCCTACAAGCACGGGTCTTGTTTGGCTGAGTAGCGCCGATCCTTTTGCTCCCCCGGCCTTTCGGTTCAACTACCTACGAACAGAGCATGACAGGAAGCTGGCGGTTGTCGCGCTCAGGCAGCTGCGCGACTTGATGAACCAGCCCAGCATGGTGACCAAGCTCAAGGGCGAGGTCGGGGAACAGGTCGCCTGTCGCACCGATAAGACGTTGCTGTCCTGGGCAAAACGGGTCGCGAAATCCAGCTATCATCCTTCCTGCACATTGCGTATGGGGAGGGGAGAGGGGAGTGTTGTGGACTCGTCCGGAAAAGTGCACGGGTTCGACAATCTGAGGGTGGTGGACGCATCGATCTTCCCCACGATCCCTACGGCGAATCTTAACGCGCCCACGATCATGTTGGCGGAGAAGATCTCTGCCGATCTGATCCGGGTGTTGGCGTAAGCGTCGTCGGGAACGGCCTGTGGGGAAAGGGCGCGCTTTCCAGTCAACCAAACGAACAAGAGCCAAACCGGCAGCGCCGAAACGTCCGCCATCAGCACCAGCTCAGTCGGTGCTAAGGTCGGCCGGGAAAGCATCCGCATAGCTTCCGCCGACCGCAAGATGCGGTACCAGCCCGGCATTGGCACATTGTGCGACGATCTTCGCCGAGCCCGTTCCTTCAAAAAGTCAAACCATTGACGGCCGCGGCCTTCGACTCGGCGGCGCGGCTTCTTAAGCGCAGAGCGTTTGCCGGCGAGGATTGCAGGGCGAAACAACTCTTAACAATACAAAACCCACGGCAACGACAAATCGGGATTAATGCCGCCAGACGCGATTGCGAACAGCGGTCGCGGGTATGCCGACCGCCGGTGGAGACCTTGATGGTTCCTTCCGGCGATGGCCCGGGACAAGGCGGTAGACATGCATCGACTGGTGGCCATCGTCCTGCTGGCCTTCCTTGCGGGCTGTTTGGCGCCGGACCGCATTGTTTACGGGCCAAAGGCTGCGACGGTAGCCAGCATCCAAGGGTTCAGCGACATTCGTATTTATGCAGATTCGGCCCGGAAACTGCGCGACGCGCAAACCTGGTTGCCCATCCCGAGACACAAGGAAATCAACTACCTCGTCCTGTCGAGCGGCGGTGGCGCAGGCGCATTCAGCGTCGGCGCGCTCAAGGCTTGGTCGGACAATGGACAGCGGCCGGAATTCGAGATGGTCAGCGGTGTCAGCACGGGCGCGCTAATTGCGCCCTACGCCTTCCTAGGCTCGGCCTACGACCAGCCCCTCGTGGATCTCTATACAAGCGGTGTCGCCAAGGAGTTGGTCGATGCGGATTTCCTACCGAAAGGCCTCTTCGGAGCAAGTCTCCTGAAACAGGAGCCGCTTCGCAAAATGGTCGAGCGCTATTTGACGCGAGACATACTGAAAAAAATCGCGGCTGAGCACCGCAAGGGGCGACGACTGCTTGTTTTGACCTCCAACCTCGATTCCCAAAGAGCGGTGATCTGGAACATGGGCGCCATCGCCAGCAGCGGGCGGCCCGGTTCGCTGAAACTCTTCCAGGACATACTCATCGCCTCGGCAAGTATCCCCGGCATTTATCCGGCCGTGCTCATCCGCGCCGAAGCTGGAGGGGAGGCGTTTGAAGAAATGCACTCCGATGGCGGTTCGGCGACCCAGATCCTGACGATCCCGGAGGGGTGGATAGCCAATTCGGACAAAAGCGTCCTGCCTAAGAACCTCAAGTTCAACATGTACATCATCATCAACAATGCGCTCATGCCAGAATTTACCACGACAACGAACAATACGTTTTCTGTCATGGCCAGGGCGAATTCCACCCTTGTCAAGTCACAGACCCGCAGTGCGCTGCTGGCCACTTACGTCTACGCCCAAAAGAACGGCATTCGATTTCGCGTGGCTTCGATCGACAAGCAGCTCCCCTACAGCATGACCGATCCGTTCAACACGGACTACATGCGCGCCGTCTACAACCTGGGATACACAAAAATGGCTCGTGGCAGCCTGTGGCAAGACAGGCCCGTGTTCACCGACAAGGTTGCTGCCGATCAGCCAGCGAAACAGATGCAGTAGCCACCCGCCTGCCTCCCTCCATTCCCCAAGCCCCAACAGGAGAACGAAGTGCCAAATTTCCATACAAACCAGGCTGCCGGTCGGCTGCAGCATAGATCGATCGGCGCCGCGCTTCTGCCGTCGCTGCTTGTATCGGCAGTTGCCGGCTGCACCTCGGTGCCACTCCAGCCGGACAACTCGCTGGCCTCCTATGACGGTCTCACCAAGGTCGACGGGCGAATAAGAAAGGCAGAGTACAAGGCTGTCCCCGAGGATCTCAACGTAAGCAAAACAGTGTACATTGAGCCTACGCTGGTTTCGCCAACCGCAGCGCAATCCTCCATAAAGCCCGCCGATCAGGCCTTGGTGGCAACCGTAGTCAGCCGCGCGCTTTGCGTTGGCGTCAGCGATCGTTTCGTGGTCACGGACGACAGAGAAAATGCCGATCTGGTCGTCCACGCGACGGTCACCCGCATTGTGCCAACGAACGCCACAGTCGCCGGCCTGTCGACCGCGGCGTCGATTGGCGCTTCGTTCGCGTCCTCCTCCGTCCCTATCCCGAGGATTCCGCTGGGACTGGGCGGGCTTGCCGTCGAGGCCGAGGCGACCACGAAGGATGGAAAACAGGCGGCTGCGATGGTGTGGTCGAAGGGCGCGAATTTCGTGACAACAGGCGCGCGGATGTCACAGATTGGCGACGCCTACTCTCTGGCGGAGAGTTTCGGAAGCGACTTTTCCAAGATGCTTGTCACGGGCAAAACACCATTCAAGTTTGGCTTCCCGAAGCTTCCGTCTTATCAGAAGCTGAAATCCGGGCTCGGCGGCAAACCCAAATATCAGGCTTGCGAAAGGTTCGGTCGGTCGCCAGGCCTGAAGGATTTCGCAGGCGGGCAACTCGGTTTGCCGCCGTCCTGGACGGACAAGCCAGCTCGCCCGCAGAGCTAGAGTAGAATTTGTATCGACCAACTCCATCGCCGGGCATCCGGATTTATGGACTGCGTCGTCCGCATGCGGACCCGCGGTAAGTCGGTCGGCCTGCACTCCCCTGCCCCCCGACAGGCCGACCGACACTTTGATGAATGCAAATCAAACCAAACCAGTCCTGCCATGAACCGAGCCTGACCGTGCCGCCGATCTTTCAGCCGAGCGGATTAGCTTTAGCCGAACTCGCCAAAGAGGCGGGAGTGCTGCTGCCCGCAGCTGCCAATCCAGACATGCTTCTGCAGAGCGGGGCGAGCCTTGAGACGGCACGGTCGTGGCATATCGCGTACATTGATCATGCACGCTACACGAACGCCTTGCGCACCACCAAGGCCGGCGCTTGCTTTGTCACGGAGCGCTTCGCCCATCTGGTGCCGCCTGGCACGGTTCCCATCACCGTCCGGGATCCCCGCCTTGTTTATGCCAAGGTGCTTGCCCGGCTACACCCCGAGGCATTGCGAGCCGCGCCGCTTTTGGGCAGCCCTGATGTCACCGAGGGATGTTTTGTGCATCCATTGGCGCAGATCGGCGCCGGCGTCGTGCTCGATCCTGGTGTTGTCATCGGAGATCGGGTGTTCATCGGAGCCGGCACCACAATAGGCGCCCATGTGGTGCTGGGTCCGGACGTGGTAATCGGCTGGGACTGCTCCATCGGCCCTAGCGTCTCAATAGCCCATTGCAGCTTAGGTGATCGGTCGATCGTGTATGCGGGCGCGCGTATAGGCCAGGATGGTTTCGGCTTTGCGATGAGCGGCTCAGGACATGTAAAAGTCCCGCAACTCGGTCGAGTCACGATCGGAAACGACGTCGAGATCGGAGCCAACAGCACGGTCGATCGCGGTAGCTCGGGCAATACTGTCATTGGAGACGGGACAAAGATCGATAATCTCGTCCAGATTGCGCACAACGTACGGATCGGGCGTCATTGCGTCATCACTGCCCAGGTCGGGATCGCGGGCTCGACCGTGCTGGAGGATTACGTTGCGGTGGGTGGCCATAGTGCGATCGCTGGCCATCTGCGCATCGGTCAGGGCGCTCAACTTGCGGCGGCTTCGCGGTTCATGAGAGACGTACCGGCAGGCGAACGCTGGGGCGGAATGCCCGCCAGACCTCTGCGAGAATGGTTCCGCGAGCAGGCGACCCTTAGGAAACTAGCGAAGTATCGCACTGGTGCTTGACTCTGTAGCTGTCCCATTCTCACCCGACTGTTCAAGGCTGTTTGAGCTCAGATAGAACCCAGTGTTCCGGGCGGTGCTGCCCGGGCGCGCGGTTCGATGTACGGTTCCATAAATGATGCTCTGCGACCTTGACGGTCGGCTTCGCGCCAAATGCGGATCCTCCCGGTCGCGATTCGGCTATGGTGTTCATGTCCTCTAATGCGCAAGGGCGGCACTGGCAGCTTTTTGAACCCGAAGCAGACCTTCAACAGGTCAGCTTTCGGGCCAACCGGCCAGAAATTCGTTGGCGGCTAGCTTGAACTCTGAGCGAATTCCTGGCCTTTCCTGAAACACGACGGAAACCACCTGCAGAGACAGGTCGTGAAAAGGCTGTAGAAACAGAGACCGGCTCGGCGACCAAGCCCGACTGTTCAGAGACCGCCCAGCCTAGCCTACGGATACGTCGAGCGAATTTCGAGCCACCCGGTGCGAGCCGTATTTGTTGTGACTGAGTGGTGAAGGGCGCAGTCTCAGGCGAACCTGTCTCTGGTCTCGTTTCCCTGAAATACAGGGAAAAAACAGGGATTTAGATTTTTTCTGGTCCTCCCAGGGGAATCCTTGCGCCGAATTGCGTCGCCAGAGCAATAGGTTGTGCTGAATTTCCCTGCTTTCAAAAACAGGGAATTTAAAAGAGGCCATCAGGCAAATGGCAATGCCGGATCAGGCAATATGGCCGGCGTGAACAGGACCGCGGAACGGCAGCGCAGGAATACGCCTAGTCTGCTCCGCTTTCTGTGGAAAGGTAAAGCAGGACAATCGCATGGCCGTCGGCCTGCTCAAGGCACTGAACCGACAGTTCGTCCGACCGTTTCAAGCCAGGCCATTCTTCCGCATCAGTCTCGACCATCTCGGATGTCGGGTTGTCGCGAGCAGCACGTGGCAAGGTCGGCAACGGCTGTCCCTTTTCCAATCTGATGTAGGGAAAATCGCCTCCGCGCTCGATGTATTGGAACTGCCCGTCCTTGGCGAAGACAGCGGCGACGCGTTGCCTGTGCAGGTTGATGTAGCGGCGTGCGGCGGCGGCCTTGCTGATGCGCAGTTTCGAATGCAATGATAGAACGTGCTCAAGGTCCGGATATCTATTGAGATAAGGCGCAACGAACCTTTTTGGCGCCAGTAGCTCGATCGCAAACAGATTGGCTTCACTCTCCTGCCTGACGTGAACCGGGTCGCCCTTTGGCTGCGCCATGTCCTGCCTGCTGCATTCGAATAACTTGCCCTGCGTCTGAACATGCCATTGGCACAGGAAATGACCCAGCTCGTGCCCGACTGAATAGCGCCTGCGCTCGTAGGACGAGCTGCTGTTGACGACGATAGCTCCAATGTCCCGAACAGTCTCTGTGACGAGCATGCCCTCAAGCCTGCCCAGGCGGGCTTCGCTGATGTCGTCGATGTCGAGCGCCAGCGCTATCTCGTGGATCGGGACTGGTGGCGCGATATCACCGAGCTGACGATGGATCTCGGCCACGATCCGTTCCGGGTTCGTGGCGACATCGTCGACCGCCATGCGGTCAAGAGCGATTTGCAGCACGTTCTTTTTTGCGACGCAGGAACGACTGGATCATGTCATCTACGGTCCTTCGTTCTTCGGGTTCGAGGTCAGCGGCCAGTCGGAACATTTTTGCCAGTTGTTGGTCGGCATCATCAGCGTCGATGTCTTCATCGACCAGAGAGGCGATCGAAACACCGAAATGATCGGCCAGTCCCTGGATGACGGAAAGCGAGGGGTTTTTCGTTCGACCTCTCTCCAGCTCCCAAATATGCGTTTTGGTGACACCGACCTTGTCGGCGACATCCTGCAGCGACTCGTCGCGGCTGCGCCGGAGCTCGGCGATGCGTTCTGCCAATGCCATGGACATCCTCCTGCGAAGTGGGATTGCTTAGACCCTGCCAGCGCGGTCGTCAACGTGATCTCACGCTAGGGTCAGGTGGGGTTGTGCATAGGCCGTTTTTATGATCTGACGATATTGGAAGGTTTTGGCCTCGAATCGCGAAAGGACCACGAGCATGTTGGATTTGAAGATTGAGCTCATCCCCGTTAGGTCCTTGCGGCTCTGGGCGAAGAACGCGCGCACGCATTCGAAGAAGCAGTTGAAGCAGATCGGCAAAAGCATCCGAACCTTCGGCTTCACCAATCCTGTCCTCATAGACGCCGAAAACACGATCCTTGCCGGACACGGGCGGGTTGAGGCTGCCAAGCTGATTGGGATGAGCGAGGTACCGTGCGTGCGGCTTGAGCACATGACGCCCGAGCAGAAGCGCGCCTATGTCCTGGCCGACAACAAGTTGGCGTTGAATGCCGGATGGGACGACGAGCTTCTGGCGGAAGAATTGCGTGGGCTGCTTGAGATCGACTTCGATGTCGAGGTGACTGGTTTTGCGATCGCCGAGATCGACAGTCTGGTCGAGGGCCTCATCCCAGAAGAGCCAGGCGACCCCGATGACGATATCGTCCCAGAGATCGAAGGGAGCATTGCTCGCTGTCGGCCAGGCGACGTATTTGCTCTGGGACAGCACCGGCTGATCTGCGGGTCTGCCCTGGATGCTTCGGTCGTCGACGCTTTGATGGATGGGCAGAAGGCCCAGATGGTTTTTGCCGATCCGCCCTACAACGTTGCGATCGACGGCCATGTCGGCGGCTCCGGCAAAACCAAGCATCGCGAGTTTGCGATGGCGTCAGGAGAAATGTCGGCCAGCGAATTCACATCGTTTCTCAAAACCTCGATGCAGAATCTCGCCGACCATACCGTCGATGGATCCATCCATTTCATCTGCATGGATTGGCGCCACATGGCAGAAATGCTCACAGCCGGCGAGGGGGTCTATTCAGAACTCAAGAACCTGATTGTCTGGGTGAAGGACAATGGCGGCATGGGGACTTTCTACCGCTCCAGGCATGAATTGATCTTCGCCTTCAAGCATGGAACGGCTCCCCACATAAACTCGTTCGAGCTCGGCCAGCATGGTCGCTATCGGACCAATGTCTGGCAGTACCGCGGCGTCAATACGCTGAAGGCCGGCAGGATGGATGAACTGGCGCTCCACCCAACGGTCAAGCCGGTGCAGATGATCGCTGACGCCATCAAGGACGTCTCGGGCCGCGGCGATATCGTTCTTGATCTTTTTGGTGGTTCCGGGTCGACGTTGATTGCCGCCCATAAGACGGGCCGTAACGGGTATCTTTGCGAGCTCGATCCGATCTATTGCGACCGCATCATTCGCCGGTGGGAGACCTACGCCAAGGACGAGGTCGAGCAGATCGCCTGCGGCATCGAAGCCCGGCCGCCGGCGAGATTCAGCGAGGCGGCCGAATGAGTGCAGAGCAGGATCCAAAGCGGCAGGCGCTGTCAGTTCGACCGTCGACCGGCGACTATGATGTCGGCTATGGCAAGCCGCCGGCCAAGACGCAATTCAAGTCTGGCCAGTCCGGCAATCCCAAGGGACGTCCGAAGGGCAGCTCGAACAAGCCAAAGCCACCCGCCCTCAATGAAGAGCGAATGAAAACGATCCTCCTCCAGGAGGCCTACCGGACCATCAAGGTCAACGAGGGCGCGGGCCAGGTCAGCGTGCCGATGGCGCAGGCAATCATCCGGTCTCTCGCGGTAAACGCCGTAAAAGGCAATCAGCGAGCACAACGCCTGTTCACCGAGCTTCTCACCACCACCGAACGGGAAAACAAGCGCCTGCATGACGAGTGGCTCGATACAGCACTCACCTACAAGGTTGAGTGGGACCGCGAGCTTGCCCGGCGCGAACGCCTTGGCATCACAGGTCCAGAACCTTTGCCTCATCCCGACCACGTCGTCGTCAACATGCGTACCGGTGAAGTGGCCATCAGAGGCCCGGCGACAAAAGAAGAAAAAGCCCACCACGACATGATTCTGCAGGCCAAGGTCGAGTTCCAGGCTGACCTCGATGAGCTTGAGCAGTTGCTGAAGGACGAACCGGACTACGCCTATCGGGCTCAGGTTGAGGCAGACATTGCTCACAACAAAAAGCTGCTTGAGATGATCAGGAAGGCCATTCCTGACTAAATGCCGAGGGTACAAGAGCCGCCCCGGCAAAGGCCATGCGTGCGCCAACACGATGCCGCAAATGCCTGCCTCCTGCAGCTACGTCGAAAGGCGCTCATATAGGCATCCTGGATGTCGGCGAGCCGAAAAGGAATGAGATTTATGAGTGCTGCAACCACCAATCTAATCGACCTTGGCAAAGCAGAACGGCATCTATCATTATTCATCTGAGGCATAAATCCGCGACCGATATTGAATTGAGCAGACTACTGGGCGCGTCAAAATCCTGACGCCAAGCCTACCAAAAGCGGCTCAGTCGGCCGCGCCACGGTGCCCATCTCCAATATTGACAAATATTATTAACCAGACACCATCTTTGACAATAGTATTTGTCCTAATTTTCTGCGACGGGAACGTCTGCGCAAACTTTGCTTATCGTTCCCTCGCTCCCACCTCCAGTCAATATCAGTTTTTCAATTCCATTGCCCTCAATAAGATAGTCGACGTAAGTATTTGTCCCTGCGAGAGTCATTTGAACCAAGTTATTTCCTGTACCATCCTGCGCTTGCAGATCCATAGCCCCGTCAAATGTCCCGATTCTAATGTTGATGCGTGCGGCTTTGACCGGCGGAGTGATCGACACACCCTCCCTTGCAAATTCCAGGCCCACCTCGGCTCCTGTTTGGTTCGCGAACCATGGAAATGCGAAAGAAACTGCGTGGAATTTTAAACCCGACAGCTCAAAGTCTTGTGCAAAGGGCGCGTTGTCCGGAAACAAATTGAAGTTCGCGCAAATGTGAATAATGTCAGGATTAGCATGTGAGAACGCGTTGTTGCTCGGTGCCATTCCCAACGTGAGCGCCATCGAGAAAATCGTAACAATGCGAGACATAAAACCCCCTTCGTTTGCCAGAGTATCGAAAAAATCCATTTTACCTCAGAGCCTGACACACAGTTCGGTGCTCGACAGCACGAAGATCCCGCCCATGTATCTACTGAATTACGGCTCAGACACTAGGGCTTCTGCGGTTCATCTGGCCTGTCGATGTATTTCTGCCGGCATCGGCGAATCGCATTATGCTCTAGCGCTTAATCGTTCCGAACAACCCGTCATCTCATCCTAACTCAGTCGCGAAGCTTATGCGTGAGTTCAACGGGATGGGGAATTGCTATAAGTCGCTTAGACATGCTTCGACGTGCCTACCTTACCCGTTTTCCTTCTCGATGGCTCCTGAATTTGTATGATAGTCCAAATGGGCGAATAGCTAGCAGAATGCGTCGCTTTCCTCGCTCGCCAAATACGACGTATTAGTTCGATATTAATTCCTCTCGACTCCTGATCCAAACACGTTATTCTTCACTTAAGCAGATGATTGATCGTGCCGGGTGGGGATCATGTTCAAGAGGGTGTTCGCCCGGTTCTGGGTCGCGTTCTTCGTGCTGCAGTCGACTATCTCATCATTCCCAACGGCAGCAAGCGCAGATTATCAGCAGACGCAAAATTTCGTCGCAAAGTCGCGAACTGCGATTGAACTCACGCTTGATGTCAAGAATCCAAAGGCCAACATTTTTGGTCTTGAAGTATTCCTACCGCTACAGTCAAAAGCACATCTCCCGCTAAAGGTAGAAGTGGAATGCTTAGGATCTGGAACTACCCCGCCGTTAGCGCTTGACGCTAGCGTGTATGATGCGGAGGCTAGGCTGGTCAACGTGACTGATCGATCTCGATTTGGTTGCGAGTCCTATCAGATCAATGTGGCCCTGGCGGACCAAGAGCCCGGCGCCTCAGTCAGGGCAGGTTCTGCTTCCTCATTCGTTGGCCCGATTGCTGTTAGCGTTGGAGATCAGTTGCCGTCTGGCTCCGACGGTCCCCCTCCTGCGGTCTTTGTATTCAATCCGGTGCACGGAAATTGGACGAGCGCGAAGTCATTCACACCTCCTCAGGCTGATTCAAAACATGCGTACGCAACCCTCAACGAAAATCATCAGCGCATAATCTCGGGGGTTATCGTCAGGCCTAACAGCATGACGGCCGACCCAGCTGGCAATAGTCCATCGACGATATCTGGGGCACTTGGTGGTTCGAAGCCCACGTCTGGCTATTTGACTATGGGAGACATAGTCCCCGACTCGAAAGGAAACCTCAACAAGCCCCTTCCTTTTCTTTTGCGCCAGTCGCGAGGTCCTGGCCCAAGCTTCTCAGTTGCGTACAATTCAAATGGCTCTGCGGGTGTTCTTGGCCGAGGCTGGGATCTCAAGATAAGTTCGATATCGGTTAGAGGACCAAGCCCGCTCTATCATCCCGATTTTGAAACCGAAGACTATGTTCTGGACGGCCAAGATCTCATCGCAATGGATGGGCAGGGGAATGACATACCGCCTCTATACAAAGGCGGCCCCATCATCCGTCGCATTAAGGGAGAAAGGGCTTTTCATTTACGGAACAACTCTTCGGGATGGACGATCCGACGTTTTGGCGACGGGCCAGGCGATTACTATTGGCTTATTTGGGATCATTCAAAATTGACCCAGCTATACGGCGGGCACCGAGAAGCGAACCCTAGAAAGAGCGACTTGGGATTCGAGCTGCCCTCGTTCAATAGTGATGGCAATGGACTCCTATGGGGCATAGCTGGCTTTGGAGGGAGTGTGGGAAACCTCAGTAGTGAGCGAAGAGTAATTGGGGAATGGGGATTGACGCAGGAGTACGACAATCAACCAGCCAGGAACGGGACGCTTTATGAATATATCTTAGGAAACAGCAACTCGCAGACGAATTGCGACTCGAGCTGGGGCGCCCAATGCAGCCAAGCGCTACGACCGGATAATATTTTCTATAACCTAGCCTTTGCGACGTCGCTCGATGATACAGCGGCAGTCGGGGTGACGCTTGTTCATTTTGGCTGGGCGCCACGGCAGGACAAGAAACGATTCAATAGTGATGGGAGGTTGGGGTTCCTTCGCGCTTATGAGTTTTGGCTGACGGACATCACAGTTCGATATCGGACGAGAAAAAGCGACTTGAATCTCGTTGCGTTGAAGGTCGATGAATCGGCAGATCAGTTCGACAAGGTTTTCAGCTCTCATACCTTCACTCTTGGGGGTGGCGATAAAAAGCCTTGTACGGGCTTCGATATCCTTCTGTCGGAGTATACTGCCAAGGGGAATTCGGCCTATGACCTCGATGGGCCATCTGTTCAGAGCGACCAAACCTTCGCCTTCAGATATCAAGGTCAGGATCACTGCAACACTGCCTGGAATGATGTGCAGGATGTCGCGCTTGCGCATCCAGACGGCCAATTGAAAAGAGCTCCCTCGACCAGTCTTGGCTTTCCAACGGGACTGCTTCAGAGCGTCGGGTTGGGCTCGCTGACAGATATGTCTTTGCTCGGTACAGGCCAATCATCTGAGACGGGCGCCTCTTTGTACGTTGGGGTGGGCCCGGTTGGAGATGTCACTCAGAAGCCTACCTCTGTAGGCATCAAGGCAGGAACATCTCAAGCACGTAGTGAGATAGGCTCGTCCCTCGTCGACGTAACCGGTGACGGCATTGCCGATATCGTCTACCGAGTTGGCAACAATCTTAAATATTGTGCTGGCAGGCGCAACGGGATTGAGGTCGAGTACCCGCCAGAGCGCTGCGGGGAAATCGAAGGCATTTCCGATTTGGGCGCCTCATCGACGTCTTCGGATAGCATTGGTTTCGAAGCCTATGCTGGCACAGCTTTTGCTGGCGTTGGCAGCACAAATTCCGAAAACCAAACATATGTATATTTCACGGATCGCGACGGTGATGGACTGAGTGATCTGGTCGCTTATGGGCGCATATACTACGGTCTCGGCGAAGACGCAGATAGGATGCATGTTAGCTTCTCTCCAAACAGATCTTTGACGCCGCCAATCCCGCGTCAGGTCGATGACAACTATGCTGTAGGAAAGAGCCAGACGCCCAAGCTAGCTAGTCCGGGCCGAGTAGGTGAAGTTCACTTGGTTCAGCGCGTTCCCGATGACGCTGAAAAGGCAATCGCAATCGCTGCAAGCCGGCTCGAACGTGTCACCGAGAATCTAAGGCAGCTGGATTATAGCCAATCCACGATATCATGGGAGGCACCTTTTGATGGACGTGTCGCCCTCTCGGGCGCTCTGATGTTGGACGGCGGAAATCAAGAGTTTAAGAAGCTAAAATCAGACGCGGATGATCTAAGGGCATACTACTACAACTGTAACAAGCGACCTTATGCGATAGATTGCTATACGCAAATAGCGGAACCTTATGGCCCGCACTTTGTCCGACCAGAGGCTACTATCGAATTTCTCGATACTCCGTCTGCTTATGCGCAGGTAACGCTCTCAAGGAAGCGAACGGACACTCAACCGGCGCAGGTTCTGCAGTGCACCCAGCCGATGCAGATTTCCGAAAGCCAGGCCACGAAACTCGAGGATCTGCCCATTGACCAATCATGTAGCGGCGATTTTCAACCTCAGAAGGTCATCAACGTTCGAGCCGGAGACGTCATTTACCTAACTTACAGCGTCGATCCCGACTCCACGGCTCGCGTCGTTCCAAGCGCAAAAATCAGCTATAAATGGGTCGATAATGACTATGCTTTCAACTTCACAGCGGGGGGGCAGCCGGATACAATTTCGCCGTTGCTGAATTGCGGCTGGTCAGACCAGGGTTCGTCCGGATTTGCAAAAGATTGTCTTCTACGCTCCCAGTCGCGCTATTCCTATGAATTGGAAACCGCAGCGCTAACGTCTTCACCTGACAGTGCGGTAGAGCTTCGCTCGGGTTCTCAACGTTTTTTTGGGGGTAAGTTCGAGATTCCCACTGCGGTTACAAGAGATTACGACGTCTCGTTTGATATTTTCATCTCCGACAATTTGGATGAGACGACCCTTCCTTCCCAATTTCCTCTGCTGTTCCGGCAGTCAGTCTCGGACTCGTGTCGAGCCGCTACGACGGAAACCTGCGTTGTGGACGTTGCTCCATCCTGCGCTTCAAGCGGGCTGCTCCAGAAGTGCGATGAGTTTTTTAGAGATGCGGCGCGCGGTGCCCGGGTCACGTCGAAGCTGGCGATTGAACACAAGAGTTTGAACGGGTACCTTGCGGAAAACATCAGCTCACGACTTAACAGGCTGCGTTGGCGTGTTCCCCCCTTCATAAGCTCTTATTTTTCCGAAGTAGAGAATTCTGGATTGGGCGTGAAAAGGCGGCCTGTCGAGAACAACGACCATTTTGCGCCGCAGCCTATGTTGGTCTATTTGCCTGTCAGCATGGGCGATGGTGACAAGGAATATGGTCGTATTGAGAAAGGCGTCTTCCCAAATCCGAATCCAGAATTGAACGAAATGTCGTCAAATCGCGACGAAATTGACTTCAAAGCAATTCTGAATGCGGAGGACGACAACGTCAACGTAGCCCGCGCAAGGCAAACAAGCCAATTGTGCGGATTTGCTCTAGAGATTATCGATTTCCTCGGGCAGCGCTATTCAGAAAACACGTCGCCTTATGTTGGAGACTACGGGGGTTTTTGGGACACCGAATATTCGAAGTTTAGGTCACATTGTGGCGAAGCCGGGGAGTTCCTCCGCGCTCTCCATTTTACGACGAATGAGTCGCCCGATCTTCTATATGACCGCCGATTGAATTTGCCACATCTGTTGCGAAATCTGACGGTTGGCGAACAGATTTCGAGCGCTGAAAATCTGCTTCAGCGCGTATTCGCGAATCTGCAGCTGCCACGCGAATTGTTGGCGGATGATGCTACCGTCACCCGCCGTGGCTACCGGCTTCCGGCCAAGGTTAACCCACTCGGGTGTGATGTTCTGTCGTTGGGCTCTACGCCTATCGAAGAGGCCATATTCGGCGATGAAGCGAGCTGCAAATTCCGTATGTTGGCAAATTTCTCTATGGCGGACCTCGACAAGCTTGTTGGGAATGCCGAAGCGAAAAAGATTGAAAAGTTATTGTCGCAGCTTACGCGAAACCCTCAGACCGCCTTTGAATTGGAACTCACTGCGACTTCGAACGGCAAGCCGGTACAGTTTCGGGAACTGTCTGGAGAGCAAGCCGCAAATCTGGCCTGCGAAAAAGTCCCGACAGACACCTGCCTCGGAAACTATGGTTCATTTGATCGACTGGAGGGCCATCTCTACCCCGATCTAAAGGGGGACATGTTCCAGCGTATCGTCACCAACAGAAGATCCGCCAGAGCGGTGGCATTTTCTGATGACGTTATGGACCTTCGTTATGACGGTGTGTGTATTGGGGCCTCTCGACGCTACTCCGATTCTGCTTCAATGGAAGCCAAGCAAGATTGCGCTCAGCGCGACATCAGTCTGCCGGATACCGAAAAGTATGTGGGCGTCGCTACGCCGAAAATCACATATCAGATACTGGAGGATAATAGGTTCCTAGGGCGAAACAGGGTTGTTGAATTTGATGCTCAACCGCTCGACGTTCTTGAGCTGCATCTGAAACTCGTCCCGGTAACCAGGACAATTCAACTGGCGGAGCCAGGCGGTCCAGTTAAAGTAAGCGGCAATTTTTCCGTCCTTAGCGTTGGTCAGAAGCTGTCCAACGAGACTGGTTTGCGTCAAGGCAACTATCTGATTCCACGCTCACCCTCTGATCTGATTGCTTCGGACAGCCCGCCGCCGAGTTGCCCGGCATCCAGGGTCAACCCGCTTCCCCCAATCAATCCAGGTGCAGGCGGCTCGCTTACCAACCATTGCCGCCCTTGGACTAAACTCGGATGGACCGAAATGTTGCTCGGCGCCCAGTATCGCACCTTGAGCGACGCCCATAAAACGACCGACAAGTACTCGTATTCTATCCTTAGGCGCCGCGACCTGCTCCGTCTTCACCCCGAAATCGAAGTTGCCGCGTCATCGTATGATCTCAATATCGAAAATGGTGGAGCGGTTCCGACTGCGGAAGATTTGTACAATGGCCGGCTCCAACAGGGCGTCGCGATCGCTGATGTGACCAAAAAAGGTCTCGATGCTTCCGGCAATCCCCATGCCCAGGTTGTTAGCCCGAACTATCCAACGATCATTCTGGCAGAGCTTGAGCGAACTCCGAATCTTCCAAAGATTGGGGGAGATTGGAGCCTCTTCGCAAGCAGGCATGCGAAAGACGGAAGACTTGTCGTACCAGCGGACTACCACCGATTGAGATTTGACGACCAGAGTCTGAGCTCTCCGTCGTCCAACGCTAGTGGACAAATGGATACGTCCCTAAGTGCGTGTGGAGGTGGAAACCCGCCGGGAAATCAGGATTTTGCTAGCTGCAAACGGAGCCTTTCTAATGCCGACAATGGGCTACTAGGTCTGCGAGGTGTGGACCTCATTCCACTCGTCCATCGTTTCGTGGGCCCTGTATCGGTGCTGACGGATCTTAATCAACAGGAACAGACCGTCGACAACAACGCCCTGTCGGCCAGTCCCTGTTCCGAAGAGCAGCCTCGTTTGACGGCCAGCTGCTGGAAGGGCCAGGACGACTCCATTTACGCGGAGAGGCAAATTGATATCCGTTCCTCCGCCGAACCGGCGCCGTTCTATTCGGTTTCCGCACTTGTTGGATTTGAGCAACCCCCGATCGCCCGATTTCGCGAAAGTTACGATACCTTGTGCAAGCTGCTTCTGGCCGGTGAAACGCTCTTTTCACGCAGCTCGTTTTTCTCGGTCTGCCCTGATCAAAGGATAGGTGACATCGCCTTCCAATCAAACGGAAGCCACCGAAACAGTCAGGACGTTCACCTTCCAGATTTTCCAAATCGGCCAGCGCCCCCCTCAACTGATCGAGCGATTGAGGTTTTTGGTCCGGTTCAGAGTAGCGAAAGTCAGACGATTTCGCTGATTGGCGGGGTAGATCCAGTAAATGCCGTGAAAAGCTGGACAACAAAGCAGACAAGCCAGTTGTTATTGGACGTTAACGGCGACGGATATCCAGACACAACCTCCAACGGTGTAGCGACTTTGACGTCGCCTGTTGGCCTTTCCCGGCGAGATTGGTGGCGATATTTTCGAGTCGATACGAATGCACCTGGGTTGCGCGGCGAGCTTTTAAACGGCGGCCTAGCGCAGTCGAGCGAATCTGAAAATTTTGGCGCAGGTGTCGGAATATCGCCTTCGACGTTCGCAAAGGCGGAGCCAAAAGGTACGAACCCGCATACTTCAGGGTCGCCCGACGGTTCGGTCGAGCCGAGTTTTGATTTGAGTTTTGAACAAGGTCAGGATGACAGTTTCAGAGATCTCCGAGACTTTAACGGCGACGGTCTCGTAGACGAGCTGCAAGCGAGCATGGTTTCAAACTCAGTTTCGGCGCTATTAAATATAGGTAGCCGGCTAGGGGCCAGGGTAGACTCTGGCACTCCAGAGGTTTCAACTATCGGCTTGCACAACAATTACTATAATACAAGTCACAGCTCGGGCTTTGGGGTTCGACTCGGGTACTCTTATGGATCCGGAAGTTTTGTCGCCGGAGCTGGTCTATCTCTTCGCGATAGCTCATCCGAAGGCGCATTGATGGACTTCAATGGTGATGGACGGACGGATATCGTTATACCGGTTGTGACGAACAAAAAGTCTGCCATTGCCGTGTTTCCCAATCTTGGAAATGGCTACGGACCAGCAAGAATCTATGCGATCAGCGGTTGGAACAACTCGGAAACAAGCGCATCCGAGACAACGCTCGTCGACGCTGCTGCTGCTTTCACTTTCGGCGTCAATTTGATGTACGTGAAGATTGTTTTTAACCCAAGCACCAAACACGCAAGCGATCAGACACGAGAGTTGGTCCAAATTCGTGATATGGATGGGGATGGCGTTCCAGATATCGCTACAGTGAGCGGTAGGTTTAAGTCCGCGAACTCGATCGGTGTACCTAGCCTTCAACCTGAAAAGCTAGAAACGCGGATACATCACAATCCAGATGCTCGCTACTACCTCCTCAGCAGAATCGATGAACCGTCCGGAGTGTCCGACTATTTGAGCTACGGTCTCTTCGGCAATACGGGACCGGAGCATGGGACGTCGATATGGGCGCTGACGAGTGTCGGCCGGTTTGATGGGTATGAGCCAACTTATTCCGCTGGCCAGCTCAGCCCTGACGGACAGGACATCGAGCTGAATGTCTATGGCTATAGCGGTGGCTACTACAATCGAGCCGAACGTCAATTTTATGGTTTCTCGGGACGTGTAGTCAGAAAACACGGATGCGATCTCGCAAACGACAGCACGGACGCGCGCAAGAAATGTCTTGCCATCCTCGCCACGAATGAACCGCCGACTGACGCCACATTGGCCGGCAGCGCGTTTCGCAGATTACATATCGATACACAGACTTTCTCCAACAGGGATTACCTTACCCAGGGGATTCTCCTGTCGAATATTGTCGTCGGCTTTGATTCAGGCCCTCAGGCGACGAGCCCTGCGCAATTTCCCGCGCAACTCGTCTCGCAAAGTCACCTTGGCTATTCGATTGATGACTTGGCAACGATGTTGCCGCAGACGGATCAGGCGCAAGAGGTCGAAAAATGTGATCCTCCTGATCTTGCTGGGAGCAATGCCACCTGGATTGCCAACAGGCGAGACATATCGGACGCGTTGCAGACGGAAAGTTCGCGGCTCTCCACCTATTGGGACGGAACTCGATACGGCAGTAATGGGTCGGTATTCGGCGGCGGCGCCTCGATCTGCGGGAGCGACGTCATCGGCTGCGCTGAAAAGCTGCAAAACAAAATATGCAATCAGGGCTTTGTCCGTGAACAAGAGGCGTTTTGGGCGCAGCAATCAGGATCGGTTCGGCAAAGGTTTGTATCACTTCAGGCAGGCAACGAACCGGTTAATGACAACGGCCTATCACTCAATGGTGCTCAACCTCATCTGATGTCGGCCATCGCGTTCGACCATGACCAATGGGGTCAGGCTCTCGCCTTCGACAGCATCGGTGAACTGGCGAGCAAATCCGGCACAGATGTGCCCGTGGACGCGTCTTCGGTGCATGCGAAAATCGGATACGCAAAGCGACAGGGCCCGAGTTCGAAGCTTGGGACGATTGATGAGGCGACGGTGGCTGGCTACCCGTTGCTGGGTCTTCCCGAGAGCATTGAAATCTATTCAGGCCCTTGGGCGGATGCGGCCAATGATAACAAAGACAATCAACCCATTCGCGCCAGGGAAGCTCTGTATGCGAACGATGGCACGGGGAACCTAACCGACATTTGTCAGTATCCAGGCGGCGATGGTTTCCGGTTCAAACGCGATGCCAAGATCTGCCAGTCCTACAAGGATGAAATGAAGCGTGCGTTGTCGGACGGCTATAGCACTTTAGAAGCCGCGCTTCGGACGGTCTACGCCAAAGTCGACGGCCTGCCAAAGGGTGTCGATCGGTTCAATGCCATCATCCATGACCAGGTGGCTGGCTATGATGCCTACGGAAACGTCACCCATGTCATTTCCTCTTTGTCTGAGAATAAGGAATGGGCGGAGCGACGTTTCGACTATTCTGGCGATCCGTTCCTGTTGTCTCCAACGACGACTGAACTGACTCGTTGCGTGGAAGACGTGCCGGGGGCTGGCACCGACAGTCCAAAGTTGTCCCAAACGCAGCAGCCGCGATGTGCTTATGGAGTACAGAGCCTGAACAAGGCCGTCGTCCGAAAGCCTGTTACCCATTTCTCAAGCAGCCGCATCGATCCTCAGTTCGGCGCAGTTGCAGAGACCAAGGACATCAACGGCAATTCCTTCCTCTATGATTACGATCGTTGGGGGCGTCTGCGCCTCATAGCGCGATCCTGGGGCAACGAACCCAGGGAGAACAGGACCTTTAAAAAACAGCTGGAACTTGCCCTCGGCAAGTCAATCCCCGCGCTTCGCTCGCCCGAGCTTCCGGTCGATGTCAGCAAATGGAGGATCTTGGCGGCTACTGATTTTGATAGGATCATCTTCGCCGGCCATGGGCACCAAAACACGCTGCTGCGAAGCAACGTGCGACGGTTCGAACCATCGAACGCCTACAATGGTCTTCTGCCAGAGCAGAACACGACCCGTGAAACCGCGGCGATGTCTGACGGGCTGGGGCATGTCGCGCAGACCATTCAGGAAGCAGATGTCTGTATCGGCGCCTTGCCAACAATTCTCGACGGGTCCAACCCGGGTCCAAGGGTCGATCTTGCGAAGCGCTGCACGAGTGTCGCTACAGGTTTTGTAACGCCAGGAACGGCAACGGATGTGCTCGGTCGCGAGTTGCAGACTTTTGAGCCGTATGCAATCGACGACGCGTCGGGCTCTCAAGGAAGCGGCCTGAGGTTCACTAACCTCCAGTATCGAGCCACCGAGCCGGGCCCAATATCGAGCACGACTTACGATGCGGCTGGCAGGCCGTTGAAAGTGGAGAACCGCCTGTCAGGTAATCAAGATAGTGGGAGTGACAACGAGCGGTTTATTGCCACCACCCAATATCGTTATCAAGTGCTGTCCGGTCGTGAGGTAGTGAATTCCGCGACGCCGGACCCATCTCTCCGCGGGGCACGCTTCGAGGCTCTCAGCCTGTCGCCAAGATGCACGGCAAGTTCGACCTGGTCGGACGCCCGTGGCCAAACCACAAACGTCTTTGAAGACCAAACAAAGTTCTATGGGGAAGTCCCCACCTTGCCGCGATCTCCAGGGCCCTATGAGCGGGACTATGCGCATTCCCTTGCCAAGTGCTTGCCCATCAAAACGATGCAGAAAGAATGGACGTATGACGCTCTGGCATCGGAAACCGCTGGTGGGCTTCAGCCGGCGCGTGTCTCCTATGACTACGACCCACTGCTTCAGCTAACCAGGGTAGACTCGCCACTCGATGGCAACGATCGCGCCCGCATCTATGCAAGCTATGATCTTCTTGGTCGGATGACGGAGATGCGGGAGCCGAACGCAGGCTGCGTCCGGTATAAATATGACGGGTTACAGAACCTGGTGTCGGAGGTCGCATCAAAGTACCGGGCGGATCCAGACCAATCCTGCGAATCGACTTCGAAGGTACGAAATGAAAGGAACTACCTTTATTCCGCCGACCGCCTGCTCGAGATGTCTTACCGTTCCCTCGAAGAGCAAGGCGGCGCCAAGGATCAAGGCGATAAGGTCCGATTCTTCTATGACCGGTACCCTTATTCCAAAACCCATGGCGAGCTAATCGAAGCGCTGAAGTTCGTTCTGAATGAGCTGTCCAATCAGCGGTTCGTGGATCAAACGGGCCTTAATTGCGAGAACTGCATTGGCCAGATCGCCATAGTGACAGATCGCACCGGCGCCCGTAGCATCTCGTATGACGAGTTGGGACTGCCGTCCCGTGAGTTGCGCTCGATCGTCGGCCCTGTTCATGATGTCAAGCAAAGCGGCGGCGGAAGTGAAACCTACCTTCCAGAGGTTGGTTTCTACGAGCAGGACAACGCCTACACGTCATTCGGCGACCTGGTCCAGCAGAAGTTCACTGAACGCTCACCAATGAATCCATCGCTGGCGTGCCTGGGGGCAGGGCTCGAAACTTGCCTTGCCCATTTCACACTCGGCCGCAGATACGGGCCGGATGGTGCGGTCGCTCAATTGCTCTACAACGGCAGGCCGCTGATCAATGCCGCCCATGATGCCCTCGGCCGGCCAGCGGTACGCTGGACAGCCGATGGAACGGTCACCGGCTTACGGTATGACGACAAGGACTTGCGGCTGAACCAGTTGGCAACCATCACGGCCGGCAAGGAGATTCCTGTCGGGGCTCGAGACGGGCCCTTCGTGCCGGTCCAGATCAACGGCTATCAGTATGATGGCGGCGGCAATGTGCTTGGGTACGGCAACACGGCGGTGCCGCGCGAAAACTACAAGAGCTGGTTTGATTTTGCCTACGATCCAGCAAACCGGTTGGCACGCTTCAACGGCAAGGTCTCGAAAGAGCAGCGTTATCTCGAAAGTTCGGGCACCTACACGTACGATGCAGGTAACCGGTTCAAAACACGCGAACTGACGATAACGGGGGTTCCCGGCTATACATTCAAGAGAGACTGGACCTACCACTACGACGCACCCGGCAATGGGCCACTCCACGCTCCGAGTTCCATCGATTTTGCGATCAACGACAATTCGCTGCGAACCAGCCTGTTCGCTTATGACGACATCGGACAGATGACGCGCGTCGGCACGAGTGCCAATGGCAAGGAGACAGCATTCGGTGTCCTGTCCAACCGTGCAATGTCTTGGGATGGCCAAGGTAGACTCATTGGCGTTCGAGGCGTGCAAGACGGTGCCGTCCAAGAAAATGCCGAAGGACTGCGTGAAGATTACGTGTACGACTATGGCGGCAACCGGGTTCTAAAAATCCGCCCACCTCTCTTGCCTGAGCAGAAGGCCGCTACAGACGGGGGGACAAACCCCGAAGACGAGGAAGCAGTAACTATCTACATGACGCCGTTTTACGCTCGCGACCTCAATGGGCACGGCGCGGTGCAGATTGCCGAAGGCAATCTGCCAACGGCCAGCCTGTCGCCCCCTACCAACGAAAGCGAAGACCCACTCGTCACGTATCTTTATTCCGACCTTGCAACAGTGGGGTCTGTCTCGGCCAGTGTCACGGCCTTTGGGGAGGTGGACAAGGCCGATTCGACGATCATAGGCCGCCGCGAATACAGCCCCTATGGCTTGGAACTGACTGTTGACAACCTGGCCGACACCGGACGAGCCGGAGTAGGCCCGCTGTCTGTGTTCCACGGAAAAGAGCTTGATCGTGTCTCTGGCTTCTCGTCATTCGGCGCGCGGTATTACAGCCGGGATCTCGGTATTTGGCAGAGTACCGATCCTGCGCTGTCAGAATATGTTCTTGGTGATGGCTCTGGAACGGCAATTTCCGGGTCTAACATCAACGTTTACGCATTCAACCTTCAGAATCCAAACTCGTACAGTGATCCGACTGGCAGGCGAACGGATATTGACAGCCAGAAGAAGGTTCAACTGGTCACAGACGATAATGATCGACGGATTTACATGAACGGGGTCGCCATTGGCATAACTGCCTGGCCCAATGCGCATGTGAATGCGGGCGGCGATCAGCCGTATCTAGGGAAGGTCCATTTTGGCAAAGACGTCACGAAAGACTTTTATGCAAAAGTCGCCGATGCTGCCAGTATGAGTGGACCTTCTGTCGCTTGGCAAAGTTTGCCAAAAGGTAATCTAGACATAAAGGCGCGCCTGTTCGGTAATAGAAATTCTTTTGATAGTGGGATTTTTCGAGGAAAATACTACACCGCGAGAGAGCTTGGTAATATGCTGGCTGGATATAACGCCGCAGCGCGTGGATTAACTCTCGAAAATACATTGAAACTTTTCGGGATGGTTCAGAGAACGCAGGATCTTGACCCGATGATTATAAGTGATTTTCAAGTAGGTTACCTGAGTTCGAAGCCACCTTACTATGGCGAGGCTCAACACTCCGGAGAAGCTCAGGCGTTCGGGTGGAAGCTATACCAAATCGATAAAAAGCGCGGGGAAACAAGCAGTAAAGTTGATCCGCAAAATATGGCAAAGCCTTAAATTTATGCCAAGCGATAAGAATCGATAACAAGGATGGTGGATCTGCGGGAGGTTGAGAAAGTGAAGAGTGACCTGTCGGACGCGGCCAGAGCGAACGCCATGCAAACGCATTGGGTACTGACGGTTTTTTCGATTCTTGCTGGCTTTTCGACTATTGGCTCAGGATATACTCAAACTTTACCTCGCGCTGGGACCGAGGTGGTGTTCAACATCTCCGAGCCAATCGCCGGTTCTCCAAATTTCAACTGGCTTACCCGAGGCCCTAAGCGAGAGGTTGGCGCGCATCAGGCAATGTGGGAGCCGCTGTTCCTCCTTGACGACAGGACTGGCGAACTGCGGCCGTGGCTGGGGCTCGAAATCCTCCCGAACGCAGCGCAGAGCGTCTGGACCCTCAAGCTGCGAAAGGACGTCTTTTGGTCTGACAGCAAGCCTTCCGATCCCAAACCTTTCAATGCCAATGACGTGGTTTTCACCGGTAACTTGGTAATCAACCACGACGAGTTGCCGGCGGCCGAAGCGGCCACCTTCCGGTCCGAGGTCGTCAGCGTGGAGAAGGTCGACGACCTCACCGTCACATTCACGTTGAGAAAGCCGAACCCACGCTTCGCCGTCGATAATTTTGGCGGCGCCATGTTCAGCACCTTCCTGATCCTGCCAATGCATGTCTGGAAAGACGTCAAGGAACCGATGGCATTCAAGTTCGAAAAGCCGATTGGCACGGGGCCGTACATCTTGAAATCCATCGACGACAGGGAGGTGGTTTGGAAGCGCAATGAGGATTGGTGGGGTTCCAGGCTTGATGCAAACAACAAGCCTGTTTTCTTGCCGCTACCAGAGCCCGATGAATTGATCTGGCGCTACAGTCCGGATGCAACGACTAGCTTCAGCCGTATCCAGAACAACGAGATCGATGCCGGAGCTGAGATTTCAGTGGACGAAATGGCTGCCTTGAAGATCGCCAATCCAAAAGTCATCGGTTGGGATCCAGCAAGCGGGAAGGGGTGGAACGATCCGTGCCCTCGGCAACTCGAGATCAACACGAACCATGAACACAATGCTCCGTGGGACGACGCGAAGCTTCGCCAGGCGCTATCTCTACTGATCGACCGACAGGGGATTGCTGACGTAGCCTACGAGGGAAGCACCGTTCCTTCGCAAACGATGTTTCTCGAGAATGGTGCAATGAGGCCATTCATCGATGCTGTCGCGGCGAAATTCGGTTTGTCAAAGTACGCCAAAGTCTCGGCCGGCCAGGCCCTCATCGAGGCTGAAGGATACACGAAGGGGGGCGACGGTATCTATGAGAAGGGATCGGCGAAGCTCAACCTCGCCATCGACGTGAATGAAGATCTCGATCAGGACACAAAGTCCGTCCAGGTCATGGTGGACCAGTTGAGGAACGCCGGCATCGCAGCACGCGCTGTGCCTGCGAGTACCGCCGAACTATGGGGGAATGTCGTTCCACAGGGAAACTATGCAGCTGTGTACAGTTGGCTCTCCTGTGGCTCTGTTGCCGAGCCCTGGACATCGATGAGCCGCTATACAAAAGACAAGGTGGCGCCATTTGGCAGCCGCAGCCCAGGTTTTGACAATACGGGCCGATGGGACACAGCGGCGACAGTCGACTACAGCAAGGTTGTCGAGGAGATCGGCATGATGCCGCTACAGATCGAGCAGCCAACCAGCGGCGGCAAATCAACTTTCGTGCCCAATCCTGATATTCCTAAGCGGGTGGTCGACGCCTACAAATATCTCCACGACGAGATGCCCTTCATCCCGATAGTCCAATCCGTGAAGATCATTCCATTCAATACGACATATTGGACTGGCTGGCCTACCGCTGCGGACAGTTATGCCGCACCCATGCATTCCTGGAGCCAAACACAGATGATCATTCATCATCTAAGAAAGACGAATTGACGCCTTAGCCGCAGCTGGCTCAAGCGAGAAAGAGTGACTGCCGAACGCATGATGGAGTGGCTTGATGAAACGAACCGCGTACGCTTTCGCCAGAATGTCGCTCCATCTCGTCGCGTTGACGATTGGTTTGTTCGCGACCCAAAGCATCGCCGAGCCGCTATGCGTGGATTATTCAACCTACGCCACTGACGGGCCGACACCCCATGACCTGATGATCAATGGATTTAGCACGCGAGATATCGATGAAACGTGGAAATCTCAAATTCGCCACGGGTATGGCATCTCCCTTACTGAATATGGCGTGTTGGTGATTTTTCCATTTCCAGCAAAAGAAATTGATATACGCGCTGCGGCGCATTGCGGCAGCGAACTTGAGATTAGGACATTTTCCTATGGTCAGATTGGGAGCGTACTATCTCTCTCTGAGAGGAATACGGGGCAAAATCTGTTGCAAGATTATAAGATGACTGTTCCGAACAACGGGGCGATCACACGACTTATGACCTATGGCGGGTGTAACGAGGCGCAGGTTGCATCAATCTGCGCTACTCCGCGATGATTGTCTGTAATTGAGGAGGCCTTATGTTCCGCCGGCGTATGTCTACGCCGATCGAAACTGCTCGACGTATTGGCTTCGTATTTCCCGATACCAATCTTGTTCCGGCGGCCAGTGCCAGACGTTGTTTATCGAATCTCCAGGGTAAGCTTCCAGAAAGTTCTTTCGGAATTTCTCTGAGGTATGGTTCTCGGCCCCCAGGACGACCGGATTGTACCCGGATCCGTCAGCGATCTGCGCTGCTACTTCAGGGGTCATCAGGTAGTTGATGAATTCATACGCCTGATCGATATTTTGGGCAGTTTTTGTCAGCGACAAACCGTCGAGCCAAACCAGCGCCCCTTCCTTCGGAGAAACAAACCCAACCGGTTCTCCTGCATCCTTCAGGGTCACTGACGGGCCTTCCCAAGTCTGCCCGATCCATACGTCATTAGCCATCAATCCCGCTTTGGTTTCTTCGGACGAATTCCAAAATTGGCGTATCCAGCCTTTGTGAGCGATGGCAAACTCTAGGATTGGATCCCAGACTGCCCGAAAACCGGTTTCATCGACGTACCCGTCAAGCATGCGATTCGAAGGCATTTTGCCAGACTGATCCCACCAAAGGCCTATACCCAAAAGAAGCGAATGTACGCGGCCCTGAGTATGTCCTCGGACCTCTTCATCCCAGAGTGTTCCGTAGCTTAGACCTTGTTGCCTTCCGCGAAGGAGATCCGTTCGGAACGATATCGCTTCTGAGCGCCAGCAGTGCGGCAAGTGGTGCAGGCTGCCATCCCATGTCCAGAAATCTTCAGAACCGCGGAGCATGGAAGGGACGATCGCCGAAATGTTCTTTAGTTTGCTCAGATCGTAAGGTGCAAGGACGTCCATATCCTTGAATTGAATCGAACGGTTGCGTGCCGGTTGGCACAAGTCGTATGCAGCCGATTCGGCAGCTTGCAGTTTGTAAAATTGCTCTTCGTCTTGAGAAAAGAGCGACGGATTGACCTTGATGCCGGTCAATTTCTCGAAGTTAGGAATTACCGGATCGGGAAATTCATCGGCCCACATGAGAAGGTTCAATTCGCCGGACGATGAAAGGGCGTTTTTGACGTAAAGAGGGCTACCTAAGCCGGCCGCTCCGACTGCTCCAACCGATTTCAGAAATGAGCGGCGAGAGAATTTTGGAGAACGCGCTAGAGTTGATGTAGCTCGGTTCATTGTCATCGTCTTCTTTAGAGAGAGTTCATTGGGCGCCGCGAGGGTTTTATGGGCTGGGCTATCGTGGAACATATTGGCAATTATAGATCGATTTGTCGCGTGAAGAAATATTGCGCTCATCCGCAGATGCTCGACTATCCCGGCGCAACAAGCCCGACGGCACCAGTTCGTTCAGTTCAGACACCTGCCGCCAGTGTTTATTCAAGTGCCGTATTGATCTGCTAATATAGCAGTGGTGAGTCGGTACTGGGCCCGGCAGAAGGGTCTTAGAATGAAGCGCATCGCGATCTTCCTTGACGGCACTTGGAACACGCTAAACAACAACACGAACGTATGGCGACTGAAATCCCTTTGCGACCCGCGAGCGCCCGGGCAGGTCGTCTACTACAGCCAAGGCGTTGGCACCCGGTTCGGAGAAAAGGTGCGTGGCGGCGTTGCCGGTTATGGCCTCGATAATGAAATTATCGACGCTTACACTTGGCTTACTCAGATTTTCGAGCAGGGCGACGAGATTTTCATTTTTGGCTTCAGTCGAGGCGCATATGCGGCACGTAGTCTATCTGGACTGATTTCGAAGTGTGGCGTTCTGACCCCGGGCGCGCCGCTATCCATTGAGCAACTCTACGCCAGGTATCGTCGAAGAACCGACAGCACAATCAGGAAATTGTTGGGGGAAGATCCCTCTGCATACGTCGCTTGAGGAACGTTGGATTGTTCGGTACTGCCTTCCAACCTACATCAAATTTGTCGGTGTTTGGGACACAGTGGGGTCGTTAGGAGTTCCGCTGACAAGCCTGCACAGAAATGTGGCCCGATATCTTTTCCTTGATACGCACCTCTATCTTTCGAATGATTTCGCTTTTCATGCGCTCGCGCTCGATGAGCATCGCAAGCAATTTGACGTTTTGGACTCGCACTGTGGACAATGCAGCTCCAGGGGGAGCTCCGTCGCGTACGTTGGAACAGGTCGAACAGCGCTGGTTCGTGGGTGCACACGGAAACGTTGGCGGTGGCTATCCAAGCGATATTCTCGCCCAAGCGCCGCTGAAGTGGCTAATGGATAAAGCCGCTATTCATGGGCTTCGCTTTGCAGCGGAACTCGAATTGGACGCACCTGACGTTAAGGCTCCTGTTGCCGATTCTTACGCAGGCTTCCTTCCGTGGTATCTGCGTCCCTTCAGCCGACGGTTCTATCGCCCCGTTGGCTTAGAAGGTGAGGTTGGCACTAACCAGATAACCTCGAGAATCAATGAGACAATTGATGCATCGGTGTTCGAGAGATGGCGCGGTAATGCGGACTACAGGCCTCCCAACCTGGATGCGTGGGCGACACATCATAGCATTGACCCCACCGGTATCGAGCACGCAGTTCTAGCCTCCGATCCGCGGGTCGCTGTTCCGTAAATGATGTTCTGCGACTTCGACGGCAGCTTTGCGCAGCGTCGCAGCCGCAGAGGTGGTACGCAGCACATCCAAAAGCTGACATTCGCGTACCAACGACCAAAGTAGACGATTGTTACTTGAGCGCAGGGCACGTGGCTTGGGCTAAATTTCCGGTGTGCCCTGATGAAGCGGCATCGTTCTGGTCCAAAGTCGCATCTGAGCGACTCCGTGTGCCGTCAGAGCGCTTTCGAGCGCAGCCCAGTCGATCTCGAGAATCTCCTCACGGATGTCTGCGAGGCGCCCGCTTATGTATCGCCACGCATCATCCGCGACGAGGCGGTTCTCAGTTACGCGTCGTAGAAACGTGCTTATGCAGTAGAAAACGAAAAGCCCGTGCAGCACTCCTTGCACCGGTCGGAGCGTGCCCATCCAAGGCGAGTAGAGCGTGTCTGTAGAGCGGGCTACGAAAGCGAAACGCGACTCCTCGTTTGTCAGATGTAGGTGCATGGCCTCGTGGACGACGCTCTCCGCCAGACGTAGCTCGCCTATCTCGTCCTGCCGTTCCGGAAATGAGACGAAAATTCTAGCGCGCCATATAGGCTGACTGTGACTAACATCGTATCCAGGTTCGGCCGCGAGCGGGTGAATCGATCGAACGGCCCTCGACACAATTCGCGCAAGATCCGGCACTTGGCGGAGCAGGTTGTCAACAGCCTCGAGCCGAGCAGCCCCGCCGTTGACCGCCGCTGGCCGAAGTCCCTCACTACGAAGGATTGGTAGAAGGTTACTTGGCACGGGCCGGAGCCGACGACCAAGCGGCGCGAACTCAAGACGGCCGCTCGGCTCCGCCGGCTCGCCGAAGTTCCATGGGGCCAAGGGGGCGGTGTTAATCGAGGTTCTCGCGGAACGAGTAGACGAGCGTGAACCGTTCGCCCACGTTTATGGTGGATACTGCATGGAATGACGATTTGGAGATGTTGAATCCGAGGCCAGATCCATGAACTGGTCGTATTATCCTACGAACGTCGTCTGCATCGCCGCTCCCGAACAACATCAGAAGTCCGCCTTGGACGTCGTCCCAGCCTCGATTGAGCTGGACAAGTATTCTATGCGTTTCCCCGCCCAGCCGAAAGTCGTTGTGGATCCTGATCGTCTGCCCGACTACCATCCGATGCGCAGTGACTTCGACGAGTTCGATGCCTGTGTCACCATCTGGCAGCAAATCGCGGGCAAGACGTGCGACGGTCGCAGGCGAGAGGAGTTCGTGCAAGTCTTCCGGTAGTGCCTCCTTGTTCAGGTGCATTTCCCACTGCTCGTAGAAGCTCGCAATACGGAGACGCCAAGGTGCAGATTCCTCCATCCATCGCAGCGTCCGCTCGGCGAGATCTGGCGGCACGGCCCAGCGCGACAGCGCATGGGGAAACGGCTCTGCGAGGGTGGTGGGTGACATGGTCAATCAGGCAGCTTCAGTTTGCAGATGGTGACCGACGAGTTCAAGCGCTCGCTCTATCAGCATTTTCTGATCCGCGCAGAACACTGTCGGGTTTTCGTAGCCCGAAGTTTCGGAGAAGCGATGAGCCACCATGCCACCCCCGCAAATGCGAAGGTGCGGGCAGCGTGCGCAGGATGTCGACGATGGCCGCTGTGCACGATGATAAGCGAGGAACTCGCCCGAGCAGGCAATCTCCGCAAGCGAGTGGTGGCGAACGGTCCAATCTCTCGAGAAGCCGTCCCCGAGTGGCGAACTCTTCAGCGTGTCGTTCTTCTTTACCGTTCCATCGGCATCGATGACGAGGATGCCATAATCTGTAAGGCCGACGCCTTCTTTTACTCCGCCACCACCCAGCGCCAGCTTTATTATATCGTCCAGCATGCGGATGCGGAATGGCGCCGGATCAATCACGTAGCGATTAAGGATTCTCGTAATCCAGCGACCGTACTCGGTCGAGCCAACGGAGGCCTTGCCGTAAGGAAGCGAGGAGTGGTTTCCGTCGCGGTAGAGGAAGTCGACACTCGGAACGCCGAGTTCCCGGAAATAATCGTAGACCGCGTCGGGGGACGTCGCGGGGTCAACAACGGCTAGCACACCGGAAAACAACGTCTTGGCATCGCGATGCGCACGCAGCAACTCAACGCCCGCCAGGACTCGGGCATGGGAGGGACGACCCCCGTGGTCGATCCTGAATCGGTCGTGGACCTCGGCCGGCCCGTCTAGGCTGACCGAGAGGCCAATCCGTTGGTCGGCACATAGATCGAGTATGTCGGCGTTCAGCAACACGCCGTTCGTTTGAATCGAGATGCCGCATTCGGCACCTAGTGCCCGCCGCAGCATTCCTAAGAGCGAACCGAGACCGCGCGCACCGAGCAAGAGAGGCTCCCCACCATGTAGAACGACCGAGAAAGGTCGCCCCTGCGCGTCCCTTAGCTCCCGAAGCCGCCTTCCAACTAAGGCTTGCGTCTCCCCCGACATCCGCTTCGGCTGCGCACGCCAACCTTCGTCCCCCATGTGGAAGACGTAGCAATAGCTGCAATCGAGATTGCAACGGCTAGCAACCTTCAGAAGGACGGTGTCGATGTGCATGCGGGATAGTCAGCGATTGTGGCGATTAAACGTGCGATTGTAGCTCCGCGGCACGCCGTCTTCCTCGGCACGGACCTCTTCAACGAGCCGTCGGATCGCCGGGCTGTCCAGACCCACGTCCATTTCCAGTTCTTCCTGGCTTTTGGTCGCAGTGCCTGCGCTTTTGAACTGCTCGTCCATATCGGCCTCTCCTCATTCGATGATCAATCATAGCGCCGATCTGCCGGATTGGCGAGCGACATGTTCATGCTGCCGCCAAGCATCGGACCGGCTGAGTTTCAAAAAGAAACTGTCTAGCGTCCGCATGATCCGGTTCGTAATTTTGGTTGGAAAAGTGCCCTAGCTCCTATGATAACTTTAGTCACAAATCGCGCTTTCTAAACCAGGAATAGCATGATGTTACCGTGGAATGTGTGAACTCTATTCTTCAATAGTTGTAAGCTTAGACTGCACAGAGCGTAACCCGTCGACGTCGTCGACCTCATGATAGATGTTCTCGGCTTCCCTGAGCAGCGCTCTTGCTTCGTCGCGAGCCGCGCGAGCGTCCTCAGGGTGCCGCTTGGCCGTTATCACGAAAACCTCCGCAAAGTTTTCGAGCGCACCAGCGTACTTCATGCCTGGCGTATTGCGCCTCGCAAAATCAATGACCTCCTGGAACAAGGCTTTGGCTTGGCGGAGGTTCGCCTTTGCTGTTCTCGGCCTCAGCTCCGCCAATTCCGTCAGCGCGCCAGCTAGGGCCTCCTTGCACTCCTTAGCTTTGATCACGTCCTCCAACGAGAGCACTGGTAGGGCCGCCTCGTAGGAGTTCCGAGCCTCGGTGAGCAGCTTGGCACGCCGCTGCTGGATCTCGCTCGTCCCCCCGTTGGCGTCGCGCTTTAGCCGTTCGGCTTTCTGTTGCATCACTTCTGCTCGGTAGTGCTCCATCAGCGCCCACTCTCGTGAACCGAGGGCAACGCGTGTCTGCGCGAGAGCTGCGCTGGCTGCGATTCTGTCGGCGAGTTCGGGGCGCTGATCGCCCTCGTCCGGCAGCCGATCGTATAGTTCCAGCCGCGCCTCGATAAGGTTTTTAGTATCTGATGCGAGCTTCGTACCTTCTAAACTGGCCAGCATTTGGAACTCTTCAATGGCGCGCTCGAGTATGCTCAGGTCCTGTTCAGGCATCGCTTTGAAAAGGTCGAAGAGGCTGGTAGCGTGCAACCGCAACTTGCGTTCGTGCGCCCTATAGTCGGCATCCGCGGCGATCTTTTCGGCCGCCTCCGAAAAGCGGTTTGCGGATCGCCTCTCCGTTGCCTCCATTTCCGCAGTGTCCTGCAACTCGCCATGCTTCACCGCGAACCGCACCCGGTCGGCATAGGCATCGATTAGCGCTTGGACGTCATCAGATGCGGTTGGTGGCGGTGCGATCTTTGCCTGCTGCTCGAGCACTGCTAGAGGCCGCTTGATCCAGCCCGGCGGCCCAACGCCGAGTTCGCCTAGTAGCTTGTTAAAGAAGTCATCGGAGTCCTGATCCAAAATGAAGTATTTGTACTCGCCTGTCTCGAGCAAATCCCGAGCTCGCTCTGAGAGGTTGGCGTAGTCTGACTCGTGCGCGACCCAGTAGACAACCATTCGCGGCAGCGACCGAGCTGCCTGCTGTAGGAGGCTCATGACACCCTCCTCGCCACCCGAGTAGCCGATCACGACTAGCACCGTGGTTTCCTTCAGTATGCTAAGCATCAGCGACTGGAGTCCTGCATCGTCTTCCGTCTCTCGCAGGGCGTCGTAGCTATTCCGCAGCTCATAGGTGTGCATCGAGCCGTGCACGTGGACAACCTGCGGCCATCGCGGCTTCGCCGAGATGCGGATGAGCGACTCAAGTCCGTCGGCCACCACTGGGATAATGCCTGTCCGGATGATGCCCTTCAGCACGAGCTGATCGAAGTTCGTCGTCAGCACCGTGTGGACGAAGCGCAGATTGACCAGCTCGCCCAAGCAAGCGTGTGACCAATTTAGCCCCAGCTTCTCTGTGTCGACCAAAGATGCGATGAGGGCGCGTTGGTGATTGGGATGTTTGATGTGCTCTGAGAAGACATAGCTGTATAGGTCAGCCCAGCGAGGGGCTCCGTCCTTTGGCATGAATCGCGCCGGGACGTGCCCCCCCTCGATCAGCGCGTTGAGCGCTTCCACTGCGTTGGAAGGCACAGGTGATCCGGCACGGACGGGATCAGCTGCGCGATAGTCGCGCTCGAGTGCGACGGAGGCTTCCCGAGCAATCTCAGACGCGAGCGGTATGCCGGCGCTTTTCGAGCATCCCGCCCCAACTAGGAACATTGCGGTCCCGCGACCCTCGCGCCTCACGTCCTCCGCTTCGCCGCCCTCGCGTTCGTCACCCGTACCTTTGGTCTGGTCGACGGCAAGGGGCGCTCGCGCGCGAAGGATATCCCGCACGAGGTCTGCAATCTCCCTAGGCTTCGGACCTCGACGATTAGTTCTACTCACCGGCTCCCCAACACCTCCGTAGACCTCCGTGCCTATCCGGCGTCTGCACGTCACTCATAGCCTTTTCATTCCGAAACATTACCACTTCACCCATCGTAGCAGGCTTGAGTCTAATTTAAATGCGATGGTACTTTCACAGTCTGTCCTGCAGCGCGGGAACGATGAGCTCGAACTCAGACATAGGGGTTGTAGTGGCCGTGGACTCCACGAGGTTTTCTCCTCCATAAAGGACAGGGCGGGCAAACAAGGATTGCGTTCGGCTGTCGCCACAATGTGCTGCTTCGAATTGCATGGCAGAGTCATGCAATTGATGGCAACGAGCAGATGGACATAGTTGATGACCTACTTTCGACCGCGCACAATTGACGACATTCTTGAGATGAAAGAGCGCGGTGATGCCGAAGGTGCCACGCTTGAATACAAATCGTCCAGGCTCTTCGAGCAGAAGAACGAAAAAATCTTCGAGACACTTTCGAAGGAATTGACAGCACTTGCAAACGCAATAGGTGGCATCCTTATCATCGGTATTGACGAAGACAACGAACGGCGAATTTTGGATGTTCGTCCGATTGAGGATCCATCCAAAAACGAAACGTGGCTTGAGGATGGTCTTTTGTCGCGCATTGCGCCAAGCCTGCAGATTTCGATTGAGCGCATCGACGTGGAAAGAGGGCACCTCCTTGTTCTTGACGTGCCTCCGTCGCGAAATGCTCCCCATCAGGCCGCCGACAAGCGCTTCTATGCGCGGCGTCTCTTTCGGATTGATCCGCTGCTCACCTTCGAAGTCGAGGATATCCGGCGAAGGGTCTCCAGTTTGTCGAGCGGGGCCAGCCTGTCGATCACCTTCCAGAGCGGAGGGGTCTCCTTCTCGATTAGGAATGAAGGACTCGGACATATTTTCGATGTTTCGATCCAGATTGCCGGTATCGAAAACGCGAATATCGCACAAGAATGGACGCCGGGGTTAGAAAGACCCTATACCGAGCCATTCCGCATCATTCATTCCGGTGAGACGAGAAACTTCCTTGGCGCCGGGTTTGAGTTCTTACGGGATCGTCTGGAGGATCGCATGGACGTTGAGCTCCGTTACACCGACGAGGACCGTAAGGAGCACCAGAAAACCTACACCTACTATCTCAAGGATTTTCACAGCACCTATGGGATCAAGTCGCCCAACGAAGAGGTTCTAGAGCAAGGCATTAAAAGGCTCGCGAACATCGAGCGGATCCTGTCGGATTTGTCACGCGATCTCAAAGTCATGCGCGAGAGCGCGTTTCATCCAACGGGGCTGAATTTTTCAAGGACGACACTTGCGGCTCTTTCCAAAAGTCCAGACATGAAGTGGCCGGGTCAGTTTCTTACGTTCCAGGCACTGGCCGAAATCCTGGAAATCGATATCGAGTCCGCGCTCACAGTTCAGAGCGAGCTCTTCGGCGCATCGCACTATCTAGGTGGAGTGAACAAACCTCTGCAGGACATTGATCTGCCGAACGACATTAAAGAACGGATTCGCCAGCGACTCATTCTACCAGGCTAGGGAGCTTCATGGGTCATGGCCTGCACCGTCCGCTGGAAGGCCTCTAAGGACTATGCGTGACGTTGCGGCTCTTCCAGCGGGCATCGACAACATGATCACGTCGATGTTGCGCTTGTCTGCCTGGTCTCTTTTTGGAACGTCAGCAGGAAATCGTTGGCGGTGCCAACACAACCCAATAGGCCAAAACGGCCGCGGATTATGTCGTCCATTGGATCGGGCGTGAGGGATAGATAGAGCCCTTTGCCGTTTCCGCGTCGCGTCAGGACTTTCCAGGCGTTTTCGTCTCTGAGCGAGTGGCCGACGACTACCACTGGCCGATCACTTATCGCGTCTGCGATTGTGTCCCAATACCGCCCGTTGGTACGCGTGCGGGCTGCGTCGTCTTCTGTTATTATGAGACTGCCAGGGCTCGCGATCGAACCGTCGACCTGAAAGATAATCAGGCTCGTGCCGTCACCCCTAGTGACTCCATTCGAATGGACTACCGTGTGGGAGATACCTGCCTCTGTTGCCGCACGTTCGAACAGGTCGTCGTAGTTTGTTGTAACGATGTGGCGAAAACTCGAGACCGCCGCGAGATGGCCGGGCGTCGGGACAACCCCCTGCACAACATCGAAAGCCTGGACAACCGTTCGTTCGAGTTCTCTTCGGCCAAAGCGCAACTGCAAGGCGGCCGCCACGTCCGCGAACCTGTGTCGCGCGAGGAGCTGATCGCCGCCCGCGCCAAGAGACAGACGCGCGCCGAAAAGTTCTATCATGACGGCCGCAGTCGGCAGCCCTGCGGGCGCTGAAACGCCGGCGCCGGCGAATAGCACGGCGTCGTGACCGACAAACCCAGCAGGAATCGATATATGGCTGAAGTCAGCCTTAGGCAGAGCTATGCTCGGCAAATTCTGTGGACGTGTACGCGCAGTAAGTTCTCTAAGTACTGAACCCTGAAAAAGGTCCAATAGGGAATCTGCGACCGATCGCCCAAGATCGTCGCTCCATTCGAATTCCTGCCGGAATCTACCGGTTCCCCAGTCAGCGATCTCGCGTCTGAAATTGTCGCGGGCCTTCGCGTCTGCCGTATCGCGCGGTGAATCGTACGTCAATCTTTTGAAAAATGGCAAGATCGGTAGGCCGATCGAGTGTGCGTGCATGACCTCCATGTGTGTGACCGATCTGCCCTCACCTGCACCAGGGCCAGAGTCGGGTATCCAACCGTATATCTCACCGCTGATCAGGATAAATAGATGGCTGCTATCGATCTCAGCACGAAGAACCTCCCAGCTTGTGCCTCCGTCAGGATGCATTCTCTCAGCATTCACTGGCTCCAAATTAAGCGCATTCAGCCTGCTGACAACCGCGCGGCGTGCATCGCCGAGATCTTTCATCGTACTGCTTACGAAAACTCGAAGTCTCGTGGACATGAGGGCCTCCTCTAGGCTCCTCCAGACACACAGGATTTGCTCCGCGTCAAGCTGTTCGGGTTACTCGTCACGATGCGGAACAGTAGCAAGCTGCTTGTTGTTCTCGACCGGCTAGACTAGCAGGACTTCATTGAGACGACTATTTGGCGCCCCGCGCGATGCGAGACGATTTGGCCGCAATCTACCAAGACGTGGGCTGGTCGGCGCTCGCCTCCCACTCCGGATCGGCGACGCGAGGGGCAGTCTGCGGGACAGTTACAGGCGGTGAATGTGAAGGCGCAGGTATCTTCGCACCAAATCGCGCGCCCGGTCTGAGGGAAGTGACGAAATCTCTGTTTTCATCGAGTGCATGAATGTGTTGCGGGCGGTCCTCACAGCCATGAACGATTCGACATCCTGTGACGCTGACAAGGGGCTCAGGGCGTTGGCTATGTTTCGAAACCGATAGGTCATCGCCGGCTCGGTTTTAGGTTGCTCCTCTGAAGGCTCATAGGTGTGCGCGAGTTTGTTGACCAGCACCTCCAGTGCGGTCCAAGCGGCCATAAACTTCAACAAACCATTGCCACTCTGCCTCGAGGACTCGTGCAAGAGCCGCGCTATGCTTTCCAAGTTAGGATTATTGCAGAGAGCACTGGCGAACTCATGAGCTTCCTGAGCATCCGACACAGTCATTGCTGCGAGTCGCTGAATCGAGGAGCTGACCCTCGGATGTACGTGGTAGATTCGCCGATTGGAGGCAGGGTCAATCGCAAAGCAGATTCCTTCAGCCAAATCCCGAAATGACGGCGAAACACTGCCTGGAAAAGCTAGCGAGATGCCACTGAGTGCGGCGCGTTGGAGGCTGTCTGCAGTTGAGCGTAGTGAATCGGCGTCGAAACCCATGTATGTCAAAAGCGTCCCATCAATTTCCTGGACTTCGTCAGGCTCTCGCTCCGCATAGATTTCAACCACGAGAAACACGTTTACGTCGCGGGCGAGACTACGGCGGTGTTCGGGTACGTGTGTGAAGGCCTCGGCAAGGGTGATAGGAGAAATGAAATGACTGGTCACCTTGATGCCGATCGCTTCCCGCACCACTACGGCTTCTTGATATTCTGCAATATCGGAGGTGAGAAAGGCTCTAGAGCCCTCCTTATTTGGCGAGACGATTACAATGGGGTCGCTGGGCAAACTATCAATTCCGCTTACTACAGCTGCTTTGATAAACTTAGTCCTCATTCAATGCTCCACCAGGAAAGAATGCCGCCGAGTGTCGCACATTTCTTGCCGCAGGCATCGATATCAAATTTCATGTGCTGACGAATTTTCTGGCTTAGCGTCCGTGAGCTGAGAATAACCGTGGCGAATGTTGGGCGCGGTCGCTGCTGCAATCGCAGCACCCGAATAGTCCACCGGCACGGCGATTGCCGAATGGCACATAATCGCCAAACGCACCCAAAGCAGACAGTCGGCTGACGGCCCAGCCCTTTCCGTCAGCATTGCGCAATTATGGTCAACGGTTGGCATTGGCCCCGATAGCTGTCGGCGATTTAATCAAATGGGTTCCATTTTCCTAAGTTCGGCGCCCAAGGTGACATCAACCATTTCCCGGGCATCGAATGCCGACATGCCCGATGCTATTAGATCGTGGAGCTCGTCCCTCATCCGAAGATGATGCTCGGGATATTTTCGAAGCGCCCGAGGCAGCCTAACTCCACCCCGAAATGCGTGCCTCACTCCATCACTTGTTTCCAGCCATTCGATGAAGGAGTCGGGTATGAACTGGAACTGTGAAGGTGCCTGCACCAGTTGCGGCGTTAGACAATGCCAATGCCCCCGCGTCTCTACAACCGAATGCAAGATGAGATCCGAACCGTAGATCAACCATCCGCAAACATGACGGCTCATCCGATCCGGATCGTTTGCCGCCTGTGCGAAGCAGTTTACATGGCAATCGTACGGAAGCATGCCAGCAGCCAACAACTGCTCTTCGGGCGCACGCCTGACAGTCACACGCGGTAGGGCGAGAACCTCCGCAAGGGTGTTCGCCTCCCATTCGGTCGATGGGAACGCCATTTGCTCAGCATTCCGCAAGGCTAGCTCGCCCAATTCTTTCTTTCGGAGCGTATTATTGGCCGTTGTGTCATTGCCCATGTCGCTGTCGATCAATTCCTAGTTAGTGGTTCCCTGTAAACCAGGGTTGCTAATGACGGAGATGGAGTGGGTTACAACAGCCTGAATGTTCGTCACCTTGCAAAGTCCGATTTGGTGAATATCCGTGGCGCTACCGCCTTCGACCTCAGCGTCCACTACTCGCGCGGCTGTTACCCCAAGCTGACGGCCCGCAATCGGCCCCGAATTCACCTCAGAATGTGAGGAATTGCCACAGCGTTTCGGGCGATCCCGTAACGACCAATCCCACTATAAGCGCGATTAGCACGAGGACTTGGAGCAGGACGATGCCAACGAGTCTGGAGCGGAACGGCTCCTTACGCGTCTTGTGCCGGATCGTTTGCTGCGCGATCACAGTCCCGATGCTACCGCCGATGATTGCGAGGTTCAGAAGCATCGACTCGGGAATGCGTTGCGAACTGTTCTCGGCTCTAGCCTTGTCTAACACCATGGCGGCGTATGCCAGCAAGTTTACTGCGACAACGTAGCCGATGACCCCGATTGCGAACTGCCCCGGCATGCGCCCTCCATCTTCTGCCAGTATAACCGAGGCCGGTTAAGCCAACGCGAATGACAGCGGGTCCAGCTATATGGGTTGTTTGAAACCTCATTCGATGGTGACCCGAAGGGCGGCTTTCGCCGATCGGGACCCAGAAGCGACCGTCCGTTCTCGGCACCACTGCGGTCATACGGGCGGCGGGAGAACAATCCCTTATTGTGCTGGACTTCCTTGGAGCGGCAAGCATTGCTGTCGGGGCTGGCAACATAGCCTGCGTCGGTTAAAGCCCGCCCAGTGCGGGCTCCTGTCAGTACAGGCATTGGACGGTCCGATGTCGGTATTGATGGAGAAAAGCAATGCGCACTACCGAAACTGACCAAGCGGCAAGCACTGGGGCCGGCGAGCCTGAGAACAATTCGCTTCAAGCGGCGGCGACCCCATCAAAGCGCGTTCGGAGGCAGGCAGCTGGGCATGCGGAAGTAGCGAATAAAGGTAAAAACCCCAAGCCTGCCGACACGAAGACGGACACCGTCTTGAAGAAGCTCCGGTTGGCCAAGGGTGCTACCATCGAGGCGTTGATGGAGGCGACCGGCTGGCAGCCTCATTCGGTGCGCGGCTTTCTCTCTGGGACTGTGAAGAAGAAACTGGGCTTTCCTCTACTCAGTGAAGTAGGCAAGGACGGTGTCCGGCGCTATCGGCTCGACAGCAAGGCCAAGGCTGTTTGAAGCATGATTATCGACCCAAAGCTTCAACAGGAGGTCGCCGCGCTCGGCGACCTCTCTCGCGATGAGCTCGTAGCACGGTGGAGCAAGACGTACGCATGCCCGCCACCGAGTGGCGTACGGCGCGAACTTCTAGTTAGAGCAGCAGCCTGGCATTTGCAGGCAAACAGGCTCGGTGGCTTGTCGATCGAGACAAAGAAGCGCCTCGCTGAAGCGGTGCGACAGGTTGGCATCAACGGATCAGGAAGCGCATCAGGCTCGGCGTCGGCGACTTCAAATGAGATGCATCGGGCTGACAAAAATACGGGTGCAGCTTCGAAGCCGCGTCGCTCCCTGTCCAAGGGTACCCGCATCCTGCGCGATTGGAACGGGAAGACCCACATTGTCGACGTGACCGCAGAAGGGTTTTTGTTTGAAGGGCAGCTTCATCGGTCTCTCTCCGCTATCGCCCGCAAGATCACCGGCGCCCACTGGTCCGGTCCGAGGTTCTTCGGGCTATGAGCAATCAGCAAAAACTGCGTTGTGCCGTCTACACGCGAAAGTCCACCGAAGAGGGCCTTGAGCAGGAGTTCAACTCACTTGATGCACAGCGCGAGGCATGCGTGGCCTTCATCGCCTCGCAAGTCGGTCTGGGCTGGAAACTCGTTCCCGACTTCTATGACGATGGCGGCATCTCCGGCGGGACGATGGAGAGGCCGGCCCTAAAACGCCTACTCCAAGACATTCGCGACAAGCGCATCGATGTGGTGGTCGTGTACAAGATCGATAGGCTCACGCGATCGCTGATGGACTTTTCCAAGATCGTTGAAACCTTCGATACTCACAGCGTGTCCTTTGTTTCTGTCACCCAGCAATTCAACACAACGACGTCCATGGGCAGGCTTACGCTCAACGTACTCCTCTCATTCGCTCAATTCGAGCGGGAAGTGACCGCAGAGCGTATCCGCGACAAGATCGCGGCATCTCGGAAGAAAGGCATATGGATGGGCGGTACCATTCCGCTCGGCTACCGTGCAGTTGACAAGAAGCTCGTGATTGATGAAGCGGCAGCGATAACCGTCCGAACGATTTTCCGGCGCTATTTGGAATCGAAGTCGGTGCTGGCCTTGGCCGATGAGTTTAATCAAAGCCAGACGGCTAACGGGCTTCCAGCATCGATCAGTCGCGGGCGACTTTATCACCTGCTTTCAAACCCCGTTTACATCGGCCAAGCTCGTCACAAAGACTCATGCTACGATGGCGCTCATGAGCCGATCGTACACGCGGAATTGTTTGCCTCAGTTCAGGCCCTTCTAAAGCAACAAGGGCCGAAACGCCGATCGCGATCGAATGCCCCGGATCTGCATTTGCTCACCGGGCTTGTCTTCGATGAGACTGGCGATAGGTTGAGTCCTGCCTATGCGAACAATCACGGCAAGCGCTATCGCTACTACATCTCGAACCGGCTGAAGGCCGCTCGGCGCAAAGACGACAGCGGCTGGAGAGTTCCTGCCGACGAATTGGAAGCGATCGTCGATCAGCAGGTGATTGCTTTGCTGAACGACAAATCGCGACTGGCTGAATCGATCGAGCAATACGCATCAAGGGATAAGATCGTGAGCGGTTTGAGCGAGGCAGATGCGCTCTTGAGCGACTCGCCACGATGTAATGCAAAACGTAGATCGATCGTCAAAACTGCGATCATCAGGATAACGCTCTCGCCCGAGATCATTGAGCTCGTGATCAATCCTGCCGTTTTGGTGAGTGTGATCCTACAATCACCGAGCAACGGACAATCCGATGCAACAAACTCCCAACGACCTGTCATTGCGTCAGAGATTCAGAGGATCACCGTCGCATGCCAGATTCAGAGGCGGGGGAATGAGGCGCGGTTGATCATTGGAGATCAGCCAAAGCGCGAAAGGGTTCCTGACCCGAGCCTCGTCAACCTGCTGGCCAGGTCGCACTCGATGTTGTCGGCACTCACTGATGGATCGGCTCGAAGCATTTCTGAAATCTCGAAAGCTACCGGCATCCACCGAGCCGACCTAAGTAAGGCGTTACCACTAGCCTTCCTTTCTCCGGCGATCGTGGGAGACATTTTGGCAGGCAATCAGCCTATCAGCCTAACCGCCAGGCGGCTCGCTCGGCTCGCCGATCTTCCGGTTGATTGGAACCAGCAGCAGTCCGTTCTAGGCTTTTAATCATCGCCTGCTCCCTTGCCGCTCTCTCCAGAAGCGGTCACATCGCCAATCTCTCTGCATCGGTCACAAAAACAATAGGGCACGGAAAACCGGTCAGAGAGACAGGCCTTGAAACTGAGCGGAACCAGAGACTGACCGGGGACTGTGAGCCCGGCAGATTAAGGGCAGCGCAGCCTAACCTGCGGAAATGTCGACCGAATTTCGAGCCAGTCGACACAGCCAATACTACCAGTGACTGAGTGGTGATCCCGACAGGAATCGAACCTGTGACCTACAGATTAGGAATTTGTCAGATCGCCTTTCCTGGTGTTTCCCAATGCCGCTCGTTGTACGATTGCGCTGGTTCTAACATGTTAAAGTTGTTGCTGTTTTCGTACTGCGCGACTATCATGGGGTAGACAAACCAACAGATCGAGCCAGATCGAACACGACGCAATTGCCGTACTAATCCCGTACTAATTTCATGACAGACCTTCGCCTCTCCCTCACCGACCGCGCCATCGAACGTCTCCAGCCGGCGTCTTCGGGCCAATATTTTGCTCGTGACACCGATCTGCCGGGCTTCATGGTGCTTGTGGGCAAACGGCAAAAGACATTCGTTGTCCAGGGTGAGCGAAGGAAGGCGGGCAAGCGGCTTTCCGTCCGAATGAAGGTTGCTGAGGTTGGTGAACTCACGACGCGCGCGGCGCGGAAGAAGGCGAAGGATATTCTTGGCAAGATCGCCAACGGCGTTGACCCTCGCGCGTCGACACGCAAGCCGGACGGCAATGTTGCAGCGGTTGATTTGCCATCGATTGCGAACCCCACGCTGCGCATTGCCTGGGAACGCTATCGCGACGGGCATATGAAGAACAAAGGCCGAAGCGGTGGGACGATCAACAACTATCGTGATCACGTCGAGCGGCTGTTGGCTGATTGGCTTGACGAGCCGCTTTCCAAGCTCGGCAACGATCCTTCCATCGTGACCGTGCGGCATGAGAAACTCACCAAGGAGAACGGCGCCTATATCGCCAAACGGGTGCATGCGAACGCTGCGCGCCGTCTACAATCATGCTCGCAGGGCCGCCCGCACGCTGCCAGCGGACAATCCGGTCTCAGCCATAGATTGGAATGCCGAACATCGGCGCAATACCGCGCTGGGGCTTTCGGACCTCGAGGACTGGTTCACCCAACTCACGGCATTGAAGAACCCAATTCGGCGGGAGTTGCATCTGTTCATGTTGCTCTCAGGCCATCGCCCTGAGGCGATCAGGAAGGCGAGGGTCGAGCATGTCGATTTTCGCGCACGTGTCCTGCACATACCCAGGCCGAAGGGCGGCGAGGTCAAGGCATTCGACATACCGCTTTCGCGAGCCATGATCCGCTGCCTGGTTCGAGTGATGCGCATTGGCCGGGCTCTCTATGGCGAACAATCGCGTGAATGGCTGTTCCCAGCCGAGAGCAAAAGCGGTCACATTATCGAGCATAAGGAAAAACGCAGCGATCTGTCGAAATGGGGGAATGACCTGCGGCAGACGTTCCGCACCATCGCCCAGGCCGCGGGCGTTGCGGAGCTGGACGTCCACCTTCTGATGAACCACTCGATCCCGGGTGTTAATGCAGGTTACATCACGCGCAACAAACTGCTGAGCGACCACCTGCGCCAGCAGCAGGAGGTCATCTCACGTCGGATGCTCGAAGCGGGGCAATCGCGACAGAAAGAAACGAAGCGCCGTAGATTCGCGTGGCCCGCACTTCCAAGCAGGCGCCTGCTTTCTGAACTGATGAGCGGGAAGGGTTAGGCGGCTTGCTGCCAATAATTCGCAAACGAGTTCGGGGGTTCGAGTCGGGAGAGGGATACCGTCAATACAGTGCGGCCACCGAATTCGTTTGCTGACGGGGCTTCTTAATCAGCGCAAATAAGTCCGACTCCGACCTCCGCAACCAGTTCCAGCATAAATCACTAATAGTCGCGATCTGATCAAAGCCCCGCCGGAAAAAACGGCAAGGCCTTTTCCACGGCAGGTTTGGCGAAGCGCGGAAGGGCACTCTGCCGCCCAGAGTAACCGGCCTGCACGGTGAAGACGAGAAGGACGCTCTTCCAAGCGCGGAGTTCGAATCCTCCCTCTCCGCCATAAGACATTGTTTTACATTGATAAAAATACAAGAATAGGTTGCGCGCCCGCCATAAAGCCCGCCTACCGAAAACGGCGTATTCGCGGCACGTCAGCTTACGACACAAATATGCGGGTTGATGCTTCAACCTGGTAGATGGCAGAGATCAACTTCGGCCTCGCTAAGCGAAGTCGTGGGATTCATGCGACAGCGGAATCAGGATACGCGACTAGCACCCCGTGCCGGGTCAACCTCGCCGTCGGGAAGTACCGACCGGTGCGGAACCAAGCGGATTCACGCTTGTCGGCAGCGGACGCCGGCGGTTGGCGGTCTGCACTCGAGCAGGTTCCCAATTAGCGAGACAAGCGTCCAGAGCGGAGGCCAATCTTGGCACGCGACTTCGCCAGCCTGAATGACCGCTCTCCTCGGCTTAGTCAAGCATACCTACGGAATGATGCGCCTGGCCGGTGACAAATGAATCTCTGCTGGACCGCCGATGATATGTGGAGGCGCTCGCAAATCGCGCCCTACGCGCGGGTTGATCGGTTGAACAACATCAAAGCTTGAATATGAGAAATGCGCTAACTGTGACGGCGGTGGTCACCGTGGCTCGAGTGTCAGCAGATGTGGTAAGGTTGAGTGTCGGCGAGTAGCAGAGGTCCAGCAAC